>ONHK01000036.1 GCA_900317625.1 uncultured Treponema sp.
CATCCCCTGATTTTCACAAGCAAAGGCAAGCTCACTTGTAGTATCAACGTTAAAAAACTGGGAACGTGGATTCTGGAAAACTGTACTGACGGTTTTGGCTGTATCATAAAGTTCGGCATGACTAACATCAAATCCATCTACAGTAACGGAACCTTCCAGACGGCCTTCAAAAAAGTTTGGGATAAGACCGTTTATGAGACGGAGGATTGTAGTCTTTCCACAACCAGAGCCGCCTGTAAGAAGAAGAAATTCCCCTTTATTAACAGAAAGATTTACACCTCGAAGACTTCCGTTAGAAATCTTTTCATCAACTCCTCCGGCACTGCCTCTTTCAAGTCCATCCCCGGAATTATATTCAAAATTTATATTTTTTAATTCAACCATGTTTTGATTCCTTTTCTAAATCTTTTTTACTATGAAAATGCCAGTGATTTTTATTCCAGATTAAATGTGTATGTTCATGGCTATGGATTATTCTATGAGTATGAGTTGTGCCGTCATGCGTGTGAGTAAAAACATGTTCGTGCTGATGGCAGTGAGCATGAGATAAAGTATCAAAAATCAAAAAAACAATTCCAGCAATCATGATTGTCAGAGCAATAAAATACTGAGCAGATAATTTTTCACCAAGCAAAATGAAAGATAATAAAGCACCCACAAAAGGATTTACTGCATAAAAGGCGCTCGTCTTCGCTGCCCCAAGAAACTTTTGCGCACGGACATAGGTAAAAATACTAAGACCATAGGCTACGAATCCAAGCAGGAGAACTAAAGGAATGTATCGGCTATCAAAAATCCTGTTTGTATTTGCGGAATTAAAATCACCAAGAAGAGCGGCAACAATAAGTGCTCCGCTTCCACTGGCAAGACCCTTTACCGTAACAATCTGATAAGTGCTTTTTTCTGAGAGCCGTCTTGTGCAGTTATTTTCAAGTCCCCAGCAAAGAGTGGCTCCAAGAACGAAAAGTGAACCGGTAGAAAAATTAAATAATCCTTGTTGTAGAGAAGATATATTTTCAAAAGAAAGAATTATGCTTGCAAGTGTAATTAAAATTATCGAAATCCAAAGTCTGAAACTTACTCTTTCTTTAAAGATGGCCAGAGCAATAATCGTAGTCGCAACAATTTCAAAATTGCCAAGTAGAGAGGCACTCGAAGAAGATCCTGTTTTTACTCCCTGCATCAGAAAAATTGGTGCAGCAATATCAAGGATTATCATGGCGATTGTATATGGCAGGTCAGCTTTTGAAAGACTTTTTGATTTGTCCTTGTTTTTTATTTGAAAGAGATAAATAATTCCAATGCCAATTCCTGCTCCCAGATACAAAAAGCCAGCCATAGAAGCAGCTGGAATTTTTGTAAGCAGAAGTTTTGAACAGGGAATATTGATTGCATAAAAAACTGCTGCTAAAAAAGCATACATAAATTGAATCATTATAAAATTCCTATGGCGCGTAAAATAACAAAAGCAAGTCCACCACCAAGACAGATAAAAGTCAGAATATCACAGCAGCCAAAGCCGATTTTACAGATATTTGTACGCTTGTCAGGGCCGCCTAGTCCTCGGGTAAGCGAGGCTGCCGAAAGTTCCTGACCAATTTTTACAGAGCAGGTCATCATTGGAATCAGACGGTATTCAATCATTTTCAGAGCTTTTTTGCCACCGAACTTTATGTCGCGCATGGCCATTGCCTTGCTGATGCTGTTAGACTCTTCTACAACTGTCGGGAAAAAGCGGAACATAACAGCAAGCGGAATTGTGATTTTCTGAGAAATATGAAGTTTTTCCATTGCAGCAATAAACTCACTTACCGTTGTTGTTGAAACAACAAACATTCCGGTGAGAATTCCCGGCATAAAGCGCAGAACAATTCCGCACATAGCAAGAATCAAAAAGTTCAACAGGCCTTTACAGTGAGGCATAACTAACATTGAAAAGGCGTATGCAAGTGTATAAAAAATTACAGAAAAGAGAACTGGTTTCCATTTACCGCAGAGAAGCAGCAGGAGAAGGGGCAGATAATTCAGTGCAACCCGGAACTCTGCCGCGGCATCTCCTCCTGCGTTTCCAAGTACGAAAACTGAAACAAAAGCAAGAAGCAATATTTTAGTTCTTGGATCAAGAAGGGATTTATGCGAAGACGATTTCATCAATTCCATTTTCTATAACATCTCCATTTTTAAGCCACATTTTTTAAGAAGCTCTTCTACACTTCCGGCTTTTACTTTTTCTGCTGCAAGTTTTACAACAAGCCCGCAGGTTTTTGCATCTTCCAGTGCTTCATGTGCAAGATACTTTATGCTGAATTTTTCTCCAAGAAATGTAAGTGCATGTTTTTCAAATTCAGGCCAGACTTTTTTTGAAATTTGAAGTGAACAAAAATACTCATAATGTGGAATTTTATGATGATAAAAACTGCAGGCATCCCAGATAACGCCCATATCAAATTTTGCATTATGAGCAACCAACGGAATACCTGGATTTTTTTCAATAAACGGAACAACCTTTGTATCCCAAATTTCCGGGAACTTTGGTTTGTCCTTTACATCTTCATATCGAATGTGGTGTATTTCATTTATCCATTCCTCAACAAAAAAATTAGTTGGGGGACAGATTAACTCATACATACTATCAACTTCTTTGCCATCAACATAACGCACAAGGCCAACTGAAATAGCACTGTTTCCATATTGATTTGCAGTTTCAAAGTCGATAGTAATATAATCCAGACTCTGAGATTTCTTTTCTATTTCATC
>ONHK01000034.1 GCA_900317625.1 uncultured Treponema sp.
AGGATTTCAAAATTAGCAGAAGAAGCTCTTGAATATAGTTAATTAGAGGGCTGGAGAGCCCAAAAACTTAGTGTTGTAATTGACACTAATCATAGGAGTATTTATGAATGTTTCTGTAATCATTGTAAATTACAATACAAAAGAACTTACTAAAAATTGTCTTGCTTCAATTTTTGAAAAGACAAAGAACATTGATTTTGAAGTGATTGTATCTGACAATGGAAGCACTGATGGCTCTATTGAAATGATAAAATCAGATTTTCCGCAAGTTGTTTTAATCGAAAATAATGTCAATCTTGGATTTGGAAAAGCGAACAATATAGCAGCAAAGATTGCAAAAGGAAAATATCTGCTTTTTTTGAACAGCGATACGATTTTGCTGAATAATGCAGTAAAGGAATTTTTTGATAGGGCGGTAGATGAAAAAAATAAAATTTTGGGTTGTATTCTTGTAAATGAGATAGGAACACCTGTCCATAGTTATGAACGATTTACTCCTTTTTTTAAAGCAATTTTTAGAACCGTGGTACAAACCTATCCTATTTTGACCAAAATACATCTGTTAAAGAAAAAAGAAATAAACGGTTCTAATAATAAAATTAATAATGATGATATTCAGTTTATTATTGGAGCTGATTTATTTATTTCTGCAAATAATTTTTTTGTACTTTCAGGTTTTGATGAAAATTTCTTTATGTTTTTTGAAGATGAAGATTTGTGTAGAAGAGCAGCTATGAGAGGTATTTATTGTGATATTGTCGATACTCCAAGAATAGCTCATCTTGAATCTAAAAGTACAAAAATAAAAAGCAAAAAAATTGAGTTTTTTGAACACAGTCTTTTTATTTATTCTAGAAAGTATTACACGAAATTCTTGTATTCATTTATTCGAATTTTATTTTTTGTTTATTCAATCTTTAGGATGTTTGATTTTAGATTTTCATTGAAAGAAAGAATATCAATGCTGAAGAACATTATTTTATAAAAGAGGATAAAAGATGACTGCAAGAGCATTACGGAAAATAACCGATACGATGGCATTTTGGGCTAAGGTATTTAATAAATTAAGAATTATGCCAATTTCAGTTTTTTTATTTAAATTCAAAGATAAAATTGTCTTAAAATGGATTTATAAAAATTATTATGAATTTATAGAAAATTACAAAAAGCCAATGTCCGTTGAACAAAAAGTTAAATTTGAAAAACTTCCAATTTGGGTTTGCTGGCTTCAGGGGGAAGAAAATGCTCCTATACTTGTAAAAAAATGCATTGCAAGTATAAGAATTAATTCTAATGGGCATAAAGTAATTGTTGTAACAGAAAAAAATATTTCTGATTTTGTAGATATTCCAGAACAAATTTTTGAAAAAGTAGCAAGCGGAAGTCTTTCTAGAACTCATTTTTCTGATATTTTAAGATTTATGCTTTTATCTACTTACGGCGGAATGTGGATTGATTCTACATTTTTTATAACCAAAAAACTTCCTGAATCTTATTTTGAATATAATTTATTTTCTGCTGCAAAACAACCGGAACCAAAAGATAGAAAAAATGTATGTATTTCAAAATGCCGATGGACTAGTTCATTTTTGGGAGCAAATAGAAATAATCATCTGCTGTTTTGTTTTTTACGGGACATTTTACTTGAATATGAAAAAAATAATTCTGTTTTTATAGATTACCTTTTAATCGATTATTTTATCTATATTGCATACACAGAATTTAAAGAAGTAAGAAATGATATAGATTCCATTCCTGTCAATAATATTGATTTTGGTTGGCTTTTTCATTCTATGAACAAAAAATTCGATACAAATGAAGCAAAAAAAATGCTTTTTGGTGAAACATTGGCATTCAAACTTTCATACAAAATAAAATGGAGAAAACAAGCAAGGGGAAAAATTACATATTTTGGAAAATTAAGAGAAGATAATATTTTTATTGACTAAAACTAGGTCTGTATGTTATATTAAGAATGCATAGGAATTTGTCCTATGGTTGAACAGACCGGTAATGAACAGAGCTCCCAAGATAAGGGATGTCTCCAGATTACACGGTCTTTTTTATTTTAATTAGGAGTGAATATGAAAAAGACAGCGATTCTTGTTGATGGTGGTTTTTACAGAAAAGTTGCAAATCATCTTTGGGGAGAAAAAACACCTGAATCAAGAGCAGATGAACTTATAAAATACTGTCATTTTCATTTAAAAGATAGAGATAGCTATAAAAAAGTTGAAAACAAGAAAATTTATGATTATTCAGAATTATATAGAATTTTTTATTATGACTGTGAACCTGTAAAAAAGACTATTTATAATCCTATTACCCAAAAAAATTTTGATTTTGCGAAAACTGCTTCTTATAACTGGATGAATTCATTTTTGTCTTCATTGAAACAACGAAGAAAGGTTGCATTACGAATGGGATTTTTCGCAGATGATGAAATGAACTATGTCTTTTCTGCGGATACTGTAAAAAAGATTTGTCGAAAAACATTGTCTATTGAAGAACTTTCAGAAAAAGATTTAGTGCTTAATATGCGGCAGAAAGGTGTTGATATGAAAATAGGTCTTGATATTGCGACTTTTGCATATAAAAAACTTGTTGATCAAATTGTTTTGATTTCTGGTGATAGTGATTTTGTCCCTGCAGCAAAACTTGCAAGAACAGAGGGCATTGATTTTATTCTTGATTCGCTTGGAATGCACATAAATGAAAACCTTTTGGAACATATAGATGGCTTACGTTCATATTATGGAAGCTTTAAAAATAAAGAAGAAAGTAAGGTGAATATATGACCATTCTCTACATAACAGCTTTTCCGCCGAACAACAGAAGTGGCGGACAGGCTTTTAGCAAAAATTGCATTGAACATTTGTCAAAACGATTTTCTGTGGATGTGGTTTATTTTTCATATCCAGAACACGAATGTGTTTCTTTTGATAAGATTCAGAATATAAAAGAATTTCATCCGTCGGCAAGAAATATTTTTTTTCATCCATTTATTTTTCCTCTTTTTACAAAACGGATTAATCCACGTATTCTTAAATATCTAAAAGAAATCGCGCCAAAATATGATGTTCTGTATTTTGATTTTACACAGGTTGCTCTTTATAGTCTTTATATTAAACATCCGTGTAAAATTGTACGTTGCCATGATATTATGGCGCAGAAATTTTCAAGAAAAGGAAAATTTTTTCGTTCATGGATAAAAGGAACGGAAAGGAAAATCTTAAATAGCGTGGAATATGTTTTTGTTCCATCCAAAAAAGATTCAGAGATTGTTTTGCATGAGTATGGAATAAAAGCGGAATATACAAACGAATATCTGCACGATTTTTCTTTTCCTTCTGCAATTGAAGATAAAAAATCATTTTTGTTTTTTGGACTTTGGTCGCGAAAAGAAAATCTTGATGGACTTGTCTGGTTTATAAAAAATGTTTTTCCGTTGTTAAATGATAATATAAAAAATTCTCTTTTTGTGATGGGTGGCGGACTCAGCAAGGAAAATCAGGAAATATATTTAAAACAAAATAAAATAAATTATCTTGGGTTTGTAGAAGACAGTTATGCTCGTATAGTTCAAAGTTCTGCTGTTATTGTTCCGCTGTTCACTGGTGCTGGTGTAAAAGTAAAAGTTCTGGACAGTTTCACGACAGGAACTCCTGTAATCGGAACAGATGTTGCTTTTGAAGGAATTCCTGAAATCAGCGGATTGACCAATTTGGTTGTTTCTGCAGAAGATTTTGCAGCTAAAATGAATAACTTTGTTTCTTGTTCGCTTGAACAAAAAATGTCAAATGCAAAAGAATTCCGCAGGATTTACGACAAGAATCATCTTGATGATAAATTACAAGAAAATTTCAAAAATTACTTTCTTTAGATGAATTATAGCTGTTCATACATACTTTCCTCCTCCCCCCCCTTAAGTTTCCTCAGAGGGGAGGGGAGAAAAATATCTATTACGCTATTCTTCTATTGTTATAGCAATGATGCTGATTCCTGTAACAGGGGTTTTTAGCGTGGTTGTTCCGCGGATGGATGTCCGGATTGCTATAAAGTAGCTTTTTCCTGTTTCCAGCGTGCGCGGAATGTAGAATTCCAATGTTTTCGGGCTGTTTGTTGTAATAAAGTCGTCCGGAACTTTTATCCACTTTTCTTCGGTCATATCTGGAGTTTTATCTTCAAGGACAGGAAGGAAATAGATTCCGCTGTTCTCTCCGCCCACTTTCAGTTTTTTGCCTTTTAGCCGTGCGCTGAATGTGGCTTTTAGTTTTCCATCTGTAGAACCGTTTTTTGGATTTTCTATCTGCGTAATTTGAGGGGATGAATCTATTACCGCAGAAACTGAGGCTGTAATGTCTTTTAATGATTCTCTTAATTCTTCGTTTGGAGTGAATCTTGCCTCAAAGCCTGTTACTGTTTCGGCTTCTGGTTTTAATGATTTTATTGCAGAAATTGGGGCTATGTAAAGTTTGCAGATTTCCATTATGTCTACTGCAAATTCCAGTTTTGCCTGCTCAAGAATTTCTTTCTTCAGCAGTTCCATGGCGTGACCAACCTGATAGCGGTCAATGCCCTGGTTATGTGATGCAACAAGATCCAGAATCTGATCTGTTGTTAAGGTTTTCCGTGGCACACGTGCAGTTGGCTTGTTTATGGTCTGTGCTACAGTTGATTGACAACGCCATTCGGCTATATTATCATAAAAGATGAAAAATAAAGCCGAACGCATATATTTTCTTTGCGAATACAGAATTTAGCCGTTCGACTTTTTTATAGGAGATTCTATGCAGGTAAATGATTCTGTTGTATTAGGTCAGACAATACGGAATCGTCGTAAAGAATTGTCATACACGCAGAAGTATATTTCTGAAATAACTGGCTTTAGCATGAGTTTTTTGTCCGATCTTGAAAATGGAAAGGCAACCTGCGAAATTGGAAAAACACTGCATCTTATGAATCTTTTAGGGCTGAATCTGAATGTAGAGGCAAGGAAATAGATGAGCAGATTGAATCTTAATGTACAGATAGAAATTGATGGGCGTTTTGTTCAGGCAGGTCGTATTACTGGAAACAGTTTTAAGGATGCAGTTTTTTCTTATGATGAATCTTATGTTTCATCACTTGGGGCAAGAGCCATTTCATTAAGTCTGCCATTGTCAAAAAAGGATTTTGATTCTGATGCAACTAAAACTTTTTTTGACGGACTTTTGCCAGAAGGATTTACACGTCAGTGTGTTGCAGAAAGTATTCATGCTTCTCCTGATGACTATATATCTATCCTTCGGGAACTTGCAAAGCACTCATATTGTGAAACAAAGCCATGTTCGCTATAAAAACATTGTATTAAATGAACAGCTATGTCTTCTTGCGGCTCATAAATTGGGAATAGAAATACCGGAAAGTTTTATTCTTAGGGCACAAAACGGAATATTAAATGATGACAATGTTCTTTTTGCAAGCAGACGTTTTGACCGCAGTTTTGATAATGATTCAAGAATGATTGACGGTTTGAAAATGCCTTATCGTCTGCATCAGGAAGATTTTGTACAGGCTTAGGAATAAAATCAGCTGATAAATATGAAAAAATAGGTGAGGGTTACTTAAAAAGAATGTTCGATTTGCTTCAGAAATATTCTTCAAATCCGATTGATGATATTCTTAAGTTGTGGCGACGAGCCGTTTTTAATTGTATAATTGGCAATACAGATAATCATTTAAAAAACAGTTCTTTAGTTTATAGTAAAGATTTATCTTCGATTCGTCTTGCGCCATTCTACGATGTTATTTGCACAAGGATTTATGAAAATTGCACAGAGGAAATGTCAGTAAGTATAAACGGCAGGCAGAATATAAACCAGATTACAAGGAATGATTTTGAAAAAGAGGCTAAAAAATGTGGGCTTGGTTCTAAAATATCAATGAAAATTTATGATGAGTTGCATAAGGGTGTCAAAAAAGCTCTTTTAGATTCTGCGGATGAATTATCGCGAACAGGATTTTCAGAAGCGTATTCTATGGCGGAAAAAATATTAGGAAAAATCTTAAAATAATACTCATCTAATTCCCCTAAATTTTCTTAAAAAAATCTTCTAAAACCTATTGATTTAGTAGGTAAAATATGCAATAATATATTTATAATCTACTAAATCAGTAGGAAAATATGTAAACAGGAGGACATGATGAAATCTTATTTTGAAAAATTAATTCGCGAAAACTTTAGAAACGGAGTCATGTGCTGCTGTTGTCTTTTCGCTTAGGCTGAAAATTTTCTAATTTCAGCGAAATCAATAAAATCAAAATTCAAATTCTCAAAAAAATTTATTCTGTGGCTGTTTTGTGATTTCGACAGGTTCAATCGCCAGCGTAAACACTCGAGCATCATCGATGCAAGCCACAAAGATAAAAATACAGGAGCTTTTTATGTCAGAAAATATTCTTTTCAAAAATTATACATCGCAGGATTACGTTAAATTTGCGGAACAGACTGCAAACTGGATTAAGACAACTGGAAAAATCGGCAGAACGGGAAAACTTTGGCTTCAAAGTCCTGATTCAAAGGAAAATTTTGATGACTATCCGATGCTTACTCCAAAATCGATTTACGGCGGCTCGGCTGGAGTTGCTCTTTTTTATCTTCGGCTTTATCAGGTTACAAAAAATATTGAATACTTGGACGAGGCAAAATCCGCGGCAAAGGAAATCATCAGCACTTACGAGGGCGTGTCTTTTTACGAGCGTGTTCTAAAACTTAAGGCAACGGAAGACAAGCTGGTTCACGTAAAAAATATGCCGGGCTGGATTGCGGGCTTTAGCAACGGCACTACTGGACAAGCTTATTTTATCCTGAAACTTTACGAAATCACAAAAGATGAAAATTACATAGATTTTGCAAGAAAAGTTGCGGACGATGTAATTTCCGTTGCAAAAACTACAGAAGAAGGAATTCACTGGAGCGAGCAGCTGGACTACTGCGGAGACGGAAGCTACATTCCTTATTTTGCGGAGCTTTACCGCGTTACAAAAGATGAAAAATATGTGGACGCGGCAAGAAAATTCGGAAATTATCTTCTTACAAAAGGAAAACCGGCTCCTAACGGCGGAACTTTCTGGAATGTTGTTGACCTTACGATAATCGATTTTCCAAAGGACGTTTTCTGGGTAAACCTTGCGCACGGAACTAGCGGCGTGGGCTTTATTTTTACGCTTATCTACAATCTTACAAAAGAAGAAAAATTCCTGAACGCGGCAAAAGAGGCTGCAAAGTACATTCAGGGGATTGCGGTTGGCGACGAAAATGCAGTTCTTGTGCCTTATCTTGACAGCCTTGAGCGCGGCCCTTCAACAGAATTTTATTATTTGAGCCAGTGCCACGGACCTGCCGGAACTTCGCTTTTGTTCCACGCGCTTTACGACATCACAGGCGAAAAAGAATATTTTGACTGGGTTTTAAAACTCAGCCGCGGAATCATAAAGGCAGGCGCGCCGGAAAATTTCAGCCGCGGTTACTGGCAGAGCCAGGCTTTATGCTGCGGAACTCCAGGAATTCTGGAACATTTTGTTTCAGTCTACAAACTTACCGGCGAAAAAGAATTCCTTGAATACGCGGAACGCACTGCAAAAACAGTTGTGGGACAGTCATTTGTGGAAGATGCGGACGGCGACATCTATCACCAGAAAAACGCAAGAAGATGGAGCGGAGCTTGGTGGCGAACAATTCCGACGGACGTTCACAGCTACACAGGGCTTTACATCGGAACAGCCGGAAACGCATGGACACTGCTTTCACTTGCTGCGGCACAGAACAATGAAAAACTGATAGAAACCGTGGAATACGATTTCTTTAAATAGGAGACTTAGGAAAATGGCAAAACTTTACGATTCAATCACAGAACTTGTCGGCGACACTCCGCTTGTGCGGCTTCACCGCTACGAAAAACTTGTAGGCGCAAAAGGAAACATTCTTGGAAAGTTTGAATATTTCAATCCGTCTGGAAGCGTAAAAGACCGCGCCGCCCTGAACATAATCGAGGAGGCTGAAAAACGCGGCGACATCAAGCCGGGAATGACACTTCTTGACTACACCAGCGGAAACACAGGAATCGGCGAGGCGACTTTTGCAAACGCAAAGGGCTACAAGCTCGTGATTGTAATCCAGCCGGGAGTTTCTGCCGAACGAACTCAGATTCTAAAAGCTCTAGGCGCAACACTTCTTGAGGTTACAGATGTTCCAGGATTTCCGGAACTTTTAAAGAACGGACTTTCAATGTCTGGCCTTGACCGGGTTTTTAAGGATTTTGCAAAGAAGAACGGCTGGTATTATCTGAACCAGTGTTCGGATATAAATAATTCCCTTGCGCACGTAAAGACAACCGGTCCTGAAATCTGGGAGGCGACCGGCGGAAAAGTTGACTACGTTGTTCAGCTTGTTGGAACTGGCGGAACACTTTCCGGGCTTGCAAAGTTTTTCCGCGAAAAAAATCCAAATGTAAAGATTATCGGCGCGCAGCCTGCGGAACAGTCAAAAAAGAATCCTGCGTTCCCGGAGCGCAACACGATTGACGGCGTGCTGAATTTTGACGGTGTACCGGATGAAAATTATCCGCCGCTTTTCAAAAGTTTTAACACAGTCTACGACGAATGTTTTGACGTTGTTGCCGAGGATGCCTACGAAACCGGACGGAAACTCGTTGCACAGGAAGGATTTTTTGTCGGACAGTCGGCCGGTGCTGCGCTTTGGACAGCCACTCAGATTGCAAAACGCCCTGAAACTCAAGGAAAAAACATAGTTGTGATTCTTGCGGACAATGCGTTCAAATATCTTTCCACAAATATGTACAAATAATTTGGGGGTTGCGGCTGTCTAATAATTCTGTTTATCGAGGGCATTGAGCTTGTCGAAATGACCATTGCGCTATTTTGCGGTGATTTCGGGAACCTCAATCACCGCAGATATTCTTGGACAGCTGCCGGGCTTTGCGTGGCTACGCTTTCGCTCCGACCCGCTTTGCGGTTTGCCTGCGGCACCACTTCAATCCCTAACCCGTGGAGGAAAAGGCTTATGAAAAATTTAATAAAAAGAATTCTGCCGCTTGCCGGTGCTGTTTTTGCATTGGCTCTGCAAGTGTTCATAAAAGATAACCGCCGTCATCCAGCGGCTTTGCATCCTTATTACGAAAATCTGCTGTTGATTTTTGCCGCGGTTCTGCTTGTGGCTTTTGCAGCTTCGTTTTTCTGGCAGAACGCAAGAAATTTTCTTCAGAAAAACGGTCCGGTCATCGCCGCAGGATTCATTCTTCTTTCAGCCTTGAATATTCTTACCGCAAAAACGGCAGTTCTTCCTGTAATGCTTTTTCCAAGTTTCGACAGCATTCTGTCTGTTTTTGTGGAATCGCGCGCTTTGATTCTAAAATGCGTCTTTCATTCAATAAAACTTTTGTTTACAGGAATTTTCTTTGGCGTGCTGGCGGGGTTTCTTACAGGAGTCGGTCTTGGATTTTCAAAAAGATTCAACTATTGGGTAAATCCTTTTGTCAAAATTATCGGTCCGATTCCAGCGACCGCGTGGATTCCGATTTCTCTGGTGGTTTTTCCGGGAACTTTCGGAGCAAGCGTTTTTATAATCGCGCTTTCAGTGTGGTTTCCGGTTCTGCTTTTAACAAGCTCAGGAATCCAGAATGTTCCTAACGCATATTTTGAGGTTGGAAAAACATTGGGTGCCGGAAAATTCTATCAGGTTTTCAGGATTGCGATTCCTGCCGCGCTTCCGAATATTTTTCAGGGCTTGTTTTTTGGAATCTGCTCATCGTTCATCGCTCTTATGACGGCGGAAATGTTCGGGGCAAAAGCCGGAATTGGCTGGTTCATCAATATGGAAAAAGAGCTTGCGGAATTCAAAGGCGTTTATGCCGGCCTGATTCTGATTGCCGTTTTCTGTTCGATGATTCTGAAACTTTTGTTTTTGGCAAAAGACAAGACATTGAGATGGCAGAAAGGGCTTGTAAAATAGGAGATTCTATGGAAGGCGAAGTAAAAATTCAGAATGCGACAAAAATTTTTAATTCCGCAAAGGAATCTGTAACGGCTCTTGGCGGCGTTGATTTTGAAATCCCGGCAGGAAGTTTTGTAACCTTGATCGGACCTTCCGGCTGCGGAAAAACAACCTTGCTCCGCTGCATTGCAGGTCTGGAAACTCTTACAGACGGAAAAATCCTTGTGGACGGAAAACCAGTCTCAAAACCTGGAAGCGACAGAGGATTTGCGTTCCAGCAGGCGAATCTTTTTCCGTGGCTCACAATCCGCGAGAATATCAGCTTCGGGCTAAAGGCACGCAAAATTTTCAAGGCGAGTAAAAATTCTGTTGATGAATTTATCAGTCTTGTCGGCTTGAAAGGCTTTGAAAATTCGTTTCCGCACCAGATTTCAGGCGGAATGAACCAGCGGGCAAGCCTTGCGCGCGCTCTTGTCGGTCATCCTAAAATTCTTCTTTTGGACGAGCCGCTCGGAGCATTGGACGCATTCACAAGAATGACAATGCAGGACGAAATTTTGCGCATAAAAAAAGAGCACAACATGACAATGATTATGGTTACCCACGATGTGGACGAGGCGGTCTACATGAGCGACTATGTTGTTGTTATGACGGCGCGCCCGGCAAAAGTCGAGCGAATCATAAAGATTGAGCTTAGCCAGCCGCGCGTAAGAAAGCAGGACGTTTTTGTGAACTACAGAAACCAGATTCTTGAAATATTGAACTACGCAGGAAAACTTCCTGAACTTGAATTTACATTATAAAGGAGACAAAAATGAAAAAAATTACTTCTATTATATCATCAGTCGCACTTGTGGCTTCGCTTGCGTTGGGATTTGCTTCGTGCAAAAAAGAAGCGCCTGTAACGGTAATCGGCTACAGAACAGGAAGCCTTTGTGCAATTCCGATTCATATTGCGGTTCTGAACGGACTTTTTGAAAAGGAATTCGAGGCAATCGGACAGAAAGTTGAAACTCTTCATCAGTCCGGATTCAGCGGAACAACGGCTGAGCTTGTCGGGGCAGGAAAAGTCCACGGCGGATTTGAGCTTATTGCATCCAATCTTCAGGCAATGGAAAACGGACTTCCAATCGTATTTGCGACAGGAGTCCACACAGGATGCACAAGATATTTTGTCCGCTCAGATTCAGAAATCAACAGCCCTGCGGACTTGCGCGGAAAGAAAATCGGTGTCCTTAATCTTACGGATTCATCTGTAATCAACTTAAAAAGAAAACTCGGCGAGTACGGAATAAAAGTTTCGCTTTCTGATTCAGAAGTTGAATTTGCAACGTATGAAATGAGTGCGCTTGGTCTTGCACTTAAAAATGAGCAGGTTGACGCGATTGCGCTTCACGAGCCGATGGCAACAAAAGTTGAGAACGAATTCGGCTTCAGGCAGATTCTTGACACAGGAACAGACGAGAAATTCAAGGACGAATACTGCTGCCAGATTTTTGTTACAGAAGATTTCCTTGAAAAAAATCCTGAGGGCGTAAAAGCGTTTATCCGCGCAATCCAAAAGGCTTCGGCTTATGTTCAGGCAGTTCCAGAAGAAGCCGCGCGCATTCAGCTTGAAAATAATTTTACATCGGGAACCGTTGAAAACAACGTGAAAATTCTGAAAACGCTGAACTACACATCTTCGTATGAAAAAGGCAAGCAGACTTTTGTAAATGCAGTCCACGAGCTAAAGGAACTGGGCGTTCTAAAACCGACAACAGACGTGGACGCATTCATAAAGCGCGGCTATGTGGACTTGAAAGGAATCCCCGAAGGCTACACATACAATCCTGAGACAAAGGAATTTACAGAAATAAAATAGGAAGGTTTTATTCTGTTTTCTTCTGAAGAAATAAATTGAATGAGCGGGAAGAAAAAGTAAGCGACAACCGAGCTATTCGGTGCGATGGCAAGCGATTTTGTAAAAATCGCGCAGTCCGATACCTTGTTACGCTCCGCATAGCGAATTGTCGTGCTTTTTCTGGTAGCTCATTCAATTTCTTTCACAAAAAATAAAAATCAGACTAAAAACTTGTATTGCGAGTAAATATCTGGAGGCAATAATGGGAATCACTTTTGAAACAAAATGTCTTCATCTTGAGGAAGAAATAGAAACCGACGCTGAATCTTCGTGTAAAACTCTGCATTACGGTGCGGTGAGTTTTCCGATTTATCAGACGGCTACGTATGCGCATCCAGCCGTTGGAAAAAGTACCGGATTTGATTATTCGCGCCTTCAGAATCCGACCAGGGCGCAGCTGGAAAAAGTTGTGGCACAGCTGGAAGGCGGAACAGATGCTTTTGCTCTTTCCAGCGGAATGGCGGCAATAACGCTTTTGTTTGAGATTTTTAAACCGGGCGACCATCTTGTAATCGATTCAGATTTGTACGGCGGTTCAATCCGTCTGTTTGACCATGTTTCTGCAAAAAATGGCATAAAATTTACCCGCGCAAACTGTAGCCAGGATGACATTGAATCATTGCTGCAGCCTGAAACAAAAGCCATTTATGTTGAAACTCTTACAAATCCCATGATGAATGTTGCGGATATTGAAAAACTTGCGCAGATTGCTAAAAAACATAAAATTCTCCTATGATTAGTGTCAATTACAACACTAAGTTTTTGGGCTCTCCAGCCCTCTAATTAACTATATTCAAGAGCTTCTTCTGCTAATTTTGAAA
>ONHK01000030.1 GCA_900317625.1 uncultured Treponema sp.
TCACGACTGTAATTTGATCTCATAATTTCTTCCACCTTGCGTAGAAGTTTAGTTCAAAGATTTATTTTTGGAAAATACATGAGAATTGACGGTTACTTTCAAATGATGGACAAAGATTTGTTGCTTGGTATTTGAGAAATATTCATTTACTTGATCAACTTCAAACTAAAGATGCAATTACAGATGGAGCAGATGATAAACAAATAGATGCTGTCTATATTGATGATGATGAACAGAAAATATATATAATTCAAGGAAAATTCTATGTAGGTGAAACAGTAAATGCTGAACCTGTACGCGAAGTTATTTCTTCTTGGTCACAACTTCATGATATTCCTTCTCTTCAGCAGAATGCAAATTATAAATTACAGATGAAGTTAAATGAAATTGCAAACGCTTTACAAAATGACGGGTATTCAATTTGTTTTGAGCTTATAACTACATCAACATTTTCTGATTCTGCAAATGATGATATTATCAAATTTCAAAAACAGTTATCAGAAGATGAAAACAGCAATTTTGAAGCTGAATTTGTGGTTGTAGATAAAGAAGGTATTCTGAATAATTATATTCGTGCAATGGAACAGGATAATCCAAGTCTTAATCATACTATCCAACTTGAATCTGGGAAGTATTTAGTTACTGATTTAAGTAATACTAAGGTTATTATTGCTGCTTTGCCTTTGAAAGAATGTATAAATATACCAGGAATTAAAGATGGTACTTTATTCCAGAAAAATGTTCGTCAGAGTTTAGGTATCAGCAATGCTGTAAATAAAAAAATCAGAAAGACAATTCTTAGTGACAAACATTCTGATTTTTTCTTTTTTCATAATGGAGCTACGGCAATTTGTAATAAAATTGAAGATTTAGGAAACGACAAGTTCTCATTGCATGGTTTAAGTGTTGTAAATGGGTGTCAGTCCTTGAATACAATTATGAGTTGCAGTGAAACGGTTAAGCAACAAAATGATTCTTATATTCTATTCCGTTTTTATGAAATTCCTCAGCATGATCGAGCAGAATCAATTAGTACATATACTAATACTCAGAGTGCTGTAAAAGCGAGGGACTTACGAAGTAATGATAAACGAGTTCTTCAATTAAAGAAATCCTATGAGCAAAAATATCCTAATGGATATTTTGCAACGAAACGAGGTGACTCAATAAAAGCTGATAAAGATAAAAAATACTGTATTGAACTTTCTCAGTTAGGAAAATACTTAATTGCTTGGTATTCACAGCGGCCAAATATTTCTTATGGCGAAACAAAAATTTTTGACAAGTACTTCGATACCTTGTTCAATCATGATTATAGACCAGAAGATTTGTTTGGACTTGAATTTTGGATGCAAAAAATAATGTCAGTTTGGACGGTTGAAAATCCATTGTCTATAAATGAAGAAATACTTACTATGAAAGCTTATGCACCATATCATTTCTTATTTGCAGTTTCTGCTATTTTTGCAAAACTAAATGGTAATTCAAAGGTGCCTTTGCCATATGAAACTGTCGCATTGGCAGAAAAATCTAATCTTTCAGATCAAATTATTTCAATTGTGGCAAATTGCTGCAACAGTGCTTATGATTCTGAAAAACAAAAGGCAGAAACTTCAGGAAGTGATAAAGGATTTATTCCGCAGAATTGGATAAAAAATAAAGCAAGTATGACAGCCATTCAAAATGCAGTTACAAATTATATGTCTTTCTTGCCGTCAATGAATGCTCAACAGAATAAGCTTCTAAAAGATGGATTAAAAATGAATCCAAAAGATTTTGAATACAGACTTACAGCAGATTAATTTTAAGGAATAAATAGTGAAAAATCAAAAATTGCAATATTTTCTGAATTGTTTTTAATCATTGATGTCTGGAAAACTTACATATCCAAAATCCACTCCCTTATGTTCTTCCTAACAATTCCGTTTTCGTTTGAGGGCGGAAGTTCGTCCATTGTAAGAATCAGTTTTGGAAAGTTGTCGCCCAATGCCAGAAGCGATTTGAGCGGGCGGAGTTCACTTTCCTTCGTTTCTTCCGAGCTGATTAGGTATGCGACCTGAATGTAGAGTTTTTCATCGTTTTTTTCCGCCGCAAAGTCAATCTCCATGTCGCCGATTTTTCCGATAAAGACCTTCCAGCCGCGCCGCAGAAGCTCGATGAACACGATGTTTTCCAGAATGCCGTTTATGTATGTGTCCTTGAAGCCGTGCAGGAAAGTCAGCAGCCCCTGGTCGGCAAGGTAATATTTTTCCATCGTCTCAAGGATTTTTTTGCCGCACACGTCATATCGCGGAACTTTGTGCAGAACGAGCGCATTCTCAAGATATTTTATGTCGTTGTAGATTGTCTCCACGGAAAGCGAGCGACCGCCGGACTTCATGAAGTCGGAAATCCGTTTTGCGGAAAAAATGTTCCCTGTGTTGTCGGCGATGTAAAGAATGATTTTTTCAAGAACCGCAGTGTCGCGGATTCTGTTGCGTGCAATCACGTCTTTTAAAAGAACTGTCGAATAGATTCCTTCCAAATACGAACGGATTTGAAGAGGATTTTCCATCATGTCCTTCAGTCCCGGAAATCCTCCGAATTCAATGAATTTTCTGAATGCCGTCGCAGAATCATTTTCAGAGTTGAAATACAAAAATTCCTTGTAGGAAAGCGGCCAGACATGAATCAGGACATAGCGACCACTCAAGTACGTTGCAAGTTCGGAAGAAAGAAGATTTGATGGAAATAAACTGATAAATCAAGCCTGAGTTTTTAATTCAAAATCCCATATCAAATAAAGTAACTAAGTTAAGCGAATAAAGTAACTATATTTCCAAATTTAGTTACTTTATTTTAAAATATAGTTACTATATTTGTACAACAGACTGGGTGTGTTTTTACAGAGAGTTCTCTGCTTATGGCTGCATTAAAATTATTCATCTGGTTTGGTTTTACAGGCTAAAATCGTGCTATAATAGAAAAATCTCAACACATTAAAAGAAAACAAACATTCTGGAGTAAAAAATTGACAAGCGATCAGATGATAAATAAAGTCGGTGGCAATATTCAGGAAAAAGCTGCCTTGATTTGGAACGTTGCTAATACACTGGTCGGACTTTACAAGCCTCATGAATACGGGCTGGTTATTTTGCCGATGTGCATCATAAAAAGATTCCATGACTGCCTTTTGCCGACCCATAAGAAAGTTCTTGAGACTTATGAAAAAATAAAAACTTTAGAAGTAAAGGACGGATTTCTTTCAAAAGCTTCCGGTTACCAGTTTTATAACACAAGCAAGTTTACTTTTGAAACTCTTGTAGCCGATCCTGATAATATTGCAGACAACTTTGAAGACTACATAAACGGATTTTCGGACAATGTAAAGGACATTCTGCACAGAATGAAGTTTGAAGACCAGATAAAGACAATGAAAGAAGGCAAGGTTCTTTATCAGGTTATAAGCGATTTTAATTCTGCAAAAGCAGACATGAATCCTGAAAAAATCAGCGCGATTGACATGGGCTATATCTTTGAAAATCTTGTCCAGAGGTTTTCAGAAAGCTACGACGAGGAAGCCGGAGCGCATTTTACCAGCCGCGACATAATTTACACTATGTGCGACCTTCTTGTAAGCGGCGACAGGAATGCTTTTGGCTCTGACGGAATAAACAAGACAGTTTACGACATGACCATGGGAACAAGCCAGATGCTTACCTGCATGGAAGAGCGGCTCAGGCAGTTTGACAATGATGCTGCTGTAACGAGCTTCGGGCAGGAATTCAATCCGTTCACATTCGGCATTGCAAAAGCAGATATGCTCATCCGCGGCGGCGACCCGGACAATATGCAGTTCGGAGACACTTTGAACGACGACAAATTCTCCGGCTACACATTCGACTACATTATAAGCAATCCGCCTTTTGGAATTGACTGGAAAAAAGAGGCGTCTGACATTGAAAAAGAAAGCAAACTTGGTGCAAAAGGCCGCTTTGGTGCAGGGCTTCCTCCAAAAAGCGACGGGCAGCTTTTGTTCATGCTTAACGGTGTTGCAAAGCTAAAGGAAACTGGACGCATGGCAATCATTCAGAATGGCTCAAGCCTTTTCAGCGGAGACGCCGGAAGCGGACAAAGCGAAATCCGCCGTTATCTAATAGAAAACGACTGGCTTGATGCGATTGTTCAGCTTCCGAATGATTCTTTTTATAACACAGGGATTGCAACATACATCTGGATTGTAACAAAAAACAAAGATGAAAAACGGCTCGGAAAAGTCCAGCTGATTGATGCTTCAAGCTGCTATGAAAGCCGCCGCAAGAATATCGGCAACAAGCGCGTTGACTTGACAGCGGCTTGCCGCAACCTGATTTTAAGGGCCTACGATGAATATTCTGATAAAGACTACGAAGAAAAAACAGAAAACGGAAATAAAATCATCTGCAAGTCAAAAGTTCTGGACAGCGTTGATTTGGGCTATAATAAGATTACAGTTGAAAGTCCGCTTTTAGATGAGAACGGAGAGACTGTAAAGGACAAAAAGGGCAAAGTTCTGGCAGACAGCAACAAGCGCGACTATGAAAATGTTCCGCTGGATGAAGACATAGACAAATATTTTGAGCGTGAAGTTCTTCCATATAATAAAGCCGCCTGGATAGACAAATCAAAAACAAAGGTCGGCTATGAGATTCCATTTACAAGAACATTCTATGTTTACAAGCAGCTTGAAAAAGCGGACGAAATCGCCAGCCGCATAGAGTGGCACGAAAAGTCATTGATGGAAAAACTTCGCAAGCTGTTCGGGGAGGAATAAATGCTGAACGTAATATTCGGGAAAATTGATAATGTGATTTTTAATACGAGTGTTTTCTTTAAGAATTCCTATGAGGAAAACTGGCTTTTAGAAAAAGAAACAAAGCGGATGATTCTTGATATTGACAAGTCAAAAGTTCTTGGAAATGGCGCAATTGAAAGTCCTGTGCTGGGAATAATTCCTCCAACCTCTCTTTCTGGTGGTGTAAAAACTCTGATTTTGATTTCTCATGTTTCAGATAAAGTTTTCAATGCTTCAAACTGCGGAAACAACTGCGCATCATGGCTTCTAAAAATCGGAAATGAAAAAGATGTTACTGTAAATCTTCGGCATCTGATGGATTTTGGCGATGGAAGTTTTGAAATTAATGTTGTGAATAAAAATAAAGTTGTCCATTCGATGAATGAACTTTTGGAAGTTGCAGGAGATTTGTTATGAAAGGTGACTTTTTTATTTCAGTTTCCAACAACAAAGTAAAGTATGAGTTTACAATAAAACGGAACATAACGGTTATTCAAGGAGACAGCGCAACAGGAAAGACAACGCTTGTGGATATGATTCGTGAGTTTGAACAAAACGGAGCGGATTCCGGAATTAATCTTTCATCTAAAAAAAAGTGCTGTGTTCTTGAAGGAAACAACTGGGAAGAAAATCTTTCATTGATAAATGACAGCATTATTTTTATTGATGAAGGAAACAGATTTGTTGAAAGTGCGGATTTTGCCAAGGCAGTAAAAAACAGCGGCAATTATTATGTAATCGTTACAAGGGAAGGTCTTGACAATCTTCCTTATAGTGTTGAAGAAATTTATGGAATCCATACATCCGGCAAATATGTGGATTTAAAACAGGTTTATCACGAGTTTTATAGAATCTATGGAAATAATAATTTTAATGATTGCAGAATTGAAAAAATCATAACAGAAGATTCAAATTCTGGCTTTGACTTTTTTAATGCAGTCTGCGGCGGAAACATTATTTGCGAATCTGCAAACGGAAAATCTAACATATTTAAAAGACTTTTACAGGTAAAGAATGAAGCGGTTTTGGCAATAGCGGACGGAGCCGCATTTGGTTCCCAAATGAATCTTATAAGTGAGCTTTTAAATAAACAGAGAAATCTTTTTCTTTTTGCTCCAGAAAGTTTTGAATGGCTTATTCTTCAATCTGATATTTTGAATGACAATGAAGTAAAAAAGATTTTGGAAAGTCCGGAAAACTATATTGAAAGCAAAGATTATTTCAGCTGGGAACAGTATTTTACAAAACTCCTTGTGGAAAAGACAAACAACAGTTATTTGAATTATTCAAAGAAAAAGATAAATCCAAATTACCTGACAGAAAATGTAAAAAGAAAAATTTTAACATCTAATGCTTTGAAAATTATTTGGGAATCAATAACTGGAAAAAATAAGAATTAAGAAATATAAACGACTATTTTAGGAATAAAAGAAAAGTAGATATTTATGGAAAAAGAGATTGCTATTTTTAAGACAGACAAAGAAACGATAAATGTGGAAGTTATTTTTGAGGATGAAACCGTCTGGCTTACCCAGGAGCAGATGTCCAGGATGTTTGAAAAGGCGAAGTCCACAATAAATGAGCATATAAAGCACATTTTTGAAGAAGGCGAACTGAAAGAAGCTGTTGCTGTAAAGAAATTCGGAAATTCCGAATTTCAGCAGAAAGCGCCAAATTATTACAACCTTGATGTGATAATTTCCGTTGGCTACCGTGTAAAATCTCTGCGCGGCACACAGTTCCGCCAGTGGGCGACAAAACGCCTGAACGAATATATCAGAAAAGGCTTTGCTTTGGACGACAGCCGCTTAAAGCAGCTTGGCGGAGGCGAATACTGGCCGGAGCTTTTGGCAAGAATCCGCGACATCCGGGCTTCCGAAAAAGTGTTTTACAGGCAGATTCTGGATATTTACGCCACGAGCATAGACTATAATCCGCGCTCGGACACATCAATCGAGTTTTTCAAGAAAGTTCAAAATAAAATCCACTTTGCGGTTCACGGTCAGACTGCCGCGGAAGTCATCTACAGTCGCGCCGATGCGGAAAAAGAGTTCATGGGCTTAAAGACTTTTGAAGGCGACCGCCCGCACTTGAAAGACGCCGTTGTGGCAAAGAATTATCTTGACGAAAAAGAGTTGCGTGCAATGGGGCAGATTGTAAGCGGATATTTGGACTTTGCGGAGCGTCAGGCGGAACGCCGCCAACCGATGACAATGAAAGACTGGGCGGAACACTTGGACAGAATCCTTACAATGAGCGGCGAGCAGCTTCTGCAAGGAAACGGCTCTGTTTCGCATGACAAAGCCGTTGAAAAAGCGACAACCGAATACAGGAAATACCAGCAGAAAACTTTAAGCGATGTGGAAAAGGCGTTCTTGGATTCAATAAAGCAGATTGAGAACGTCGGGAAGAAGTAAGCGGGTGATATTTCTAGCCTGAACTCAGACAAAAATTAAACGGAGCGTAAATTTGAAAGACAGCGGAATAGATTGGATTGGAAAAATCCCGGATGAGTGGATTGTATCCAAGGCAAAAACGATATTACATAATAAAACTGTAAAAAATCATCCAAATGCAGAAGTGCTTTCTTTATATCGAGATTTGGGTGTAGTTCCGAAGAACTCTCGTGATGATAATCACAATGTTACATCAGAAGATACATCATCTTATAAATTTGTTCAAAAAGGAGAATTGGTTCTCAATAAAATGAAAACATGGCAAGGTTCTCTTGCTGTTTCAAATTATGAAGGTATTGTTAGCCCTGCATATTATGTCTGTGAATTTATAAATAATGAAATTGATAAAAATTATATTCATTATCTTCTTCGCAATAAGATGTATGCCCAAGAATTTGAAAGATTATCGACAGGTCTTCGTGTAGGGCAATGGGATTTAAGTATTGAGGACTTTTTAAATACATTAATAATATATCCTCCTTCAAAATCCGAGCAGACAAGAATCGCGAACTTTCTTGACGAAAAATGCGCACAAATTGATTCAATAATTGAGGAGTCAAAAAAATCAATAGAAGAGTACAAGGCCTGGAAGCAGTCCGTTATTTTTGAGGCCGTTACAGGGAAAAACTTAAGCTGCAAAAAGAAAAATAGCGGCATTGAATGGATTAGCGAGATTCCAGAAACGTGGGAAGTAAGAGCATTAAAAACAATCTTTCGGATTTTCTCTGGAACAACACCCAAAAGCGATATAATTGAATATTGGGATGGAGATGTCAATTGGGTTACTCCTGCAGATTTTAAAACAGAAGATGTTTATGTTGAAAACGGAAAACGTAATATTTCAGAGAATGGATTTTCAGATTGCAGTTTAGAGTTAATTCCAATAAACAGTCTTATTTTTTCAAAAAGAGCACCAATTGGCAAAGTTTGTATAAATAGAAATGAAATGTGTACAAATCAAGGCTGCTTAGCTTGTGTTAAAAAAATAAATTTAAGTATTAAGTTTTTTTATTATCTTTTGTCTAGCTTAACAGAATATTTTGAAGTCCTTGGTTCAGGAACAACTTTTAAGGAAATATCATTAACATCTTTTTCAGATTTTAAAGTATTATTTCCCCCGCTTTCCGAGCAGGAATCCATCGTAAAATTCCTGGACGCAAAATGCGCTCAAATCGATTCCCTGATTTCAGAAAAACAGTCGCTAATACAAGACCTTGCCGAATACAAAAAATCCCTGATTTTTGAAGCCGTAACCGGAAAAAGGAGAGTGTAAAATATGCCAGACACAGAAAAACAGTTTGAAGCAGACATTGAAAAATACTTAATCTCACAGGAAGGCGGCTGGATGAAATGCATTGATGCCGGATACAGATCTGGAAATGCAGACGGCTACGCGCTTGATATTGCGACTTTAATCGGATTCGTTAAGGACACTCAGCCAAAAGCCTGGGCTCGTTTTAAGAAGATGAATCCCGACAACACGGAGCATAAGTTTTACCAGAGCTTTGAGGACGCTGTTAATAATGACGGAATGTTGTCTGTTCTGCGTCACGGATTTAAGCATTTGGGAATTGAATTCAAAGTATGCTATTTTAAGCCTGAAAATGCGCTGAACCAGACTGCTCTTGAGCACTACGAGCAGAATGTTTGCCATTGCATCCGCCAGTGGCATTATTCCACAGAAAACAATAATTCTGTTGACCTTATGCTTGCCGTGAATGGAATTCCGCTTGCTGCAATTGAGCTTAAGAATCAGCTTACGGGACAGAGCACGGACAATGCGAAAATCCAATGGATTAACGACCGCGACGCAAAAGAAAGCTGTTTTAAATTCAATCACCGTGTTCTGGTTTTCTTCTGTGTTGATTTGTACAATGCATTTATGGCGACCAAAAAGCCGGCAAAAGAAGACGATTTTCTGCCGTTCAATCAGGGCTCAAACGGAGCAGGAGTTGACGGAGGCGCGGGAAATCCGCAGACTTCTGACGGTGACTATGTAACTTCATATATCTGGAAAGAAGTTTTTCAAAAAGACAAATTCCTTGATATTTTCCAGAAGTTCATTCATTTTGACAGGCACGAGGAAACTTTTATAAATGGCAAGGGCAAAGAGGAAACTAAGCTTGTAAAGAAAATTATATTTCCGCGCTATCATCAGCTGGACGTTGTGCGTAAGCTTATTGCCGATGTAAAGGAAAACGGCAGCGGAAAAAACTATCTGATTGAACACAGCGCAGGCTCCGGAAAGAGCAACAGCATTGCCTGGATTGCCTATCGGCTCGCCTCTCTTTTTGATGGCAATGACAGACCTATGTTCAATTCCGTAATCATCATTACAGACCGCAAGGTTTTGGATCAGCAGCTGCAGGAAACTGTTTCCGGCTTTGACCACACGCTTGGAAGCGTAATTGCTATTGACGACAAGACTGAGGTAGACGGCGAGCGGAAATCAAAAGCGCTTAGAAATGCAATCAATGACGGAAAGCGCATAATCATTACAACATTGCAGAAGTTCCCTGTAATTTATGAGCAGGTGGAAGGAACAGAAGGCAAAAAGTTTGCTGTTATTGTTGACGAGGCTCATTCAAGTCAGACAGGCGACAGCGCAAAAAAACTGAAAATTGCGCTTGCAGACAAAACCGATGCCCTAAAAGAATGGGAGGCAATAGAAGCTGATGCAGAGGAAAAGTCGGATGACAGCGAGGACGAACTTATAAGGGAAATGGCGGCTCATGGAAACCATAAGAATTTAAGTTTCTTTGCCTTTACCGCAACTCCTAAAAACAAGACGCTAGAAATGTTCGGCCAGAAGCAGCCTGACGGAAGCTATAAGCCGTTCCATGTCTATTCAATGAGGCAGGCAATTGAAGAAGGCTTTATAATGAATGTCCTTGAAAACTATACGACATACAAAAACTGCTACAAGATTCTTCAGGAATCCCCGGATGATCCGCAGGTTTTCGCCTCAAAGAGTGTAAAACTTATCAAGCGTTATGAAGAACTGCATCCGCATAACTTGCAGCAGAAAGCGCAGATTATTGTTGAAACATATATGGACATAACCCGCAACGCAATAAACGGACGCGGAAAAATGATGGTTGTTACCGCAAGCCGCCTGGCTGCTGTCCGCTATTTTCATGAGATAAAACGATACATAGAAAATGAGGCAAAAAAAGATGAGGCATATAAAAATCTTGAAATCTTCATTGCGTTTTCAGGAAGCCTAAAAGACCCGGAAGATCCAGCCGAAACGGAATACAAAGAAAGCTCGATGAACAAAGACCATAACGGAAATTCTGTTTCAGAAGCGCAGACGAAGCAGGTGTTCCACAATGAAGGAAACATTCTTATTGTTGCGGAAAAATATCAGACAGGATTCAGCGAAAGCTATCTTCATACGATGATTGTTGACAAGAAGCTCCGCGACGTAAAGGCCGTGCAGACTCTTAGCCGCCTGAACAGGACTTGCGACGGAAAAGAAGACACTTTTATTTTGGACTTTGTTAATACAAAAGAACAGATTCTTGAGGCGTTCCAGCCATATTATCAGACAACGGAATTAAAAGAGGAGCTTAACAAAAACCTGATTTATCAGACGCAGAAGCTGCTTCGCAATTATAAGATTTACACTGATGAAGATATTAAAAATGTTACGGACATTTATCTAAAAGAAAAAAAGAATCCTTCCCGGCAGGCAATGATTACAAACGCGTTGAAGCCAGTTGTTGACGGTTACAACAATCTTAATCAGGAACAGAGATACCAGTTCAGGAAGTTGCTGCGTTCATTTGTAAAATGGTACAATTTTATAACTCAGATTATCAGAATGTTTTCAAAAGACCTGCACCGCGAATATCTTTTCTGCAAGTATCTTGAAAAACTTGTTCCGCAGGACAAAGAGACAATGATTGATATTACAAGCAAGATTAAGCTTGAATATTATAAACTTGAAAAAACATTCGAAGGTTCTGTTGAGTTAAAGAAAGAAAATGGCGTTATTGAGCCGCAGCGGATAAAAAACAATGTCGGCGAAAAAGAAAAGAAGACTCCGCTTTCCGAAGTCATAAAAAAGATAAACGAAGAATTTGGCGCAAAGTTTACAGAACGCGACCGCGTAATTTTTGAAGATGTCTACAACACAATGAAGCAGGACAAAAAGCTGATGCAGTCGGCACGCTCAAACGGACGGCAGATGTTTGAGAACAATATAATGCCAAAATCATTTGATGACACTCTCCAAAACTCATACATGGAAAATATGGAAGCGTATCAGTCTTGGTTTGAAGACAAGCAGAAATACGAGTTCATGAAGAAAATGATGGCGGAAGCATTGTACAAGGCGTTTATAAATAACCAACAAAGTAACTAAGTTTTCCCCCTGCAAATCCGCTAAAAGTATGTTATAATTTTCTTATAAAATAAAAACATTCGGGGGAGTTGCAGATTTGTATGTAGATGAAAATAATATTAAGAAGTTCGACGGTTTTATCACATACAGATTATATAAAAAAAATGTGAAAACAGGACTCAGAACTGAGTGAAGAAAGTGAACAAATTGTTTCCCACCTTTCGTTAAAAACTGCCGACGGAAAACAAAAAACAAATTTTGTGGATACTGCTGGAATATTGTTTATCGTAAATGAAAGTTTCTCATATTGAATATTTGCACAATGTTTTTAATAATATTGATAAATTGATTTTGTAAAGAAGCATCAAATTGGAAGTGGAGCAGGGACAATGTCATTAGACGCGGCTCATAAAGGATATATGTATCAAGATATTCTTAGTGCGTATTTTGTTGCTCATGAAATCGCTCTTGGAAATCTTGATTCAACATTTATATTTGATAAAAAAAAGACACCTCAAGACGTTCCAGATAAGTTTGATGATATTACTATTTATCGAAAAAATGAAACTTCGTTTTATCAAGTAAAATATAGTGATTCTGAAAATGAGCATTGTCTTGAAAAAAAAGATTTTTCAACTGTAAAAAAGCATGATTTAGCATTGTGGAATTTATTTGCATCATGGAAAGAGTTAAAATCTGAAAATAGTAAGTTTTATGTTTTATTATCATGGAAAACACCAAAAGATTCTGATAAAATACTTGACGTAATTGAAAAGGATGAGGTTACAAAAGCAATATTTTCAGGTGCAATTTGCTATAAATTTAATATTGATAAATTATGGCCATTAGAAAATGGTGTTATTAGTTCTTGGAAAACGCTTAAATCTAAATCTTCACAAATAGATAGAGACGAATTTAAGAAATTTCTTAATTCATTAAGTATACAAATAAATCTACCAAAACTGTCATATTTGCTAACTGAGGGACTTGAAAAAGAATTATGCAATGAAATCGAAAATATCGGTATTGGCATATATCCAAATGATAGATTAAATATCGAAGATGTAGCCAATAGTTTTTGGACTTATGTTATTCAGGAGCGTTCAAAAAATAGTGCAATAAAAATATCTTGTTTAGATTTTATTAATAGAGCAAAAATAGAATTAGGATATGGTGCAGTTCCAGAAGAATTTTTTATAGATGAAAAAGCATTGATTAAAACCGATGAACGATTAACTCAAGTAAAAGTTGCTTTGTCAAAGACTTCTCGTTTAATTATAACAGGAGAACCGGGGACAGGAAAATCATGGTTAATAGAAAATCTAAAATCTGATTTACCTGATACAACTATTATTAGACACTATTGCTATACATCTCTTACCGAAGAATCCGAAATTTTTACAAAACGTGTAACTAAAAATGCATTGATTGGTAGTTTGATTGCTCAATTAGATGATAAAATCGGAGAATTCAATATACCAAATAAAAAATATGCTTCTGATATTGATGCATTGAATGAAAGATTAAATCAGGTTAATAAAAAGGTTTTGCTAATTATTGATGGTATCGATCATGTTTGGAGAACATATCAAAAAGTAAAAGGATATTTATTAGAAAAAGAAGAATCAATTCTTGAAATTATCAATCAAATTAGTTTCTCAAATCCTAATATTTCAATACTTGTTCTTTCTCAACCAATAAAGCAATTATCGATATTATCTTCTTTTGAAAAAATTGAATTATTGCCAATTGATGAGACTTATGTTATTCAATCACTTTATAAAGAAGACATCAAAAATTCACAAATTTCTGATGAATCTTTATCAAAAATTGTTTTACAAAAAAGCAATGGAAATGCTTTGTATTGTAAATATATAATTGAATCGATTTCTAAGAACTTAGAAAATATAAAAGTGATATTACATAGCTTTCCTGCTTATGATAACAACTTGGAAAGTTATTATTCCTATTTATTGTCAACGTTAAAAGAAAATGATGATGTCTGTTTTACTCTTTGTGGAGTTGATTATTCATTGTCAAAACAGGAATTGAAAGATATAACAGGAAATGGAGAGTTTGTAACAGAAACTCTTTCGTCATTATCGCCTGTATTACGATTTTCACAAAATTTTGGATATAGTATATACCATGAAAGTTTTAAAAGATTTCTTATTAATAATTTGCAATCAAAAGGTCTTGATATAAACAAAAAAGTTTATAAGCCATTAATTGAATGGTATAGAGAAAAGAAATTTTTTGAGGACAATAAAGCATATAGTCATTTGTTAAAACTTTATTTTGAAGTTGAGGATTATAAATCAATTCTTGATACTATAGATTTTGATTTTATTTCGAAGAGTTTGCTTTTTGGAAGACCGCTTAAACATATTTCGAATAATATTTTAATCCAATCGACTGCTTTAGAAGTTGGAGGAACTCTGGAACAATGTATAATTATCAATGAGCAAAAAAAAGATATTGATAAATTTGATTATATTGATTCAGATATATGGTATTCCTATTGTCGGGCATTGAATTCAATTTATGGACAAACTTGTACAGATCAATTCTTGTGGAATGAAAAAAAAGATTTGCTTGAGTTAAAAGATCTTTATAAAATATATACTAGATTTGCTTTGGATATTGAAGGTGAAATTCACTGGGATTTATTTCCTAAAGTAGATTTATCAAATAACGATGAGTTGATCCCAAATATAGTAATAAAATTACTTGATTTAAAAAACTATAAACGTTTTGATGAGCTTTCAATGTTCGTTTTCAAAAATTGTGATTATGAAACAACAAATAAATTTGAGAATGCTGTAGAATGGTGGTGTTTAAAACACGGTTTCGATTGGAAACAATTTGCAATAAATTATTTAATTGAATGCAATAAAAGAAGAACGACAACTATATCTTTGCAAGAATGTATTAAAGTAATTACTTGTGAGAAATTTCATTATTCCGATGATTGGAAGATATATATTGATTATCTACCAGGTATTTTAAGAAGAACTTCTCCTGATGAAATTCAAATTTGTATTGACTTACTTGAGAATTATAACTGGTTTAGAAATTGGGTTATTTACTATATCAAACTTTGTTTATTGGAAGAAAATGAATATTCATTTTCAGAATTAGTGAATGCCTTTGGTTATTTGGTAAAAGCTAAAGACCACTTTAAGGGAACTCCAAGAACTTGTGATTTGTATAAACAGACAGAGGTTATACATCAATCTATCTACCGAGGGTTATTGCTTTGCAAAAACAAAGAAGAACAAAAAAAATGTTGCGAATTATTATCTCAATTAATTGATCTAACAACCTCATTTGAAGGAAGTAGAAGTGGTCCCCTAACGAATGACGCTTATTTGGATATAATTTCGGAATTTTCAGGCAATGAGTTTATCCTTTCAAAATATAGAAATGTTGAACTCAGAAATGGTTTGTATGATTATTCTACTAAACATTATTTTGATTTGTGTTTTTATTTACTAAAAGATAATAGATTAGAAGATGGAATTAAGGCTTTTAATAATGGAATACGAACACTTTTGGCAAATGGAAATCACAAGGACAGAAATCTAAGTAATTTATTGGATTGTGCAAATAATTATAATACAAGGTTTAATTCTTTAGATAATGATTTTTGGTTTGATTTGTATGATATGGCTTATGCGGTTCAATATCATACAGATAGAAGGGATACTAGTCATTACCCGACTGAGTTTTTTGAGGAATATTTTAAATTTGATAAAGAAGCTGCGCTTAAATTTCTTATCACACTATTAATAACTCATGAAGGGGTATCTGGTTATCTCGAGGAAGATTTACTTTTCATTTTGGGAAATTATTCAGCTTATTTTAGTGCAGATGAATGGTATTTTATTCTTAGAACAATGCCTTCTATATTTGATGAAGATATATTATTAAAAGCTTTTGATATTCGTGATTGTATTTCTACAAATATTCGTAGACAATTTGATAATTGGTTACGAAGTAGACCATTTTGTAAACAAGAATTTAATAAAAATGGCTTCTCACAACAGATTATTGAAAAGTATTCTTCAGTATTTAAGATTGATTTGACATTAGAAACAAAACAATCTTATCCATCAAGTAATTCGAAAGATGTTATAACTCCATTTCAGGCTTCCAATATTGATGAAGCTTTAGAATTCTTTGATAAAAATTATTATAGATTAGATTATGAAAGCCCTTTAATAGAATTCTTGAAAAAGCAATCCATTGAAGAGCGTAAAAATTTCCTATTCCCATTCTTGTTAAGGTATGCATATTCTGGAAGAAATATGCTATGGATTTCAGATTTATTCGAAGAAGACACTGATGAATGGATATATTCTCAAGTCATAATGTTTGTTTTTAGTACTGATGGATGGTCCAAAATGAATTCTCCAGAGTTCTTAAAAACAGCATATCAGAAGAATCCATGTTTAACAAAGATAATATTGAAAGAATCTTTATGTAAGTTAGTTTCAAGCTATGGCTATTATTCTTGGAAATTTGGATGTAATCTCATTATAGGTTTATGCGAGGCAGGAATTGAAAAAGATATTATAGAACCACTGTTTAGTATAATTAAAAAGTTTGTAGAGTATCGTCTTCCTGACCGTAATTATGGTTTAATAAATCATACTGTTTTAAAAGGATTGGATGGTTTTTCGTCACATGAATTAGTTTATACACTTTTAATTTCACGATTAACAACTTTAACAACAGAAAAAACACAAAATATTCTTTTTGCTTTAAATAATTTACTTCTATATAAGCTAAGCCCTTTGTCCAGACAGTTTGTCTGAAAAATAACGAATTTTATGCAGCCATCTTTTTGGTGATGATTGCAGAAGGAAAACTTCCTTCCT
>ONHK01000029.1:0-11273 GCA_900317625.1 uncultured Treponema sp.
AGGAAGGAAGTTTTCCTTCTGCAATCATCACCAAAAAGATGGCTGCATAAAATTCGTTATTTTTCAGACAAACTGTCTGGACAAAGGGCTTAGCTTAAAATACAATTACAGAAACAATATCCAATAAGTAAAAAATCTCTAAAAAATTAAAAACTAGATGAGGATTATTAGTTAGAGATTCAGTTTTATCAATTATTTTTCCAAAAAATTCCTTCATTAATCTTCTCCAAAATCATTTTTTAAACATTCTGCTTTGTTTTCTGCAGAATCATATCAAATTCGTTTTAGAAAGGCGTCTGTTTTGAGATTTATTTTTGACTATTTTATATATAATATTATAGGATTTCTATGTCATTTTTATCAGTTCAAAGAATAATTTTTCTGTACGAACTTTAAATTTTGCCAACTGTCTCCAAACCATCACTATATGCAAGTCCCATGCGTTATTATTTGCTTATGAAACAAGACGAGAAAATCAGAATTTATCTGTTCTTTGGAATTCCTGGGAGCGGAAAAACGAATGTACTGTTCAAATTCCTTCGTCAGAAAATTCTGGAAGAAAAACGGCAATGCAACGGCAAAATGACTGAACGGTCTCCCTACGAAGTGATTTCCTTCAACGACTTCAATATCTGCGCCGGTGAAATGTGCCGGAAAATCTGCCGCATAATGTCCGTTCCTTGCAAAACTGGCATCAGCAAAACGCCAAAAGATTACAGCTACAGCCCGGCCAAAACATATTTTATAAACACAAGCGGAAAACTTGGAGAGCAAAAAACAGTATATGATTTCTTTTCAAAATCCGACTTTGCAGCAAAATATTTTCTTGCAATTCCAGCGGTTATTGACCTCCAGATTTTGAACGGAATCCTTGAGCAGTATTCTTTCTTAAAGGATTTTCAGATTGTCCTGACTTTCTGCGATTTTGCAGATGACAAAAAGATAAATCAAGTTTCAAAATTTCTTGAATCAAGGAAGATAAAAATTGCAGGTCTCAATACTTCCGGCACAATCGACGGTTCTCTGGAATTTTTGTAGGTTCTTTCTCAGAGGAAGCAATTTTTGTGCGGTAAACGCGTCGCAACAATCAAACATGAAGTTGAAAAGTCCGCACAAATCACGCACTGAAATTCCCGCATGAACAATTCAGTCTTATTTTTCAGGCAGCCTGATTTTTCCAGATTTTTCAAGTCCGAATATCACATCAATAATTTTCAGCTGCGCATCCAAGGAATCCCTACGGGAAATATTCGTGTTGTACTGCATATCTTCCGTTATCATCTGCTCCGCCCGCTTTGACATATTGCGGAAAAACGCGTTCTTGACTTCCGCAGTCGCTTCAATCAAGGCATATTCCAGATCCATAACATCGATTTCCTTTAGAACCAGCTGAACGGCTCTGTCCTTCAAAAGATAAATTTCATCAAAAGTCATCGCATTCTTCATGTCCGCCTCCAGTTTCTCCTCTCGCAATATTTTTATTCAGCTTTAAAATTATAATAGCACGGCGCACTTGCACATAATGACAGTCTAATTTTTTTCCAAAAAAATATTTTTCGTGATATAATTTTCAGACTTGCATTATATGACAGTATTATGGTGTATACTGAAACTACAGTGAGGTGAAAAGATGGAAAAATCAAAATATCCACAGTTAGATGAAGGTCTTGATAAGAAAGTAATAGGATTTGATGGAAAACCATTTACGCTCAAAGAACTTAGAGCCATAGCCAATGATTATACATCAAAAGCTCCAATCGAAGAACGTAAATCGATAAAAGAAAAATTCGAGCAAATATTTAACTGCGATAAAGAAAAAATTCCGGACGAATTATTAAAACAAGTTTATGGAGATAACATAAAAACTAAAGAAATTTGGAAACCAGTCCCATTATATAAAAAAGAAAAAGACGGAGAAGCAGAATATTCAGTAAGCAATTTTGGAAGAATAAAACATTATGGAATAATAATGAAACAAGGCGATAAATTGGGAAAAGAATATGGCGGCTACCTCGTAATGAAAGATTATACAAGCCCAACTGAATATAAATTTGATTCTACAACCTATGTTTATCGTTTTGTTGCAGCAGCCTTTTTCCCAAATTACAAAGAAGGATTGCATATTCATCACATCAACAACAACGGATATGACTGCCGCCCCGAAAATCTGATTCTGCTGACGCCAGAACAACATTCAAAAGTTCATGGATTTCCTGTAAAAGGCGATAACAATTCATACGAAAAGATTTCACAAGTTGGGCAATAGACGTCTTTCACTTTCCAATTACCGCAGGGCTTTGCAGATTGACGAGTTGATTGCTGCGGAAAAATATCCGAACGTCGCTTTTCTGATGGAAAAATTCGAATGTTCAGAGGCTACGGTTCTGCGGGCAATCGAGACTCTGCGAAACGATTTCGGCGCGGAAATATTATACGACCGCAGCAGAAAAGGCTATTACTATGCAGAGCCGCACTTCCGCCTGATAGCGAGCTTCACGACCGAAAAGCAGATTGTCGCCGCACACCTGATGACAAATCTGCTTAAAATTGTAAAGGTCACGCCGATTTACAATCAGGCAATTGAAGTCTACAAAAGCCTTGAAAACGAGCTTGACGGAAACGAAAAACTGAACGCAGCAAAACTTGAGAACCGGATTGTGTTCCTTGGAATGGATGCGGTTAAAATCGAAGACAAACTATGGAATCTAATCGAAGAAGCCATGATGAAAAACCGACTCATCCAGTTCGACTATCATAAAAACGGCAGGCATTATGAAGTTACCGTCGAGCCGTGGCAGCTTGTCTACTCTCAGGGAATGTGGAGCTTGTACTGCTACAATAAATTTTACAAGAAACCCCGGCTCTATAATCTTCCCGCAATCACGAATCCAAAAATTCTGGACAAAACTTTTACACTTCCTCCGGACTTTGAATTTGAAAACCACAGCAAAGGCAACTTCGGAAAATTCATAGGCAAGGAAAACTACAACTTCAGACTGAAAATCCGCAAGGAAAAAACCGACTACATCCGAATGTACAAATGGGCGGACGACCAGAAATTCGAGGAGCAGAGCGACGGTACGGCAATCATGACATTCACAAGCAACCTGTACTACCCAATCCTGAACTGGATTCTGGAAAAAGGAATGTACGTCACTCCGCTTGCGCCACAAAAACTCGTTGACGACTGGAAGGCGAATGTTCTTGCGATGTATGAGGAAGTGCGGGATGAGTAAATTGTGTTATGTATATCTTTAATTGTTGATAAAATACCTGATACCCCTGATGCTCTTAGCAATATTTAATAACACAAATCATAAAAATCTTTTTGAGTAAACTGTATTATTATTTCTCCCTGAAGTAATCAAACTAACTGTTTTCATCAAAGATAGACAAAGGTATGTATTCACCATTTTTATATACACATAGATTTTTCCTGAAATTATGGGCAAATCCTTTCATTATTCTTAAATGCTCAGATGAAACAGGAAAAACATTATATCCAGTTTTACAATACAAATAAGCTTCTGCTTTTGAAAAAAATAATAAAATCATATGGGACGGCTCAAAAAACAAGCAATTACCAGTTGTAGAGTTTCCTTTTTGTTCCATTATTGTCCAATATTTCTGAGGAGGATCATCAAGATTTGGAAAGAATTTCTTTAATGCATCTCTACAACTTTTTATTATAATTTCACTAATATTAACAGACTCTAAATTTATAGATTTCGCAGCTGCATATTCTCTTGCATCCGCCGAAAAACCTGAAGCACTGTATATTATTCCGTTAGAACTGTTCACGTCCTTTTGTATTGAATCAAATTTAGCAACAACATCATAACCTATAACTCTATTATGATTTTTACATTCTACCAATGTCAATATTTTGCCAGTTGTCAATAAAATATCAACTTGATGTTCTACGCCTGATTTTCCTTTAAGTTTTACATTCCAATCTATTTTTGTATTGTCAAAATAAATTTTAGGATTTTGTCTTATCAAAAACTCTATTCCCTTCTCGTAAAATAAACCTTTTTCGGTATTTGTCATAACATTACTCCAGTTCAATCTCTTCCTGAATCTTATTGTAAATATCAACTTGAGTTTGAATTGTAATCGGGCGGACAAGAATGCTCTTCATTTGGCAGGCCTGAATGAAATCATTTATTCTGTTTTTTCCGTTCAATTCTTTTAAAGTAACCACAATTCCAAATTTCATACCTTTGCCATAATTTTCCTCAAGACGTTCTTTTGATTTTATTGAAATTCCCCAAAGATGTGAGTTATATGCTTTTTTAGGTTTCTTGCCGTCCAAGAATTCACCTATATGTTTTATATTGTCCCATTTCCGGTAATCCTTTCGGGATTCTTCCTCTGTAACGGCAAAACCTTCTGTACTCTGATAATCATCATCAATCGGCTTTATTTTTCCTTTATCATTCATTCTGCCAAACTGAATCTGAAATTCCGTCGCTGTATAATCCACACCCTGATTTCTAAAGCACTTAGGGTAGTAACACAATGTTGCACGGGCAATAAATGGGTGTTTTTCCTTATAAACTGGAACCGGAATACTATAGTTATAAGTATCATATAATTCTTTTGTTCCTGTCATCAGAAAACGAATCTCATCATCTTTTGAGCGAAGAATATCACTTATTTTCACCGGGACTACGCCATAACCAACTGAATCAATTTCCGAATCATCATGATCCCACCCCGCGGCAGAATCTATAAGAAGAGCTTTTGCAATTTCTCTTGGAAAACCTATCACTTGAATCAAATAAGCAAGCTTTCTTGAAATCCAGGGAGCAGCGAATGAAGTTCCTGTTTTAAATAGTTTCTCATAAGAATAAACTGCTATTTCCTCACCTTTTTCGCCGCCATAATAACTTAAATCAGGTTTAGTATAGAAAGACAGAACAGGACCTTTTCTTGTATAAGATGCAGATTTTTTTTCTCTTGTAACAGAATTAACTACGATTCCGTTTATTGAATCCGCAGGAGCACCAATTCTTGTCTGGTTGGCTTTTGTCTTATTCGTTCCTGCAATTACAAAAGTGATGTCATATTTTGTCTGCAGTTCATCCAAAACAGCCGCCTCCGGGGAAATGAAATTTTCAGCGACTTCCTCAGACGAACCTAGACTTAAATTCCATACTTTTACATCCTGATTTTTTTCAACAATATCCTTTATTGCCCGAATGACAGTAAACGAACTGTAGGATTTACCCGCCACAACACCAAAATGCTTGACTCTGAATCTTCCGCATTCGTCATCCAAATCAGGATTCAATGCAGGGCCGTCCACAATTATTGAAGAAACCATCGTTCCATGATCCTTATCCGACGGTTTCTTTTCTATTTCTTTTGAAACCAAATCTGTATATTCGACCCATTTTGAAAAATAAACTGTATCATCAAAAAGCGTGTCTATCACACCTATAATTGGCTCATTTTTTGGCTCAGGTATTGAAAACTGACTGTATTTTTGATTTGTTGCCGATTCAAATCTAACATCCCTTAAATCGCTTGTCGCCATTGCAACCAGATATGGAGCTTTTCGCATTAATATTTCATATTGTGTCGGATTCAGCAAGACTGTGGTCTCATCAATGCTTCCTATTTGAAAATAATCATTTATTCCAAGTTTTGCCATCAGGGATTTTATTGTAAAATCCGTTTTATAAAGTGTGACCAAAGTTACATTGCTTACATTTTTAACAGATGTCTCATCAATATCAAATTTTTCTATATAACATGAATCAACTATCAAGTTTATAAAATTTGTTTTTGCAAAATCTTCAAAATAATTGAATTTTGATGAACGCCGGATTTCTTCCAATTTTATCTTATCAATTACACCAGTATAATTATTTTCGATAATCTTTATCGCTTCTTCTAAAAAATGAACCGAGATGCCTATTATCTCATTTGTCAAATAGTGCGTAATTACATGCTTTGTTTTATTCTCAGATTTTATAAATTTTGCACCGACAATTGAAACATTCGGAGAAAGCTGTCCTTTTCCTTTTAATAAAAAATGAGTTCTGTTTGATTTTGCAATCACTCTGTCGTAATATACGCTTATTAAGGCACCATTTAAAAAGTCATCTGACTGCCAATATTTTTCTATTTTTTTTAAGTTTCCACATAAGTCTTTTAAATGCGCTGTAGTTACAGAACATTTCTCAGGAAGAGTTCTTGAACCGCCGCCGACATTTCCTTTCTGATCAAACCGAGCCTTTAATTCAAGTATATTATTCATATTTAACCTATCTCCCTGGAAACTTGACTTTTAGAAATACCTGTGAGTATCTCTATTTCTCTGACTGTAAATCCCTGTTTCTTCATTTCCTGCAAGGAAACATTATTTCCATCCATTGCATCTTTATAAATTCTTTTCAGATAATCAAATTCATCCCCTGTCTTGCTGAACGCCAAAGAAATCCTGATGTAATTCTTAAGTTCTCCCGGATATGGAATATTTTTCATTAAGGTGAGAATTTTCTTGAACAACCGCATATTTCTGCCGGCAAAGGAAAATTTTTCAAGATAATAATCAAGCAGAATTTCGGCAATTTCAATCAAATCATCTCTTGTATATCTGTTAAAATCTATTACTGTATCAAAACGTCGTATCAATGCTTTATCAAAAGAAGAAAAAAGATTCGTTGTCGCAATGAGCACAACATCTTCATTCAATGAATCAAAACCTTTCAGAACAGCAGATGTGGCACGTCCCATTTCCCTAAGATCATTTGAATTTGTTCTGTCCATAGCTATAGAATCAATTTCATCAAACAAAAAAACAGACTTATCAGGATGAGAAATACTGTTCATCTGCTCAAACAAGGCGGCAATATTCTTTGCGGTCTGCCCAAGCTTACTGTCAATTACGGAGTTGAAATCTACGATATACAGTTCACGGTTCAATATTTTTGCAATCTGTTTTGCCGAAACAGTCTTTCCTGTTCCAGGTGCACCCTGAAAAAGGAATTTATTGATTCCGACATTGTGCCCGATAGCGTTAATTATTCCGATAATATCATCCTTTATTGCTTCCGGAAGCGGCAACGGTTCCTCTTCATAAGTTTCTTTTTTGAAAAAGGACAAATCATTTTCGTTAATCTGTGGAACAAATGTATTTGCGCTTGAAAGCTGAGCCAAAATATATTCCGCAAGCTCCGAGTCGCCACTCTCATTGAAATCATGCGCAATTTCATAAGCCTCATTTCTGAACGCAACATCATTACCTTCCGCATGATAACGTATCAGATTGATAATATTTTTCTTCTTCATAATTCCGCCACCTTACGCAAGCAGAGTATCAGTAATTGGGACAAAATTCAATATAGTGGGACAAAATTTTAACAATAAAATCAAAACAAAACGATTAGTGTTAAATCCTTTTTTGCCTTTAAATTTTTAAGAAAACTTGATTCTTCTGGATATTTATTTCCACTTTATCTTTTGATTATCCACAGAAAGTTTATTTTCTCTTTTCAATTCTTCTATAATTTGGGTTGTAATATTGTCTATATTTTTATCCGTTACATTTTTTCTGTCGAAGTTTTTCAGAACATTTTTCAAGGCAGATATTTTTTGAGGACGCTTTTTATTATTTATCTGTAAAATCTGCTTTTTTAAATTTTTTATCAACTCCAAACTTAAATCTGCATTTATACTCTTAGTTTCAGAAGATTTTTCTTTATCATTCTTTTTATCTGAACTCCCAGACTGCTAAAATGCTCAACGACAGAATCATATCCTTTATCATTGGAAACAATAATAAATTCGGCTCTGGATTTTTGCCCCATCGCCAAGCCTACATAAGACGACAAGACCATATCCAGCGCATTGTTTCCCTCAGAAAAAATACGTATTGGAGTCAAATTGAAAGATGTTTTTTTGCCAAAAGACTGGATCTAACTTAATTTCTAAAAAAAAATTTTCTCTTGAACCTAATCAATACAATGCGAATCTGTATAGGATTCTGCAATTGTTTTAGTAGATTCTAATGATAATCTAGTTTCTTCTCATTAAGAATCTATTTGTTTAACAATTATTTTTGAATACTCTGAATCGCAATGTTTACATATTTCCTTATAAAAATCTTTTACATCAGGATCTGTTAAAATCGAGAAAACCTGACTATTCTCAACTCCAATCTTGCACAATCTTTGTTTTTGTTTTTCTGTCCACGAATCTATTTTAGAAAGTTCATCTATAACAAAATGAGTTGTTTTAAAATTAAAGCTATTTTCTAATTTATTTATAAGATTATTTTTGTTTCTTTCTTCTTCACTAATCTCTTTGTCTGCAAGATTCCTTTCATCAAGACAATCAAAATAAAAATTTTCTAGAATTTCATTTGATTTTGTCCTGTCAATGATTTTTAAAATCAATTGCTCAAGTTTTGAATTTTCAGAATAATCTGCAGGAGCAAAATATTTTATTCGATTTTCAGAAAGCATTTTAAAAACTTTTGATTTATCATTAGTTTCTGAATTATATACACCAATAGAATGACCTCCGTTCGTATTCACCAGTTTCATGCAAGGTATATCAGTATCACTATCACCGATGTAAACCATATTTCTAAACGGAACTCTTAATTCATTTTGCTTAAAAAATGTATTAACCTGCTGATCATTAACATCAAGAACACCTTTCTCTATTCTAAATAAGAATTGCGTTTTATCCGTGTAATTCACAACCTGAGCAGGCCAGATGGCAACTCCATCGCTATCATAATAAAAAGAACTTGCATAAATCTTTTTAAACTTATCAGCAATCACAGTTCCTTCTATCATTTCCTTCAAGCCTGATGATATAATATAATGCTCAACTTCAACACCATGTTCTTCCCCATATTTATTTATTCTTTCGAACCAAGTTTTTACACCGGGGAATAGCTCAACTTTACTACCAAACTCTTTTAAAGTATCCTTATTAAAAATGAATTTTCCATGCGAGCCTTTGGACATCATAAACATCCATGCAAGATTTTGATCCATTTCATTGTCACTTGCCAATTTGTTTGACTCTTTCCAAAAGTTTTCTACATCATAGCCAATCGATTGTATAAAACCTTGCGCCTGCATATCAGTAGGGGATAACGTTTTATCAAAATCATAACAGATTGCCAAAACTATTTTTTTACCATTTTTATTTTCATCCATCTTGATTTTCCTTTCTTAAATTAAATGAATAATAGAAAAACAATTATCAAATTTTTCATTAAGATATTCTGCCGCAAGTCTTCTATGGCAACATTCGGGACTTTTTTCAGAACATAGCAACACAGAATCTGCAAGAATTTCTTTTGTTACCACTCTTTCAGTTCTACGCCTATGCAGAAGTTCCAAATATCGTGCTTCATAATCTTTCCAGGTAATTTTCTTATGCTTGTAGTCATACAAAATATCTTTAGTCGGCGCAAGATCTGTGCAACAAATGTATTCCCAGTTCAATATGTTTTTCAGGAAAAACGCCAAATCATTTTTTTTAGTAAATCCTGCTAACTGCGATACATTGTTAAGTCGTACATCTATTATTTTTTTTGCAGTAGTATTTTTCAATTTGTTGAAAAAATATTCCGCAGATTTTTCAGTATATCCAATTGTGTACAAGTTAAGCATAAACAACTGGCTCCGGTTTTTCAACTCTTGAATATGCGACTTTCTTCCCTAAAATATTATACGCACGCTCTATCAGCATATTTTTGTTTTCAAACAATTCCGGCTGCAAATTAAGAGCAACCAAAAGCTCGTTTTCCAAATCTTCTGTAGATTTGCATAAATTTTGACTGAAAATATGGTCTATAGGAATATCCAAAATTTTTCTTATGCCTCTGGAAACCAGGGAAAACCTGTGACAGTCTATAGGATTATACTCTGTGCACATAAGCACAATAGAATAGCCTGCAGTCAAGCCATTTTTTATCCGCTCAACTCCTTTATGAAAAATATCTAAATCCATAACCTTGGTAAAATCAACTGTATTGTCAATGTAGGCAGAATCCTCAACACGCCTTGCACCGAACTCCTTCGCAAATGAACCGTACATAATTCTGTTTTTATACAGTTCATTTTTTAAGCAATCAGCATTAAACTGCGGAGTAAAATGACTATAAGGAGTTGAACGGACATCAGCAACAACTTGAATCTTATATTTTTTTAGTATGAGAATAAAATCTGAAAGAGATCTTGTAGAACAACCTATAGTAAACAGATGCCCATTCTGTTCCATAAATTCCTACCTTCTTCATAATACTGAAGCAACTATTTTATAATGATAGCCGTTGAAATTTTCACCAAGGCTTATGCACAATGCCTTAACGGAAAAATTTTCTTTAAGCAAAGAATCAAATTTCGGGTCTGTGCAAGACAGTTTATAGTCTATCATATTGTATTTAAAAGAAACATATCTTTTTGTTTTTCCGTCAAAGGCATTTATCTCAGATTCTAATGTTGCATTTTCGGGTTTTATAAGATAAATTGACTGCGTAATAGTAGAAACATCCTTATCAGGCACGCAATCTCCATTTCCCCACAAATCATCTGGATTATCAAGAAAACTAGAAATATCATTTATCACAAACGGCTCTACCTGATTTATAGAAGCATCTCCAAGAATAACATTTTCCGGCTGACCTAAAATCGGTGATTCCGAATCTATCGGAAATGAAACAACCTTCAGAGGAATTAAAGGATATGATTTTTTATACAACTCATTATAAAACATTGCCTTTTCATAAGGAATGGCACTTCCTTTTTCATCAGAAACGAATCTGAACCATTTTTTCGAATCAAAATCTTTTGCGACGATGCATCTGCCGCCATGCTTTAAAGACGAAGCAAAAACAACACATCTTAATCTTTTCATAAACACTGCTCCTAAATATTTATTCTATCATGATAAGATAGAAAGTTGCAAAATACAAGAATTTTTTATTTTCACCCTTTCCCATGCAGCTTTTCAAAACTATTATTCTTTCGTTTTACTCCATCCATGAATCCCCAGAAAACATATTTCAAACGAAGCAGACGGTTCGGGAGGAAACAAAGGTAAACTAGCGGCATAGGAAACCACATCAGCAGAAAACGAATTTTGTATTTTTACCTAAGACTATTTTATATTTTTTATTATTCTTTCAGGCCTCAACAAAACTCCCGTTTCCCTGTAGAATTTCTGCATACGACTTTCAAATTGGCAATTGAAATTTGGATGTGTTTTATTACAGGCATACGCTTTTCTATATTTGAAGT
>ONHK01000029.1:11348-28913 GCA_900317625.1 uncultured Treponema sp.
TTTTCTTGATTTTTTAATTCTATGAAGATAACCGTTTGTTCAGTATAAAGCATTGCATCACAGCGTTTCTTTTCATTTCCTATTTTATCATTGTACGGAATATTATTATCAACAGCTATAAAACGAAAATCTGTCCTGTTATTAGATTCTACAACAGCATCCCATAACTCTCGATTATTATAATCAATATATGCAGGTTGTTCTTTTTCTGTTTTATTCTCACGAATTCCAAATTCAACAGATTTATTTACAGGAACTGAATATTCAAAAAAACTCATGAACAATACTCCTGCTCCAAATCAAGCAATTCTGAAAAATTTTCATTCCCTTCTGCCATAGCCTTGTTCAAAAGATTTTCATCTGAAGGAAGATTTTCAAAGGGCGAAAGTTTTGTTATAGAGCCATCCTCTTTTGTTTCATAGATTGTAATCTTGTCTCCGCTAACAGCAGATTTTTCAGGAACAATTTTTTCAATTTTATCTGCAGGAACTCCTTTATTTAAAAGTTCAGCTGCTTTTGCACTTAAAGTTAAATATGAAAGAATATATGGGCTATGCGTTGTAATAATCAGCTGGTTGTCCTTATTTGAATTGAGACATTCCAGAAGATCATATAAAACCTTGCCCTGAGATTCTGGATAAAGATTCTGTTCTGGTTCTTCAACTATGTTTATAAAACGAGTATTAAAAAAGAAGTGTATTAAAACTTCTATCTTTCTTTGTATTTTTTCATCGACCTTTTGACCATAAAAAATTTGATCAAGATAATATAATGTCGTTTCAGATTTATTGTCTGATATTCTTCCCAACCAATCTTTTATAGCATTTCTTTCGTTAAGGCTTAATTTTTTTATATTTTTAGCAAAATCTGATGTAACTATTTTTGTCAAATACCTTGTTACCAAAGAAATGGGAGCAACTGACTGTATTCCGCTAGATGAATTCAATATATCAACAGAACCAACGTTAGTTAATACTTTTGTAGAAAGAGTCTGCTTATCATACTGCAATTTTATATCTGATATAGGAAGCTCAAATATTCCAGTTTCAGAATTTTTCTTTGCTTTATTATATTCTTCCAAAAGAATTGATAACATTAAAGGTAATTTTTTTATATTCTCAGCATCATCTACAACTGAAAGCAAATTCCTTTCAGATGGAATATACATTATTTTGGGACGATTATAATTTTTTAATTTTGTATAAAAATCATCTATTGCATTTTGAGTAAATTGATTATCCTTATATTCAAAGCGACAAATAAAGCCAATGTAGGTTATTTCTGTCTCGCCATTAAAATACTCGCTAAGTTTTTGTTCTGAACAATATGAAACAAAATCTATATTCAAAAACTTATTATTTTCTAAATTAGATTTCAAATAAGCTTTTTCCAGCCAAGTAAAAGTCGAATACAGTTTTGCAATTGTACTTTTTCCTGTTGCCTGGTTGCCACAAATTATAGTCACAGGAGAAATTTCCATAAAACCGTCATTTTCTATAAATCCATTTTTTATCGGTCCAAAATTCTTTATTCTTAACTGCGGCATAGAAAACCCCAAAACAAGTTCTATTTTGATTTATAAATATACTATAAAATATGATAATTTGAAAATATATCAATTACTATAAACTTTCTCATCCCCAACCAAATTCAATCACAGTGCTTATATGTTCAACCGAATATTTTTCAAGATTTGTTCTTTTTACAGAAAGTTGTAAGTTTTTATTTTTACAGCTCAATCCGCAGATAACTAATCGGAATGTTGAATTCCTTATTGATAAATTCCAGATATTCTTTTGTTGCGGAATCAAGTTCCGGCTCCCCTACAACGAAAAGTTTTGAGGCATTACGCACATCAGTATAACAGCAATAATCAAGCAGCTGACCGAACGCATCTCTGATACAGTCCCTTGCAGAATTGGCGACTTTCACTTCATAAAAATAATATTCCTGGTTATCCCTTACAACAACATCAATTCTGTTCAATCCTATGTAATTTTCAGCGACAACATTATTTGCTCCATATCGCCTCTTAAGTTCTGAAACAAGTTTTTCCTGAATCATTGAATGTCTTATGGAAAAATCCAATTCTTTAGTCTCTATGCTAAGATGACGCTTTCTAGGAAGTTTGTATGTTGAATCTAAAAAAACAAATCTGTTTTCATTCTTTATAGATTCTCTGCTCTCTTTTAAATTTTCAAACTCCACTTCTTTATAAACAGGAAACATCGCATCAAAAGTTTCCATTATTTCAGGCAAATCATAGGTTTTCTGAATTTTTCCTATGAAAATAAAGTTTCCGACAGAAATATCCTGCTCAGAAATGCTCCTTACATCAAAAATATCAGTGCGCTCCCCGTTATTCCAAATCCACATTTTATAATCATCAAATAAATATGGCTTTGACAAAATTATATAGTTCAGTTTTCTGATTTTCGGATAGAGAACCGCAGGCTCAGGCAAAGAACGGCTAGGCTCTAAAGAAAATGCGAACCCAAAGCGAAGACCTTCATCTTCATTTCCAATATTGAACTGCAGCTCAGTTCTTCCGCCGATATGGAAAGTCCAGTTTTCATTTATCGGCTCATCGGGGAATAAATTATACGATTTTGGGCGGCTTAACTTTTTTGCCTTAACCCGAAACTGCTGAATTTTTCCAATCTCGTAATTATTCAACTGACTGTTTATGTCTCTGCTGATTTTCTTTAAATCCATAAAAACTCCAATTAGTGATTCTAGCTTATAATATCATGAAAAGGAAGAATTATTCTCACCCTTTCCCATGCAACTTTTCAAAACTGTCATTTTTCCTTTTTATTCCGTCCAAAAATCCCCAGAAAACATATTTCAAACGAAGCAGACGGTTCGGGAGGAAACAAAGGTAAACTAGCGGCATAGGAAACCACATCAGCAGAAAGCGGATTTTGTATTTTGCAGGAACATAACGCCGCCAGAAGATTTTTATTGAGTCGCGGAGCTGGTAATATTCGCGTACAGGATGATTTATTCGCAGATTCAATTTTCCGATTTTCTTCACGCCTTTTCCCAAAGTGTGAGTCAGTGTCAGTGCATTGCAAAGAACAATCTTGAAGCCAGCTTTTTTCATCCGCCAGCAGATGTCCCAGTCCGCCATGTCAAGAAAAACTGCCTCGTTCCAGAATCCGATTTTTTTCAGGACTGAATATTTTGTCAGAAGTCCGGAAGTTATCATCGAAGAGACCGTATAGCAAAAATCGGAAAGAACTTCAATTTTTCGGGGAGCAATAATTTTACCGGAATTTGTATCAACATACTGCGGACCGACACAGCCGATTTCATGATTCAAATCAATTTTCTTAAAATTCCGAATCAGAGTCTCAGCATATCCATCACAGATTCTTGAGTCCTGATCAAAGAAAAAAATGAAATCCCCATCATCAAACTGGTGGCTTTTCAGAGCGATATTAAATGCCTTTGAAAGCCCGAAATTTTCTCTATTCGCAATGTAAATGCAATTTTTGATTTCAGAAAAAAGATTCTGATTGTCAGAACAAGGCGTGTTGTCGGAGAGAATCACACAGTCAACCTGAGAAGCAAGAATCTTTATATTCTCCGCAATTTTTTCATTCGGATAGAACAATGTTACAAGCGCATAGACTTTTGAACTCATAGAAAACCTCTTTTAAATAGACACAAGCGAATAATAAAAATTATTCAAAAATGACAGCATCAAGCAAATGCAGATGAAAAAAATATATCCAACCCATTTCCGTCTGAAAATATTTATAACGAGCGGAAGAATGAAAATTATAGAAGGGCGAAGCATCTCACTAAATCTTGAAGCCACGATTGGAACACTATTCAAGAGCGGGTAAACAGCAATGCTACAGAAAAATATTTTCATAAATACCGGGAAAAATTTGTAAGATATGAATTTTCTTGAATTAAAAGCAAGCAGTAAAAATATAAAAATATTTATAAGCTGATTAACATTGAACAAGTCAAGATTCTGATTCATATCCGAAATAATCGAAAGATAATAGTAGTTGTCTTCCCCTAAAACAAGCAGAAAAAGTTTTATAAAATTTATATTAAAAAAAGCTGAGACATATATAACAATCAGAGTTAATATCCAAAAGGCAGGATGAAAAGAATTCTTCCTAAAAAAAAGGAAAATAAAAAATGCGGCGGAACTTTTATGAAAACATACAGCAATAGAAATAAGAAGAACATATATAAGATATTTTCGCTCAACAAGAAATCTGATTGAAAAGAGAAAAATTGCAATTGCGCAACTTATTCTTATCTGCACAATATCGTGCAGAGCAAAAGAGGTTGAAATATATGTTACAAGAGAAAGCAACGGATAAATTGAAATTTTATCAATTGTATAAACTTTCAGCGTAATGCTTATAAGCGAATAAAACAGAAGAAAAATGAAAAAAGTCGGACTAAAAAATCTGATGACTTTTGCCATAACCTCAAAACGATTTTCAATTACTTTATCCGCATGATTGAAGAAATCAAAATAATTATGGTAATCCGCAAGACCTGCTGCATCCGCCCAAAAAAAACGAGAAAGTGCAAAAAATACTAAAGGAACAAGAAAGAACACAAACGCAGAAAAAGAAAACCGCAATGTTCTTTTATAGTTTTCCTGAACAACAGCCAGAAAAATTCCCATCGCTGTGCAGAACACAAAAATCAGGCTTCTTAACATTCTTCAATCACCTTCTGGAAGCTCTCAACGGCACTTTTCCAGTTGAATTTTTTTATATTTTCATTGCCGTTTTTTGCAAGCCGAATTCTAAGCTCATTGTACGAAATCAGTTTTATAATATTTTCCGCCAAAGCCTTATAGTCAAAAACCGGAGACAGAAGTCCCGTCTCACCGTCAGTCACCATTGAAGAAAAACCGCCATTGTCAGTGCAGGCGACAGCGCAACCGCAAATCATCGCTTCGGCAACCGTAAGCCCAAAACCTTCAGTGGAGCTTGCTGCAATATATATAGAAGAATCATTATAAATCTTATTATGAAGTTTTTTAGAAGGGCTTTTATAATAAGTAAACCAGTCTGGAAAGTTTCCCGGATTGTTGAAAATTCCAAATACAGAAACGTGAATCTGCGGAAACTTGTCGTGAACAATCTCAAGAGCCTTTACAGAATCCTCAAAGCGTTTCTCTGGACGTATGTGGTACATCAGGCTTATTTCATAAGAATTCCGCTCCTCAATTTTCTTGGAAAGCGTAAAATATGAAAAATCCAATCCGTTGTAAATGAGCGTGGCATCTTCGCCTGCGCTCCGAACTTTTTCCAAAAGCCACGGTGTTATGACAATTTTTTTCATAGGAAATCCATAGCTTTCAAAAACTTGGGTTTCGGAAAATGGAGGCCATTTTTCGAAACCCTGTATCAGATAGATACAGGACTTCGATTTGTTAAGATTTAAGTCGTGCAATGCAAATGCGCTGTCAATAAATGTAGCGACAAGCACATCATATTTCTTAAAAATTTTCTTGCTATAAGAAAAAGAAAATTCCTCTTTGACATTTTTTAATGGAAACCATCGCTGCCGATAAAGCTTAAGAATTTTCAGAGGCAGATATGCAAGCAGTTTCTTTATCCGCACAAGCAAAGAAAACTTCATTCTTTTTGTCATAAACAGCGGGTAGAAAACAGAAACCTTATATCCAAGCGCAGCCAAACGGTTCGCATACTCATAGGCGATTTTATAGCCGCCTACAGCACCGTGAGAAAGTCCCGGCATTATAAAGCAGATTGATTTTTTTGTTGTCATATTATACATCCATATTTAAAAATGTCATTAAATTTATCTTCGTTGCACTGAGAGTTCTTGACTTTATTAGATTCTTCGCCGCCGTCTATTACCATAATTTTCATCCAAAACAAATATTTCATCTGGAGACAAAAAAAATCCCCAAAGCATAAAAACATTCTATTTTTATGCTTTGGGGATTTTCAGAAACGTTTACTGTAAAATATCATTAACTCAAAATATCTTTGTACATGCAACAAATCTTTGTTTTCTTTGTATATTTTTTATCTGATAATCTTTGAAATCCGTTTTTCTTATAAAATTCTATTACGCTCGGATTATTTTCTATATCTGCATCAACCGTCAGAAAACGACAAGCCGTAAATTCGTTTAACATAAAAGCCTGAATTCTCGCAAAGCTTAACAGAAAAGAACCGATATTTATGTATTTTTTCTTAAATTCAACAGAAACAGCAAGCTGGGCAACTTTTAGCGCCGGAAAATTTGAAAAAGGGAAATCAGCAAGAGATACATCAGATTTTTCATCAACAATGAACGAAACAGAATCACACACAAAGGAAATGAATGCCATTACTTTTCCAGAATCATTTTCCGTCAATAAATAAGTGTTTGCAATCATAGATTCTTGTGATTTTAAAGCTCTATTCAGCAAGTAATCAGAATATTCTTGAATTGAGGCAGAAAAACTGTCTGGAATGTTTTGTTCAGACAGTTTTTCCACTTTCACATAATCTGAAAAATCAACAGAAAGCAAATCAATCATTTTTTGATTACCTTCTTGAATTTTTCAGCCAACTTCTCCAATTCTTCGATTTTTTTAGGATCAGGCTTAGACATCACTGTCTTGCATATTTTTTTCCAAACCCTAGAATCATCACAAACTGAAGGCTGAACTGGTTTTAAAGCTGCCATACGCACCTCCTGTTTCTAAAAATATAACATAGAAAGAGATTTTTTTCCACAATTCACAAAAGCATAAAAATAAAATGTCAAAGAACTTTTCCATTTTTTACAAACGGAACAAAATATCGTTTAGCAAAAACCCTCCTTTTATTTTTCTTCCATCTTTTTTATCCATTCCACAAACGGCGAACATTTTCTAATTTCTTCCAACCGTTTGTTCACCTTTTCAAAATCAACCGGCGAGAACAGTTTTTCAAAATCGCCTGAAAAAATCCAGTTTTTTAATCCGAAATCCTCCAGCAGAGAATCTATCCGCACATTCATAGAAAAAACTTTTCCCATTAACGGAACAACACAAAATTTCTTCTTAAAAATCAGGCTGAAAACACAGCAGTGAAAACTGTTCGTAACAACATATTCCGCATTGTCTATCAGATAAAGCCATTCAGGAATTGTCGCAAATGTTTTTGTATAACTGTCAATTTTAGAATTTCCACTTACGTAAATTACATCAAGATTTTTTTTAGCAGCAAAATCATAAACGTTATCAATATCAAAATCGCAGGCATTATTGAGCATATAAAGAAAAAGATAAGGCTTATGCGGAATATTGATTTTATTTTCACTATAGATTTTTCTGTAATTTTCTGCACTTAAAAGCAAGGTCGGATCAGGAACGAGTTCGGTTTTCTCATAGCCACATCTTTTGCATAACTCTATTCCGTTTTTCTCACGCACTGAAACATAATCAAATTTTGCAATAAGCGGACGGATTTCTTCTATAACATCAGTACACAAATCTGAACAGCTCCAACTTGCAGCATAGCTCATTCGTTTTGTTTCAGGTTTTCCAAAGTCAAGAAAATATGCATGAATTAAATTTCTGCATTTTTTTACATTCTTATAAAAACTGAAATTCCAGACCTGATCGCTTCCAACAATATAGACATCTGCTTCCGGTGGATTTTCTTTCAGTTCCGAATATGAGCTATATATTTTTTCTGACTGGACAATATATTTATTTCGGAAGTTATCAAAATGCCGGTTGTGAAGTTTCGCTTCCTCAATGGATTTTTTTGAATTAACTTTATGATTTAAATATTTGCAAAGCAGTATTGGATTTAATGCCTTTAACAATCGAATAAAAAAAGGAGTTCTTGCAAAATCATTCTGAGAGTTGTATCGAATCAGAAAGGCGTCATGACCTGCGTCACGCAGATATTTCTGAAGCGCATAGCATTGCAAAAGCTGACCATAATTGTCGTTTGACCACCAGAAAGTAAGGATTCCGATTTTTATTTTTTTTGATTCAGCCATTTCATTTTGACTGAAAAGAGAATTGATTTTTGTCTGATTTTTATTTTTAAATTTTGTTTTTCTAAAACAAGTTTTATCTAACAGAAAAACTGCGCCTTCGATGTTCAGAATTCCGTTTTTATCGTACCATCGATTTCTTACGTTTCACACACAATTATTTTGGTAATGAATTTCCTGTAAGCGAAAAAGTTTTGAGTTCTGATGTAATTTTCTCTTCTGTCTGTAGCGGATTTCTTAGTTTCAATTATGACTTTTACCTGCCCAATTCACAAAAATGAAATAAACTTTCTCCAATATATATTCAACTTAATTTCCATATTAGATCTTCTATTAAAAAGTGCAGTCCATAACGACAATATTTTTTTATACAAAGTCGCATAAAAAAATACTCTCAATATAGAAAATAACCACTGTCAACAAAAAGTTTAACATCAGTTTTTTTTCTAACAACAAAATCAAAAACAAAAATGTCAAAGAGCAGGCAAAACATCTGCAAAAAACGCAAATATTTTGCAAATCAATTTATCTTTTCAGTTTTCCTCCTTCGATATATTTTAAATTTCTTATTAAACTCCTAAAAGCAGATGAGCCTGTTTTGGAAATATTTTTCTTACGACAAAAAGAACTGCAAAATCTAAAATCAATATTGCTAAAGTCAAGAAGAGCCAGCCGCCTCCCCCTGTTAGTATAATATTTTTGAATATAAATTTTAGAAGTTTATTAAAAACTGTAAGTGCAAAAAGATGTGTCAGATAGATTCCATAACTGTATTTTCCGAGCAGTTCTACCGTTTTTGTAATAAAGTTTTGTTTATATTTTTTTTCCAGTCTAAAACCGTAAAGAGCAAAAACTACGGTACTTGAAAAAAGAACAGCAGATGGTTTTAGCCCTGTTCCACCAAGACTCTGAGTTTTATTCATAAGAAAAAAACTTTCACAAATGCTTAACACAAGAAAAAGCACGACAAATATAATTGTTACAATTCGGCTTTTTAGAGCGACTACAGAATTTTCTTTTAAGAATGAACCAAGTGCAAAATAAACCCAAAAACAGAAAATCGGTCCGCCATACATTACTGAAGGAAGAGTTACAATAGGATCAATAAAGTAAATATATACAAAAACCCATGCAAGCGTTATGACAAAACCAAAGAAAATATTACGGAAAATCCTGATTTTTTGAAAAAGCGGAAGAAGCACATAAAACTGGATAATGAGCGCCACAAAATAGTAAACGCTGTAGCCACAGAAAAATAGATTTAAGACAGCTTTCCAAAGTTCATTTCCATTTTTCAAATCCAGAATAAAATAAGGAATTGAACAGAAAAGAAGCGGTACGTAAACACGGATAATTTGTTTTTTTAAGAAACAAGCATAATTTGAGCCACAAAAATCTCTGTCTATAAAAAAATATGCGGATGATGCACAGAAAATTGGAACAGCACAGTTCATTATCTGGCGAACTGCGACTGCAAAAAAAGAAACGGAGTCCAAATTGTAGCACTGACCAAATGTATGTATTGCACAAACCATTATAATTGCAATTCCACGCAAAAAGTCAAAATAAGGAATTCTCCTTTCAGTTATTGTTTGAAAATACTTTTCATGAACATTTAACTTAGACATATCTTTTCTGTTTCCTCCTTTTTTTGAATATATGTTTTTGTTTTTTATTTTCCTAAAACTTTTTTTAGTGTTCTGACCCCTTTTTCACCAATCATTGACTTAACAACATTCTTGGCTTTGCCCTCTGTGCTTTCTTCTAGAGAAAGAACTGTTTTCAGCGCGTCGCTTTCATTTTCGCTATCTGTAAAAACCTCAAAAAAAACAGGTTTATCACTGATTTCTGCAGAAATAAATTTTTCAAGGCTTAAAAAATATTCATCCTTATTTTTTGCGCACAAATACTCAAAACCTAAATCTTCAGCATAATGCCTTACAAGATTCAACGACTTGTTTCCAAAATGCCCTCTAGCAGCCATATAATTGTCTGCCGTTTCTTCGAAACGCGCACAAGGATGATTAAAATTTTTGAATTCTGTTCCAACACCATTATTTATAAGCAGAACCCTTAAATTTTTTCCAACATGGTGATTACCAAGCACATTCATATCATAAAAAAATGCAAGATCTCCTGTTATACAAAAATAAAGTTTTTCCGAGTTTACAAGAGAAGCACCTATTAAAGAAGAAACTCCTCCATCTATTCCAAATCCACCGACATTCGAAAATGTCTCAATTCCATATTCAAATGGAAAAAAACTCCAAGACCGCAATGTATTTAAAATCGCAAGATAAACAGTTGAGCCACAAGGAATTTTTTTATAAGTATTTTTTGCAATCCATAAATTTGAAAACGGAAGCTCAGGAATTTTTGCAAGAAGTTTTTCTGAATGAGTTTTACATTCATCAAAGTATGAATTTTTGAAAGTATTCTTGTCAGCATAATAATTAAAAAAATCTTCTTCTCTCATCTCAAAAACATCTGTAAGCCTTCTCTGAGGATCTCGGATCTGCCCATCTTCACAGACACGCCACATCTTTTCGGCATTTCCACCAAGACCATAACAATCACCGGAAATTTCACCGATTCTGATAATTAGGTCTGCATTCATGTTCTTTCTGTCTGCAAGAAACTGTCCAAACATAATTGAAGCTACTACAAGGTATTTTCCATTATATGAAGAATTTGAATGGTCACGAAAAACAGCGGCATTATGTTTTTCACAAAAAGAATCCAAAGCTTTTGTCTCAGCCTCTGAAAATTTTCTGTGAGCACCAAGAACAATGGCTATTTTTCCAACTGGCAATTCAGGAAGCACATTAAAAGATTTCCAAAGTCCTATGTTTCTTACATAAGGCAGTTCTTTTACAGAAAAATCAGGACTGTATATTGTCTGCAGTTCAATATGAGCCGGCATATTCCGTTTTAATGAATGAATCGCACGGTTTGTTTTTATCTCACAGTCAAAAAAGTCGTCATCATCCTTTACAACTTGCATACTGAATGAACACAAAGCGGCATCTCGAGGAACATCGGTGCGGTCAGTTTTTTGGTCATTAAGATTGTAAAGCCGTGCGTTTATCTGTGACGAAGTTACGGCAAGCACTGGAAGTTTATTGTAAAATGCCTCAGTCATTCCAGGCATATAGTTGCGGCTTGCAGTAGCTCCTGTACAACTTAAGACAACCGCCTCACCGGATTCTTGTGCCATTCCACAGGCCATGTAGGCAGCACTTCTTTCATCTACACTTGAAAAAACCTGAAAAAAAGAATCGCTTTGAACACTTCCCAAAAAAGCTAGATTTGTAGTTCCTGGAGAAGCTATTATTTTTCTGATTCCGTTCTGCTTTAACAAAGAAACAAGAATCTGCACATTTTTTTCTGATGAATAATATTTTTGCATAATGTTTTCACCTACCGTAAAAGTCCTAGCCGGACAAGAATATATTTTAATTTCTGTTTTGAACCTTTTATTTTTGAAACAGGAATTCTCACACCATAATTTCTTACAGCCTCTTTTATTCCGTTAGAAACACTGGTATACAGGAAAGTTTTGTTCTCCAAAAATTTATCAAGGCTTTTTGCAAGACCATCAAGAGGTTTTATAAAAGTTGATGTATCTATAAAGTTTGCAATTTTTGAATTATCAAAAACCCTATCAAAATATCTGTCATAAATAACCTGATACTTCATGTCAGAATTTGAAATTCTGGAACAAATTTCAGGCTCATATACTTTTGGTAAAATTCCGTTTTTTGCTAGAACTTCTTTATAAAGTTCAAAGGCTTCTGACCATTTTATTGAGCAGTGGTTGCCAGTTATATGAAATGCTTCCCCGAATGCATTTTCTTTTCCTACTATTGCCGAAATTCCCCGAGCAACATCATAGCCATAAGTAAGAGTTGTTAAATGAGACGAAATATCCTTTGAAAAAAACAAAGCGTTTCCATACAAAGCAAGAAAAAGCCATTCCTCTTTTTCCATTACACCAAGCTGAAGTCTGTTTTCGCTGTATGTTATATAAGGACGGATAATCGTCCAGTTTTTATGTTTACTTTCAAAAAGAATATTTTCCTGTCTGGCTTTTGAAAGTGCATATTCGTCTGTTAAAAGATATTCCGTATCATCACAGATATCCAAAAGACGTGGGGAATCTTCTTTTATAGGCGCTTTTGAATCTGCATAAACTCTTGCCGAAGAAATAAAAATATATTGCTTTGTCAATGAAAGCATTTTCTCTGCACGTCTTTTAAACTCTTCCGTGTTGTAGACCATAAAATCCACAATGCAGTCAAAATCCTGCCTTAAAACTGAGTAGAAGAATTCTTCATCATGGGCATCGCCCTGTATAAAAGTAACATTTTTTAAATTATCTCTTATTTTCCGAGAAGTAACGCTTATTTCATTTTGGCTAGAGGCAAGAATCTGCGTCAAATGCCTGCCCATGGCTCCAGTTCCGCCCAAAAGTAAAATTCTCATACATCAAAACCTTTTGAAAAAAGCCTGTGAAAAACCTTTTTAGGATTTGTTAAAGCTACTTTAAAAATATGAGCGACTCTATAAACTGTACAAGCAATGTTTGCAGTTAAATTTGAAGGAAGTTTTTTTCCTTTGGCACGGGCAAAATTAACATTGTCAGTATCAAAAGTATTTTTTCCATAATGTTTTACAATATGACATTCATATTTAAATATATTTTTCTTGTATTTTTTTATATCAAAGACATTTGAAAAATTCGACAATACACCTGCACAATCTAAAGCAAACTGAGTCTCAAGGCATTTTCTGCAACAAGAACAGTTTGTCGCACCAGTATGTTCTTCACTTGTGTCAACACATACATTCAGATATTTTTGAACAAAAGGATTGTCTTTAATTCTTTGAATTTTATCGCTTCTTTTGAATTGAATTCCATCAGAAAGAATATCAAGTGTTGAAGTAGAAAACAAAGGCAACAACCACGCTTCAGCATATTCTGCAATACATTCTCCACCAAGCGCAAAATTCATTCTACGAAGTTCCACATAACTATAATCATTACTAACGTAATACCGTTTTAGGACTTTTTGAAAAACTAAAATCGAAGCAACCCTACAAAACAATCCAACATCATATTCCCATCTTGGAAGATAAAAATCAAAAAGATTGTTGGACATTAATATACTCCATGGAATTTTAGCTTCATTTGCAAATTTTTTTGTTATTGAAAACCTGTTTTCTGCCCGCTCCCAAGTTTCTTTTTTATTTACATTTCCGTATTGGCCTACATGAAAGAAAAATAAAATGTCAATTTTATAATCATTGTCTTCATTATTAAAAAAATTGTCTGTTACAGTTGAAAAACTGTCTACTCCGCCAGAAAAAGCTGTCCCAACATGTAAATATTTTGATTTTTCAGCATCGGAAAAACCTCTTGGTTTTATACTAATTTTTTTACATTTTGGCTCAAAATCCAAAACACAAGATTCAACATAACTAGTTATATTATGCCAGAGTCTTTTTGAAACATTTCCTTCTATTTCAATATCCTCGTGGTAGTACATCGCAGGATACAAAAGAGCAACCATAAAAGCGTCGTAAACATCATCTGTCAAAAGATCCGCATATTCCTCGTCAACACTGAACCACAGTTCTTTTTTGTCTGTAAAACCGGCCTGCATATCACAAATAATGCGCGCCTGGTTCTTCCCATATTCAAACGGTACATTATGTTCAAGACGTAAATTCGAAAGCTTCATTTTCTGACTCCCCCTATCTTATTAAAGACAAGATTTTTTATATAAAATCGCTCATCCTTGTTCATTCCAATAAAAAGAACTAAAGCTGAGTTTATAGCCACTATAATCAATGAATCCAAAATAAAACGCCATAAATTTTCCGCATTTTTTAGCGGAAGAATAAAAACAATAAGACAAGAAAGAAGAAAAACAAAAAAACATGGAACTAGAGTTTTTATAAAAAACATCTGCAAAGAAAGAGAATATTTCTTTTTAGATTGATAAAGAAGTATGGCAAGAACAACAAATTCAAAGACAATGTTCACCACAAACACAAGCTCAACAGCCAGTCCGGACTTTAGCAAAACATATACAGCGACAAAATTCATGCTGTAAGCTATCCCTAAAGCAATTTCATACCACTTTATTTTTCCTTCCGCCAAAATACCTGTAAGAAGAGGCTGTGATAAAGAACCAAAAAGAGAATAGACAAGCACAAGAACAATGAAATTTGCAGTGTGCGCAGGAACCTCTACAAGCCATATTCCAAGTATATAATTTATGTTGGCACACAAAGGAACAACCAGAAGCATCATTATAAAAAAACCGAATTTTGCACTTCTTATAACAAGACTGTGCATCGTTTCTAAGTTTTTTATAGCATAATTTTTTGTAATCTGAGGATTTACAGCCGTCATAAAATTCTGCACAAAACTATATACAGCGGCATTAACCTGCATAGAAATTCCACGGGCGGCATTAACAATAGGACCGCAGAATAAATTCATCAAGACATTTATTCCCTGATCTTTTAAAACAACAACCCCGTTTCCGATAAAAGCCCAGCCTATAAAGGCAAACATCTTCTTTATTATTCTTATTTCAAAAACAAATTTGAATTTCGTCTCAGAAAAATTAAACTTACAATAAATACCGTAGACAAGACGAATCATAACAGCAATAACACAAAGAAGAATAGCATAGACAGCAAGCTTATCAAACGGCGAAATATTCAAAAGAAATGCAAGACCAAGTTTTAGAATTACTTCCAAAATTGAAATATAGGCAAAAGCCGACATTTTTTCATGTGCAATAATCACTGCATTGTACGGAACACTTAAAAGATTTACGACAAAAGTTACAAGAGAACACTGGAACACAAAATTCGCTACAGAAACTCGCTGTGCAGGAATAACCATTTTTGCATTCAAGAACCAAACACCAACAACTTCTGCTATAACAACAACAGATACTGCCATGAAGAATTGAATAATCACAGAAGTTGAAAAAATCAACTGCATTTTATTCTTGTCACCACACCCGATTTCTATCGTTATAAAACGACTTACAGCAACAGCCATCGAGCCAGACATAATAGAAAACATTGCAACAAAACCGCCAATTGCACTATATATGCCGTAATCAACGACTCCAAGACTTGCAAGAACAACTCTACTTGTGTACAACGACACGAGCATTATGAGAATCTGCCGGAAATAAAGAGCGATGGTATTTTTTGCTATGCGAGAAGTGTTGGACATCTAAACCTCTTCCCTCACATCATACTCCCCGCGCTTATACTTCACCAGAAATTTCACCAGTTTCATCTGTCGTGCCACGCGTTTGAACGAGAAGCTTGCGAACAGGCGGAAAAGCCATTCAAGCCCGAGCCGGATCATAAATTCTGGTGCGCGTTTTGTGTTTCCGCTCCAGAAATCGACCGCTCCGCCGTTTCCGAAGATTATCTTTGCGTTCAGTTTTTGCCTGTTTTCCCAAATCCACTGTTCCTGAAGCGGGCAGCCTTTGCATACAATCAAAATATCGGGTTTTGCGGCGTTTATTTTTTCAATCAGATACTCGCCGTCAAATTTCGTGTAGCCGAACGTCCATTCGATTATTTTTACGTACGGATGCGCGCTTTCTATGCGCAGTTTTGCGTCCTCAAGGTTTTCGATTTTCGAGCCGTAAAGATAGACACCCACTTTTCTGTCGTCAGGAAGATAGTCAAAAAAATCTGTTCCAGGATAGCGGTCGGCGGCAGAATATGAAGTGCCGAGTTTTTTGTTAATCGCATACAGAAGGTTTATTCCGTCTGTAAAATTGTATTTCGCGCTCCTGAAATATTCATGAAGAAGCGGATTTTTCTCTTGAGCCAAAAAGATTTCAGGATTTATAAACGAGATTACAGACTGCCCGGAGCCATCAAGCATCTGTGAGAAAACAGATTTCATTTCCGCAAGACCGGAAGGAACTGCAAGCGGGATTTCCTCAAAAAGATATTTTTTCATATCACTCTCCCTCTCTCTCAAATGAAAGAGAAGTTATTTTATTTTCAAAAACCTCTTTTTCCAGTTCAATTTTTTCATTTCTCACCAATTCCCCACCGCAGTCGTAAATCACCTGGCCGCAACCATTCGCACAGAACGCCTCAATCACACTTTTCCGCACTTCCTCTCCGCCCAGCCACACCGATTTATCATCATCCGCAACCGGCGACAATGTGCATATATATAGAAGAATTTGTTCAGTTTTGTCCGCTTTTAGCCGTTCAAGCACAAAAGAAAGCATCGCTTCTGTAACGCCGTTCGGGAAAATCACAATATCTTTTTCAGCCCAAAAGCCGCCGGCATCACTTGTGAGAAAATCGTGCATTTCATTTATTTTTTTCTGCGTAAATCCGTCAGGGGCTGAGCCACAGAGAATGGCGTATCGGGTCAAAATCTTCTCCAAAATCAAAAATAATAATGAGAATTACGCAATTTTACTTATGACATCTCATTATTAGTTTATGATTATATTATGATTTATCATTATTAACAAGAGATAATTTATGAAATGTTATTAATATAAGATTATGCCAAAAACTTTTAGGGAAAATCTGAGGGAAGAGCTTGATTATCAAGACATGAAGGTCAAGGAGCTTTCTGTGGCGACAGGAATTCCAAAGCCCACTCTGGACTGCTACCTGAGCGCACGACAGGTGATTCCGCCCGCGGACATTGCGGTAAAAATCGCACGAACTCTAAATGTTTCGGTTGAATATCTTGTTACCGGCGAAAATATTTCCCTGCAAAACCAAAAACCGTCAAGCACGCAAAACAAGGAAAACCTTGCGAAGCTCAACATTCTCATAAGGGATTTTTCAAGACTTTCAAAGCGCGACCAGGAAATCGTGCTAACAATTACAGAGAAGATGGCTGGGAGCATATAAGGGAAATAAAACTACAATAAAATCAATTTTTCCATACAATCAGCATTTTTGAAAAGGAACTGCAAGACCATTTTGTTTTAGCGTAATAAATTGTCTTGAAAGAGAAATCCAGTCTTTTTCCGAAAATGGAAGATATGTAAAATCATTGAGAGCTTCTGCAATTTGAGAAAAATGTTTTTCAGAATTGCTTCCTCGCAACAGTTCTGTTTTTATAACTCCGCAAGTGGCAATTTCATTATCTTCAAAGATTTTCGCAGATTCATCATTCGGCTTGTCCCAAAAATCAATGATAATATTTGTATCGGCAAGAATCATAAAACACTCGCCTCTCTGAGTTCTGACACGGAATCACGATCCAGATGGATTTTTCCTGCCAAACCAAAGAATTTTTTCTTTGTTCCCGGGGCTGTTCTTGTCATATACATTTCAGGCTGCTCGGCTTCCAACAGCTTTATAAAGGCAGAAACCGATGTAAGCAACTGTTCCGGAAGAGCCTTCACCTGCTCAATTACAACATCATAAGACATTTTGCACCTCCTTGGAGCATTGTAACATGTTTTTAACAATTGCTCATTATAATTATGCGGAAGGAAGGAATCTTTTAACTTTTACCATATATATGATTTTTTTAGACAT
>ONHK01000027.1 GCA_900317625.1 uncultured Treponema sp.
TTCCTTTTGTTCCGAATAAATTCAAAATGGCCTCCTTCTTGGAGACCATTTTAATATATGATTTTACTGATTTTTAGGTGGTGGTAATTAGACGGTTACGCGCGGTCTCCCCTATTCAAAAAGTTCATTTTTTCCTGATAGGGGAGGTGCTTTTTTTGCGCCAGAGAGATTTTTTTGCGGCGCGATGACTGATTTTGGGAATGTTTGGGGATTTTTGATTGTTTTTGTGAAAAGGTTAATTTTTTAGTTTTTATAAAAGCTGGTTTATAAAATCAGGAAATATTCATTCGCCAAGGATTGCTTTTTCCAGGCGGTTTACGATTTCTGGGATTCGGGATTTTTTTATTCCGCTGTAATTTACGACGAATGTGTTGGTTTTGTCCGGCGAGTTTTTTGTGTAATAAAAATCGGTTAGCAGTGGCAAGTTGATTTTTTGTGCATTCAGCCGATTCACTAATTCTGCTTGTGAAAAATTGTTTTCAATTGTTAAAAGAAAATGCAAGCCTGATTCTTGTTCCTGAATTTTACAAAATTTCGCGAAACGGCTTGTCTGGATTGCAGAAATCAGAGTGTTCCGTAAATTTCTGTAGAAATTTTTCATTCGGATTATGTGTTTTCCGTAGCTTCCGTCGTCTATAAATTTTGCAAGTGTAAATTGTTCAAACGAACTTACCGGGCAGGAATAAAAGCCGATTTTTTGTTCAAATTCTGGAAGTAATTTTTGTGGCAAAACCATGTAGCTGATTCGGAATGATGGTGCTAATGTTTTTGAAAATGTGTTTATGTAAATAACTTTTCCGTTTTTGTCCGCACTTTGAAGGGTTGGAAGTGGTTTGCCGCTAAAACGAAATTCGCTGTCGTAATCATCTTCTATTATATAGCGATTTTCAGAATTTTGTGCCCAGTTTAAAATTTCTTGCCGGCGGCGGATTGGCATTACGATTCCGGTTGGAAAATGATGACTTGGTGAAACGTGGACAATATTAACTTTTGAATTTTCCAGTTCGTTGATGTCTATTCCTTGTGAATCAATTTTGATTGGAACTGCATTTGCACCGTTCAATTTGCAGACATACAGCACTTTTTGATAGCCAGGATTTTCCACCGCAAAAAGATTGTTTCTTCCCAAAAGTTGCACAACCATTGAATAAAGATTTTCTGTTCCGGCACCGATTACAATTTGCTCAGGATTTACGTTCATGTTGCGGAATTCTTTTAAATATCTGGAAATTGCCAGCCTAAGCTCAAAAACGCCTTTCACACCGACTCTTAAAAGAAGTTTTTCATCGCCAGAATTTAAAACTTGCCGCATTTTGTGTGACCACAAGTTGAATGGAAATTTTTCGTAGCTTGTTGAATTGCTTCCAAAATCTGCAAACCACTCGGTTATTTCCGTCTTTCCCAAGTTTCTTCCGCAGCGATTCTTTTTGTTTTCATTTTCTTCAGTCTGTGAAAAACTTGAATTTTCAGTTTCTTTTTCAAAAGGTTTTAAATCTGTTACAAAAAAACCTTTTTTTTCAATTGAATATATGTATCCTTCGCTGATTAATTGTGCATAAGCATTTTGAACGGTGATTACGCTTACTCCAAGATTTTGCGCAAGTGTCCGTTTTGAAGGAAGTTTTTCATTTGATTTTAATGCGCCCTGAACAATCTGATTTTTAATTGAATTGTATAGATATTCGCAAAGTCCGCAATTTCCACGGTTTTCAAAAGAAATTGTAATCACTGCTTACTCCACGATTTCTGCGATTTCTTCCCCGATTTCTTTGTCGTAATAAAGCCATGCGTACATTGCCGCTGCTCCAACTAATTTTCTGCCGTATTCGCGGGTTTCTTCATACGGAATTGTCTCAAGGAATAAATCGTCTGGAAGTTTTTTTATGTTGTTGAATTCAATTTTTGAACTGTTCATCCAGCGGCGAACTCTTGTGATTCCTGCGTTGTAGGCAAAAAATGCAGAAAGCCAGCGGTTTTCAAGTCGTTCTGCAAGATTGTTCAAATACCATGTTCCAAATTCAAGGTTGTCGTCTGGATTTTTTAAGTCGTATTCGTTGTATTTCAGGCGATGTGCAATGTCATTTCCTGTGAATGTCATAAGTTGAGTAAGTCCAACCGCGCCCGCCGAGCTTTCAATCTGATAATCGAAAAAACTTTCGCTGCGCACAAGCGCGTACATAATTTCTTCTGGAACGTTATATTTCTTGCATTTTTCGCTGATTAATTTGCTGTAGTTTCTTGGGTAAAGCAGTTTTAAATCTTCTTTCGGAACAGATTTGTCTGTTGAATTTATAACTTTTGAGGCGATTCTTAATGCCTGCGGATAATATTCGTTTTTATTGTTTCCGCAGTTTTCAAGGAATTTTGCAATTTTGATTCCAGTTTCATAGCTGATTTTGGAGCCTCTTTTGTTCAGCGAAAGCCATTCCGGATAAATTTTTTCAGGAAATCCAAAAGAAATGTATCCAAGCAAAAGATTTTCTGCTTCAAGGTCAATTGGAATTTCTGAATCATTTTTTGTGTTGCATACAATTTCTTCCGCGTTTTCACCGCCAAGTCCCAGCCTTGAGATTGCCATGGTTTTGTAATAAATTTCATTTCCGCTGGTTAAGGCTCGTGTAAAAGCCGCATCATCTTCGCTTTTGTGAGTGTCGTCAATTGCCGGCAGCGCAAGTTTTTCCTGAACGAGCCGCCCAAAAATATATGCAAATTTTGCAGTCATTCCATCAGAAGCAAATCCATCTATCGCTTTGTACAAATCGTTGAATTCATTCCAGCGTCCTTCAGAAAGCATTAGCGGACTCAGCATATCAAAAATATCATCAAAATATTCTGGATTGTGCCAAGTTGAGCAATATTGCTTTATCATTTTGATTCCTTGGCTTGTTGATTTTTTTAAATTCAAGCTAAGAAGATACCAAAGCGCATTGTCGTAAAGTTCATCGGTTTTTGCGCAGCTCATTGCTGATTTGTAGCGGTTTGTCGCATATGTTAAATAATCAATTTTTTCGTAAAGGCGGCCGGCGTAAAAGTTTGAATAAAATTCCGCATCTGTGCCGGAAAGTTTTTCTGTAAGTCCATCAAAGAATTTTGCATTTTGAAGATATGAGTCACTTCCGTAAACGCAAATTTTTCCCGCATCAGAAATTATTTGTGGCAGTAAAGGTAAATTTTCCTTCAGATTTTGGAATTTCCCGAACGCAACCTTATAATTCCGCTTAAAAACCTCCGAACGCAAATCAATTATTTGTGCCTGTTCTGGATTTTTTAGAAATTCCTCGTTTCTTGAAATGTCGCAGAAAAATTTGTAATGCTCAGAAGAAACAGCCCGTTTTGTAAACCATTCAAAGACATCATTGTATAAACGCGGCGCATTATTTTTTAGCATTGCCGCAAATCTAAGGTAAATCAGCGCATTTTCACTTGTTTCATAATTTATATTGTTTGTAAGAACAACGACTTTTGTAAATTCTTCCGCCGCAAAAAGTTGTTTCACGGCAATCAAAAGAGCATCTTCGTCTGTATATTTTTTTATAAGATTTTCGCAGGCTTCAAGCCGTTCCCGCACATTTCCGATTTCTGTAAGATTTTCCGCGCTGAGTCTTGCAATGTAAGGTGAACTTTTTCTTGCTGAAACAGAAAAAAGCCGCTTTGCCTCGGAATTATTTCCTTCTTGCTGTTTTTTTAGCGCCAGATAATAATATTTATCTTTTGGTGGAATATTTGTCAAATCTGAATTTAAACTTTGGCCGCAACCAGAAAAAACTGCGGAAAATGCAATAAGCAATGTAATTATGCAAAATTTTAATTTTTTCATGTTGAAATTTTAAAAGTCCGTAAAAAAATAAGTCATCGAAAAACGATGACTTATTTTAGCAAATTGAACTGTTTATCTCAAATTATTTTGCAGGAATTGTAATTGTTGTTCCAGAAATAATGTAATCTGGATTTTTGATGTTATTGTAGCGTGCGATTTTTTTGTAGTTCCAAGGATTTTTGTAGTAAGAATCGGCAATATCCCAAAGTGTGTCGCCCCACTTGATTTTGTAGGTGATGTCGGCAGGTTTTGTTTCCGGTTCTTTTGGTGTTTCAGGAATTACTTGTTCTGGTTCTGGAGCAACAACAACTTCTTCCTCTTTTGATTCAATTACAACTGGTTTTTGTTCTGGTTCTTCTGCTGGAAGTTCAGAAATTTCCTGTTCAGGTTCTTCTTGAATTTCTAATGTTTGTTCTGTCTTTGCCTTGTCGTTTTTGTTCAGCAGATTATATTTTGAAGGAACTACAAAGAGAATTAAAAGCGTTGCTAAAATACAAATTATTGCACAGATTATGCAGATAATAACTGGCGCTTTTGTTTTTTTCTTTATTTCTTCAGATTCGTTTTCGTAAGTTGAGTCAGATGAATCACCGGCAACAGTTTCTTTGTCGTAAAGTCCGTCGAAATTTATTCCGTTTGAAGGCGTATTGTCGTTCACAAGTGTTGAAGCATCTTCTGAATTTTCTGTTTTTCCAGATTTTTCATCATCTGATGTAATTGAATCAAAAAATGCGTCATCATCCAAAACAGATTTTTCGTCTGTTTCTGGCTCGGAATTTGAATCTGTGTCAAAATCCGGCAACTGGAAATCATCGAACGGAGAATCATTTGTGTCCGCAACGACTGTTGAATCACTGTTTTCTGCGGTAATTTCTGTTTTTTCAGATTTTTCTTCTTCTTTTTTCTTTAATAGACTTGCCGCGCCGAGCAAACCAAGAGCGGCTCCTGCACCTGCTACGGCTCCAGCGGCAACTGCGCCAGATTTTGAATCTTCAGATTTTTCTTCGGTTTCGGTTGAATCTTCAGTTTCAGGTGCTTTATTTTCTTCACTGTCAAAATCTGGAATTTCAGTTTCTGTCTCAGCTTCTTTTGATTCTTCTGTAACAGGAACAGAAATTTCTTCATCAGCCGGAGCTACTTCATCAAAATCAGGAATCTCGAAATCTTCATCTGAAAATTCCTGCGCCTGAGTTTCGGTGTTTTCTGTGTCTGTTTCAACTGGTTCTTCCAAAGGATTTTCTTCTGGAAATTCAGGGAGCTCAAATTCTTCTGCTTTTGTTTCGTTATTTTTTGCAGTTTCAGGATTATCCTGCTGTTTTTCTTCGGAATCTTCTATTATATTGCCATTTTTGTCTTCAGAAAAAGTTTCTTCAGAAATTGGATTTTCCACGATTGTTTCGTCTGAATTTTCTTCAAAATCTGGAATGTCAAAATTTTCTTCATCAAATTCTGGAAGTTCAGAAAAATCGTCTGCGGAATTATTTTCCGAGGTTTCGGTTTCAGAATTGTTCAATAAATCGTCGAGCGATTCTTCTTTAGGATTTTCCTGCGGATTATTTTCAAGTTTTACATCATAATTTGTTGGCTCAAGACGTTCTTCCAAAGTGCGGGAAACAAGCGTTACATTTGCGTTTGAAGTCGCTCCAGTTTCCGGGTCAATCATTTCCGCGTTAAGTTTGTTGTTTTCATCAAGCCCGATATTAAGATTTATGTCGGCAGTTCCGTTTGGATGCGCAACAAGATTGTCGATTTGCAAACTGTCAACATATTCTGCGTCTTCCATTGTTCCTGTTTTTGAACGGTATACGTCAACAATTACGCGAGTCTGATTATCGTTTACAGTTGTAAGACCCAATGTTTTTTTTACGGGTTTTCCTTCTTCCATTATTGGGTAAAATGTTCCGTCTGCTAGTTTAATTCCAATCTGTTTCATAATGTACCTCGCTCTTCGACTTTTTTATGTTTTATTATCGGCGAAAATAGCAAAATTGATTATATTTTATTATACTTGTAAAAGGTGAAATTGGCAAAATATGAATAAAAATTCTCAAAAATCACGGGCTTTGCACCGTCGTTTTAAAACTTTAAAGACTCTTGTTTTTAGCCGAATTCTTATTGTTGTGCTGCTTTTGCTTGTTCAGATTGCGCTTTTTATGCTTCCGCTCTATTTTTGGCTTCCGTATGTGCGGAATTTTTTTCAAGTCAGCATTGTTATAAGTCTTTTGTTTTGTTTTTACCTTGTGAATAGTCCGGGGCGAAATGAATTTAAAATCGCATGGCTTATTCCGGTTTTGATTTTGCCGTTTTTTGGAATTGCGTTGTTTTTTCTTTTTAAGAAAAATTTGCCTGGAACTCATTTTTCAAAACGGCTTAAAAAGATAAAAGATTATTCGCGACCATTTCTTTCTGACATTGAGACTGAAAAAAAAGCGCTGGAAATTTATCCAAAAGTAAAAGATATTTCAAATTATTTAAAAAATAGCGCAGGTTTTTCGACTTTTACAAATACTGATACAAAATATTTTAGTTGCGGTGAAGATTTTTTTCCTGTAATGCTGGAAGATTTAAAAAAGGCTGAAAAATTTATTTTTGTGGAATATTTTGTAATTGAAGAAAGTTTGATGTGGAGCAAGATTTTAGAAATTCTTGTTGAAAAAGCGAAAACCGGCGTTGAAGTTTTTGTGCTTTACGACAGTCTTGGTTCCGTGGCTTTGGCAGCTCACCGCTATGAAAATTTTCTTAGGAGCAAAGGGCTTAATGCAAAGATTTTTTCTCCGTTTATTCCAGTTTACGATACTGCGCTGAACAATCGTGATCACCGCAAACTTATTGATATTGACGGTCAGATTGCATATACAGGCGGGCTTAATATTTCTGATGAATATATAAATTTGAATCACAAGCGATTTTCTTACTGGAAAGATGCCGCAATCAGAATTGAAGGACCTGCTGTAAAAACTTTTACAGTCACATTTTTGCAGCTTTGGTATCTTCAGTCAAAAAAAACGGAGTTGAATTTTTCGGATTTTGACCGTTTTGTAAATGTTCCAAAAAACTCAAAAGATACAGGCGGAATTGTAATTCCTTATGGAAACGACGCTTATTCTGAATCTGACATTGCGGAAGATGTGTACAATTATATTCTTTCAAAATCGCACGATTATGTTCATGTAATCACACCGTATTTTATAATTGACAATACGCTGATGAATTCAATGATTTTTGCCGCGCGTCGAGGTGTTGAGGTCAGCATAATTGTTCCAGAAAAATATGATCATTTTTTGACCTTTTGCGTTGGAAGAAAATTTATCAAGCAGTTGATTAGCAATGGCGTTCGGGTTTTTGCATATAAAAAAGGATTTGTTCATTCAAAGATTTTTGTTTCTGATGATAAAAGGGCAACGGTCGGCTCAATAAATCTTGATTACAGAAGTCTTTTTCATCATTTTGAATGTGGTGTTTACCTTTATCAGAATGAAACCGTTTCAGAAATCGAGATGGATTTTCAGGAAACTTTAAAATATTGCAAGGAATTAACGCTTGCCGAATATAAAAAAATCCCGCTTGCCATAAGACTAACGGGATGGATTTTTAAGGTTTTTGGGCCTTTGCTTTAATTTTCAGTTTTTGGAATTATTTTGCGTCGGCTGTGTTTTCTGCATAATTGTATGAAAATTCAAGCATATCAGTCATTTCATTTACAGTTGTTCCGAATTTTTTTGCAACATTATAAGTTGTAATCCGCGAAATATTTCCGTTGTTGTCATATTTTACAAGCTGGCGTGTTGTTGTCTGGTTGTCTGAGCCATAAGTTGTAACTTCTGTTAAAGTTCCATTTGCGGCATATCGGAACACGCATTTTGAAGAAATTTTTCCAGTTGCGTCATAGTATGAAACTGTATCTTTTTTGCCGTTTTCTGTGTAAGAAATTTGGCTTTCCTGAGCAAGGCTTCCGTCATTAAAGTAAATATCCTGAACTGAAAGGCGACCTTTGTCATCATACTTATAGATTGTTTTTTCCATAAGCGCACCTTCGGAATTATAAACGGTTTCGTCAACAAGTTTTGAATCTTCATAAATGTAAATTGTTTTGCTCTTTAACGAACCGTCTTTTCCGAATTCTGAAACATCAGATTTTTTGCCGTTCTGATAAGTTACAGTTGACTTCCAGATTTGAATTCCGTCTGAATCTGAACAAATTTGTTCCTTTAGATTTCCAGATTCATCATAAACATTTACGATTTTGTTTATTACAGAATCTCTTGCCGTAAGTTCAGCAGATTCAACAGTTTTTCCGTTTGCGTCAAGAATGTATGTGTATTTTGTGCTTGGCGTGCGAAAATATTCTCCAAATTTTGAAACGATTGAAAAATCAGTTCTTGTTACGCTTTTTGCACCATCTTTTATTTGTGCTTCAGATGCAATGTCATAGGCAAACAACAAAGAGCCTGCTAAAGCAACGCACAAAGAGGAAATAATTTTTTTCATAAAGCCTCCAAATATCAATATTATAAACTGTTGATTGAATATTTGTCAAAATTCTATTGAGTATGATAGAATAAGAAAAATGAATTTTTATGAACTGAAAGCATTTGTTGTTTTGAGCAAGCAGCTGCATTTTGCGAAAACAGCGGAGGAAATCAACATAAGTCCGTCTGCATTGAGCCGGATTATTACACGCCTTGAAGAAGAAACTGGCACGGATTTGATAGACCGTTCAAACCGAAAAGTGGAACTTACGCCAAACGGAAAACTTTTTGCGGAATTTGCGCATGAAACTTTGGAAAAGCAGGCTGATCTTTTTGCAACTTTTAATGGTGATAAAAATAAGATAACAGGAACGCTTCACGTTTATGCTTCGGTAACAGCTTGCTATGTGATTTTGCCGCTTTTTATAAAAAAACTTTCAGAAAATTATCCGGGAATTCAGCTTGTTTTGGAAACTGGTGATCCTGCCGGGGCAATTCCTGCGGTTAGGGAAGGGCGCGCGAATTTGGCGGTTGCGGCGATTCCAGAAGATGGACTTTCTTATATGGAAACAATTAGTGTTTGCCGGTCTCCGCTGATTTTTGCGGCAAGTAATTCAATCAATTTTCATGCTGAAAATGGTTCTCCGCAGGACTTTATTTCTTCCGTTCCGCTTATTCTTCCAAAAACAGGATTGGCTCGCCGCCGTTTTGATGAATGGACAAAAAGCCGCAATGTAAAACCGATTATTGCTGCGGAAACCGAAGGAAACGAGGCGATTTTGGCGCTTGCGCAGCTTGGAATAGGAATGGGGCTTGTTCCAGAGATTGTTTTACAGAATGGACGTTATGCGGATAGTTTTACAACACATTCTGCGGGAAATATCCTTGGCTATTACGATATTGGATTTATCCGCCGGAGCGAAATTTATGGAACTCAAAGCAGCCGCCGGATTCAACAGGCTGTAAGCGATATTTTGCATTCAACAGATTGGCAAAAATTAAGATAAGCAGGAAATTTTATGACACGGGAACAATACTCTGCGGTAGAAGAATTCAGAAAGAATTTCAAGGCAAAAATTGAAGAATGGAAAAGGGCTGCCCCAAATCTTACGGGGCTTCAGCAGGCTGCCGCAAAAGAAGCGAAAACACCAGAATATCCGTTTGAAACTCCGATTGTGTATAACCGTGCGCTGGATGAAATTGCAGAAAATGATGAGATAAAATTGTTTGTGATTGGCGACAATCCCGGAAAAGACGAGCAACTTTTGAAAAACAATAAATATCTTGTTGGACAGGCTGGAAAACTTGGAGAAGGCTTTTTTAGAAAAAATCCAGAACTTGGAATTGATTTTAGGAAAAACGTTATAATATTGAATAAGACTCCGGTTCATTCGGCAAAAACCGCGCAACTAAAATATATTGCAAAAAACGGCGGACAAAAAATTGCCAATTTAATAGAAGAAACTGAACTTTGGATGGCAGAAGAAACTGCGAATCTTGCAAAAAAATTGAATTCTGAGATTTGGCTTGTTGGCTATAGCGAATTGAAGCCAAAGGGAATTTTTGTAAAATACCGCGACCAGCTAAAAAAATATGCAGACTGGGAAAAGATTTTTGTGTATCAGCATTTTTCAATGAACAGATTTTCAATTGATTTAAAAGAATTTATGCAGGTGCACAAGGAACTTTCGTTAAAGGAAGCGCTTTTTCAGCTTGGAACTCTGCACAAAAACGAAATTTTTTGCTAGTTTGAATATTGAGTTTTTATAAATTCTGAAAACCGCTTTCGTCTGATTTTCAATTTGTTCCAGACGGTTGAGCTCGCGCTTCGCTTGTATTTATTGGGGTGCTCCGCACTTTTATTGGTGCAATCGCTCAAAGTCTTCGCAAATTAAAAATCAGACTACGCTTTTATGCATTTTTTTAGTAAAACTCAATATTCAAATTATCATAAATTTACTCAAGAATTGTGATTTCTACGCGGCGGTTCAGTGCTTTTCCTTCTGGAGTTGCGTTGTCCGCAATCGGTTTGTGCGCGCCGCTTCCTTTTGTTATGAAACGAGAAGCTTGAATTCCCTTTTTTGAAAGTGCTTCTGCAATTGCGTGCGCACGTTCCGCAGAAAGCTTCATTTCTCCTTTTTCATATCCTGTGTCAGCTGTATGACCTTCCACCAAAAACTGGCTGTTTCCAGCTTGTTTTAGAACTGTCGCAATTTGGTCAAGCCGTTTTTCCTCGCCTGGAAGAAGTTCCGCGCTGTCCGCCTTGAACTGAAGATTTTGAATCGTAAGCCGGATTCCTGCTGGAGTATTTTCAACTTTGATATTTGAATTTTTTGCCGCTGAAGCTACATTTTTTTCAGTCTTTGGTTCTGTTTTTCCGCCTTTTTTGTTTCCTTCTGCGGTTGCGATTAGCGGACGGGATTCATTCATCGGTTTTGAAAGAGATTCTGTTTCTTCTTTTGAAACAAGCGCAACACGCTGCAAAGATTCAATGATTTTTGTTCTGTCAACTGCCGGCGGATATTCCGTGAACAACGAAATCGTTCCTTTAAAAGTTACGGAATTTCCATCTTTGTAGAGGAAAGTTTCATTTACGGAATCTCGCACAACAATCGCATATCCAGTGATTTTGCTTACGTACATGGTTGCGCTGTGGCTTCCGTTCGCGCTCTTTAAATTCTGGTCGCCGCCAAAATCAAAATAGGAAATTCCATAGCGAGTTGCCCATTTTGCGCTGAAAACAAAAACTTCTTCTCCGCGTACAGTTTCGTCACCGATGTAGGTGTATAAAACTTCCATTGGAATTTTTGTAAAAATGCCTTTATTCAGTGGGTCAACGGAACGCATTGCTCGTGCCGTCCAGCTGTCACCTTTTTTGATTTTTGTTTTTGGAAAAGCCGGAAAACTTCTGAAACTCGGGTAACCGTGGTCTTCTAGCATTACAAGATTTCCATCTGAAGTAATTTTGAAAGTGGAAGGAATTGAGTCGTGAATTTCCTGGGCAACTGAAATATTCTGATGTTTTGTTCCTTCATCAATGTAAAAACTTCCATCATATAAATTTTCGTTGTTTACAATAAATGAACGAACTTCGCGGCTTACAAGCCCGACATATTTATTGTTGTCATATCTGCGCAAATCACTGCGTTCAACAAGATTATAATTCCTTCCGCCGCTGTACGTTACCTGAACCGGAACATCTTGTTGAGCGAGCGCAACCGCAAATCCCCAAAAAAACAAAAACACCTGCAAAAAAAACTTCTTCATTCTTCACCCTTTGTAAAAATTTGGCATAATTTTGAATTTGTTATAATTATTTAGAAAGAACGCTCACGGCGAATTTTCAATTTGCTCCAGATGGTTGAGCTCGCGCTTCGCTTGTATTTATTGGGGTGCTTCGCACTTTAAATGGTTCAATCGCTCAAAATCTTCACAAATTGTAAATTCGCCTGCGCTTTTATTCCTTCATTTTAACAAATTCAAAATTATTTCTAATTATATCATTTTTTTTCAGTTTTAGAATTTTTTGTTTTGCACGAATATTTTCTAAAAAATGTCATTTCGATTGCCGACAATAAAGTATGAAAATTTCTAACAAACCGAATTTTGTGGCTGGAGCAATTTTGCTTTTGATTGCAGCCTTTTTTTCAATCTCTTTGGCGCTTCTTCCTCTTGATTTTGGAAATTTTGGTCCGGCGCAAGATAATCTTCTATATATAACAGCTTTCTCTTTGGGCGATATGCTTTTTTCAGTCTACGGATTTTCCAGCATTTTGATTCCAGTTTTTCTTCTGGTTGCCGGGCTTTCTTGCTTTGCTTCAAAGTGGACTTCAAAAAAATCAATGCGGCTTTTAACGGCTGTTGTTCCATTTTTTACTTCTGTTTTTATTGAAAAACTTTGCCGTTATTTTGCAAAAGATTATACAGATGATTTTTCTACAATCAAAATTGTTCTGGCAATAATTATTGGTGTAATGCTTGTTGTTATGGAAATAATTATTGCGGGGCTTGTTGCGGAACGAATCAACGATATGATTTTTCACCGCGAAAAATTCCTGGCGGAAAAAGAACAGAAACTTGCAGAACAAAAACGTTCAGAAAAGCTGGAGGAATTTCGTGCGTCAAAAGAAGCTGGAACTCATTCAGAATTAGAAGTCGCTCCAGAAAATGAAAACGTTGAAAAAAATGCTGAAGAAATTAAATCTGAAAATGATTTTGAAACCCAATCTGCAAAAAATGAAGAAAAATCCGCTTCTGAACCGACAATTGTTGCTGAATCTGAGCCAACCGTTCAGCACGATGATCCTTTTGCGAATCTTTTTGACGAGGACGAGCCGCAGAATGCAAATTCAATGATTACCCAGGAAGAATTTGCCGCTTTGAATGGTTTTAATGAAGAAAATAATGTTGAAGAAACCGAAACTTCGGATTCGCAGGAAACTGAAAATAAGCTGGAAAATGTAGAACCTGAAAAAGATTTTGAAGTTCAGAATAACGAATTTGATGAAAATATAGACCCGGCTGATGATTTGGAATGGCCGGATGCAGAAGAGATAAAGGCTCAGGCTGGTGCAGTTGAAATTCCTGTTGAAGTTGAAGATGACGAAGTTTCTGCTGAAAAAGAATCTGCTCAGACTGATAAGAATTTTGAGCCGGCTGAAAATGATTTTTACGAAGCTGATGAAACTGACGAGGCGGAAATTTCTGAAAATTCGGATTATTCAGATGATTCTGAAAATTTTGAGACTTCGGAACTGGATTCGAACAACGGCAATGATGACCTTGAAGATTCTTTGAATGATTTTGAAAAATATAACAATGAGATAGAAGATGAAGATTCCGCGGAAGATTCTTTTGAAAATGAACCGGAAAATGAAAAGCCTCATGAAACTCTTTCGCCAGATTTTTTTGACATTGATATGAATTCCGATGAAGAGCCGGCTGAGGATTCAGAAAACAAAAACGAGGATGATGAAAATTCCACAATCTCGTTTAATTCTGATGTTTTTGCCGATATGGAAAATGATGCGCGTAAGCAACTTGAAAGCGACGAAAATGATTCATTTTTTGATGAAAAGCAAAATCAACAGGAACAGCAACAGGAAAACATTGAGCCGGAAGAACCGACTGTGGAAGGTAAAGTGATAGAAACTTCTCCTGTTCCAGAACGAAAAACTATTGCTACAGAACCAGTTCCAGTAAGCCATGTTGCGCGTCCAAAAAAGCCGTACATCGTTCCGACAGATTTGCTTGAACAGTATGAGGATGACCAATATTGGCTGATTGATGGCGAAACAAAAGAAAGCGCCGTAAAACTAAAGAAAACACTTTCTGATTTTGGAATCAGTGCAGATGTTATAGGAATAAAAAAAGGTCCGGTTGTTACAATGTTTGAGATTGCTCCGGCGCCAGGTGTAAAACTCAGCAAGATTGTTGCGCTTCAGGATAATATTGCGCTTAGCCTTGCCGCTTCCAGCGTTCGAATTGTTGCCCCGATTCCTGGAAAAGCCGCAGTTGGAATTGAAGTTCCTAACAAAAAACGTTCGATTGTAAGTTTCCGCGAAATGATTGAGCAGGATTTGCCGGAATTCCAGAAAATGGCGATTCCTGTAATTTTGGGAAAAGATATTCTTGGGAAATCTCAGATTATTGATATTGCAAAAACGCCTCATCTTTTGATTGCCGGTGCGACAGGTGCCGGAAAATCCGTTTGCGTAAACTCGATAATTCTTTCGATTTTGTATAAACGTTCGCCTCAGCAGGTAAAAATGATTCTTGTTGACCCGAAAGTTGTTGAACTGAAACTTTATAACGATATTCCGCATCTTTTAACACCGGTTATTACTGAGCCGAAAAAAGCTTTGCAGGGATTGCAGTGGTGTCTTTGCGAAATGGAACGCCGTTACGCATTGCTTGACCAGATGGGCGTTCGCGATATTTCAAGTTACAATAAACGTATTGAAGAGCGAAAAATTGCCACAGAAAAATTACCGTACATCGTTATTATAATTGATGAATTTGCGGATTTGATGGCGACTAGCGGAAAAGAGCTTGAGACAAATGTTGCGCGCCTTGCGGCTATGTCCCGCGCTGTTGGAATTCATCTTGTTTTGGCAACTCAGCGACCTTCTGTAAATGTAATCACAGGTTTGATAAAAGCGAATATTCCAAGCCGAATTGCCTTTATGGTTGCAAGCCGAACAGATTCAAATATCATTATTGACGCAGTTGGTGCAGAAAAACTTCTAGGAAAAGGTGATATGCTTTATGCTTCAGCGGTAAGTCCATATCCAATCCGAATTCAGGGAACATTTGAAAGCGATTCCGATGTTGAGCACGTTGTTGATTATGTAAAAACCTTGGGCGAACCTGATTACATTGATGATGAAATTTTTGTTGATGATGACGAAGATGATGACGGACAGCAGAATTTCTACGGTGACGACGCAGATCCTTTGTATGAACAGGCTCTTGATATTGTGATTCAGTCTGGAAAAGCCAGCGCGAGCTATATTCAACGCCGCCTAAAAGTTGGCTACAACCGCGCCGCACGCCTTGTTGAGGAAATGGAAGCCCGCGGAATTGTAGGACCAGCAAACGGCTCAAAACCACGCGAAATAATCCATGTTCCAAGCTAAAATTTTGCGGGAAATATTTAATTGAAATAATGCAGATTGTGCTATAGACTTAAATTCTTATCAATAAATACTTTCGGAGGTTTTATGAAAAAGAAAGTTTTAAGCCTATTTATGGCAACTGCATTTATTCTTTTTGGAATAATGATTTTTGGCTGCGCAACAGACAGCGATTCTGGTTCAAATGATTCAGGTAATTCTGGGTCGGGGGGGGGGCGGAACTTCTGAAACCTATTCTCCTGTCAGAAATGTAAAATCAGCGGCAACAACTGAAAAAATCATTTTGGTTTGGCAAAATCCGGAACAAAATTATTACGGTGTAAAAATTGCAATGACGCCGGCAGCCGGCAATTTGACAGAACCAAAAACCTGCACAAAAGAAACAAACACATTTACCGTAACAAGTTTAAACGCAAACACAGAATACACATTCACATTTACAAGTCTTGATTCAAATCAACAGGAAACATCTGAAAAAACTTCGATTACAATAAAAACTACGGAAAAATCAGCAGAAGATTCGGGCGACACAACTCCGCCGGAAGACGTTACAGAATTAAAATCATCAATAGAAAATTTGATGGTAACATTAAAATGGAAGGATTCAACTTCGCCAGATGTTTTTGGATATTTTATTTCATATAAAGATGAAAAATTAAAATCTGCCACAATCGATACTTTTCGCTCAGTTTTGACAGAAGCAATGCCAAAAAATACAGTTTTTGTAAGTCCTAAAACTGAAAAATATTCAATCAGCGTAAAATCAGGTCGTTCTTACACATTTACAGTAAAAGCTGTGGATACAAGTGGAAACGAAAGTAAAGGCGTAACATCTGAAAAAATCACGATTCAAGAAAATGTCGGTCCTGAATTAGGAAGTCGCACAGAAAGTTTGAACTACATTTTTGGAACAGATTCAGTTGCACAAATAACTCTTACAATTAGCCGTGAGCAGTGGGATGAACTTTGCACAAATTACGACAAAAACTTTAAAAACGAAGATTGTGTTCACGCTGATTTTGAGATGAAAAAAGGCAACAACATTTGGCAAATCAGTGATATTGGAATGCGCCTGCGAGGAAACACAAGTCGCCGCCGACCGCAAGTTGGCGAGCAATATTATCAGGCGCATTTTAAACTAGATTTTGAAGAATGGCTTGACGATTCCGGAGAGGAACGAAAACTTGCCGGCTGTATGAAAGGATTGAACCTTAAACGCTTTAAGGAAGACCCGACTTACGTCCGCGAAGTTTTTGGCTACAATTACTTCCGCAAAAATGGAATCTGGACAGCTCCGCGCGCAGGTTATGCGCATCTTTTTATCAATATTGAAGAAGATGATGGCGATGTTACAGAATTAAACTACGGCGTTTACGCAATGATAGAAGAAATCAACAAGCAGTTTTTGAAGGAACGCTCGGAAACTTTGCAAACGACTGAAACTTTAGGCGGCGGAAACTTTTCAGACAACAAGGGTGACCTTTGGAAATGCTGCTGGCAGTCTAGCAATGGGCCTTCAATGGCAACAGATTATGACGGCTACCGTTCTTTTGGTGTGGAAGAAATCTGTCTTGATGAATCAAAAAGCCTTCGCTACGATTACGACCTAAAAACAAACAAGGATGAACTTAGCCGTGCCCGCAGCGATTTTATTGATTTTATAGAAGAGTTGAACAATCTTGGTTCAGAAGACGAAATAAAAAAGTTCTACGAAAGCAAGATGGACGTTGATTTGTTCATAAAAACTTATGCTTGCAACGTTCTTTTGGGAATGGACGACGACTACTGGCGAAATCACAACAACTACTACTTCTATTTTGACACAACTGGTAAATCGTATTTTATTCCTTACGATTACGACAACATCTTGGGAACAAACTGCCATACCGACACAGCCACAAAAAATCCTCTTGACTGGGGCGAAGGTGCCTATGAAGCACCGCTGATAGAAAAACTTTTTTTGGTTCCTGAATTTAAGCAGAAGTACGTTAACTATCTTCTTAATCTAAGCGAATCGTCCGTTTTTGTTGAAGGAAGCCAGGCAGAAATTACAAGATTGCAAACTTTGGTAAAAGATTTGATTGCAAGCGATGATATTGAATATGAAGACACATCAAAAACTATAAGAGATGATGTTGCTTCTTGGTGTTCAAATTATGGAAAATATCAGCTTTTGGCTGGAGATGAGAATAATAATTATTTTAAGGCAAAATTCAATTCTGTAGAAAAATACACAAAATCATATTCCATAACATTTGAGTCAAATGGTGGAATCTTGGCTACCATTCCAACAAAAGTTTTTGCTGGAGAGGCAATTAATAATCTTTATATTCCTGAAAAAGAAGATTGGTTGTTTGCCGATTGGTATACACAATCTGAAGATGGTGAAAAAGTTGAATATCTGACATCCGATATGACAGTTTATGCTCATTATACAAAGTTTCCATATAAATATTGGGTAGATGAAGATGGAACTGAAAATTTGCAATTTACATTTATTCCAGAAGATTTTTATTTATCAGCAGTTGAATTTGTTGTTCCTGTTTGTAATTTGAATAATTGGGATAAAAAAATTCCTCAGATGGAAAATAAGGATGGAGCATATACATACACATATTCTAATTCTTATCATGAAATTTCAAGAATGTGGCCTTGCTATAAATTTGTTGTAAATGGCAGTGATTGGTTAGGTTGGAAAAATTATAAATATAAAAATCATCTTCCAAATGCATATAAACGATTGGATGGGGAAGATGACAATTTTATGATTTCAGAACTGAAACAAAACTTTTAAAAATTTTGTTTCTTGAAAATCCCCCACCGCAAGAATCTTGCCGTGGGGATTTTTTAGTTTATGAATTTGTGTGTTCATATTACACTTTTATCTATGAAAAAGTGTGTTAAAACTTGCATTTTTGGCAGATAAATACTTTTTCTAGTATTATATTAATATTTTGGATTGCTTTTAATATTGATAATTAAAAGAAAGTTCTGATGTAAGAAAAACTGCATGAATCTTCAGATTCTTTACCTCTCATACGTTTTCAGAATCGACTCTGCAGTTTGCAGGCGGCTTTGGCGCAAGTTCATGGCTTGTTTTTCTATATATTTATGTGCTTGCGGTTCGGTCATTTGCAGGTATTGAATCAAAATGCATTTTGCGCGGTCAATCAGGCGGATTTCGTCAATCTTTTTTTGAAGTTTTACGTTCTCGTTTTCAAGGACTTGAACGCGCTTTCTGCTAGCTATTAAAAGTTTTACAGCCTGGTAAAAGAATTCCGGACTTACTGGTTTTGGAAGAACAAAAACGCCTGCATCCTCAATATCTGGGCTGATGTCATAGACTTTATCATTGTTGACGATTAGGATAATTCCGGCATCCGTCTGCTCAGCGGCATACAACGAAAAATCATCGCCAAATTCGTCTGGAAGGGGAGAGTCCACAATAATCAGGTCAAACTGGTCAGAAATCAGGTCGCGGCGGGCTTCTGCGCAGTTTTGAGCCGTAACAATCCGGCTGAACGGCTGCGAATTCAGCAAATCAGAGATAATTCCAAGAGTTGTGTTTGTGTTAGAAACTATTAAAACCGAATCCATCTACTTTCGTTTCATCCAGCAATAAGATTATTCTTTTTCGGCATCAACAAATGCGTTTAATGTAACTTGCGGCAGAATCTTTTTTACAAATTCGCTGCTGCAGGCAATTTGAACTGCTTCTGGAAGCGATTTTGGCAAAGTCTGCACGTTTTTCAGTTCGTCCTGCGAAGCATGGAAAGCATCCAGATTCAGTTCCGGCGGAAGTTTTGCCTTTTTTTCTATTCCTTCAAAGCCTGCGGCAAGAATCAGTGCGAGCGCAGCGTACTGGTTGCAGCTTGGGTCTGGTGAACGGATTTCCATTCTACTGCGGGATTTGTCGGATGTCGCAGGGATACGGATAAGCTGGCTTCTGTTTGCTCGGCTCCAGCCAATATAAAGAGGCGCCTCAAAATGTCCAAGTCTTTTGTATGAATTTTCGCTCGGATTCAGGAATGCGGTTATTTCGCGGATTCGTTCAAGGATTCCTGCGATAAAATATTGGGCTTCGTCAGTAAAATCTGAAAAAAGATTTTTACGTTCTTTTTCAATTGAAATGTTTATATGAAGTCCGTTTCCCGGTTTTCCGTCAATCGGTTTGCCTGCAAAATTTGCGTCCAGTCCGTTTCTTGCGGCTACAGTGCGTACAACAGTTTTGAATGTGGAAAGATTATCTGCGGCTTTTAGTGGTGATGCGTATACAAAATCAACCTCATGCTGGCCAGGCCCTGTTTCGTGGTGGCTTACTTCCGGCTTGATTCCCATTTGCTCAAGCGTAAGGCAGATGTCGCGGCGGATATTTTCGCCCTTATCCAAAGGTGCAAGGTCGCAATAACCTGCGTTGTCATGCGGTATGTCTGTTACATTTCCTTTTTCGTCCAGCTGAAAAAGATAGAATTCACATTCTGTGCCGACATTTATGCTGTAGCCTTTTTTTGCAGCCTTTTCAACAACTTTTTCAAGCAGGCTTCGGATGTCTCCTTCAAATGGAGTTCCGTCCGGATATTTTATGTTGCAGTAAAAACGCACAACTCTTCCGTGCTGAGGTCGCCAAGGCAAAACAGAAAGCGTGGAAGCATCCGGCACAAGATACAAATCGCTCTTGTCTACGCTTAAAAATCCTTTTACTGCACTTGCGTCAAAAGAAATTCCAGATTTGAATGCCCGTTCAAGTTCACTTGGTTGAATGGAAATACTTTTTATTGTTCCAAAAATGTCCGTAAAAAATAATTTGATGAATTTCACATCGTTTTCAGCAATGTATGTCAGGACTTCATTTTCTGTGTATTCCATGAAAAAACCTCCAAAAGGTAAGTAAAATTATACTTTATCTTTAAAAAAAAAACACTATCGACTAAAATAAATATATGAAGATTAAATTGAATTTAAAAAAAGTTATTATTTCTATTGTTGCGCTGATTATTTTTCTGATTGCGCTTTTTCTTGTGATTATCGGAATTTCAAGCCATAGGCCGACTGCCGCATTTTATGGAATCAGCGAGCCTAACCAGGAGAAGATTGCAAAAGTTCTTCAGTCTACAGCAAGCAAAAAGAAAGGCAGATTTTTACCGTTCAATATTGTTACATTAGACACATCTGTTTCTTTGGAAAATGCGTTAAAAAAACAAAAGGCTGATATAGTTTTTGTGAACCGTGGAAAAAATTCTGATTTTGCGGCGGCAAGAGCAGTAAAAAAACATACAACTTTTGATATTGAGCTTTTAAGAGGAATGACAACTTCTGTGCGAAAGACAGCTTTTGTCTCAGATGAAAAAGTTGCGGCAGTTCCTCTTTTGCTTGATAATTATGAGCTTGATGTTCACACTGAAAAGTTTAATTCAAGCAACATAAAAGTTCTGAATACGCTTGATGATTTGGAAAAACTTGCGTGGATTACAAAATCTTCTACGCCGTCTCCGATTATTTTTCCGGGCGGAGACAATGATTTTCTTATAAATATTTTTGGCGCATTGGTTGAAGCTGTTTCCGGCAAATCTGCGTGTATCGAAGGCAAGGAAAAACTTGAAAAACTGATTGATTCTGGCAAGGCGAACTACAATTCGTATACAGAAACCTTAAAGGAACTTTTTGCGGACGGAAATGCTTATAGCGAAACATTTAAACTTTTGAGAAACTGGTCGCAAAAGGAAATTCTTACAAAAAATGTTTATCAGATTAATGTGCGCGATATGAAAATTTTTATGCAGAGCGAAATTGTTACAGCCGCGTTTCAAAGTCTTTCTGAACACAGAACTTTTGAACGCCCGGTTATTGCAAAATACACTTCGGTTTACATTCCTGCTGAAACAGAAACTTCTGTTCGTTTTT
>ONHK01000028.1 GCA_900317625.1 uncultured Treponema sp.
GACATAGGATGATATGTCCGGTGGCCATAGTGGAGAGGAAATACCCGTTCCCATACCGAACACGGAAGTCAAGCTCTCTAACGCCGATGATACTGCCCTCGCGGCGGGAAAGTAGGCAGCCGCCGGGCTTTTTTTTTATCTATTTAAAAAGCCTTGGATAATAATCAAACTGATTATTATTTTTTCAGAATCCACACTATTTAAGTGTGGATTTTTTTTATGGGTTCGTTGGTCTGTGAAAATATGACCAAGTCGCGCACCCGCTATGCGGGTGCGCGACAGAAGCTTATAGCAAAAAAGCTTTCCCCGAAGGTGTACAATAGGATTGTTCAAGTCTATTGCAAAACACCAAGGAGGAAAGCAGAATGGCAAATATAAGAGACTCTCTGAGCCATACAAAATGGCTGTGCAAATACCATATAGTATTTACACCAAAATACAGAAGAGAAGCAATATACGGACAGTACAAGGAAAGCATAGGAAAAATACTGCGGCAATTGTGCAATTACAAAGGTGTGGAAATCATAGAAGGACATCTGATGAGCGATCATATCCACATGCTGGTCTGTATACCGCCAAAGCACAGCGTGTCGCAATTCATGGGATACCTGAAGGGCAAGAGCAGCCTGATGATATTCGACAGACACACAAACCTGAAATATAAGTTCGAGAATCGGCATCTATGGGTAGAAGAGTATTATGTAAGCACAGTCGGTTTGAACGAGGCGATTATTGCAAATATATCTGTGAGCATGAAACTCATGATATAGCGATGGATAAGATTGGAGAAAAAGAGAGGGTGGAAGGTAGTACAAACGGCTTCTCAAGGTCTGCAAGTGGCAATATGCAATAGGCTTTGAACGTATGTGAAAGCATGGGACTTAAGTTTCCCTAGCCTTATAAGGTTAAGTGTGAATCACCCGTTTGATGGGAGATTTGTGATTGTGGGCTAGTGAACCCGTGAAAATTATGATAAACCATCCACAATGCAAGAGCGTGATAGAGGTTTATTGCAAAAAACTTTCTTTGAAGGTGTACAAATAGATTGTTCGAGTCTATTGAAAATCAGTAAGGATAGAAGCTGGATGTCTCGCTGAGTTGCACAAAATAGCTGTGTAAATATACGATGAAAAGCGAGATACGGATGGGGTAAACCATTGAAAAAATGGTGCACTAGTTGAACAACTGTATCGTGAACTGGACTTTGTTTTTTTCACTTGAAGTAAAAGGTACGAAAATCAAAGAGCAATGTCGCAATTCATGTAATATCTGAAAGTCAAGAGTAGCTTGATGATAGTTGATGGGCACGACAAGAACCTAATGTAAAAATTAGTGAATTATCGTTTCTGGTTAGTGTGTCATGGGTTGGTAGTATAAACGACTCTTTGGGAACTTGAGAATGACAAGGTATAATAGAGTTGAGCTGATTGAATCTCGGGTAGAGAATCTAGTCTTATCGGTTGAGTGTAAAAGCCAGTTTGATGGGTGGTTCGTTTGTAAAATATTTTGCTGGGTGAGTATACGATAAGCAAAAAACTTTTTAGTGACGACAAATATCATGAAAAGTTACTCTGCAATATGAAAAATTTAAATCTGCAAATTTTGTAAGATTCTTTTGGAATAATGGCTTTGTAGGAGAAAGTTGTAGTTCTGAATATTTCTTGTAATGTTTCAGTCTTTGAGAGGTGGTGACGTGGTTTTTCGGTGATGTAAATTCGTTGAATGGATTTATGTGGATTAAAAACGCTGCTGAATAAAAAATAGAATTAAATTGTAAGATGCAAAGTAGGAATTTATTCTTAGGATGGATTTGATTTTCAATTTGTGACCTAATTATGAATTTCCTGCTTAGTTGCTGACTTGTGATTGACAGACATAAAAATAAGTGTTATATATTGTATATAACCTATGGAAATAGTAGGAAAAAGGAGTTATTTATGTCTAGAATTTATACATCTGCTGATTTGTTGATTGGTCATACTCCACTTTTGGAGCTTTCTAATATTGAAAAGGAATTTGGGCTTGAGGCTAAAATTCTTGCGAAACTTGAATATTTTAATCCGGCTGGCAGTGTTAAGGATCGTGTTGCTAAGGCGATGTTGGATGATGCTGAAAAATCTGGAAAGATAAAATCTGGGGCTACTATTATTGAGCCGACTTCTGGAAATACAGGGATTGGATTGGCTTCTGTTGGTGTTGCGCGTGGTTACAAGGTGATTATTGTTATGCCGGAAACTATGTCAGTTGAACGTAGACAGATTATTAAGGCTTATGGTGCTGAAATTGTTCTTACTGAAGGCGCAAAAGGAATGAAAGGAGCAATTGCAAAGGCTGAGGAGCTTCAGAAATCAACGCCAAATAGTTTTATTCCTGGTCAGTTTGTTAATCCTGCTAATCCAAAGGCTCATTATGAGTCTACAGGTCCGGAAATTTGGGAAGATACTGATGGTAAGGTTGATTGGTTTGTTGCTGGAGTTGGTACAGGCGGAACTGTTTCTGGTGTTGGAAAATATTTGAAGGAAAAAAATGCAAATGTAAAAGTTGCTGCGGTTGAACCTGCATCTTCGGCAGTGCTTTCTACTGGTGTTGCAGGTCCTCATAAAATTCAGGGAATTGGAGCTGGCTTTGTTCCTGATGTTCTTGATAAAACTGTTTATGATGAAGTTATTCGTGTTACAAATGAAGACGCTTTTGCTTACGGAAGGCTTGTTGGAAGAAAAGAAGGCGTTTTGGTTGGAATTTCTTCTGGAGCGGCTTTGTGGGCTGCGATAGAAATTGCAAAGCGTCCTGAAAGCAAGGGCAAACAGATTGTTGTTCTTTTGCCAGATACTGGTGACAGATACCTTTCGACACCGCTGTTTGCAGATTAAGAAAGAATTTAAGGGGTTTTAGGGGCAACGGTATTAAGGAATAATTTTGTAGAAAGAAATTTTTCCGTTGCCCCTAGGCGAAGGGGTAGGAGGCAACGGAGTGCCGACGAGGGGAAGTCTTTCCCCGTCCAATTAAAATAATGAGAGTTTGCAAAAGACTTTAGGCTTTTGCAAAGAAGTGAGGAACAAAAGTTCCGAACGGCGGGAAGTCTTTCCTCGTAATATAAATTAGAAGAGAATTCGCAAAAAAAGAAAAAAGGCTGCTATTTTTTTTGTCCGGTTATTTTGATATAATCGTTTTATGAATATTCTTTCGGTGAACAACTTAAAAAAAATCGGGCGTGAAGAGTCTTTGTTTTCTGGTGTGACTTTTGGTTTGAACGAAGGCGACAAGGCTGCTCTGATTGGGCGGAACGGCACTGGAAAATCGACTTTATTGAATACGATTGCCGGAGTTTTGCAGCCTGATGACGGAAATATTGTTATTAACAGGGCGGCTGGCATTTCTTTTTTGCCGCAAAATCCGAAATTTTTGGAAAATGACACGATTCGGGAGCACATTTTTAAGAGTGGCTCGGAAAAGCTTAAAATCATACAGAAATATCTTGAGGTTTGTGAAAGGCTTGGCAGCGATAATGGGGAAGGTTCCGTTCAAAAATCTTTTGATGAATTGAATATTCTGATGGAACAAAAGGATTTGTGGAATTACGAGTCGCAGGTCAGTTCTGTGCTTTCAACGCTGGGAATTACGGATATGTCCCGAAAAATGGGCACTCTTTCTGGCGGAATGTTGAAAAAGGTTGCGTTGGCTCAGGCTCTTGTTGAAGATACAAAACTTTTGCTTTTGGATGAGCCGACAAACCATCTTGATATAAAGACTATCACTTGGCTTCAGAATTATCTTTGTAATACGGACAGGACTGTTTTGATGGTTACGCATGACCGTTATTTTTTGGATGCGGTTTGCAACAATATTTTTGAGCTTTTTAGGCATAAGATTAAGTTGTATCAGGGAAATTATTCAACTTATCTTGAAAAAAAGGAAATTGAGGCGGAAATTGAGGAAAATACTGACCGGCGTATTGAATCTGTTCTTCGTTTTGAACGTGACTGGCTGAGTCGCGGACCGTGTGCGCGTGGAACTAAGGCAAAGGCTAGAATCCAGCGTGATATGCAACTTATTAACCGCGAAAAATTTAAGTCGGACAAAGGTTTTTCTTTTGAAGTTCAAGGGAGAAGGCTTGGTGGAAAGGTTTTGGAGCTTCATTCGATAAGTAAAAATTACCCGAAAGGTTATGTTTCTGCTGGAGAAGGAAATATTGTTCCTGTGATTTCTGATTTTTCGTATACTTTTACAAAGGGGCAGAGAATTGGAATCTTTGGCGACAATGGTTCTGGAAAATCAACTTTTTTGAATATTGTGACTGGAAATTTAAAGCCTGATACTGGAACTGTTGTTGTTGGGGAAAATACGGTTTTTGGTTATTACAATCAGAATCCTGTTTTTAAAGATACAAAAATTTCGGTTTTGGAATATTTAAAGGAATCTGCTGAATATATAACAAAGAATGATGGAAAAACTTTGTGCGCGGGGCAGTTTCTTTCGGAATTTGGATTTGAAGGAAAGGTTCAAGGTTCTGCGGTTGAAAATCTTAGCGGCGGTGAGCGGAAGAGGCTTTTTCTTATCCGTTTGCTGATGTCGAATCCGAATTTTTTGATTTTGGACGAGCCTACAAACGATTTTGACATTTTTACAATGAATGTTCTTGAGCAATTTTTGGAAAACTATCAAGGATGTCTGCTTGTTGTGAGCCATGACCGGTATTTTATGGACAAGGTCTGCGATTCGCTTTTTATTCTTGAAGATGACGGAAATATCAGCGGTTTTGTTGGAAAATGCTCGGAATATATTCAGTTTAGGGAAGAAAAACTTAGGGATGAGGAACTGGCGGCTCGTTCTGAGAAGGCGAAAAAACAGGAAGTAGCTGAAAAGGTTGTTGCTGCAGAAAAATCGCCGGAAAAACGGAAGCGGACTTTTAAGGAGCAAAAGGAATTTGAGTCGATTGAGCAGGAAATTCTTGTCCTGGAAGATAAAAAATCGACGCTTGAAAAACAGATGTCCAGCGGTGAAAAGGTGGATTTTGAGGCATTGAACCGCGAATATGCCGAAGTGAATTGTGAGCTTGAGAAAAAATATGGGAGATGGGAAGAATTAGCTTCACTGGCGTGAATCTAATTCTTGCTATTAATCAGGAAACTGCGCGACTGCTCGTTTCTCTCAGGGAAGAATTAGCTTCACTAGGGTGAATCTAATTCTTGCTATTAATCAGGAAACTGCGCGACTGCTCGTTTCTCTCAGGGAAGAATTGGCTTCACTGGCGTGAATCTAATTCTTGCTATTAATCAGGAAACTGCGCGACTGCTCGTTTCTCTCAGGGAAGAATTGGCTTCACTGGGGTGAATCAATTTTTGCTGTTGATTAGGGCAGTGCGCGATTTTATCAATTGTTTGTGTTCAGCAATTTGTTCAAGATTGCGGTGCAGGTGTTTTCACCGTCTAGGGCTGAAGAAACTATTCCGCCTGCGTAACCTGCGCCTTCCCCGGCTGGATAAAGATTTTTGAGTTCGGTACATTCGTTTGTTTCTTTATTTCGGGTGATTCGGACTGGTGTGCTGGTTCTTGTTTCAATTGCTATCATTGTTGCGTCTTTGCACAAGAATCCTTTCATGTTTGCACCAAAGGTTTTGAATGCTTCTGCAAGTCTGCCTGAGATTGAGCTTGGAATCCATTGGTCTAGCCGGGAAGCGACTATTCCCGGGGTGTAACTTGTAGGCGGAAAATCTTTTGAATCTCGTTCTGCAATAAAGTCTGTTAAGCGTTGTGCCGGTGCGGCTTGCCCCTTTCCGTGCCGTTTAGCTTCTTTTTCGAGCCATGTTCTGTAGTAAAGTCCTGCGAGCGCTTTGCAACCGTTATATTTTGCCTGTTCAAAAAAAGTTTCTGGAATGTCTTCCGGGCGGGTTTCCACAACAAAGGCTGCGTTCGACCACTGGGAATTTCTTCCGGCGGCGCTCATTCCGTTCACAACGATTTCGTCTGGACCTGAGCTGGATGGAACGACAAATCCTCCTGGACACATACAGAACGAATAAACGCCCCTGTCTTGAACTTGAGTTGTAAGTCTGTATTCTGCAGCACCCATTCCTTCTGTTTTTCCATGATATTGAATTTTATCAATCAAAGTTCGGGGATGTTCAACGCGCATGCCAATTGCAAACGTTTTTGGTTCAAGGGCTTCTGGCGCGCTTTTTGCAATCATTTCGTATATGTCGGAGGCAGAATGACCTGTTGCAAGAAGAATCGCATCGCCAAAAAAGTCTTTTGTTTCATTTGTTTTTACATTGATGGTTTTTATTCCGCGGACTTTTTTATTTTCACAGATTAAATCAACGCATTTGCAGTTAAAATGAATTTCTCCGCCTTGCGCTGTTATAAAATCTTTCATATTGTTTACAACGCCTGGCAATTTGTCTGTTCCGATGTGAGGATGCGCATCTGTCAAGATTTTTTCGTTTGCGCCAAAATGATTGAAAATTCTTAGAATTTTAGAAATATCGCCGCGTTTGTTGCTTCTTGTATAGAGTTTTCCGTCTGAAAAAGTGCCGGCTCCGCCTTCTCCAAAGCAATAATTTGAATCGGAATTTACAAAATCCTGCGTGCTGATTTTTGCAATTGATTTTTTTCGGTCAGAAGTTTCTTCGCCGCGCTCAATGATTACAGGTTTTACGCCTTGTTCAAGAAGTTTTAGCGCGCCAAAAAGTCCTGCCGGACCTGAACCGACAATTACAACCGTTTTTGCGTTGGTTGCTTTTTGCCATTTAGGAAGAAGCGAGGCTGCGGAAGTTGAAGAATCCTCTTCTTTGTAAAAAATTGAATATCGCAGATGGAATTTTAGCTGACCATGACGTGCGTCAATTGATTTTTTTTCCAGATTGAATTTTGAAAAATCAGAAGAAAGATTTTTTTTTGAAAGTTCGTTTTTTATCAGTTTTTGGATAAGGGCTGAATTTGATTCCTGTTCAGGAAAAATTGTGATTGTAACTTGATTCATGACTGAATTTTAGCAGATTCAGCCATGAATTTCGAGAGGGAATTTATTCAATTGTTTCCATTCTGGTGTACCAGGTTTTGTCTAGCCAACTTGAATCGCTGTGTTCTGTTGAAAACTTGTAGTACGCTTCTGAAAAATCTTTGTCCCATTCAACTCGCCATGAATAATAATTGATGTCGGTTATAGAAATGTCAAGATTTATAACGCCCATATTTATTACAGAATTTGCCAAGGAAATAAAATGGAAGTTCGTTGTCTTATTTTTGTCGAACTTTGCTTCATATTCTGATTCATAACCGTTTCCATAGTTCACTTTTGCTTTTAGGCTGTGAATTATGTATGTTCCGTCTGGAATATTTTTTCGTATGAATTCGCCTTTGTGGTTTGTGACCATTTTTATTATGCGTTTTGTTTTTATGTTCTGAAAATTTACTTCAATTCCGTCTTTTTTGGTGCTGGAAGTTGGAATTCCGTAGTTGTTTGGAATGCATGAAAAATTAAAATAGACATTTCCATACAAAAGATTGTCTTCCGCTGTTTTTGGTTCAGGAATTGATGTGCAGCCTGTAAAAATTAAGCTTGAACATAGCATTGCGAGCGCAATTGCAAAAATTGATTTTTTCACTTGTTTCTCCTTTGTGAATACTTTTTTATTTTGTCGCTTTCGGTAGCAAACGACAAATTTAGTGTAAAGAAAAAAAATAATTTGTGATAGTGGGGAAAGATGAAGGAAGTAAAAAAATTGAATTGCTTAAAAAAAAGGCTCTGTGAAAAAATCACAAAGCCTTTTTCAGTTTTTTTATAAACTACAAAAGTGCGAGTTTCAACAAAGTTGAACTCGTTCCAATAATTTAATCAGAGGTTAAAGCACTGGCTTCATCGCAGTCATGTATTCGCGGAGTTTTCTTCCTACAACTTCAATTGGGTGGTTGCGGATTTCTGCGTTTACGGCTACGAGTTCTGTGTTGTTTACGCTTGTGTCCTTAAGCTCAAGACCTTTGCCGATTACATCAGTGTGGATGTTTGGCATAAATTCTTTTGCCATAAGAGGAGCTGCAACGCGGCTGAACAAGTAACATCCGTATTCAGCTGTATCTGAAATTACGCGGTTCATTTCATAAAGACGCTTGCGGTCAATAAGGTTTGCAATAAGCGGAACTTCATGGAGTGATTCATAGTAAGCTGATTCAGGTTTGATTCCTGCGTCAACCATTGTTTCAAATGCAAGTTCACAACCAGCTTTTACCATTGCAACAAGCAAGATTCCCTTGTCAAAATATTCCTGCTCAGAAATTTCTTCTTTTGACTCTGGAGTTGATTCAAATGGAAGTTTTCCTGTTTCTTCGCGCCATGTAAGCAAATCGTGGTCTTTGTTAGCCCAGTCCTGCATCATTGTGCTAGAGAATTTTCCAGAAATAATATCGTCCATGTGCTTCTGATAAAGTGGAGTCAAAAGTTTTTTAATCTGCTTAGAAAGTTCATTTGCCTTGATTTTTGCAGGGTTAGAAAGACGATCCATCATGTTTGTGATTCCGCCCCATTTCAAAGCTTCAGAAATTACATTCCATCCGTGCATCAAAAGTTTTGTGGCATATTCCGGGGCAATTCCTTCGCTAACCATTTTGTCGTAGCAAACGATAGTTCCAGCCTGGAGCATACCGCACAAAATTGTCTGCTCGCCCATAAGGTCAGATTTTACTTCCGCAACAAAGCTAGATTCAAGAACACCAGCCTTGCTTCCGCCCATTCCTACAGCCAAAGCCTTTGCATAAGCCCAGCCTTTTCCTTCCGGGTCATTGTTCGGGTGAACGGCGATAAGGTCAGGAACACCAAATCCGCGCTGGAATTCATGGTAAACTTCTGTACCAGGACCTTTTGGAGCGCACATTACAACAGTAATATCCGGGCGAATCTGCATTCCCTCTTCAATCATATTGAATCCGTGGCTGTACCACAAAGCAGAACCGTGCTTCATTCTCTTCATAACTTCTGTTATTACAGGAGTGTGCTGCTTGTCTGGAGTAAGGTTTCCAACCAAATCCGCAGTTGGAATCATTTCGTCATAAGTACCAACTTTAAATCCGTTTTCTGTAGCGTTTTTCCAAGACTGTCGTTTTTCTGTGATTGCAGATTCACGCAAAGCGTAGCTAACATCAAGACCAGAATCCCTCAAGCAAAGTCCTTGATTCAAACCCTGAGCACCGCAACCAACGATTACAATTTTTTTGCCCTTAAGAGCTTTTACACCGTCAGCAAATTCCTCTTTTGCCATAGAACGGCAATGTCCCAACTGAAGTCTAGCTTCTCGCCAAGGAATAGAATTAAAATAATTGTTACCCATTTTATACCTCTAAAAAATATTTTTTTTGTTTCAGGGCGTTCCAAAAAATCTCGCAAAGCTCAATTTTCGGTCGCTATGTCCGGGGTTACGGCTTTCGCCTTCATTGCTGCACTTCACTTTGTTCCGTTCCGCAACAAGCCTGCGGCTTGCCCCTACCAGCGCTAACGCTTTAGATGATTCTATTCTAAAGTTTTATTTGTGTTGCGTAAACTGAAATAATTTCAAGTTATTATTGCGTTTTGTGCAATTTGTAAAGTGTGTTCTTAAAATGCGAATTGACGCGCTTTTTCTGGTAGTACATTCAATTTTTTGTTCAATTCATAAAAATTTGCGATATTCATCTTTTTCTCATTCTGCAAGCAAAAAAACTTTGCTTTATTTTAAAAACAGGTGGAAAATATAAACTGCATAAAAAGTGTTTTTCTTTGCTATAAAATAATCAAAATATAAAAAACTAACGGAGCAGTTCAATGTTTAAAAAAAATCAAAAATTATTACTTTTATCTTCTATTATTATTTCTGCATTTTTGCTTTTATTTTCTTGTTCAGTTGGTCTTGGCGAATCTGTGGATACAGAAGTTCCAAAAGTTGAAATAACTTATCCGCCGGCTTCCAGTGCTGTGCGCGACTGGTTTTATTTAGCTGGAAACTGTTCAGATGATAAAGGCGTTGATTCAATTACTGTTTCTGCAAAAAATATTTCTACAAACGAAAATGTTACGCTTGGAACTGCGACTCCTGCAAAAGACGGAACTTGGCAGATAAAAATAAACGAAAAAGACGGTGATGGAAACTACAAGCTAAAAGATGGAACTTACACATTCAGCGTTATTGCTACAGACTCTTCAAAACAGCAGTCTGCGCCAAACATCAGAACTTTGGAGATTGATAACACAGCTCCTGTTTTTGTTATAAAAAATCCTGGAACAACAAAAGTTGATTCTCCAGCGCCGTTCGGTTCAATCCTAAAGATTGTAGGAGCGGCCGCAGACGAGCACGATATTTACGAACTTGAACTGAAAGTTTACACTTCCGCGGATATGAGCGGCGAGCCAAAAGCTGTTCTTACAGAAAATAATGTTGACAAGACAGACGGAATAAATGTTACGCTTGCACGCTATAATCCGGATGTTGAAAATGGTGCTGCCGCCGATGAACTGCACAATAACTATTTAAAGGTTTACGATGTAGAGGGGGGGGGAGATCAGCAGTTATATGCTAGTGTTACATTAAAAGATTCTGCTGGCGTATGGCAAAATCCTTTGCACACTACAGCCGATTCAATTGGTAACTCAACAAGTGGCGGACTTTATTTAAACGATGACATTTATGATGAGCTTATGGGCAAAAATTCAAAATATGGACTTTCTGCCACTGATTTTATGAAAATCATAAATGGAACTTACAAAACCACTGCTTCTACAAATTCGGAAACTGAGAATTCAGAAAACAACCGTTCAGCTGACGTTGATGCTTTGACTGTTACGGACGAAAATATCCAGACCATTCTTGAAATATTGAGCAAAAACAAGACGGAAACTTCTGCAACTCCGCTTTCATTCAAGTTGAATAAAAATGCAAACCCGACTTATGAGGTTATGGGATTTGCGTTTAAAATCGATGAGGCGGATTCTTTTGGCTCGCATAAAGCCGCGAAAAAAAGTTCATTAACGTTCAAGGCGCAGGCAGGTCTTGATGGAACTTATATTCAGCCTTCTTCTTTAAAAGTCTATTTGTTCGGACCTTATGATTCTTGTTCTGCGGAACAGCTGGAAGAAATCCGCACGGAACCAGAATCTTATTATAATTCTGCTGTTTCAAAGGCAAAAGAAGATATAAAAAAATCAACCGGAAACGAAAATCCTTCTGAAGAACTTATAGAAGCCACTGCAAATGCAAGAATTTTAAAGGATTATTCTGCAAGTTCGGCAAGTTCCACAGAAAGTTTTTCAGAGGCAGTTGAACTTCCGTCCGCGATTACAAAAGGAAGATATTATCTGCTTGCGGCGAGCGGTAAAGATATAGACGGACTTTCTCTTTTGACCCAAAATTATTACGGATTTTTGGGCGAATCTGCCGGAACTCCACCAGCTATTGTTATAAATGGATTTACAGACGGCTTAATGACAAATGTTCTTGGAAATGTAAAACTTTCCGGCACTTTGGAGTCAGAAGAAACGGAGCTTGCTGGAGTAACTTATTCAATTGCTGTTTTTGATGAAATTAAGGCGAAAAATGTTGCGACAATAACAGGCGAGGCGACACTTGATTTTAAAGACAGCAAAAAACTTTCTGCGGACTGGACTATTAAGGATTTTTCAAAAGGCAATAAAACTTACGCGAATGATTATTCATCTTTTGAACCAAAAGACAGCGAAAGATTTAAATATTCTGTGACAGTTTCTGGAAAAGACAGAACCGGACTTGAATCAAAAGACACAAAATCATTTACAGTTGACATGAAAAAGCCGGAAATAAAAATCAACGATGTTACTCCAGTCGCAAAAAAAGAAACAACAGAATCCGGCGGAACAAAGTATACAAAATATACAGTAAACGGAACAATTAACTTTTCCGCAGTTGTAACAGACACAAATCTGGAAAATGTTAAAGCCACAGTATCTGATGGCACAAAAACTGAAACTCTTTTTGACGGAAATAATTCCACAATTGAAAAATCAATTGACACAACAGAATATTCAGACAATTCAACTTTAACGTTCACAGTTGTTGCAACTGACAACGCTGGAAATACAACAGAAGTTTCAAAAAGTGATGTTTTTGTAAGCCAGGAAACAGACAAGCCGGTGATTTCGTTTACAAATGGAAAAACATCAGCAGAACTTGGCGATGGCTGGACTAATGTTACAAACGGTCAAAACGTATTTGGAATAGACAATAACAATTCTGCTAATTTTACAATAACTGATGATGATGGAATTGCTTCTGTAGAAGTTACTGTTTTTGATGAAAGTGGAAATAAAATTGACTGTTCTGGAAGCAATGATTATCAGCTTCAGCCACAGTCTGATTCATCAAATGCAAAAGAAACTGCTGCAAATCCTGTTAAATACGAGGTTACTGGTGGAGCAACATCTCATGCTATTTCTTATAAACTTCCTAAAAAAGCCGGAAAGTATAAGATTCAGTTGGACGTTCTTGATACAGGATATGCAAATGCTGTTGAAACAAACAAAAAATGGCATACAACAACAGTTGAAAGTTATATTCTTGTAAGCGAAGGAAATATTAGCATTTCATTCGTGGATATTTTAAATAATACTTGTCAAGTAAATGCAAACAACGATGCTGCAATAGGCGGAACAATCAGTGTTTCCTCTTTGGAAAAACTTGCAAGCATTGAAAGGTTTGTCTCAACAAAAGAGACTTCAAAAGATGCTGATGGTAAAGACGTTGTAACTTGGAAAAAGGCTACTATGGCTTCTGCAAAATATCCGTATGTGGCAGATGAACAAGATGTGACAGAAATTAAGGCAACTGAAAGTAATGGAAAAATCTCTTGGACGGACACAATTCCATCTGGAAAAATTGAAGATGGCGAGCAGCATTTCTTTTATCAGGCAACTGATATTGCAGGAAATTCTGCAGAAATAGAATTGGTTTGCAATGGCGATGGATATGCGCCGGAAATTAAAAATGATTCTGAGGTTTATAAAAAATACGAAAATTGGGTAAATTCTTCTTCTGTAACCCTTTCTGTTATTGCTGCGGATGTAAAAGGTTATTCCCCAAGTGGAATAAAAAAAGTTTCGTATTTATATAATGAAGGAACAACTGGAGAACTTTCCCGAGGCAATGAAAAATGTGATGAGACTGGAAAAACAGATAAAGAAGGAAAATATTACAAATATTCAACAATAATAGATTTAGGTGAATCTGCCGACGGAACAATGATTACATTTACTGCAGAGGATAATGTAGGAAATAAAATGCCGTTGGGACAACTTTACTATAAAGTTGATACAACAGCACCTGAAGTAGAATCTATTTCTGTTGCTGAGTCACAAGTTCTGAATAATTCAGGCTCGATAAAGGTTTCATATTCTGTATCAGACAAACTTAGCGGCATTAAAGCTGTAGAATTTAGTACAAACTCTAACATGAGTGGTGCTAAAACAGATCCAAACGTAAATGAAAACGGAACATACGATTATTCATTAACTGGTCTTGCTGACGGTGAATATAATATTTATGTCCGCGTAACAGATAATGCAGGTAATAAACTTGAAAATATCAATGCCGGTTCATTTATTGTAGACAGTACGGCTCCAAAAGTTACTATAACTTCTCCTAGTTCTGGAAATATTGTAAACAAGACAATTTCATTAAGCGGAACAGTTGTTGACAATAATCTTTCAAAAAACAAAACTCCTGTCTTGCAGTATTTTAACGGGACTAGTTGGAGTGATTTCGAGTTTGCTTCATCAAATCTTGATGGACAGAACTGGACAATTTCTGGAATTGATACAACAAAATTGAATAATTCTACAGATTCAAAAGAAGTTGAATTCAGAGTTTTGTTTACAGATGACGCTGGAAATGCAAATGAATCAGTAAATGCCGCCAAATCATATAAACTCAACATTGACCAAAATACTGACAGACCAGAAATAAAACTTACAAATATAAAAATTGCGAACAGCATAACTAGTTCAACTGAAATTATGGGTGTAATTACTGATGATGATGGAAATTATGATAAGCTAAAGCTATATAGAATAAATAAAGCTGATTATGAATCAAATAAATCTGCAAATGAAACTCCTTCAAAATCTGGTAATTCTTGGGAAGAAATAAGTGTTGAAAATGGAACTGGAATTTGGAAAACAAAACTTGATGCTGATGAATCTCAAGGTCTAAAATCTTGGTATTTTTATGTTGTTGATTCTGACGGTGGAACTTTCTGTACAGCTGAAAGTTCACAGCTAAATAGACCATATCTTTCAGATTCTGAATTTTCAAAAATTGATAATACAACAGGAATTTCATTCACTTTTGACAACAAAGCTCCTGATGTTTCATTGAAAATAAGCCATGATGGAACAAACTGGGAAGATACAAATTCTATATTTGGTGTAAATAATTCTGTTTGGATAAAAGCTATTGTAAAAGAAGAAGTTGGAATGAAGTCAGCAACGCTTTCTATTGGAGGAACGGAAGTTCAGAAAATCACAGAAAATCCAACTCCAATAGAAGGTGTCTATGAATATTTATTCTCTGAAGTAAAATTGGCAACCTATAAAGATATATCTTCTCTTGCAATTTCTGTTACGGCAGAAGATTCTGCTGGTCAAACAAACAAGGACATGAGGAATATAACTGTTGACTCAAAAGCTCCTTCTGTAAAAATTGTTTCTCCAACAACATCATCTTCGGATATAGTTTCTTCTGCAGTTTCTATAAAGGGAACAGTTCTTGATGATTATTCTTCTATAGAGTTCTTAAAATATGCAATTCCTTTCAAGGATTCATCTAAAGAACCTGATTGGAAAAACGTTGGAACATCCGCGGCCTGGGAGATAAGATTTGCTTCCGGGGCGCAGGAATCTTCTGAAAGTTTAATTTATTATGCAGTTGCAAAAGATACCAATGGATATTTGTATGATATAAAACAGACTGGAACAGAAGATGTTTATGAAGTTCCGATTTGGTTCTATGTGAAAGATTCTGCTGGGAATGAGGCTTATATAAAAGACCAATATGTTCTTGTGGATTCCGAAAGCGGCAAACCTAAGGCTTGGATTAATTCTCCTGCTGATGGAACAACAACAAGTGGCGTTGTTACTATTTATGGTGGCGCAATTGATAATGTTACAGTTGATAAAGTTTGTGTTCAGATTGATGCAAATAATGATGGAAAATTTGACCTTGAAGATAAAAAATATATCAGTGATTTTTGGAATGATGAAAAAGATGGCTTGAGAGCAAAATTGAGTTCGAGCGCTTCTGATACTGATGAAAGCTGGTATATCTTGGCAAATGGAACAAACAGCTGGAAACTTGATATAGATTCTTCTTGTATAAAAGAAGTTGTAAAGACTGGTGAAACATCAAAGTCTCAGACATTAAGAATTCGTGTAAAGGCAATCGATGATGATGGTTTGTCTAGAGCTTGGACCGAACCTATTGAAATTATTATTGATGGTGAAAAACCTGTAATAAAAAATATCAAACTTGTTCAGTACGGCAAGGATATAGTTCCAACAGATTCATCAGATTTAGTTACAGAACGTGAATATATTTCTGGAATGTACATAAGCAATGTTTCTGTGGCTCAAAGTGGAAAATGGTATTTGACAGCAGATGTCCTTGACAATGAAAAAGTTGCTTCCATAAAGTTTACACGCAATGATTCATTGTCTGAAAATAATATTTATTTTGAAGATGAAGATGAAAAACAACCTGATGTAAAAGAATATAAACTGCGTATTCCATTAAAAACTGATGAAACAGGAGTTATTTCTTATAGAATAACGGCTACAGATAATGGCGGTGCTTCTTTTGAATCTTCTGTAACAATAAATATTGATAATACTCCACCAAGTTTATATGACATAAACAATAGAGAAACTGTAAGCCCAGGTGAAAATTTGCGATTAAAAAGCATGTTGAAAGTTCTGGGAACAGGCTCTGAAAATTCAACTGTGGTAAACAACAACAAATATTTTAACTTTGGAGATTATGTTCAGGAAGGTGGCAGTGGTCTTGCATATATTGCGTTCTATTTTGAGCGTCAGGGTAAAAATGGAGAAAACCGTGTCTATAATCCAATGTTTGGTGGTTCAAATAAAACAGTTCTTTATTCAAAGCCTGCAAATCCAGCAGATGGAAATGTTTATGTAAATTCTGACGGACTTGCTGCCATGTATGTAACAGATTCTTCACGAGGTAGTGTAGATTCTATTTCACTTTCTGCAGTTAATCCGAATGTTCGTAAAGGTGGACTTATAAAGATTGCCGGTTCATATAGCTTAATAACAGATGTTTCTGGAACTACTGTAAAGTTCACTCCGTCTGCGGCAACTTCATTTACAGAAGCAGAAATTATTTTTGCACAGATTGTTGACCATAAAATCACGGAATCTGTAGATGATGCTGGAAATCCTTTGAATGATGATGGCGATAAAATGATTGAATCAATAGAACAGCTTGGCTCAAGCTACACTTGGAGCGCAAATATTGATTCAACAAATATTCCTGATGGACCAATAATTATTCATATTGTCGCAATTGATAATGCTGGAAATATTTCAAATGGTTCAATCGCTACCAAAGTTGAAAACAACCGCCCACGCATTGCAAAAGTTCTTTTAGGAACAGATTTGAATGAAAATGGTCGTTATGATTGGGATGCTTCAGAAGCTCCAGTTACAACTGGCGACAGTGAAAAAGATACTAAAAACGGAAAAGCATTTGGAGAATTCAGTTATTTTTCTGCGTTGAATTATGTATCAGGTAAGGCTCAGTCTATAGTTACTTTGGATTCTTCTAAATTCAAGGTAATAAAAGGACTCTGTATTATTCCAGAATTTGTAGGTGGAAATAATGAGCTTGGTTATATTTTGGAAACTCCTTCTGACTTGGATAATGCAACTTATAATTCAGGATCTGTTTCTGCTATGACATCAGAAGCCTCTATTATTTCAAAAGTAAACAATAAAGGCTCTTATACTATTGATGGTCAAATTTCAGATTTTGGTGGCGTTGAAATTCCGAATGTAACATCTGGAAATATATCTATAACATTTTGGGATAAAACAGAGGAAACAGAACAAGGCAAAGACAGCCAGTGGGCATTGCTAAAAATACCTGTAGAACTTATGAGTGGAGAACAAGAAGTTCCAGTTCCAACAATTACACCATTCTATTGGAAGAATTCTACTGAAAATAGTGTATATATTGATGGACAAATCAAGGGACATATTGAACTTGAAGATGATTTAAGTTCTGAAATAATGGATATTTTTGGAGATACTTCATCTTTGAAAAAGCCAAAGGTTTCTGGAAAAATCAAGTTTGAAGGAGAACTTTTTGATAATGTTCGCCTTAAGAAAGTTTATGCAAAATTTGACGATATTTTTGATAGATTGCCAACAGCAACAGAAATTGCAGAATATTCATCTGGCAGTTGGTCTATAAAAGGCTCTGTTATAGATGGTGTTGCATTTTACATAGAAGATGTTTCGATTTCTCAAGATGGACATAGGGCAAAATGGACTTTGATTGTAGATACAGAAAAACTCACGGAAGTTGCAGGTAAAAATAAGATCTTTAGCATAATTGCAACCGATTGGCGAGATAATGAAAGTTCTACAATAGGAGTAAAGCAAACAACTGCATCTGCAAAAACTTCATTGTATACAGTTGATGTTGTGCCGTATATTACACAGTTATGGACGGAGTTAAGCGAAACAAAGACGAATAATCCTTCTATGTATGCTCGGGCTTCTACTGGTGAGTATGTTGTTCGTGGAAAAACTTCTGGGGCAACATATAAAGATTCAAGTACAGAAGGTGAAACAATAACAGTTTACGGATGGAACTTAAACAAATCTCCTGTGATAAAACTAGGTTCTGAAGATATTACAGGAACATCAACAGATGTAAATATGAATGAAAATGTAAAAGCTGGAACTTTTGGAATTACTTTTACAGTTCCTGATAAAAAGTCTGATTCATTAACAGTAACAGTTAATGGTATTCAAAACTTAAATAATATAAACAATAATGATGCCCGAGGTTCTGTTGTTGAAAATACAGATTCGTATGAAGGTTATTATAATCGTCAGCCTAATGGAGACAATAACAATAAATTGACGGACGATGTGGAACTTCATATTTGGGATTTCAAAAATGCTGTTACACCATCAGGAGCTGCTGCAAAATATGTTCACATGAAAATTGGTCCATATTTAAGTTCTGATTCAGCTCGCAGCGGACGGATTGGATTTAGTTTTAGAAATGGAGCAGGATTCTTTAATATGCCGGGATATATGTATAGTGTGAATCAAACTGTGGTAAAAAATCAGATTGATTTGTATGTAAAGAAAAGTTTAGGATATGTGGCTATTCATTATTTTGGGAAAAATGTGAGCGCCACTTCAAAGCCAGTTTCTTTAGGAAATGCAATTACCTATGATGGCGACGAATATTATCATTTTGTTTTAAGTTCTACAAATGCTGCTAATCTGAATTCATCGAACGGAATTCTTTCTGATTGTGGATTTTTATTGACAAAACAGATTGGTGACTATACTGGTCAAACTGGTGATTTAAAATTTACTTCTATTGGAAAATATGTTATAAAGACTGTTCCATCAGGTTCTTTAACTCCTGATGATATGACAGGATATGTGAAATCAGGTGCTACTCTTTATAGTCAGACGAAAATCGGACAAAACTATCAGGGATTCTCTTATAATACATTCACATTTGATGAAAATGGAGAAACTTATGGAGCTGCTCTTTGTTCAGATACTTCCGGAAATAATGAAATGAGTGCAAATTTCCAGTTCTTCTCACGAGGTTATGGAGAAGCAACAGATTCTTTGAATTTTAATTACTACAGCTGTGTTAACGGTCGCAGAATTGAAAATACAAAGAATCCAGTTGGAACTTATGATGAAGACCGGGTAAAATCTCCTGCAATGTCTACTTTTGTTAAAGATGGAAAAACTTATGTTTATATGGCATATTGGGATCATCTTGAAAATAGGATTATTTATCGTGTGGGTTCTGTTGATGGAACTGGATCTGAAAATGCGAATAATATTGGACTTGGTTTGCAAGACCTCTGTGGTGAAGTTACTCATCATAGAAATTATGAAGCAAATAATGATATAGGAAAAATTGGTAGTGACGGTTATGCTAGAAGAAATTCAACTGATTCATCTTATGTCGGTGACAAGGGAAATGCATATAAATATGTTTCAGTTCTTGAAGATTTTTCAGGTGTAACAGATGCTCATGTTTCTGTTGCAACTTTAAGTGATGGTAGTGCAGTAATTTCTTGGTATGATGACAGATCGCATTTATTAAAGGCTGTAAAAATTACTCTTGCCGAAATGCTTTCTGGTTCTTTGAATGTAAAAACTTATTCACCGGTTACTATTTCTTCAAATGGTGGCGCTTATGTCTCTCTCGTTTCTGATTCAGATGATGGATTGCATTTCGCTTATTCAAGTAATAGTGGAGCAAATCTTTATTACGCTTATGCAGATGGTTCTTTGTCTGAAGTTACAGAAATGCTTGTTGATGTAAATGATGATGTAGGGGATAATTGTACAATTGATATTGCTCGTGAAACTGAATCTTCTCCATGGATTCCAACTATCTCGTATAGAAGTAATGTGGCAACAGGTACAAAAATTGCATATCCTGTAGTATTTGATTCATATAGTAGACCACTTCAAGGTTCAACTAGTGGCGGTCAGTATACAGGTAACTGGACAATTTGTACTTTACCGACTTCAAATAAGTCGATTTCAGATTTAATCAGTGTTGGTTATAATAAAGATTGGAATAATGGTGTTTACAAGAATTTTGAAAACTTTTTAGAAACTTATACTACAACTACAGGGGTGTATACAATTTGTGATTCATCAATAATTAGTGGAAACGGAACTTCAAATCCTGTAATTGGATATGGAATTGCAACCGGCGCAATCGAAATGGCCCAAAAGAAATAATCTCTTTCATCAATGTTTTGTTTGAAAATATTCTGAGATTTTCATGTTGCTAAAAATATTTTGAATAAGACTTAAAACTTAAAGCCAGGAAATAATTGCGTTCAAAAGGTGGTGGAGTTTTCTTAAAAACTTGGTAACTTTTAGGCGGAAAGTCAGTAATATTCTGCTCAAAAGAAAATCGTATTTTCATTAAGAAATCCTTTTTTATGAGAATCTTTAAAAATAAAGGCAAAGCTTTTCACCTCAAAACGGAAAGAAATTCTGGAATTATTCGGAAACCTCATATTTTAAAATAGTACGCTTCGAAGTTTGTTATAGTACGCTTCGAAGTTTGTTATAGTACGCTTCGAAGTTTGTTATAGTACGCTTCGAAGTTTGTTATAGTACGCTTCGAAGTTTGTTATAGTACGCTTCAGAGTTTGTAATAGTACGCTTCGGAGTTTGTAATAGTACACTCCAAATTTTGTAATAATACGCTCCAAATATTATAATAGTCTTTGATTCTGGCAAGACTAAGGCATTTACAGGTAATTCAAGTTGTATAACTGGTGATATTGCTCTAGGGGAACTTGGTAATTTTTGGGCGAAAAGTCACCAACTTTTTAGAAATTGTGTTCGTGTTTTAACTTTTCTTGAGTTTACTATTTCAGAACAATATTTACATAATAGCTAGAAAACTCAATATTCATGATAAATCATAGATTTTACACTAAAAATCAAGTATATTTAATGTATGGGAACATATCTTAATCCAAATAATGTATTAATAAATTTAATGTTTTAAAAATTGATATGAATGCATGTTTTTCTTTCTGGAAAGCAATTGACAGCAAGGAAAAAGGAACTTTTATAGGTTATCTTGCGGAGCAGGTTGGCAACGATTTTAAAAAACAGTATCCGGATATCAATTTTGGAAAATTTAATTCCATTGGAACATATATTCAAAGAGTCTATGAGGAAACAAATCAGACTTTTATAATTATTATAGATGAATATGATGTGCTTGTGCGTGAGCAGGTTTCTGGTGAAGAATTCGATAATTATCTTGCGTTTTTGATTTCTCTTTTTAAGAATTCAGGATTAAAACCTGCGATTGCTCTTGCGTATATTACGGGGATTCTTCCTATTATCAAAGATAAAATTCAATCTAAGCTAAATACTTTTAAGCAGTATACAATGATTGATTCAGGAATTTTTTCAGGATATATTGGTTTTACCTCTGAAGAAGTAAAGGAATTGTGTAAAAAGTATGGCTGTAGTTTTACAGAGTGCAAAGCCTGGTATGATGGTTACAAACTTGGTGAGTATGAAATTTATAATCCGGAAGCGGTGATGCAAGCTGTTCAAAATAAATCATTTAAATCTTATTGGAGCTCTACTTCAACTTATGAGATTATCTCTGACAAATTACAGATGAATTTTGATGGTGTTAGAGATGATGTTATAACAATGCTTTCTGGTAGTAAGGTGGACGTTGATGTTGGAATGTATCACAATACAATGTCTGATTTTAAGAATAAGCACGATGTTTTTACCTTTTTGATTCATCTTGGTTATTTGGCTTATGATTCACAAAATGAGCAATGTTATATACCAAACCGGGAAATATATCAGGAATGGCAACGCGCGATTTGTGAAGATAATAATTATTCTGAAACGAATAAAATCATAGAGGCTTCCAAACAGTTGATAAAAGATACAATTGCAGGAAATGAAGATGCTGTGGCGAATGCGTTGGATGTTAGTCATATTCATGTTGCATCAAATCGCAACTATAATAATGAAGATTCTTTAAGCAGCGCGATTTATCTGGCTTTTATTTACGCCATAAATAATTATACAATTGTAAAAGAAATGACGGCAGGTAAAGGTTTTGCAGATATTGTTTATATTCCTTTTAAAAATAATGTTCCTGCTATGATTGTTGAATTAAAACATAATGCTTCTCCAGAATCAGCTTTAAATCAGATAAAGGAAAAAAGATATTTTGATTCTCTTTCTAAATATTCTGGCAATTTGCTGTTTGTCGGCATAAGTTATGATGAAAAGACAAAAAAGCATAAATGTAAAATTGAAAGATTTGTTAAGTAGTTTTTTCTATCTATACTGATGCAGAACAATATTTTCCGCCATTTCTAGATATTCTGGCAGGATTCGGGTTTTGTGCTCTGTAAGGAAGCCTGGGGAAAGTAATTCTCCGCTAACAAGAACTCTTGTGGCGCGCAATTTTCGTTCCGCATTTTTGTTGCTTTCCGGCTCTTTTTCGCACATTAAAAGGTATGCGTTGTAGGCGTCCAGCACGGAATTTTCTATAAGGTTTTTCTTTTGGGTTTCGTTTGCTGGAAGTTCCGGGATTTTTATGTCTTTGTATTTTGCCACAAAATCTGGATCCGCGCTTAAAGTTTTGTTTGCGGAAAAAAGTACCGGCCACAAATGTCTGTTTTTGTATTTTTGTTCGGCGATTATGTGGTAATTGCTTCCAGAAGGAACTGCGAACGTTTCAAAGTTAATTTTTTCTTCATAAGATTCAGTTTCTTCCGGGGCTGCTGAAATGATTTCTGTTTCTTTCTGTGCTGGCTGAGATTCTTCTTTTGTTTTTTGAATTTTTTTTGTAGAGTAAGAGCAGCTTTTTATCAGGATTGAAATTATCAGGATGAAAATTAATAGAAAAATTCCCGCGAGCGCAAGAATTTTTAGATTTTTCCTGGAGCTTTCTTTTTCCGCTGTATTTTCCGGTTCATCTTCAAAATCATTCTCATCAATTCCGAGCTCGTCATTGTAGAAATCATCATCCGGCTCATCTGCGGTTTCTGGAATTATTGAGTCTTCCGGGATTTCTTTTGCTTTCAGATTTTCGTAAGGTTTGTTCAGCCGTCGTGCAACAGCTGCACATGGAACAAATTTAATCCGCCAGTGTGCCGAAATATTGATTTTTTCACCGTTTCCAGGATTGATTCCGGTTGTCGCTTCAATCCAAGTTTTTTTGAAAGTGCCAAAATTGTAAACGGAAAAACTTTCGCTGTTTTTTAGTCCTTTTTTTACGATTGTAAAAAACACTGAGGAAAATTGTTTCGCCGTTTCAAATTTTATGCCAGTTCGTTGAACAAGTTTTTCCGCTAATTGTGATTGTGTTAAAAACTCATTCATTTATCTCGTCCTTTAATTTTTCAGAAGCTTTGAATTTCAGCCTTATCTTTTTGGGATAAAGCATTTTCTTGCCATTTGAAGGATTTCTTCCAACACGTTCTTTTGTTTCAACAGGTTTGAATGAACCGAATCCCGGCTGGGTAAATTTATTTCCGCTTTCAAGCGCAATGATGATTTCTTCGAGCATTGCATTCAAAGTTTCATTGCACTTTTTTTTAGAGAGACCGAGTTCAGTTGCCATTTCGCTTACCAATTCCTGTTTCGTCATGCTTTTATTTTATCTCATATTTTTAAAATGAAAAGAAAATTATGAATATATTGAATGTTGAGTTTTTGGGAATTGTGAAAAAAACGCTCTCAGCTAATTTCCAATTTGTTCAGACGGATTTTGCTCGCGCTACGCTTGTATTTTTTTGGGTGCGCTGCACTTTAATTGGTTTTATCGCAAAAAGTCTTCTCAAATTGTAAATTAGCTTACGCTTTTATTCATTTTCAATAAAAAACTCAACGTTCGCAATATTAGTAAAATTCAAAATTTTATGATAAAATATTTTTATAATATGAAAGAAGAAGTTTATCCAAAATTTTTATTGAACTCGGCACAGATTCTAAAGCTGATTTTCAGGATGGTTCGGCAAATTAACCAGAGTCTTGGAAAAATCAGTTGCGAAACGGCTTTTGTTGCGGCTTCAATTGCAAAATCTCTTCCGGCTGGAAAAAAAATCACGCCAAAAGATGCGGTGCTTTTGTCTTTGTTTCATCTTTTCGGATTTCTTCATTTTTTCGGTGAAAAACCTGTGCGTCTTTCTGAACTTACGCAGGAAGAAATTTATCATTCTTTCTTGTATGGCTATTATTATTTAAAGGAAATGTCGCCGCTTGGTGAAAACGCAAAAACTTTGCTTTTCTATGACAAAAAATATGATGAGTCGCTTGCGGCAAAAATTCCCCAGCTTGAATATGCGTCTTTGGTTTTTACGGCTAGCTCGATTCAGGCTCTTTTGGATGCAACAAAAGGAAATTATTTTTCAGCTGATTTTCAAAAATATGGTTTTTCAAAGTTTAATCAGCTCTATCTCTTGATTTTTAGAAAACTTGATATTGATAAATTGATTTCAAAAAAAATTATTTATGATTCTTATCAGCAGGATATGGATAATTTTTTTGATTCCATTGAATTTTCCGCGGCAGAAACTGAGCAGCTTTTTAAACTGATGATTTATCTTATCGACTTTAAAAGCACGCAGACGGTTCAGCACATAATTCATACGGCAAGTTATGCGGTTTCAATTGCAAAGCTAAAAGGTCTTCCTCAGACAGATGTCAATGAGCTGTTTACGGCGGGAATTCTTCACGATCTGGGGAAAATTTCTATTCCGAATATGATTCTTGAGTCTCCTGGAAAACTTTCTGCGTTTGAATATCGGGTTATGAAAATGCACGTTGAAGAAACGGAATCCATCTTGAAAAATGTTGTTCCAGAAAAAATTATAAGAATTATAATAAGCCTCAGATTTAGACATGGAGGAGAAAAAATAACGAATTTGTGCTAAGGTCAAGGCAGGACAAATTCATGGGAAGAAAGAGAAAAGATTT
>ONHK01000026.1 GCA_900317625.1 uncultured Treponema sp.
CTTGGAGCATTGTAACATGTTTTTAACAATTGCTCATTATAATTATGCGGAAGGAAGGAATCTTTTAACTTTTACCATATATATGATTTTTTTAGACATATCTTATTCTTCAAATACAGCTTCCAATGCCCTTGTAATTGCTTTTTTTATATCATCGGCTTCTGTATCTCCAATTCCTTCTGCTGTACTAGAACAAACTAAGTTTTTAGTACCTGCTGAAATGAACTGTAAAGTCACTTCTGTTGTATATCCAAAGAGAACATTCCGACGACCACTTTCACCATAATTAACAATCAATGTTTTATCTTTTATATCATCAGAAATTTCTGTTACAATAATAAATCCTCTTTTCATAAGATACCCAGAAATTATATCTCGTGGATTTACTGTCTTTCCTTCTGAAACATATACTCCATTAATAGTTGTTCCGACATTAGAAGTAAGACTTTCTGTAGAATTAATTAATGCATATTTATATTCAGAAATTTCTTCGTTTTTATAGACTGAAACATCTTTCAATGAAACACAACCTGTAAAAAACAGAATCACTACAATATAAGAAAGAAATAAATTTCTTTTTTTCATTTTTATCCTCTGCTATAAAACATTTATATCATGTTTTTTATTTTTTACCATAATAAAATTCTCTATAACTTTTTAAAGCATAAAAAACCAGGCTCCTCCAATGCGGAAGAGCCTGGTTCTTTCTCCTTTACCTCTTATCCCCTATAAAAGTTAATCAAGCATCCTGCCTGAATAATCTTCCGCTCGTCGTCGGTCATGTCGCCGGTCGAAAGCTCGAACTCGGCGGTTGTGCCGTCGGCGCGGACTGCGTAGGCTTTTACGCCAGGGAGTTTTTCCGCAATCATCTTTTTTGCGCCCGGAACAAAAATGTAGTCCCCGTTCGCAAACGGAAGATTCTCTGTCGCGGCCGTATCGCCCTGCTTATAAAGGAACGGAATCATTCCCCAGTTAATCAGGTTCGAGCGGTAGCGTTTTGTGGCGTAGTCGCTTGCAATGTTCGCGCTCGCTCCCAAAACTCTCTGGCAGCTTGCCGCCTGCTCGCGCGCAGAACCGTCGCCCGGCTTAACAGCGTAGATTGTAGAGCCAAGACCGGCCTTTTCAATTCTTCCCTTGAACTCAGGATACTTTTCCTCAAGGATTTTTTCCGCGCGGCTCACTTCCGCCTTGACCTCTTCTGACCTGTCGCGGACAGCCTTTGCCCTTCCAACGTAGGCAGGATCTTTGCGGCTCAAAGTGAACTCCGCAAGTCCAAGCGGATTTGAGCGGAAACTTGAAGTCTCGCCCGAAGGAATAAGCTCGTCCGTAGTTGTAACCGGGTCGTGGATTTCAGATACAACCTTGAGCAGAATGTCGTCAGAAAGCGGCTGCATCTCCGGCCAGTCCTTGATGTTCGGTCCGAACTGAATCTGAACTTCAGGATGCGCAACACCTTTTGAGTCGTAAACGCGCTTTTCGTAGATTGTCTTGTCAAAGAAATATTTTTTCCTGCTGAACTCGCCGTCCGCCAAGTCTGTGGCAGCTGTAAGGAAGCCCTTGTTCGCGGCAGTCGCAGCGATTGAGCGCGCGTCCATAAGCGCAACAGAGGCAAGCTGTCCGTTCTGGATTTTCGAGCCCTCGCGGTTCGGGAAGTTTCCGCCGAAGCAAGGTCCGCAGAAAGCAGTCTTAACAATTGCGCCCGCGTCAACAAGCGAGGCGAACGCTCCGTTCTTCATAAGTTCCATGTAGACCGGCATTGAAGCAGGATAAACGTTCAAAAGGAATTTTCCGTTTCCAGTGTCCTTTCCCTTTAGGATGTCTGCAGCCGCGCAGATGTTCTCAAAACCGCCGCCGGCACAGCCTGCGATAACGCCCTGGTCAACGTAAAGTTTTCCGTCAATCACCTTGTTTTTAAGCGTAAAGTTCACCTTGTCGCCGAACGAAACTTTCGCACGCTTTTCAGTCTCTTCAAGAACGTCCATAAGATTCTTGTTAACTTCTTCTATTGTATATGCGCAAGACGGATGGAACGGAAGCGCAATCATCGGACGGATTTCTCCCAAGTCAAGCTCAATCGCGCCGTCGTAATAAGCGTCAGCGCCCGGATTCAATTCCTTGTAGTCGCCTTCCCTTCCGTGAATTGAATAGAACTCGCGGATTTTCTCGTCAGTTGACCAAATTGAAGAAAGACAGGTTGTCCGCGGATTTTCTCGTCAGTTGACCAAATTGAAGAAAGACAGGTTGTCTCAGTCGTCATAACGTCAATGCCGATTCTAAAGTCAGCGGAAAGATTCGCAACTCCAGGACCCACAAATTCCATCACCTTGTTCTTAACGTAGCCGTTCGCAAAAACAGCCTTGATAATCGCAAGAGCAACGTCCTGAGGGCCGACGCCTGGAACAGGAGAACCGGTCAGATAAACCGCGATAACGCCCGGCATATTAACATCGTAAGTTTTTCCCAGAAGCTGCTTGGCAAGCTCGCCGCCACCCTCGCCAATCGCCATAGTTCCAAGCGCGCCGTACCGGGTGTGGCTGTCTGAACCCAAAATCATGTCGCCGCACTTTGCAAGCATCTCGCGCGCAAACTGGTGGATTACAGCCTGATGCGGAGGAACATAGATTCCGCCGTATTTCTGGGCGCAAGTAAGCCCGAACATATGGTCGTCCTCGTTAATCGTTCCGCCAACCGCGCAGAGCGAGTTGTGGCAGTTCGTCAGAACATAAGGAATCGGAAACTTTTCAAGCCCCGAAGCGCGCGCCGTCTGAATAATTCCAACATAAGTAATATCGTGCGAAGTAATTTTGTCAAATTTGATTTTCAGTTTAGAAGCATCGCCCGAAGTATTGTGTTTCTGCAAGATAGAATAAGCGATTGTGTTTTTCGCACATTCCACAGGATTTTTGCCCGGCACGGATTCAGCCAGTTTTCCGCCCGAAAGAAAAGCGCCTTTTTCCCAAAGTTTCATAGAGTCCTCGAATAAATAAAAGTAATTATATAGAAGAGATTATCACAAAATGCGGATTTTCTCAACGCTTGCTATTTCTGATAAAAAATTTGTCCAACCCTTTTTATGTGGTCAATCAAATCTTGATTTGTGAGCTTTGAAAAAATCGATATGTCAACTTTTATTGGAAGCAATGAATCGTCAAAATCCTTTACAAGTTTTAAAAGAACAGATTATCAGTTCAAGCCCGATAATGACAACTCAAAATTCAGGTAGTTTAATTTTTTAAATTTAAACTTTACTACGTTAAAAACACGTTTTATCATGTTATTCAATATTTTATAATATTTGACTTTAAAAAGGAGATTGTATGAAAAAGAAATTATCCCTCAAATTCACTCTTGTATTTTTAAGCATTATTTTTTCAATTGTAATTTCTGCAGCGGTAGGTTCTGTAGGAATTCATTACATCAATAAAACTTCCAAAATGGCGTACACTGACTACGAAGGCGCGATGGATTACGGCTACAAAATTGAAATCAAATCGCAAGTTCAAGCCGCTATTTCAGTAATAAAAAAAGAATACGACAGATTCAAGGCTGGAGAAATTTCAGAAGCGCAGGCAAAATACAACGCAAAGGAAACCGTCCGCGCAATGAGATACAGGGACGATGCCACAGGATATTTTTGGATTGACGATAAAGATTACATTCTTGTCATGCATCCGATTCTTGTTAAAAATGAAGGCGCAAACCGGTTCAACCTTACAGATTCAAACGGCGTAAAAATTATTCAGGAAATTTTCAAGGCTTGTTCTTCCGGCGGCGGATTCAATCAGTTTATGTTCACAAAATCTGACGGCGTTACAGTTGCTCCTAAACTTGCATACTCAGGAATTTTTGAACCTTGGGGCTGGATGATTTCAACAGGAAATTATTACGATGACATTCAGAATCAGATTTCCGGCAAAAAAGAAGAAATTCAAAATATGTACCGCTCCATGATAAACATGATGATTATTGTAACATTGGCAATTCTTGTTGTTGTGGCAGTTATTTTCTATTGCATTGTATTGAAAGCAATAATAAATCCGCTGGACACAGTTAACAAATCTGTATACGACATTGCAAACGGAAACGCGGATCTTACAAAGCGAATCAAGCCTTCAAATCTTCTTGAGTTCAACACAATCGCAGAAAGTTTCAACAGTTTTGCAGACAAATTGCAGAACATTGTTGTGGACATAAAAAAATCAAGCAACCAGCTTTCCGAAGCAGGCATAACGCTTGAAAATTCTTCATCAGAAACAGCTTCTTCCGTTACAGAAATTCTTGCAAACATAAACAGCGCAGGAAATCAGATTGACAAGGAATCTGAATCGGTAACAGAAACAGCGGCGGCAGTTCAGGGAATTTCAGAGGACATCAGCAAGCTTGAAAAAATGATTGAAAACCAGTCAAGCGGCGTAACCCAGGCTTCGGCGGCGGTTGAGCAGATGATGGGAAATATTAATTCCGTAAATTCTTCAGTTGAAAAAATGGCGGAAAGTTTTAATTCGCTTACGGAAAATATAAGCACAGGAATTCAGCGTCAAAAAGAAGTAAATGAAAAAATCGAGCAAATTGAAAAACAGTCTGAAATGCTTCATGACGCAAACACAATAATCGCATCAATTGCGGAACAGACAAATCTTCTTGCCATGAACGCGGCAATCGAAGCGGCGCACGCAGGCGAAGCAGGAAAAGGATTCAGCGTAGTTGCAGACGAAATCAGAAAACTTTCAGAAACTTCTTCCAGCCAGTCAACGGCGATTGGAAAACAGCTGAATAACATAAGCGATTCAATCCAAAGCTGCGTTTCTATGAGCGAAAATTCAAACACAGCATTTACAGCAGTCGCAGAAGAATTGAACGGGACGGACCAGCTTGTGCGCCAGATAAAAAGCGCAATGGAAGAACAAACTTTGGGTTCATCGCAAATAAGTGAAGCTCTGCATTCAATGCAAGACAGCACAATTGAAGTGCGGGATGCGGCAGGCTCAATGACAGAAAAAAGTGAAAAAATTCTTGGCGATGTTCAGGTTCTTCAAAACGCAATGACAATGATAAAAAACAGCATGGAAGAAATGACACAGGGAACAAAAGCCATCAACTCAACAACAAGCGCGCTGTCTGATGTTTCTGGAAAAATGAAAGCGAACATCAGTGAAATCGGCGAGCATATAAATCAGTTCAATGTCTAGCCCGAAGATGACAATATGTTTGGTCAAAACATTCTTATTAGATAAACCGCAAATGAAAAAGCGCATTTTAATTTTTATTACATTGATTGCAACTGCAACTGTCTTTTCCGCCTGCCACTTTGGAACAGATGAAAGCTTTGAGCTTAGCATAAAGGACACGACAAAAGACACTGCATTTGTAATCGGTTTTACATTTTATGACTCAACAAAATCGTACGCACGGATTAATCCCGGAACAATCGCTACAATAAAATGCGAGCAGGAAGTTACAAAAATCGAATTTTTTTCAGGAATAAATTTGCAGGCTAAAGAAATGTATCTAAAGGCAACCTACAGCCGCAGAATAAAATACACAACCACGCTTACAATTTCAGAAACTTCCGATGGAAAATATGTTGTAAAATAGTGAATTAAAACCGCAATGTAAGTGAGGCTGTAACAGGCTGGTCAAATAGATTCGAAACTGAAATATTCGGAGCGTCTGTTTCGTAGTCTTTTGGCGAGCCGGTTGTGTTTCCTTCCGGATTCAAAGAAAGCTGCCTGATATACGAAGAGCCAATTTGGAAAACCGCATTTTTGTTCATTTCGGCTTTAAGTCCAAGAGCAAATCCAGTTTCGTTTACAGTTCCGTGCAAATTTCTTCCGCCAGTATGCTTTTCGCTCATGTGGTCAAAATTCGCCCAGTAAAATCCGCACTTGAATCCAACGACAATCTAAACTTTTTCTGTAACGCCATAAACCGCTGAAAAAGGAACACTCACACGCCACTCTGTGTTTCCGTTTTCTGGAATCCAGTTAAGATTTTCAACAAGACTTCCAACTCCGTCTTGATCAAGTTCTGACATACGTTTGTTTATAGAATAGTCGGCAGTATTTATACAGTTGAAATTTATCATAAATGACGGACGCAAGCCAAATTCCAAATTATCAAGAATATTCCATTTCCAGCCAGCCCAGACAGAAAATCCCTGCATAGGAGCAAGCCCCGAAACTTCATTCACGGCGGAAGGATATTTTAGAGTCGGCATTACAGTGTAAGTTCCGCCCGCTCCGCGCATTCCGTCTGGTGAAAAATCAAATTTAAAAATAAAAGGAATTTGCGCCACGTCAAGATGAAGAGATTTCCAGTATCTGAATTTTCCCTCTGCCTCAAATCCAAGCTTAATAGGAACTGATTCAAAAGTTTTTCCGATTTCAACTTTAGGAGCAGCAGTGCCAAGACCCTTGTAAACATTTTTATCGTAATAGCTTGCGCGCACTCCAAGCCCAAGAGACGGAATACCTGCCATAATGCAAACGTCCATGTCAGTCAGATTATGAGGCCACGCCTTGTGGTTCATCACTTTTGCATTGTAGCCCGCGCCCCAATAAATTCCAAGGAAATTAACAGCCCAAGCAAAATTAATCGCATCATCATAAAGTCCAGTGTGAAAATAATAATTGTCATCAAGCTGATTCTGCCAGTAGCGCACATCGAACATATCGCCGTACTGCGAACGGAAAACACAAAAGGAACATTCTTCTACAGTTCCAGAAGCTTGCGAAAAAACTTCAGTTCCCAAAAAAACAAATAAAAATGAAAAGACTCCCGCAGCCTTCAAGTTTTTTAATCTCAATCCAAACATAAATTTTAAAACACCGAACCTTTTGTAATTTAGAAAAAAGTCCAAAACAAGCCGTGTCAAAACGAAAAACAATCAGCACGCATTTCCGTCATAAAATGAATGCAGTTCATGGACAATTTATTCGCTCAATATACTACACAAGATTTCTTTCGGCAAGCACCTTCGGATTTGAAGAAACTTATTGTGCACGCCGCAACTGAATAAAACTCATCACAAAATGCGAGAGCACAATCATTCCGGCGGTCATTCCAAGATATTCCACAATGCTGATAAAAATATTCGGCGCTGAAAGTTTCCATGCATTCTGCCAGAAAAGGTAAACGTAAAGCTGACTGTGGACAATGCAGAAAATTCCAAGCGTGAAAATCAAAAGCCACAAGATTTGAAGCATAATACGCAACACGGAATTTCTGTTGTCCGCAGTTTTGTCATTCGCAGCGTTCTCAATTTTTTTCAGCTTTGAATGAAGATGAAGCCCCAAGTGAAAACCCATCACCAAAAATCCCCAGGAACACGAAAAAGTGTGCAGCGGGCGGCTCCAGGAAGTCATATTAATGGAAGAAAACGTGAAAATCGCGCCGCTCATCATCACTGAACTGAACGCCATCAAAATCATCAGCGCAAACAAAAGCCATGCTGTAGCACTGAATAAAATCCTCACAGAATTATATTTCCCGCGATTCAAGGAACGGTAAAATCCGCCGTTCAAAACGTGATGCAGAATAAACAGCGCAAAAAGCGCAATTCCAAAAACACCATGCGCCGAAAGATTTCGAACAACCTCGTGGCTCATTAAAAAAATAAAGTCCACGAACATCAGAATGTCGGTTATGATTTTAAGAAGTTTTTTCACATACATTTTAAATTTCCTTTTAAGTTGCCGGTTCCAAAAAGAATAGCAGAAAATACGAAAAAGCAACAATAGTTTGTTGGAATATCATGATATGCAAAATAAGCTGCATTACAAGCCAAAAAGCATTTGATCTAAATCTCCCCAAGCAGAAAATCCCGTATGTTCTTATGGATTATTCCGTTGCGGGAAAAATCGAATTCATCCATGGAAACAACATATTTCGGGAAATTGTCTTTTATCGATTCGTAGACTGAAAATTCGCGTCTTACAGTTTCCTCGCTCGCCAAAAGGTATGCCACCTGAACATAAATTTTTGAGCCATTCTTTTCTGCAATAAAATCGATTTCAGCGTCATTCTTTTTTCCGACAAAAACCTTGAAATTCCGGCGCAAAAGTTCAAGACAGACAATATTCTCAAGAATCTGGTCGATGTTTTGAATATTTTTTCCGAAAACAGCCTCTCGGAGTCCATGGTCAGCGCAATAATATTTTTCGTTCACTGTCAGAATCTTTTTTCCCTCCAAATCGTAGCGGCTTATTTTATAAATCAGAAAAGCGTCCGCACAGAATTTCAGATAGTTCAGAATCGTGTCATGGGAAATTTTCCGGTTCTCGCTCTTAAAATATTTTGAAAGCGAAGTTGCGCTGAAAATATGCCCGATATTAGAAAAAGCATAGGCGATAATCCGCTCTAGCGTGTCCACGTCGCGGATATTGTTGCGTTTTACGACATCCTTCAGCACCACGGAATTGTAAATATCCATCAGATATTGATTTTTTGCGGAATCATCGCCAAGAAAATTTGCAAGGAACGGCATTCCACCTGTTTTCAGAAACTGCATGAAACAAGCTGACTTGTCAATCTGCGGATTTTTCAGGCGATTCATCTCTAAAAATTCCGCGAAGGAAAACGGATAAATCACAAACTCAACATAGCGGCCGGCAAGATAAGTCGCAAGCTCACCCGAAAGAAGCTTCGCATTTGAGCCGGTTATGTAAATGTCGCAGTCAAAGTCCACGCGGCAGGAATTGATGCATTTTTCCCAGCCCTCAACTTCCTTAATTTCGTCAAAAAACAGATAGATTTTTCCGTCTGCGTTTTTTTGAAACTCGACAATTCTTTTGTGGAGAATTTTTGCGTCCAGTAACTCGGAATTGGAAAACTGCTCAAAATTTATATAGAGAATTTTTTTTTCGCTCACACCGGATTTTTTAAGCTCGTTTTTTACAAGTTCAAGCATAACGGACTTTCCCGAACGCCTGATTCCTGTAAAAACTTTGATTAATTCCGTGTTGATGAACGGTCTGATTCTTTTCATGTAAATTTCGCGATTTATCATAAGGTAATTTTATCAGTTATAGTCGCCAAAATCAATAAAATTTACATTTTTGAAGGTTATAAAACAACAAAAATTGCAGCAAAAAGGTGGAAATAAAAATCAGTCATATTATTGGTTATAAGATTCTATTTTTCCAATTTTCAATCAGCTCTGCAAGTTCTTTCTGCATTTCATCGCTTTTCTTATTTCCGTTTTTCAGTAAAAATTTTGTGTCCAAGGTTACAGCGTGGACAGTGTGGTAATTTTTGCTGCCGTCGTGCCAGTCGCTTGTCGCACTTCCAATGTATCTCAATTTTTCTTCTATATTATTGGCTGGCAGAATAAAAACGTTGAAAATATCGCTGTGCCTAAAACGGAACTTTTCTCTTTTTTCTGAGCCAAAAGTTTTTATTTCACTGTCAATATATTGCGCATAGGTAATCTGCTTTTGGATTGAATCAGTTCCGGGAATTGAGCCGTGAACTAAAACGCTTTCCTGCTCACTCTCGTTTTCTTCAGAATCTAGTTTTCGGAGCGTTTTGTAGCTGTAATATTTTGAGTCAATGATGAAGCATTTCCGCCCGCTCTGTTCCAAAGGATTTTCTGCAATCATAATTGTGTCAGGCCGCAAAGGAGCGTTTTGCTTCGGTTTTCCGTCTGTAAAATTCCATCTTGAGCCAGTATAAAAATACTTTTCTTTTTCTGTTTGACCAACCGTTCCAAAAACTGAATCTACCATCTTTTCCCAGACAACTTGAAAACAGTTTGTTCCATAGCTTGCTTCTTTTGTCTCGCTTTCACAGTCAAAGAAGTTTATAAAGTCAAGCAGATTGCTGAAAAGCTCAACATTAGATTCAAGATAAGTCGAATCGATTTTTTCCTGCAAAACCTGAGCATAGTATTTTTTATTTTTTGAAATATCAGTTTCATCGAGCAAGCCTTTTTCTGGAAGTGATGAGCTATACAAAAAGCCGAAAATTTCAAAGCATTTGTAAACGCAATACTTGTGAATCTCTGTTATAAGCTGATTTTCCTGAATGCGGCTCTTGCGGATAATAAAATCCAAAAACGCGATTCCACTTTCCGAAACTGCAGGCTTTATTCTTTTTATCGTGCGATTCCAGCTGATTTTTCCGCCATTGGATTTTGTATACAAAGTTTCTTTTTCTGTGTAGTAAGTTCCTCTATCTAAAAAATCTTCTATTATATAGAGCATAGATTTTATTGGAAAATCACATTTCACATCGCCGTTTAAAACAGAAACACGCTCGCCTTTTTTGTTTGAAGTGCAAAGATAAATTGAATTTATAAGATTTAAGATTTCGTTCCGCTCTTCCTTCTGTATTTTTGAGGCAGACAAGCTTGATTTTTCAGGAAAATATCCCAGTGGAAAAACTACAGTCCGTTCTGACTGCGTTATTTTTATTCCCACAAAATCGTTTCCGCCTTGCGCAGTTTTTAGAGAAATTTCAAGTTCTTGCAAAGATATTTCTTCTGACATAAGAATTCAGATTTTGGAAATTATTCAGCCTGCTTTGGCTGATAGCTTAACGGATTATTGCCTTCTTTTAACTTAGCAACAAAATCTGCGTCAAAGCAGTTTCCAAAGGCATCTTTGCCATTAAAGTTGTCGATTAAATCTTCAAAGCTTTTTATCTCGACAGAACCTTTAAAAATATTTTTATCTCGTTTAAACACATCATGCCAAAGATATTTTAAAACCTTATCTGAAAAATCTTTTGCTGTAATCCCATCGAAATCTCTGCTCTTTTTTATGAAGAAAAGCCCAAGCTGCTTGTCTTCCGCATTTATAAATCCGCTTCCAATTATTTCCTCGTTGATAAGATTTCTGAAATTTCCCCAGTAAATGCCAGTCTCGCCAATTTTTAGATTGAACTGGTTGCAGTGCGCCTTATTTTTTGAATCTTCCTTATTTGAAATATACTCACTCAAAAAACGACGGTTAAATGCGTTGTCCAAAGTGAACACATTCTGGTCATTTGTATTCATTGTTGCATAAATCGAAAAATTCGGCGGAAGCATGATTCCTGTATTTCTTGAAAATTGCTCTGTTCCATCCGGATGGTTTACGCTTTCAGCACCGTATGGATGAGAATCCGAATATTTATCTTCCCAAAACTCATATTCAGAAGCAATGTAAAAATTAATGTCATCATTATTGACAGGCGAGCAGCTCCAGCCGTCATCATTCCTGTCTAGCAGTTGAAATAAATCCCCAAAAATCGCGGCGGCATTTCCACGGTTGATTTCTTCAATCAAAAGATAATACTGATGTTTTTTATCGCGCAAAGCACGGCGCAGAATTGTTGTGAACGGGCCAGGCTTGAAGCTGTACTCAATCACAGATTTTTTATTTTCCCCCTCGCCTGTTTCCTTCATTTTTGGAATTATCTGCCCAATAAAATCAGAGTTTGTGTAATCGGGATGAAATACAACCTTCTGCTTTTGATAGTCAGATGCTCCGTCAGTTTTTTCATTGTCAATTTTATAAGATTTGCCGCTGCCAGGAACACCATAAAAAACGATTTGCTCGTATGGCTCGGCGGGTTTTGTGGCTTTTGGGGAAGAAGATTGTTCTGGTTCTATATTTTCTTTTTTTATAACATTTATAATAGGTTCAATTATTATTTCACCATTATCTTTTATAAAATTTAATACAGAATTTTCTCCAATTAAAAAATCACGAATTATGAAATTCTTTGCACCATCTATCCTGTAAAGATAATAACGAGTTGTACTTTCGTCATTAATTCTAACCTTTAATTCATATCGAATCTCTTCTTTCTCTCCAAAATGTTCTATGATTTCATTATAGCTTGTTTCAAAAAAATCAGAAGTAAAATCAGCTTTTTGAGAACCATTCCTATAATAATATAAAGGAAGATTTGAAATCATTTTAGAAAAAGCAAGCAAAAAATCTCGTTTTCTGAGAACAACTGTAATAACATCTCCATTTTGCTTTGCACCTAAAAAGTCAAAGATTTCTTTTGAAATATTTATACTTGTTTCCTTTGAAAGATTTTCTGAAAATTTATATTTTGCATTTTGATTTTTTATGTGCCATTCAATTTTTTCCATAATTTCTACACTCCTAATTTTTGATTCACAAATAAGTAATAGATGATGGCGTAAATAACATTTACGCTAACAGCATTTCCAGCTTGCTTATATAAAGCACTATCAGAAATTTTTAATTCACGAGATTTCTTACAAAAATCTTTTGGAAAACCTTGCAAATTAAACGCTTCTTCTGGTGTCAATTTTCTTATGAGATGCGTCGCCTCTTCTTCTTTTGTATATTCATGCTGAAGATACAAAAACGGGTCATTTGAAGTTATGAATTCCTGACTGAAATAATTATCTTGGCAAGCTCTGTGCATTTTGTGCATTGTTGCACATAAAGGTCTGGCTGTTAAAAGATTGATTTTTGAATTCGATTTAAATCCAGCTGTTCCATTTGATAAAATAGTAGGTTTTAATCTTTCACTTAAAAAATATTTCTCTGAAACTTCTTTATCCAAAACATCAAGTGTAGTTTTTTGTTTATAGATTGATTGGAACTCTTCTATATGCGCATCAAAAACTTGCTTTATTTTTTCTGCTGAAAACTCAAAATCATCTGGCAAATCTTTTGTTGTTGCAAACATAATGATTCGGTTGCGTTTTTGAGCAAGCGCAAAATTTTCAGTATTGAAAATACTTGAGAAAAAAGAATAACCAAGATTTTCTAAATGTTTCTTTATAGTGCTAAAAGTATTTCCTTTATCATGTGTATAAAGATTTTTAACATTCTCTAAAATCACAAAAGGAATCTGCTCTCCCTGTTCCTTTTTTACACGCAGAATTTTTTCAATTTCAAAAAACATAGTTCCGCGAGTATCAGCAAAACCTTTTTGTTCACCCATCATGCTGAAAGGTTGACAAGGAAAACCTCCTGTAAGCAAATCAAAATGAAGATTTCTTATATTCTCTTCATCTGAATTGAATGAAACTATATCTCCCATTTCAATTTCATCAGCAGTATCATAATTGGCTTTATAAGTCGTAATCGCATTTTTTTCGATTTCAGAAAAGGCAACACATTCAAAAGAAATATCAAAATCTTTTTGTATTAAATTTAAAGCCTGCCTAAATCCGCCAATTCCTGAAAAAAGTTCCACGTGCTTCATAGGAATTTCGCAATTCCTTTGCCAATTGCATAGGCAAGCTTTACAGGAACTGCGTTTCCGATTTGCGCATACCAGCTATTTTGTGAACCGTAGAAAATATAATCATCTGGAAATGTTTGAATTCGGGCTGCTTCTCTTGGAGTTAGACCGCGAGCGTACCATGGATGAATGTACATATTGCAGTCAAACCGCATGTGAGAAGTTATTGTTTTGCAGATTTTATTTTCTTCGAGCTTGAAATACTTATCTTTAAAAATGTCATTCCGGCTTTTATATGGCATGATGTCTTCAATGGACTCATGCAAAGAGTTCGCTCCTTGAGGAAGCCGGCTATAAATTTCTATATCTCGCGGATTGTTATAACGATTCTTATGGTTATAAAGTTTTTCAATTTTTCTATTGCCATTTATAAAGCAATAAAAATCATTTCTCTTATATGTAAAATCACATTCTGTATAGCCACTGTCGTCATCTTCAATATTATTTTTGCCCTTAACTTTTTTAATTCCAAGTTTTGGAAGTCCTTCAAGGGCATTTTTTAAAACAAAAGGCTTTTTCTTATTCTTGAAAATTTCATCAAAAACTTTCTCTGGAGGAATCCCAAGTCTGTTTCCAATGACAATAAACCTTTCTCTATGCTGCGGAACTCCAAAATCTTCCGCATAAAGAAGATGAGAAGAAAACTGATATTTTTTGTTATCATCACTATTTAGATATGTTTCAAAATTTTCTCTTATTTCCTCCCATTTGTTGCTCATTCCCCGAACGTTTTCCATAATGAAAAACTTTGGGCGGACAACCGAAAGAAGTTTTAGATATTCCTTGTAAAGCTGATTTCGCGGATCATCAATAATTCTCTGACGATTTGCCATTGAGAAACCTTGACAAGGTGGACCTCCACAGACCAAATCCGCATCTTTGAATCGTGGCAAATATTCATCAATTTTCTCATTCAGTTTTTTTATATCGCCAACAAAATATTGCTCATCAGACAGATTTCTATTTTTTCTATATGTTTCATTAAATTGAGGAACTATTTCATTTACAAAGACAGGCAAAAATCCAGCCTGCTCCAAACCTAGAGAAAGACCACCCGCCCCTGCAAACAAATCTATGAATGTAAAAGGTGATTTTTCCTGCTCATTTAAACGAGCGTTTTTTGGGACAGAAATTCCTTGAGTTTTTCAATAAAATGACGTATTCTATAGATAGTGGGATTCCCCACTGCGGAGGAAATATGTCAATGACAGCCGTAAAAACCTATGATACAAAGACAGACATGAAGAAGAGGATTACTCTCAGAAATTCAAAATATGAGTATTATCATGTTCAGGAATTTGCGGACGGTCGGATTGTGCTTGAGCCTCGTGAGCTGGTTGTTCCTTTTGAAGTCTCTCAGGCAACGCTTGACATGATGGATTCTTCAATGGAGAATCTAAAAAATGGAAAAGTTTCCGAACCGCTTGATTTAAAAGAATTCGAGGCTTAATTTTGTTCAATATCCGCTTAGGAATTCCAGAAATGAAAGAATTTTGGGATTCATTAAAGAAAAAAGTAAAGGAAAATACAGCCTCAAAAGATGAAGTTTTGCTTTATCAAAAACTTGGAAAAGCGATGAAGCTTCTTTCTGTAAATCCGCGCCATACAGGACTTCGCACTCATGACATTGAAGCCCTTTCAAAGCGATATGGAATGAAAGTGTGGGAATCTTATTTAGAAAATAATAAGCCAGCAGCTGGAAGAATATTTTGGGTATACGCGCCTAATCAGAATGATATAACGATTATTGGACTTGAGCCTCATCCAAATGCAAAGAAAAATGCGTACAAAAAAATTACGTTGTCGGCAGTAGATGGAGAAGAAAAATGAACGAAAAAGTTGTCCCAAAAAACGCTCGTTAAAAAGGACAGTTTTTCAGTTTAATAAGCAAGTAATACAGGCAATTCTTACAAAGGAATCAATTCCGGGTGCAACAAAAATTCTATCAGATTACAGTGGATTATTCCGTCGTCATCTGAGAAATGAGACGGAATATCATTCTGTATAATTATCTTTGCAAAAAAATCTTTGGCAAGCTTTAATGAATCAAGTTCCGCTGTGATTTTTTCGGTTGTATTCATCTGCCATGCGGACTGAATATACACCCGCCTGTCGCCTTTATTCACAACAAAATCAATTTCTTTTTTTGCATTCGCGCCTTTTCTTCTGTCAACAACAACTCCAATATCAACAGAATATCCGCGCATAATCAGTTCGTTGTAGATTATGTTTTCCATGATGTGCCCGGAATCAATCTGCCTGAATCCCAGCCGTGCATTCCGCAGGCCAATATCCGTAAAATAATATTTGTTCGGATAATCAAAATAATGCTTTCCTTTTACATCGTAACGCTTTGCCTCGCTTATAAGAAAAGCATCCTTACAATACTCGATATAATCACTTACAGTATTAGAACTTAGTTTTTCTTTTTTTACACTTTTTATGCTGTTTGCAATATTCAGCGGATTTGTCAAAGAGCTGATGAATGTGCTGAGCAAATTTAAAATATCGTTCAGCAAATCCGGACGCGCAATTTTATTCCGCTCTACAATATCCTTTATGTATACTTCATCAAAAAGATTTGCAAGATAGTCTTTGAACTGCTCTTCAGTCTTTAGATGCAGAAGATAAGGAAGCCCGCCGTAAATCATATAACGGTCAAAGTTATCCCGCTTGTCGCCTCCAACCGCCTCGTTATATTCTGCAAAACTCAATGGAAAAACATGGATCTGTGATGAACGGCCACGGAACTCCGTAGAAATATCCTTGGAAAGCATTTTTGAATTGCTTCCGGTAACATAAACGTCAAGGTTCTTATAATCTTTAAGCTCGTTAAGCATGTCGTATACTGTGATTTCAAACCCATCATTGTCCGGATCTGGAACTGAATAGCAGAACTGAATTTCGTCAATAAAAAGATAGAATTTCTCCTTGCCTGCAGAAACCGTGTTTTCCACAAAATCAGCAAGGACTATAGGATTTCTGTATTTTGCGTATTTACGCTTGTCTAGCTGCAATGTAATAATGTTGTCTTGAGAAGTGCCGTTTTTAAGGAGATAGTCATAAAAAAGGTCGAAAAGGAGTGTGGATTTTCCAGCCCGGCGGATTCCTATGATCACTTTTATCTGTCCGTCCCACATATAATCCAATAATTTTCTTAAATATAAATCCCGCTTTATCATTTGAACTTTATCCTATAGTGAGAGCTCACGGCATTTACGTCGTAAGTTCTCAACAAAAAAAATAAAAAAAATCTCTTTTTTTGTCAAGGCTGGTTTCTATGCAAAGTCAAACAGGAGCAAGGTAAAACATCCTGATAACAAAACAACAATAATCATACCGCTCTCACACTCTCCTAACCCTTACCGCCTCAGAAAATGCCTCCACACATTCCGCGCGCTCGCGGCTGTTCGGGTTCAGGCTTGTTACAACCGCAATGCAGAAAAGCGGCTCTTCCTCGCCGGCTTCTCCGTCGTAACCGATATTAAAATCGTCCGGCATATAAAGCTCCAGTTTTTTCGGCGTGTTTGTGTACGGGTTCGGAAGCGGAATCCATTCAGAACGCTGGGCGTAGACATTCTGCTCGCGGCACGGAACAAGAAAAACTCCACAGACCTCGCCGCCGACTTTAAGCCCGTTTCCTTTTATGCAAAGCGGCCGGTTCAAGTAAATCGTGTTTTTCTCAGCACTTTCCGCAGCAAGGCTTTTCACTTCCGAAATATAAATTCTTGAATTCTGCAGAACAATTCGCGACGGCAGAATATTTTTCAACGCCTTTTCAGCCATCTTTGACGGTGTAAACGCAAGCCTAAAATGCTCCGCAATTTCAAGCGAAGTCATAAACTGGTCAACGCTGCCCTCAACAGAAAATCCCAAAGTCCCAAGCCCCAAAAGGTCAACCGCAAGCCCCTCGGAAAGAGCCTCACGTGCCGCCTTGGAAAGAATCTGCGCCGCATACAAAAGAGTTTCCGCCGACATTACAATTCCGCCCTTTTTTGCGCGCGAAACAAGCTGCTCCACAGTCGCCACATTCTTCTTGACCTTTCCGACACATTTTCCAATTCTGTTGCCGTCCTTGTCCTTCAAGTTCGACGGATAAACGGAAACAAAAACTTTTCCCTTCGCATCTTCAAATTCATCGCCCATGCTAATTTCTCCGCAATTTTCTTTATTCGAGTGGCTTTTTGCTTCGCTTCACTTCGTTCCGTTCAGCAAAAACCGGGCTATCCGCCATATCCTGTAATATTTTTAATACTCGATTGAGTTCAGATGGATTCAGATAAGTAAATTTTATGACTTTTTGCCTAGATATTTTTAATTTAGCACAAAAATCGAAAAAGTTCTATTCATTTTGATTCATCTGAACTCACTCAATTCTAGATTTTACTTAAGGTCTTTACTTAAAATGGAGTACTATATTGGAATAATTTTTCTTTCAAGTATTATCTAATTTAAACTTCAATAAATTCGTAAGCCGTAGGTTTTTGACCTGCGGTACCTACAGAGATTTTTTTTACATGGAGCCTTTGTGTGAAGGTATATCGCAAAGATTTCCACTCATAGCGACAAAATCCAGAAATTATGGTACTTTGTATTTATGTCCAACATCCAAAATAAACCTAAGTTAACTTCCTCTCAGCTTGTTCAGAAAATGAAAACGGATAAAGGCATAACCTTCAATCTCTTTTCTGAAACCAGAGCAAAAAAATATTTATTCAACGAGAACAATTATCTTAGGACTGCTGCTTACAGAAAAAATTATCAGAAATACCTAAACGGTCAAAACAAAGGCAAATATATCAATCTCGATTTTGGATATCTTAAAGAACTCACTGAAATAGACGCTTTACTTCGTACTGAATTATCTAAGGCTTGTTTTGATCTGGAGCACGACCTGAAAATCAGATTACTAAAAGACTGCGAAACCAATCCTCGAGATGACGGCTACAAGATTGTTTATAATTTCTTACAGGCGAATCCTTATGTAGTCGGAAAACTTGAAGCATCATGTACATCACCATTCACTACAAATCTTTTGAACAAGTATTTTACAGTCCAGAATGTCTATAACAGTCAGAAACATAGAAACGAATATAAAATCACAGCATTCAATGATTGTCCTGTATGGGTATTTCTGGAACTTATAACCTTTGGTGACTTTATAAAGTTCTACGAATTTTATTACCGTGTTATGAAAATTAAAGAACCTTTAAGCGTTCCCGTTCTCAAAATGCTAAAGAATCTGAGAAATGCCTGCGCACATAATAACTGCATTATTGCTGATTTACAGACCGGTACCACCTTTGTTCCTGGTGAACTTGGAAACTTTCTGGCCACAATCAAAACAATCAGCAAGCAGCAGCGACAGAAGAAAATGTCATGTCTTCCAGTTCTTGAATTTGTAAGTGTTGTTTATTCACTAAGAACAGTTGCATCAAAATCTATCGTTACAAAACACAAACGAGAACTAAAGAAACTGTTCGAAAAACGAATGCTCAAACATAAAGATTACTTTACCGGAAACGACATTATAAAATCTAATTATGACTTCGCTTTGAAGGTTTTCCATGCAATGTAATTTAGATTGACAACATCATCTTTCTGCATTATATTTTTAATCAGATTGGAGAACACGTTATTTTGTGTTTCTTACGAGAGCGGCGTTGCGACGGCGCTCTTTTTTATTTTCATACACTGTAGATGAAGTAAAGCCTATCTTTCATAAAGTTCCTATAGTGAATTAAAACGGACAATTCTAACAGACATAATAAATCCACAAGAAAAAGCTGACAAATTATTCCTTTTTTCCTTTTCTTGGAAAATATACTTCAAATTTCTTATCCCGCACACACCAGTATTATGAGAAGTCTTTTAATTCTTTTCCGCAATATGGACAATACTTAATTTTTTCTGATTCACATTCTTGTGATTTATTCATGTTTTCCATAAAGCCAGCTGATATTATACCCGTAGGAACGGCAACAAGGCCTATGCCTAATATAGCAATAACGGCACTTAGTATTTTTCCTAAAACAGTTATTGGATAAATATCTCCGTAGCCAACAGTTGTTAGTGTCGCGAGTGCCCACCATAATGCATCAAAAGCATTTCTAAAAACTTCTGGCTGAGCTTTATTCTCTACACCATACATTAAAACAGAAGCAACAATCATTAATAATAAAACTACAAAAATAGATGAAAGCAATTCACTTTGTTTATTCTTAAATACTTTTACAATTGATACCAAAGCGTTTGTATATCTGTTAATTTTAAAAACTCTAAATAACCTGATAATACGAAGCATTCTCAAAACTCGTAAATCAATCGTTATTAGGAATGGTAAATAGAAAGGTAAAATTGCTAATAAATCAATAATTGCTAAGAAAGAGAATATATACTTTAGAATTGCTGTAATTCTTTTCTTGCCTGGATATAGTAAATCAGAAGTCCAAATTCTCAGAAAATATTCAATCGTAAATATGATTACTGATACAGTTTCGACATAAGAAAAAGCTTTTTGAACTTTCAGGGGCAGATTGAATGTATCTGCAATTACAAGACATACGTTTAAGAGTATTAGAACTATTAAACAGATATCAAAAATCCTACTTGCAATATCATTTTCTTTACTTGCTTGTATAATTTCAAAAGTACGTTTCTTTATGTTTTTGTACGTCATTTAGAAATCCTTCAATAATCTAGCAAGGTATATACCCATTAATTCGCAATCTTCGTATTTAAAGAACGGTTTTTTTCCTGTCTCTTTGTCAATTTCAATACCGTCAGCATATGGAGTAAAGGATAAGATTTTTGAGAACGGAATTATCTTATTACCATGTTCTCCCATAAAAATAATTCGCTTATTAGTAAAATATATTGTTCCACTGTCAATAAATTTTAAATATTCTTCTGTATTGCGAATTGGGGCAATACTGCCAGCTCGTAAATAAACTCCCTTGCAAATTTTAAATTTGGCGCCTATTCCACCATAAGAAATTGTAGTTGTTCTTGTTCGTTCCTCATACCAATCAATTGTAGCTGAGAAGTACATATTTTCACTTTTTTGGATATTAATTGGCGATTGCATAGGAACTAATTCTGCGTTTTCTATATCCCAATATTTTCTAAATCGTGTAATTCCATCTCCTGAAAAAGAAGCGTTTACATGCATATCAGAAAGCATATCGTTTAGTTTTTTTTCTTCGTCTGGAGAAATTCGTCTTTTTGCAAGGAGAGAATCTACATAGGATTGGATTTTAGAAGAAACTTCGTTTCCAAGTATTTCTGTAGAATCTGAATCGGAAATATTAAATTCTTTTTCTAATGCATCTAATTCTGCTTTTTCCGAATCTTCTATTTTATTGTCAGCAATAACAAGTTGAACTTTTTTCTTGTATATTATTTTCCCTTCTTCTGTGATTCTTTTATTTAAGAAATCTTCTGAGAGATCTAGAATTTTGGCTAGATACTGTAATTGAGATTTTTCATCATCAGAAAGATGTTCATCCCATAGACAATGAGTTATATAACTGTTCAACAAAAATTCTCTTTCATATTGGAAATCTTTTGAAGAAATCTTATATTTTTCTTTTAGAGGGCTGATATCTGATAGTTGAATCGCAAATAGATTATTCTCGTTTTCGAATAATTTGTTTTCCAATTCAATCATGTAGTTTTGTTTCGGTTGCTTCTTAAAAAGTTTTTGAAAGAAGCTTTGTGCAACTAATTCTTTTTTTTCATAAACACTCATTTAATTACCTCTTATGGATTACAAACTTTACAAGGAGTATATCCTTTATTTTTTGCATCATTAATAGACATTGGAATAACAGTCTTTGATTTTGATAAAGTTTTACAACTTCTTTGATGATATTTTTTTACCAGTCTTTGTTACATAAACAGTATTTGATGAAGCTGCAAATACAATTGCAGTTAATAACAAGAAAAAAAGAATTGATATTTTTTTCTTTAAGTTCATTTTCATCACAACTCCTTGAGTACAACTGAAAATCAAATAACTAAGTAATCCAAAAGTATTAAAAAAACTTATTTGTAATCTAGCTCCATATTTTAGCACAATCTGGATAAAACTGCATTGTTTTTTAGTTTAAATGCTTCTTAGCTTCTTCAATCCTTTCTTTCCATGTTCCATTCCATTTTTCTTTCTGAGCTTGTTTGCAAATTTCAATTACTCTTTGCCAATTCTTGTTTTTTTTCTCAATTATGGCAAGTTGTTCATAACCAATATGGCGAGGCAATTTTGGGAAGTCATCTTTCATTTCTGTTGAAACAAATGATGAAATGGATATTTGTTTGTTACAATATAAAATCGCTTTTTCGAGGTATTTTTCGTTGCTTCTTAATTTATAATAAAATTGAATAAGTTGCTGATAGTAAAAATGTAAATCAGTATAAGATTGATTATCTGTAGAAAATAATTCTTCCGCTTTTGTTGCAATCTTTAGGCATAACTCGGTGCGTTCCTTACTGTAAAACCAACCTAATAAACTAGTAAGGAAAAAAGAAACTGACATTCCACTTGTCGCGGCACCTGTTGTTAATGATGCTGAACTGCCAAAGGGGTCATATTTTTGTTCCATAAATTGTATTTCTTCATCTGAAAATTCAGAATAAAACCAATCATTCAACTTGTAAAAAGCAATATACCCTTGATTTTTCATTTTCTGCCTTCTTAGAAATACACTAATCTTGAAAAATCTTCATAAACTATTGAATATCTGTAATCCTAATATCCCTGATTCTTCCTGATGTAAGAATATTATCATTAATGCCATTCTTTATTTCTGAACGTAAATTATCCTCATTTAATGGTGAAAAGTCTGTATAGTCTTTTTTTGAAATAAAATGTTTCAAGAATAACTGAATTTCGGGCTTACGTGATTCTAGTTCTGTTGCAATTGATTTGTCATTTTCTTTATAACCAATTACGATTTCTAATGATATATTCTTTCCATCTTTTGTTGTATTTTCTATATTTCCTAAAGAGTCATACCAGCTATAAATAACTACATCGCCTTTATATTCATCATAAGTAATTGCTTTAGGAAATAAATCAAATGCAGAATCTTTTGAAATATTGATTTCTTCAACTTGATGGAAAATGTATTCTGTATCTTCATCATTCCAATTTAAAGTTGCTATAGATGGTTTATAAATCAATTCAATTTCAGGTTCTTTAATTTTGACAATGTTTGTTTTTTTATTGAAGGTGTACTGTGCGACCTGATTTTCTGTACCTATAAAATATATTTCTACTTTTGAATTATCAATAAAGTCTAGTCCAATTACTTCCATGCCCATTAATTCAGCTGTATATTTTTTCCCGGAAAATTGGTTTGTGCAACTTATTAAACTAAAAGATAACAATGACACCATAAAGAACAATTTAGCTTTCATTTTCTGTTTTCCTCTAATTACTGTAACTTGGTCTCTATTTGATAATAACTCATTATATCACAAGTATTATAAAATGAGGTGGGATTATAGTTTTTTTATTAGATTATTTTTTTGAGTTTATTGTCAAATAGAAGTCCAGAAGGCTGGCCGTCTGGCAGATAATCCAAAAAGACAGAGTCTTGTTGGCGGAGGTTTAGAAAGGGCAACGTTGCCCTTCTCGGGTTTCCAAAGGGCAGAGCCTTTTGGTGGCTATGAAGTGGAGAAAAAAAGCGGTGAAAGTTTCCTTTTGGGGAAGCTTTCATTTGCCCGCGCTTTTCGGAACGGAATAGACAAGGGGTCGAGGGGATATGCCCTCGCACAATAGAAGTTTGTTCGCAGATTTTTGTAAAAAACGCGGGCAAACTTCTATTGTGTTAGA
>ONHK01000032.1 GCA_900317625.1 uncultured Treponema sp.
AGGAAGGAAGTTTTCCTTCTGCAATCATCACCAAAAAGATGGCTGCATAAAATTCGTTATTTTTCAGACAAACTGTCTGGACAAAGGGCTTAGCTTATTTCATACAAGAAACTATTATTCAAATCTCTTGTAGCTTGAACCTGATGTTCCTGAATTGATTGTAATGTTTTTAATTGTTCGTTATACATAGTTTTGTCTCCTTAAATATTTTATATTCTTTCAAAAATATCAGTATCTACCGTTATTTTTGAAACCAAATTACATATATTTTGATATATCAATGAAAAAGTAGCTCTGATTGTCGTCTAATTTATTCCAATTAAAAGTATAAGAGTTTTGTAATTCAATGAATTCAGACTTACTGTAATTTGCAGTTGGTTTTAAGATTTTTCCATCTATTTGATGAGTATCACGAAATATCTTATAGATTCCGGAACTCTTACCTGAATAAAACTGAGGATTATCAACCAAAACAATGGTGTATGTATTTGTAAATCCGAAATGTTTTAATTCTTCCATAAAGCGTATATCTTTAACAAAAGAATACATTTGTTCCGGAACTTGGCCATTTCTTGGAAATTTTAATTCAATAGCATATTTTTCTTTTTTATCTGGAGAGAAAACAGATATATCGATTTCTTTTTTTATAGTATCTTCTGTTATTTCAAAGAAGGATACGTTTCTTTCAAATTCAACTTTATATTCAGGAAAATTATTTTTTATAAATATCCCGAGTTCATGTTGAAATGAAAATTCATTGTAAATATCAATTTCATTTTTCTTTTTGTAGTTAAAAAATGAGTTTGTAAAATCATTAAAATTTTTAATAATAAATTTGTTTTCCATAAAATACCTCTTAAAATGTAAGTCATTAATAACTCAAATTGCTTAATAAGCAAAATGAAACATCAAGAAAATTGGTATTGTTTTGGAAAACTTATGATTTTGTTCTGATTTAAAACAAAAAAGATAAGCACACAACACCAACACAACCATAAATACCATTCCATTGCAGAACGGTGACCGAACGAAATAATTAAAATTGTGAATAACAAGCATTTAGCTTAATCCCCCAAATTAAAATTCCGAACGGGGTTGTATCTCTATAGGCTTACCTCTCTAAAAGATTTGTATTTATGTATATTTAATTTATAATACTTAAAGATGTAGTTGTCAAGAAATTTTGTTTATGAGGGGTAAAAGATGTCTGAATGGAAGAACATATGGAGAGAATCTATTGAAGCATCTAGAAGAACAATTATAGAAGATCCAAAATGTAAAAACTTTTTTAAGGAATTGTGTAAAAAATATCCTAAAGACAAGATGGTTCTTTTCGAAAAAGCAATATCTCTTGATTGGCTAAAGAATTATTCAGATGCTATTGAATTGTATGAGAAAGTTTCATCAGAAAATGATGGATTACCCGTGGAGCACTGGAGAGATATTGCTTCTTTTTTACTTGAAAGATGTAAGGAAAAAAAAGAAAAACGACCTTTGCCAAATGAGTTAAAAGAATTCCTTGCGATTGGTTTTAATGGAAATAGAGATTTAATTTACTGCTATCAATGGAATGCTTTCTATCTTTTACATAATTTTACTAAATTACCTGCTCATGTGAGGTATCTTGCAATTTCTTCTATCACAAGAATTGATTCAGAGCCAGAAATGTCAGTCATCATTTTTCGATCATGCATGGAAGAATCCTTTAAGAAACTTCATCCAGAGAGAAAAGATACAATCTCTTGGTTAGATGAATTTGTAAAGAGTTCTATATTACCAAAAGAATATATTGGATTAAGCAATATGCTTCGAAAAAATGGAAATAAAGCTATCCATCACGGAGAAATTGAAAATTCGATCGATGATATTATTTTTTCATTTGTAACAATGATGAAATATTGTAATGAAGAATTTTCAAAGAGATAATACCTAAATGAGGTAATTGTCGATTATGACTAAATAATCGTATGAAATAAAGATATATATAACTTCATAGACAGATGTGAAAATGAAAATCTAGGATTTTGCAAATAAAAATCAACATCTTCAATTTTATTTATTACCTCTGTTTACACTATACAAAACACTTGTTATAATTCATCTATTGGAAAGACCTTAGTTCAGGCGGCGTCTCCCAAGCTCAAATCCAGCTTGCTGGAAATATGAAGACGGGAGGCTCTAAGATGACGATTTACGAATATATTTCGTTGGCTATTAATTTAGCTATTCTAATTCTTAGCTTTCTCAGCTACATAAAACGTAAATGAGTAAAATAAAAGCCGCCAATGTCCTCGAAAACTTAGCGGCTTTTTAACCAAAAAGTGGAGACGACCAAATGAACTTTGGTCTTTCCTTGTTTTAAATATACCACAGACAAAAACTTGAGTCAAATAATATCACGCAGTATTGCGTTAGCGCTGGGAGCCCCGCCGAAGGCGTTCCGGAGTGACGGTGGTTGAGTAGGGAGTGTAACGACCGTATCGAAACTACCAGAACGAAGGAATGAGCGTAGCGGAAGGGCGGACATAGCGACCCGAACAAAGTGAGGGGAACGCCATTTCATATTTGACTTTCATGAATATTCTCGCTCTTGGAACCTAGGGAGCGGCCCCGACGGGGCAAAAACAGTCCGGTGGACTGTTTTTAGCGAGTCTCCGAGCAGCTGTGCTGCGAAGGCGGTGTATTCCTTGGCTCTATCGTAGGTTCAGAAATCACAGCCGCTTCTACAATCGATGCTTCTCAGGTTGGAAAAATCCGCCGCGACCCATTCGCAATTCTTCCATTCTGCGGATACAACATGGGCGACTACTTCCAGCACTGGATCGACGTTGGTGCAGCAGCAGCTAAACGTGGTGAAGAAGACAAACTTCCTAAGATTTTCTATGTAAACTGGTTCCGCAAGGATGAAAACAACAAGGATCTTCCAGGCGGATTCATGTGGCCAGGATACGGCGACAACAGCCGCGTTCTTGCATGGATTTTTGACCGCTGCGACGGAAAAGACAACTATGTTGACACTCCAATCGGATTTATGCCAAAAGAAGGTGCTCTCAACCTTGACGGTCTTGCAGACGTTTACAAGGCTCAGATTCCAGCAATCACAGCAGTTGACAAGGAAGGCTGGCTCAAGGAATGTAAAGACATCCGCGAAAATCACTATCCAAAGTTCGGAAAACATCTTCCAAAAGAACTTTCAGCTTGCTTGGATGACCTCGAAGCTCGCTTGAACAAGGCATAAGCCAATAAATAAATCGAAAGGTTTATAAAAAATCCGCCGGCATTTTGCTGGCGGATTTTTGTTTTAACAAAGAATTATTCTACTTCATATTGCTGCAACAAGAACAAAAGAACTTCGATATTTTTTACACCAAGAAATTTACAAATCTTCGACATCTCCTGTTTTATTGTTGACTCACTAATCTGAAAATCATCAGCAAGCAATTTATAACTTGCATTTCCTTTTTTATATTTCTTCACAAGATTTATCTGACGGTCAGAAAGACCATATCCGGCAAGATTTATTGTTCCACCCGGCTCAGGCAAACTGACCACAGAAATTTTATCAGCAAGAAAAGGAAACAATTCAAACAAATTATCCTTAACTATCAAGTAAAGATGAGAATACGAAAAAAGCAGAAACAACGAATACGCAATTGCCATAAAAAAATTAAAATCATTCTTAAACAAAATCGGAATAAAAGATATGAACAGCAAAATCATACAGATGATAATTTTAATATTACGTTTTGACTTTAAATAACCATAGCAATATAGAAGAATAATTCCAAAAATATACAAAAAAACGCCCAAGAATATAAGATTATTCAATGTCATCACAATTCCCTGAACAAAAAGCACAACAGACTGCAAAAAACGGAATTTTGGAAAAATCACAAGAAAAAAACATATTATTGCACAAGAAAGATTCACAACTGGAACAATAAACTCAAAATAGGGAACATAAGATTTTGAAAAATCTTCCACAGTGATACTGATTATAAAACCAAAAACCTGAACGATTCCTGCGAACAAAATCATCAGGCGTTCATATAAAACTTTTTTATTAATATTCATAAAAAAATTATACAGTAAGAAAAGCATAAATAAAAGAAAAAATTTTCTATCAAAAAAAGCCATAAATTCAAAAAATAACCAAGTACAAAAATTTATTAACCAAGTTATTTTTTTAATAACCTGGGTTATTTCGTATTTCAAATAGTTTACAAAATCAAGTGCCGAAAATATGATTTTTATATCAAGCTTGAAAAGTTTTCGTCAAAAAGCAAAGTGCAGGAATATACTACACTTTGCTTTTACCCAAGGAGAACCTTATGCTAAAAAGAATTATAATATTGATATTCACAAGCCTTTTATTTACTTTTATCTCTTGTCCTCATGACTGTACGCCAGAAGAATATAAAAAACCTGGAAAATATATAGATAACCTTCCAGAATGGACAAAAGACGCTCTTGTTTCCGAATGGAAACCTTGGAACACAGAAGAAACTGTAGAATTCAAAAAATTATTTAAGCAAAAAGAAAGCTTGAATTCTGGAAATGTGAAATACAGACTGTTTGTTACAGGACAAAATCTTGTTCTATTTTTCGATGATGAGGAAAGAACTGCTTGCAACCCTTTGTGGATCTGGGTTTCTGAATATGAAACTGGAGATAATTCTATTTTTATTCCGCAGGAAAAAGATGATGAATTTATTTTTACAGGACACGCAAAAAGCAATCACTTTGAAAAAAATACAGAGCAAAACAAAGCCTACGTAAAAATTGAACTTTTAAACAAAGAAACTTATGAATGTAATTATTTATTAAAAGTCAATGATGTTGAGATTATAAATGAAAAATTAACAGCTAAATTTTCAAAATATTCTGAAATCAGCTACAAGACGCTTATGGATACATTTAATTATATAGACAAGGAAAAAGAATACGGTTGGAAAAGTTTCTCCGCTCCTTATTGTATAAAATTTTTTGGAAACGATGATGACAGATTTGACAATGGTAGGTTTTTATATTTTGAAGGACTTTCAGAAAACCCAGTTTATGACTCTACTTCAAAAACATTAACTTACGAACTTCTTGACGGAACAGAAAATATGTGCCACTACATGGATATACAGTTTGTTACCAAAGACGAAATAAACTGCTTATTCTATGATTTAGTTGATGGCAAAAAAAATATTCGATATACAGAACCATTAAATTAAAAACTACAGGACTATGAAAAAATTTTTACTTTTACTCGCAATTTGTTCATTTATTTTTATAAACTGTAAAACCTCTGAAACGGAAAGTGACATTGATTCAGAATATTATAATATTTTGAATCAAAACACGCTTTCTGTTGAAGAAAAATGCAACAAAATAACTGAACTTTTTATAAAAAAATATAATATACAAACAGCATTAAGCATTTCTGTAAAAAATGAAAAAATCAGCTTTTATAAAAACTATGGATTATCAAGCCTTAGCATGAAAAGCATTTGTGATTCAGAAACATTGCACTATATCTATAGCATTACAAAAACATTCACAAGTGCTTTAACATTGACTTTATGCGAGAATAACATCCTTAAGCTAGAAGAAACAATTGAATATCATTTACCGGAACTTTTTACAGAAAACTATGCTGGCTCAAAAAATTTAAATCCCTACATAAATAAAGACGCTACAATAGAACAACTTTTAAATCATACCAGCGGAATTTATGATTTTGCAAAAAATTCAAAATTGTATAATACAAAAAATCCAATTTTTACAGAACCATGGAATCCTGAACTTATACTAGACTATATAGAACATCCAAAAGAAAAAATTGGAACATATTTATATTCAAGCACAAACTACGTTATTTTAGGACTTATAATTCAAAAAGCAACTGGAAAAAAATTGAACAATCTGCTCAATGAATATTTTTATGAACCTTTAGAATTATCAGATATTTTTTTAACTCCACAGGATGAGTTAGATTATTATTCAGTTGCACATCCACATGTTTATCCAAATACAGATTTTAATCTTACCGGAGATGGAGCTACACCTATAGATTTAACGAATATAATCACTCCTTTGCTATATCTACTTGGCAAAGCTAGCTGGACTAGCGGCGGAATAATAAGCAATGCAAACACAATAAGCAAATGGGGCTACGAATTATACAGTAACAACGGAAATGCAATCTCCCAAAACACCAGAAATCAGCTTTACAACAGCATAATTGACATAAACGCTGACAAATCAGATGTTTATGGATACGGAATCCGTAAACTTTTTTATAACGGTTTTGAATTTGTAGGTTCATACGGACGCAGTATCGGCAGTGAAAATCTACTCTTTTATAACAAAACTTATGATACAAGTTTTTGCATTTTATCAAACTGCAACATGAAAGCAAACAACAAACCGAACATTGATGAATTATTATTCTGGTTATTTGAATGTATAAAATAACAGTTATTTTCTTATTTTTAATTTCTTTTATCAGTTGTAAGCCTGGCACATCTGAAACTCAAGATTTATTCATTCATGACAAAACTGAATGGACATACGCTTTATATATGGCAGCGGATAATAATCTGGAAAGATTTGCACTAAAAAACATAAAAGAGATAAAAGAAAATCTGGGCACGCAAAAAATAAATTTCATCGTTTTATTAGACAGAACAAGCGGTTACGATAAAACAGAAGGAAATTGGACTGATACAAAAATTCTAGAGCTACACGCTGACACAGAACTCAATTCAGATGAATATAAACTACCAGACTTAGTTCAATTATCAAAGAAATTGTTTATACAAAATAATTTGTTCACTTTTAATTTTATATGTTCACTAATAAATAAACATTGACAAATAACGTACAGTTTGTTAAATTAACAATATCTTGCAATTTGGAGAATAACATTGCGTAAACCAAACTTAGAAATTGCGGCAAAGATAAAGGCGGCGGTAGAGGAACTTTTAAAAGAAAAGGACTCTTCTTTGATTGGAATGCGGGATGTCGCAGAAAAATGTGGTATTTCAGCCGCAAATATTTACCATTATTACAAGAATAAGGATGAAATGCTAAAAAGTATTGGTATTCAGCCTAAATCAGAAGAAATGACTGCCAAAAAAGACAGCCGAAAGAGGATTGAAATGAAAAAAGTTACAGCCATGATGAACTATCGTCCTGAAATCAAAGTTGTTGACGCAACATTGCGCGACGGCGGACTTGTAAATGACTTTTTCTTTGCAGAAGATTTTGCAAAAGCTCTTTATAATGCGAATGTAAAAGCTGGCGTTGACTATATGGAATTCGGCTACAAGGCAGACAAGACATTGTTTGATGTAAATAAATTCGGACCTTCAAAATTTTGTGACGATAATTATATCCGCGGTGTAGTTGGTGACGACGAACGAAAAGTAAAAGTCGCAGTTATGGCTGATGTTGGACGCTGCAATTATAAAGAGGACATTCACGAACGCACAGAATCGCCAATTGATTTGATTCGGGTTGCAACTTATGTTCATCAGATGCCTACTGCAATCGACATGATAGAAGATGCCCACAAAAAAGGTTATGAAACAAGCTGCAATATCATGGCTCTTTCCACAGTTCAGGAAAACGACCTTAGAGCAGCATTGGATATGGTTGGTCAGTCGCCGGTAGATGTAATTTACATTGTAGACAGTTACGGTTCAATTTATCCGGAAGAAATGGCGAGAATCTGCGATTTATACGGTGAATACGCTGCAAAATACAACAAGAAACTCGGAATCCATGCGCACGACAACCAGAAACTTGCTTTTGCAAATACAATTGAATGTGTTGGCGACAACGTAGATTATCTTGACGCAACTTATCTTTCTATGGGACGCGGAGCTGGAAACTGCGCAATGGAGCTTCTTTTAGGATTCCTGAAAAATCCAAAATACAATGAATATCCGGTTCTTGAATTTATTGAAAAATACATGATGCCGATGAAAGAAAACGGCGTTGTCTGGGGATATGATCTTCAGTATCTTTTGACAGGACAGTTCAACCAGCATCCACGCACAGCAATTGCCTACACAAAAGAAAACAGAAAAGATATTACAGAATATTTCAAGGAATTAACAAGCCAGGAATAATTTTTTATATTGAAAATCGAATTTTTTTGTAAAAGCAAAAAAAATGTCTAAGCGTGAAGGAAAAAGTCAAGTTTGGCGTCCTTGAAGTGCTTTTTGCCGAATGGCATAAAAGAATTGTCGAGCATTTTCTGAATGAAAAGCGCAGATAATTCTTCCTAAAAAACACTTCACCATAGCCAATACTTGATTTTTGACTGGAAGCTTAGACATTTTTTTTCATATTATCAACACAGTTCCACGAATGCCTTTTTTACAAAGAGATTAAAATTCTTTGTGTCGTTTTTTAAGGTTTTCAGGAAACTGCTGTCATTCAGCGTGCCAAGAACAGCTGTCATCTCTTCTTTGTTTTTGTAAGTCATGCAGCGGTAATAATCTGTAAAATCTTTTTCGCGGCTGGAAACAGAAGCTGAATACATTTCATCAGAGACAATTGTAACGTCACTTACAATATCCTTGAAAATTTCGCGCGTAAAATTCTTGATCTCCTTTGAATAGAGTTCCTCCAGAATAAAAATCGCATATCGTGTTTTGTATTCAAGATATTTTGCCTGACAGATATTGTAAAATTCATGCACTTCCGCCCAGCTGGAAATTTCCCCGGATTTTATTTTTGAAAAAAGCTCGTTGATTTTTTCTTCCGGGATTATCTGTCCGCCAACATTCTTCCATCTTGTAAAAAGATTTGTCTTCATTATTTTTTGAATCAGACTTGCTGAAATTTTATCAGTGCCATTTGCAACGCAATATTCCTGCAAAGTGCTTGCCGCAAAATATTTTAAAATCTTCCGGTAAGTTTTATAGCCTTGAACCGGTTTGTACAAAGTTGCGCCAAATTTCTTTTGGGAAAGCATATCTATCAGCGTTATTCTTGACTCTGGATTTTGATGCAAGAAATTTTTCGCCGCTGAAAGTTCCAGCCCCAGCTGCGAGCTGGCAAGTTCAATAATCCGCTTTATGGCAAAAAGAATTTCCTGCATAGTGTCAGGCGCAAACGGATTCATCTCGATATTCTGGACTTTAACAAAACGCTTATCTCTTTTTGCAAATTTATATTTATTCCGCACAATCGCAAACATATCATACATAAACCACCAGGCCGGCAAAATATGAACAGGACTTTCAGGATTTTCGCCCGGAGCAAGCAGACTGAACGGATACTGAACATTCAGCTCATGCTGATACGAACCTTTTGAGGCAAGAACAAAACTTGCAAAACGGCAATTGTGCTTAAAATCTGAACAAAGCCCCGGCCAGAATCCGCGGTGGGCAACAATTTCTCCATCAGGACTTCTTGAATTATGATTACTTCCGATTGTAGCACCCGCCGCAATATTGCTTTGTCCCATAACCGTTGAAGCAATAAGAAACGAAGAATTATGATGTTGCTCATGGAACGGAAAAATCATGTTGTTCAAAAGTTCGCAGCAGGAAACTGTAGAATTGTCGCCAAGAAACGAATTCAAAAGCCGCGCGCCGTATTTAAGCTGACAATTTCTTCCAATTATAAAGCGGATTGCAACAGCCTGATAAAAAACGTGGCTTCCGGCATTCATGATTCCGTTAACCATTTCAACGCCTTCTCCAATCTGGCTGACCTCATCCTCATCAGAAAGAATTGTAACATTTTTTATTTTTGAGGCGCCTTTTATATATGCGTAATTCCCGATTTTCACATCTTTGATTGTAAGAGTGTTTTTTATCACAACATCGTTTCCGATTATTCCGCAGATATTTTTTTCAGATTTTTTTTCGTTATCCGTAAGAGTGATAAATTTTTCAAGCAATTCTGAATCATCACGGTTTGAAGCCCAAAGATACGCGTCCGCCGGAATCATTTTTTCAAAAGGAAGAATTGCACGTCCATCATTTTCGTTTGCAACGCCAATCCATTTTCGTTCAGATTCTTTTTCGCCACCAAAAATATAGCCATTTCCAAATTTCGCAGATTTTGTGCAGCTAAGCTCCTGGACATTAAAAAGCATAACCCGGTCGCCGATTTTATAATTTTCAAGATAAGAGACATTCTGAATCACATTATCATCGCCAATAACAGAATCGCGCACAAGACTGTTCACAATTCCTGTTTCAAGTTCAAGGCTATGATATTTCAGTTTTGCATATTTTAGTCTGCCAATAACAACGTAACCTTCAAAACGTGAATTTCTAATCAATGAACAGTCAAAATCATCGTCTTGAACTGGAACAAAAACATTTTCCCATGAAGAAAATTCACTTGAATTGTTATTTTTTTCAAGAACCGCAATTTCCTGAGGTGTAAGATTTCGTTTTCCGGCTTTTAGTTCAGCAGGAATATTAAAAACTTTTTCATTTTTTCTGATAAACGTAACTTTCGGCATAAAAAAATTATAGCATAGGAAATCATGTTTATAAATAGCCACAAAAAATGTTATAATCTTTGCATGAAAAAAAATGTTTTTGCCACAATTTTTATTTTTTTTGCAGCTGCGTTTGCCCAATCGAATTTTTTGAATGAGCAAAACTATGCGGAATACACGCTTGAAAACGGAATGCAACTTTTTGTGCTGGAAGATTTTTCAGCCGCGCCGGTACGGATTGAATTTTCAGTTCACGCTGGAATCAGCGCGCAAAACGCTTCAAATACGGGATTTTTTCCGTTATATACACGACTTTTTAAATATGGAGCAGAGACAGACTCGCTTTTGCAGGAACTTAATTCTGAATGTAACGCAGATTCTTCGCGCTACACAATTTCTGTTTCAGAAGAATTAGTTTCTTCAGTTTTTGAAAATCTTTCCAGGCGCGCTTTTGCCCCGGTTTTTACAGAAAAAGATATTTCGCGCGAATATTCAGCCTTAAAAAATGAAATAATGCAGTACGCGTCAACTCCCGCAGCTTTTATAAACACAGCAATTGACTCGCGGATTTTTTCAGACACGCCGTGGAAACTTGATTCCGGAATTTATCCGCAGATTTTTTCAAAATCAACGCCTGCGCAAATCCGCTCAATTCTTTCTAAAATCGGGAAATTCTGGTACACGCCCCAGAACAGCGCGCTATTTGTGAACGGACCTGTAAAAAAAGAAGAAATTTATGCTTTGGCAGAAAAATATTTTGGCTCATATATGCCAGCCGCAACATTCGGGATTCCAGAAGCTGTAAAAGCCAGCGGAAAAACCCGAAAATTCATAATGCACGACCTTCAATTTAGCGACGAAATGACACAAATTGTAATAGAATACACAAATTTTGATTTATTACAGAGCATTCTTGCGGCGGAAACATTCAACTCAGATTTTTCAACGCTAAAAAAAAGCCTTTGCGCAGAACATATTTTAAACATCCGCGGACCAGAATATATAAACGTTTCTTCAACGCACCAAAACGGCTGCCCGCGCCTTATTTTTCAAACGCTGCTGGAACAAAACCGGCGTTCCCCAGTTGAGCAGGCAGAATATTTCATTGAAGCCATAAAAAAATCCCCGGAAATTACGAAAACAGAAGAATACAAAACCGCAAAAAAAAATCTTGTGGAAAATTTCAATGCGGTAACCGCAAATTCAACAAATTTTATGAATTCGCTTTCTGAACTTTGGGCAATCGACGCAGTTCTTCCACAAAATAATGAAAAAGAGATTTTTCTTGCGCAAAAACTTTTGTCCGAACCGCAAAAAATCAAAAATCTGGATGAAAATGAAATAAAAAATTCTTTTGCAAATGAAATTCCATTCATTTTTGTTTTAGTGAACACAAAAAATTTCAATAAATATAAAAATGACTACAAAAGACTTGGCTACGAGGAAATAAACTCAAAAAATGGTTCATGGTTCACGCAGGAACTTTACAAAAATGCCCTGAAAGAAATTTCCGCAGAAAAAAATAAACAAAAAAATCAAAATGCAGAAAATGAAACCGCAAAAAATCTTTTTCTGAAAGAAAACCGGGCTTCAATAAAAAATTTTGAACTTTCAAATGGAATTCCTGTTACTGTAAAAACAAACCGGCTTACAAGCAATGTCGCAATTCTTGTTTCAATTGATGGCGGAAGCCTTGCGGACAAAAATAAACCGGGTTTTCAGAATGTAATGGCAAACGCGCTGGCTTTTAATATTCAAAAAGAAATAAATAAATACAAAATGCAACAGATGATTTCTGGATTTCCACAAATTCATGCGGAAACAACTTTTTCAGAAAGCAGAATCACCGTTGAATGTTCAAAAGAAGATATTTCACTTTGCATACGTTCAATTTCGGATGCGCTGATTTTTGGCGAGATTTCACCTGCCGAAGCGGACAGTTTTGTTTATTCAGTCCAAACGCAAAAACGCCTTTCAGATGCAAATCCTATAAACCAGATGACATTCCGTGCAATGAAATATTTTTACGACTCGCCTTTTATCAGAAATATTTTTGACACAGAAAAAGACATTCTTCAAAAAACTTTGTACAACGACATTCTTGCCTCTTACCCAAAATTTCTGGATGCAAGCCTTTACAGCATTGTTGTTGCCGGAAACACAGATGCAGACGCGCTTCGCTATGTTATGGAAGAATCGCTAGGAATTCTAATACCGCAGACAGAACGCAACTTTCCAAACCGAAAAGAATTTGTGCCAGAACCGGATTTTCCTGCAAGAATTAGAAAAATCAACCTGAAAATCAGGCATCTTTTTTACACGGACATAAAAGCCGAGGACGCAGGACCGATGCCGGCAGTTCTTGTTCCAACAAAAAATTTTTCAGATCCAGTTCAATATTGGTTCAAAACTCCAAACCCGAATTCTGCCGATTATACAATTTTTAACGCATTGCTTTTTAGGCTTTCTGAAAATCTTAAAAACTTTGGCACGGACATGAAAATCTTTGCGCCAACAAAAGAATTTCATTGCGCAGGCCTGTTCTTTTTGAACGTTGAGCACACCAATTATATAGAAGAAACTTATAAAAAAATGCTCTCTGAGTTTGCGCGAAAACTTGCGGATTCAGAATCTTTTGAAACAGAGCAGACAAAAAATGCCTGGATTCAGAACAAACTTTCAGAAACAAAAACGAATCTTGGAACTGCAAAAATAATTTCTTCATCAAAAATGAACGAAAAAAATTACCTTGATGAATACGAGCAGCTTTTAAATTCAACAAATCAAGATTTTCTGAAAGTTCTGGATGAATATTTCTTGCAAGAACCGCTTTTACAGATTTTTTCTAGCGAGTCAAAGAAATAAATCCGTATTCCGTCAAAAGATAATTCATTTTAAAGTCGTTTTCTTCAACAGGAATCGATTTTGTAACAACATTTACCGTGCAGACACCGCAAAAACGCTGATTTTTTGCTGGAATTCGGCTTAAATATTTGTCGTAATAACCTTTTCCACGCCCAAGACGCGCACCTTCCAGATTGAACGCCAGACCGGGAACAAGAAAAACACTTTTTTCTGGAATTTCCTCAGGCTCAACTTTTTTATTTTGCAGGGAAGGTTCCAGAATTCCGTATCTGTTATTGTCTGAAAAAGAATTTTCCAAAGAATCAACAAAATAAAAATCCATATTGTTGGAATTTTCTGCCATCCGCGGAAGCGCCACCTGTTTTTTGTCCTGCAACGCTTTATTTATCACAAAAGACAAGTCAATCTCATCATTCATTGCCATATACGCAAAAATCATTTTGGCTTCGGCATATTCCTTGCTTTTCAAAAAATAATCTGCCACAGTTTTTGCACATTGAAGAGAAAGCGCCTTGTCTTCAAAATATTTTTTCAGCTCATCCTTTGCCCTTTTCCGCAAAAAAGATTTTTGTTCCGCAATAGAAATATTTTCCATAAAAAAAATATATCAAACTGAAATGGTTATGTAAATTTAATACACCCAAAAATTATGAAAATGCGCTTACAGAAGGAAAGTCATATAGTAAGGAATTGTTACTATGTTATCTACAACTCCAATATTATTTTCAGAAAGTTTATAGCATATATTTACATCATATTGTGGATTTTTTAAAACAGTCTTTGCAGATTTTGTATTTCCGGTCGTAGCTTTAACTTCTATAAGTGAAATTTCATTATTAACCTTTGAAACAAAATCTACCTCAAGTCCAGAATCTTTATGAAAATAATAAAGTTTTCTGCCCTGCTTTGAAAAACAATCTGCTATAATATTTTCAAAAATGGCACCTTTATATCCTCCAAGCTCTCCAGATAGGATTTTAAAAGCACAATCACGGTCAAGCATAGAAACAAACAAGCCAGAATCCTGCATATAAATCTTAAAAACATTATCAATTTTATTTCCTTCAAGAGGTTCTGTAATATTATTAAGATTGTGACAAAGATTGATAATTCCAAAATCGCATAACCATTGTATCGCTGGAAGATAATTTTCTGAGCGGGCTTTTTTTTCCAGAGAAGAAAATACAAATTTTTTATTTTCTTTTGCAAGTTGAGCCGGGATTGACTCGAACACTCTATTTATTCTGGCAAGAAGAGCAAGATCTATCTCTTCGTTTTCATTTTCATCCAGATGTTTGCCAAAATCATCTCTATACTCTTCAATAATATCATGTTGTTCCTGCCATACAACATTCATATCATTTGTAGAAATAAAACGGTCAACAATATAAGGAAGCCCGCCAACACAAATATATTCTTTAAAATACCTAAGCATAGCCTGATGAGTTGCTTCACTGACCGGAATTTTATTCTCATAACATTCACGAAGGTATTGTATAACATCATCACTTATCCCTTTTGCCCACAGGAACTCTTCAAAATCCATAGGCTTCATGTATACAATCCGTTCAAAACCTGTTGGAACACCTTTACCTTTCTTTTTATTGTAACCTTTTATTCCAAGCAGAGAACCAGTAGCAATGACATCAAAACGCCCATCTTCACAAAATGGTTTAATACTTGAACGAGCATTTGCACATTCCTGAATTTCATCAAAAATGATTACAGTTTTTCCTTCTACAAAATGAGAATCAGGAAATAAAGCTGACAAATCTATGACAATCCTGTTTACATTTAGGTCGGCATCAAAAATTTTTTTAGCGCTTTCATTTTCCTTGAAATTTACATATACAATATTTTCATAGTTGGCTTTTGCAAATTCTCTTACACTGAAAGTTTTTCCAATCTGACGGAGACCTTTTACAACAAGAGCTTTTTTTCTGCCACCTGAATTCTTCCAAGCCTCAAATTCAGATAGTATTTTTCGCTTAAACATCTATACCTCTTAAACTACACTTTTCCAAGGGAGTTTTATATTATTTATCACACTTTATCAAATGACTTTTTATATATAAACTACACTTTTTCAAGCGAGTTTTCAAGGTTTTAATGCACTTTTTCAAGCGAGTTATTCAAATCATCCTTTTTTGCCTGTCGGTTCTGGTAACGGCAAAGGCTTTTAATTACAAATTAATGTTTATATCCTTTAATTTTTCTGTTAATTCTTCATCGCCAGTAACATTCACAATTGAGTTTAAAATATCATCATTTGTTGGTATCCGCAAATTAAATTTAAGTTTACCTAATTATAGCACACATTAAATCCATTCTCCACGAATTTTATAAGGCGTAATTTCAATATTCCATGGCA
>ONHK01000025.1 GCA_900317625.1 uncultured Treponema sp.
CTTCTCGCAATTTATTCTGCCTTCCACCGGCTCTCCAGATCCGTCAATCTAGAGTACTACGCTTTTCTCGTTTTTTCTAATTACTTAATCGTAACGACTTCTTATTGTTGACAATACTTTTCTTTCTCCGTATTTTCAGAATCCGTTGGCATTGGGTGCGGATGTTGTAATCCACAGCGGAACAAAATTCCTTGCCGGTCACAACGATACTCTTGCAGGATTTATTGTTACAAACCGCGCGGATATTCAGGAAAAACTCCGATTTTTGATAAAAACTACCGGAGCCGGGCTTGCTCCATTTGACTGCTGGCTTGTTCTGCGCGGAATAAAAACTTTGGCATTAAGAATGGAAGCCGGTCAAAAAAATGCGTTTAAAATTGTTGAATGGCTAAAAAATCAGAAAAAAGTTACAAAAGTGATTTATCCGGGGCTTCCTGAACATTCAGGTTACAAAATCATGAAAAAACAGGCGAAAGGTTTTGGGTCAATGGTTACTTTTAATGTTGAAGATGAATCCTTGGCAAAAAAAATACTCGGCTCTGTTAAGCTTATAAAATATGCGGAAAGCCTTGGAGGTGTTGAAACTCTGATTACGTATCCGACCACGCAGACACATGCGGATGTGCCGGAAGAACTTCGCCTGAAAAATGGAATTACCCCGGCAACCCTGCGCCTTTCCGTAGGAATTGAAAATGCCGTTGATTTGATTTACGATTTGGAACAGGCTTTTCTAAGTTAGCCTGAATGTCGAGTTTTATTGTTTTAGTATAAAAATTGAATGAGCTACCAGAAAAAGCGCGTCAATTCGCCATGCTGAGCGTACAAAGTATTAGACTGCGCAATTTTTATTCAAAAATTGCTTGCTATCGCTCAGAATAGCTCGGTTGCCGCTTTCTTTTTCTTCCCGCTCATTCAATTTATTTCTTCAGAATAAAAACTCGATATTCAGTCTAAGTTAGCGATTGTAAGGGCGCGGAGCGTTCTTGCGAAGCAAGAATGAAACCCTGAAAAGCGCGGCACGAAGGAACTGAGTGCAACTACAGGAGGAAAAAATGGATTTTGATAAAATTACAGACCGGACTGGCACCAATGCGATAAAATATGATTTGGCGGAAGCGAGAAACAAGCCAAAAGATGCCATAAGCCTTTGGGTTGCCGATATGGATTTTCCTACTGCGCAGTGCGTTCAGAAAGCGATTGCGGAAAAGGCGGCTCACGGGATTTTTGGTTACAGCCGGCCGGATTCCCGTTATTATTCCGCGTTAAAAAAATGGTTCATGGAGCGCCACAACTATAAGATTCAGGACGAATGGGTTGTGAATACTCCTGGAGTTTGTTTTGCGCTGGCAACTGCAATCAGGGCGTTTACAAAAGAGGGCGAAAGTGTTCTTGTGCAGAAACCGGTTTATTATCCGTTTTTTAATATGATAAAGAATTTGAACCGGAAAGTAGTGAATAATCCGCTTGAGTTGAAAAATGGTCATTACGAAATTAATTTTAAAGATTTTGAAGATAAGATTGTCTCTGAAAAAGTAAAAATGTTCATTCTTTGTTCGCCGCATAATCCTGGTGGCCGCGTCTGGAAAAAAGAAGAGCTTTTGCGCATATCTGAAATTTGCCTTGAACACAATGTTCTTGTTGTGAGCGATGAAATTCATTCCGACATAACTTTTGAAGGTCATACGCATACGGTTTACGGAACTCTTTCGTCGGACGCGGCTGAAAATTCAATTATCTGCACTGCGCCAAGCAAAAGTTTTAATCTTGCGGGGCTTCAGTTTTCAAATATCATAATTCCGAATGTAAAACTGCGTGTTGAATTTTTGCGCGAGCTGGATAAGACTGGATACGACGAGCCTTCTCTGATGGGAATTGTCGCGGCTACGGCGGCTTATTCAGAGGGCGCGGAATGGTTTGAGGAGGCAAAATCCTACATCTGGAAAAATATTCAGTTTGCAAAGAATTATATAGAAGAAAATTGTCCGAAAATCAAGGTTATTATTCCGGAAGGCACATATCTTTTGTGGCTGGATTTTTCTGGTTTTGGTCTTTCTGACAAAGAAATCAACGAGCGTGTTTTGAACAAGTCAAAGGTCTGGCTTGATAATGGAAGCATGTTTGGAAAAGAAGGTGAAAAATTCCAGCGGATAAACTGCGCGACTCCAAGGGCAATATTAAAGGAGGCTTTGGAGCGGATCTGTGCCCAATTTTAACTTTTGCATGGTTTTATAAATCCTTGACACAATTTGTGCAAAACAATATTCTTTTTATATATGAAAAACACATTGCTTCTACTACTATCTTTAATCTTCTCGGTGGCCGTTTAAGGTAGATGGTGTGTATTTTCTATTTATTATGGAATTAACAAGACCTGCCTAAAACGGCGGGTTTTTTTGTTTCTATTTGACTTTTTGATTTTTTTATGGAGGCAATATATGTCTGTTATGAATTCTAATGGTAAGTACCGCCCTTTTGAATCTGTGCCGATTAAAAATAGAACTTGGCCGGATAAAGTTATCACAAAAGCGCCAATCTGGTGTTCTGTTGATTTGCGCGACGGAAATCAGGCTTTGATAAATCCTATGGGCGTTGAGCAGAAACTGGAATTTTTTGACCTTCTTGTAAAAATAGGATTCAAGCAGATTGAAGTTGGCTTTCCAAGCGCAAGTGATACTGAATTCAATTTCATGCGTCGTCTTATTGAAGAAAATCATGTGCCAGATGATGTTACTTTGCAGGTTTTGTGTCAGGCGCGCGAAAAACTTATTAAACGGACTTTTGAAAGTCTGAAAGGCTGCAAAAAGGCGATTTTTCATCTTTATAACTCAACAAGCCCGGCGCAGCGAAAATATACATTCAACAAATCAAAGGAAGAAATCAAACAGATTGCAATTGACGGAATCCGTTGCGTAAAGAATTGTCTTTCAATGAGCGAAGGAACGGAAATTCAGCTTGAATATTCACCGGAAAGTTTTTCTACAACAGAAGTTGATTACGCGCTGGAAGTCTGCGAGGCTGTAAAAAAGGAATGGGGCTGTTCCGCAGAAAATAAGGTTATTCTGAACCTTCCTACAACAGTTGAATGTGCAATGCCGAACCAGTTTGCTGATCAGATTGAATATTTTTGCCAGCATATCAGCGACCGCAAGAATGTTATAATTTCTTTGCACAACCATAATGACCGCGGAGAAGGTGTTGCCCAGTGCGAGCTTGGTCTTTTGGCTGGTGCGGACAGAGTTGAAGGCTGTCTTTTTGGAAATGGGGAGCGAACAGGAAATCTTGACATTGTTATTGTCGGAATGAATATGTACACTCAGGGCGTTGACCCGGAACTTGATTTTAGAAATATGCCGGCTCTTACTGAAGCGTACACAAGACTTACAGGAATGACGATTCATCCGCGAACTCCGTATTCAGGCGAGCTTGTATTCACTGCGTTCAGCGGTTCTCATCAGGATGCAATCAGAAAGGGAATGGCAGCGCGCGCAAAGATGAAGCCAAATGATTATTGGGATGTTCCATATCTTACTTTTGATCCGCATGATATTGGCCGTCAGTATGAAGGAATTATCCGAATCAACAGCCAGAGCGGAAAGGGCGGTGCGGCATATATTCTTGAGCAGGATTACGGTTTGATTCTTCCAAAGGCAATGCATCCGGCTTTGGGCGATTTGATAAAACATGTTGCGGATAAAGCCCAGCGGGAACTTAAGCCAGAAGAAATTTTTGACGCATTTGAAACTACATGGGTAAAAACTAAATCTCCGCTCAATATTCTTGAAATAAATGAAAAGCATATTGAAGGCGAGCGCAATTCAGATGTTCCAGAACAGGTTGCGGCAATGGCGACTATTGAATGGGAAGGAAAAAAATATGCGATTGCGGCAAATGGAAACGGACCTTTGGATGCTTTTGTAAACGCAATGCGACAGACTCCAGCTCCAAGATTCAACATTACAAATCTTCATGAACATAGTATTGGAACTGGTTCAGACACTCAGGCAGTTGCATACGTTCAGATTACAAAAGAAAATGGCGATCAGGTTTGGGGCGTTGGAAAAAGCTCTAATGTTGGACGCGCTGGTGTTGCGGCAATAGTTTCTGCTTTAAATTTTAAGCCATTTAAGGCATAATAAATTTAATGGCACGGAAAGAGAAATATACAGCGGCAATTATCGGTACAGGACGCATAGGTTTTACTCTTGGATTTGATTCCAAAAGAGAACAACCGGCAAGCCACACAATGGCTCTGCTGGAAAACCGTCGTGTAAAACTGATTGCCGGCTGTGACAACAACGCTCCTCGGCTTGCGCATTGGCACAGGTTCAACCAGAAATGCGCAGTTTTTTCAGACTATTCTTATCTTTTTGCAACAACAAAACCTGATATAGTTGTGGTTTCTGTAAATGAAAGTTCCCATCTGGAAACAGCTTTGGCGGCAATCAAGGCAAAACCACGGCTTTTGATTCTGGAGAAACCAGTGGCTCTGAATGTTGCCCAGGCCAGGCGGATTCAGTCTGAGGCGGAATCTTTTGGAGTTCCAGTTCTTGTGAATCATGAGCGCCGTTTTGCAGAAGATTATAAACTTGCAAAAAATTATATGCAGGAAATCGGCGAAATCCAGACAATAAATGCGCGCCTTGATTCCGGGCTTTACGTTTACAATACTGAAAAAGAGTCCAGCGGCGAATACAGTCTTTTGCATGATGGAACTCATCTTATCGATATTGTGAATTTTCTTTTGGAAGAAAAAAAATCTGGTGCTGCATCTACAGAAAGACTTCTAAAAAAGATGAAAATTTCAGGCATTACAAAGGACAGGAAAAATCCGCGGATTGTGCGGAACATAAATGTTCATTTTGAAAGCGAAAAATGCCCAGATATCAATGTCTTTATGTCTGGCAGAAGCCGTTTTTTTGGGTTTGAAGTTGAAATTATCAGCACGGAAGGTCGAATCAGAATCGGAAACGGAATCCACGAGTTTCAAAAAAGGGAAGAATCCAAACTTTATTCAGGATTCTATAGTCTTGCAGATGACAAAAAAGTGAAAATTCCCAAGAAAACAAGATATTTTTCAAATATGGTAAAAAATGCGGTGGAATTTCTAGACGGAAAAGCACCTCTCCGCTCAACCCTCCAAACCGGTCTGAACACACTTTGCACATTGGAAGAAATAAAAAATTTTATAAAACTTGGTATATAGTGTAAAATATCAGAGTGAAAAAATTATTTTCTGCTTTTTTGATTTTCTTGTTTCTGCCGCTTTTGTGCATTGCGGCTTCTGTTGATTTTCCTTCTATTGAGCCTCTTTTTATTTCAGAAAAACTTTCCTCAGAATATTCGCCGCTTCAAATAATTGAAGATTCCCTGCGTTTTTCAGGTTGTTCAGAAAATTCCCTGGAATGGCAAAATTGCGTTGAAAAATATAATTCACTGCAGTCAAAGATTTTGGATTCTGTGTTTCAAAATCTTTCGGAATCAGAAAAGGCCCAGAAAATTCTTTCTATTATGTACGAAAATCTGCTTGTTCAGTACCGCGAAAAGCAGACACGGCTTGATGTTATGTTTCAAAATGGAACATATAACTGTGTTTCTTCCAGTCTGCTTTACATGGCACTTGCAAAATCTGCTGGGCTTTCTGTTGTCGGCGTAAAAACTCCGAGCCATGCGTTTTGTTCTGTTTTTATTGATGGTGAAAAAATTGATGTTGAGACAACAAATCCTCTTGGATTCAATCCTGGACGTACACAGATTCTTGAAAAAAACGGAAATTCCACGCGATATGCAGTGATTCCCAAAAAAAATTATTCAAACCGGCGCGATGTTTCTATAAAAACCTTTATTTCTCTTGTTGGCGCAAATTTGACCAGTTTTTATGTTGAAAAAAATGACTACAAAAATGCTGTTCCAATGGGTGCCACGGTTTTGTGCTTTAGAAACGGTGAAAATGAATTTGAAATCTCTGACGCAAAGGAAGTTTTTGATGTTCCGGCATTGAATTTTTCTGTTCTTCTTGAAAAACAAGGTTTATATGCTGATTCTGTTGAATGGCTTCTGAAAATTATTGGACGCTACGGAATCGATTCAAAAATTCAAATTTCCTTGAACGCAGCGGCAAACAATGCGATTGCGGATTTTTCAAATAAAGGTGATTTTGCGTCGGCTGACCAGATTTTAGAAAATTGCAATGATTTTATTTCTGCGGATTTTAGGGTTCAGGCGCAAAAAATGATTTTTCTTTCAAGGACACAGGCTGAGCTGGATAAATTTAGGAATGACGAGGAGGCGTTGGATTTTATTTTGCAGCAGTATAAAAATAAGATTGCGGCGGAAAAATCTGTGCGTCAGACTTTGGATAAATGGCAAGAATTTTACTGGGTGAATCTGGTGAACACGCAGACGAACCAAAAAAATTATCAGCAGGCTTCTAAAATTGCGGACGACGGCCTAAAATCAATGCCAAACAACCAGAACATAAAAAGAGCAAAAAGTCAGGCTTGGTTAAACCATGATGCGGAAATCCACAATAAAATGGCAGTTTTTGCAAATAACCGGCAATATGATAAGGCAATGGAAATCCTGGAACAAGGACTTGCTGAAAACCCTTCCAGCATAACTTTGCAGAATGACAAAAAGCGTCTGGAAAGAATGAGATAAAAAAAGCACTTCAAAACGAAGTGCTTTTTACGCCATTTTTTATTCGGCTCTAATACTTGTGTTCTTTACTACAACGTCGTGGGCACCGCCTTCGCGGATGCTGGCTGGGCTTACGAGTGTGATTTTTGCTTTTTTCTGAAGCTCTGGAATTGTTACAGCACCGCAGTTACACATTGTGTGAATTACTTTGCTTGTTGTAAGAGTTACATTGTCGTGCAGGCTTCCCGCATAAGGAACATAAGAGTCAACTCCTTCCTCAAATGCCATCTTTTTTGCACCGCCAAGGTCATAACGCTGCCAGTTTCGTGCGCGGTTTGAACCTTCGCCCCAATATTCTTTTACGTAATTTCCGTTTACAATAAGTTTATTTGTAGGAGATTCATCAAATCGGGCAAAATAGCGTCCGAGCATAACGAAATCTGCACCCATCGCAAGAGCCAAAGTAATATGATAATCGTGGACAATTCCACCGTCAGAACAGATTGGAACATAAATACCAGTTTCTTTATAGTATTCATCCCGCGCTTTTGCCACTTCAATAGTTGCAGTTGCCTGACCGCGACCGATACCTTTCTGTTCGCGTGTAATACAAATTGAACCGCCACCAATTCCAATTTTTACGAAATCTGCTCCAGCTTCTGCAAGAAACCGAAATCCTTCTGCGTCAACAACATTTCCGGCTCCTACTTTTGCGTTCGGCCATTTTGCATGAATGTCGTGGAGCGCGCGGCTCTGCCATTCTGTAAAGCCTTCAGAGGAATCCAAAGTCATTACATCAACACCAGCCGCAAGCAATGCAGGAACTCGTTCCATGTAGTCGCGGGTATTTATTCCAGCACCTACAATATATCTTTTTTCTGAATCCAAAAGTTCAAGCGGATGTTCCTCGTGGCTTGCCGCATCCTTTCTGAAAACCAAATATTGAAGATTTCCGTTTTTGTCTACAACTGGAAGCTGGTTGATTTTGTTTTTCCAGATTATATCATTTGCTTCTTCAAGAGTTACACCAACTTCTGCCTTTACAAGATTTTTAAGATCAATCATATAATCTTTTACTTTTGCGTCTGCCGGGCAGTGACCAATTCTAAAATCTCGTTCTGTAATGATTCCAAGAAGTTTTCCGTTTGACTCGCCGTTTTCTGTTACTGCGACTGTTGAGTGACCTGTTGCCTCAATTTTTGCGACAAGTTCAGAAAGAGTCTGTTCCGGGCGGATATTTGTGTCAGATGTTACAAAACCTGCTTTATACGCTTTTACTTTTGCAATCATCGCAGCCTGATTTTCTATTGTCTGGGAACCGTAAATAAAACTGATTCCGCCTTCCTTTGCAAGGGCTACAGCAAGAGTGTCATTTGAAACTGACTGCATTACTGCCGAAACCATAGGAATGTTCATTGTAAGAGGACATTTTTCTCCGGCTTTCTTATTGTAACGAACGATTGGCGTTTTTAAAGAAACGTTTGCTGGAATGCAATCTGGACCTGTGTAACCAGGAACTAGAAGATATTCATCGAATGTGTGTGATGGTTCATCAAAAAAGAATGCCATGATTTCTCCTTACTATAATAGTTAAAAGCAAAAATATAATTAAATTAGTATAGGTGAAAAAAAAAAATATTTCAATTAAGAAATGATTGACATTCCGTAATTTTTAATATATTTGTATCGCTATGACACGAGATTTAACGGAAGGCAATCCATTTTCTCTTATTTTGGGATTTTCAGTTCCTGTTCTGTTTGGTTTTTTGTTCCAGCAGTTTTACAACATAGTTGATACAGCGATTGTTGGGAAATTTCTTGGTAAAGAGGCTCTTGCGGCTGTAGGGGCTACCGGTTCGGTTAATTTTCTTGTTATAGGATTCTGCATGGGCGTGTGCAATGGTTTTGCGATTCCGATTGCACAGAAATTCGGCGCGAAGGATTTTTCTCTTATGCGCAAATTTGTAATGTCCGCGGCATATCTTTCCATTATATTTTCAGTTGTGCTCACAGTGCTGACGGTTGTCTTTTGCCGCCCGCTTCTGGTTCTTATGCGCACGCCTGAAAATATTATTGACGGAGCGGCCGGTTATATTGGCGTGATTTTTGCAGGAATTCCTGTGATATTTCTTTATAATCTTACAGCAGGAATTATCCGTTCTCTTGGAGACAGCAAGACTCCGCTCTATTTTTTGATTTTTGCTTCTATATTAAACATAATTCTTGATGTTGTTTTTATAACAGTTTTTGCCTGGGGTGTTGTAGGGGCGGCTGTTGCAACTGTTATTTCGCAGGGAATCTCCGGGATTCTTTGTCTTTTTTATATGTCAAAAAAGTTTGAAGTTCTAAGAATGACAAAAGATGACAAGAAGATTAATTCGCATCTTTTTCCGATATTGTGCGGTCAGGGAGTTCCGATGGGCTTGCAGTATTCCATCACTGCGATTGGAAGCGTGATTCTTCAGGCTTCCGTCAATACTCTTGGTTCAGATGCAGTTGCGTCTGTTACAGCCGGCAGCAAACTTGGAATGTTTTTTGTAAGTCCTTATGATGCCTTGGGAACAACAATGTCAACTTGGGGCGGTCAGAATGCTGGAGCTGGAAAATATCCGCGCTTAAAGCAAGGTCTTTTTGTAAGCTGTGTTATTGGTTTTGTATATTCGATTATAGCAGTGCTAATTATGGTTCTGTTCGGAAATATTCTTAGCCGGATTTTTATAAATGCAAATGAAACTTTGGTTCTTGCGCAGTCTCATCAGTTCCTGATTTTAAACTCTGCGTTTTATTTTCCGCTTGCATTGGTCAACATTGTGCGCTTTTTGATTCAAGGAATGGGCTTTAGCCGGTTTGCGATTCTTGCTGGTGTCTTTGAGATGGTCGCGCGAACTTTGGTCGGTGTTGTTTTTGTTCCGATTTTTGGTTATTCAGCGGCATGTCTGGCTTCTCCGGCAGCATGGATTTTTGCAGACTGCTTTTTGATTCCGGCATTTTTCTGGTGCTACAAAACACTGGAGGTTTCCGAACCGCTTGCATTGAAAAATAAATAAAAACTCGGCATTTATCTAAAAATAATTCCGCTCATTTTTATTTTATCCTTTTTTTATTGAAGAAATTGGCTTATAATATTTCTGGAGATAATTTTGGAAAAGAGGAATTTTTGATGCTCAAGACATTCAAGGTTAAGGCGCTTGCTTTTGTTGGTTTATTTTTTTGTGTGGCAGTAAATGCAAAACCAAAGGTAAATCTTTCTGTTTGGGCTGATGACGGAACTCTAAATGTTGTTTCCAAACGGCTTAGTGAGTTTAAGTCTTTTTATTCAAAGGAAGCGGCTTTTAATTTTACAGTTATTGAGCAGCCTTCGGCTTATTGTGCCTCTGACCTTATGGCAAATCCTGAGCTTGCGGCTGATGTTTTTGTTTTTGCTGATGACCAGATAGAAACTTTGATTGACCAGCAGTTGCTTTTGGAAATTCCGGAAGATATTGCAAAGAAAGTTTCAGATGAATACAACGGTTCTTCTTCTGCCGCTGTAAAAACAGCTTCAATGGACGGAAAACTGTATGCTTTTCCTCAGCTTTCGGGAAACGGATATTTTCTTTATTACAACAAAAAATATATCTCTGCGGATGATGTAGGCTCTTTTGAGCAGATTTTAAAGGTTGCCTCGCAGAACAACAAGCAGGTTGCAATGGACTTAAAGAACGGATGGTACCTTTATTCATTCTTTAAGGCTGCCGGACTGGAAGTTTACCGCAACAATGGTGCAAAGAATTTCTGCAACTGGAATGCTACTAACACAAAATTTAAAGGAATTGATGTTGCAAAAGCAATCATAAAATTGGCTTCAAATCCGGCTTTTGTAAGCGCAAGCAGCGAAGATACATTAAGCCTGATAAAAGAAGGAAAGGTTGTGGCGGCTGTAAGCGGTGCCTGGAATGCAAATCTTATTTCCGAGATGTGGGGAAAAGATTATGCCGCGGTAAAATTGCCGACTTACAATTTGAATGGAACAGACCTTCAGATGTACAGTTTTGCCGGCTATAAGATGGTTGGCGTAAAAGCTGGTTCAGACAATAAAGAATGGGCTTTAAAACTTGCGGAATGGCTTTCAGATGAAAAGACTCAGCTGATGATTTGCCAGTCAAAAGGTGAATGTCCTGTGAACTTAAATGCGGCTTCAAATCCGCTTGTAAAAAAATCGCCTGCAATTGCCGCTATGGCAGAGCAGACAAAATATAGCACTACTCAAAGAATTGGTGGCAGTTTCTGGAATCCTGCTTTGGTTCTTGGAGTTGTTCTTTCGGATGGAAAAAATCTTTCGGATCAGGAAATTCAAAGTCAGCTTGATGTTACAGTAAGAAACATTAGAAATTAAAAATCTTGGAGTTTATAATTTAAAAAAGTATTCTAAGTTTCTAAGGAAATTTGTTTCAATATATGAATAAAGTTGCGCATAAAATATTTCTTGCTTGTTTTTCCGCTTTTCTGGTCGTGCTGATTGGATTCAGTTCGATTGCGGTTGTTTTTAACAATATGCGGGCGATTTACAAGGAATCCATAAATGAAGGCATTGAAAACACTATTTATATGGATAAAATCCGAAAACTTGTAAATCAGGAGCTTTTGACAAGTTCATTTTACATAATTGCAACTTCGGACGATGTGCTTGAACATTACGAGAGCCTTGAAAAAAATACTCGTGCGGAACTTACAGAATGTCTTGGCGACTTTGGAAAAAGAATGAGCGGCAGCGAAAAAGCCAAGATTTTCCATGTTATCAGCAGTGGTTGCCGCAGCGTTTTTCAGGATATTGACCTTATAAGAAGCATGCATTCAAGCGGCGCAAAGATTTATGCTGAACAGTACATTTTGGGAAATATCGCCCATTCAAAGGATATTTTGGACAAAGGTTTGGACAGCCTTGCTAAATATATTGATTCAGAACTGGACAAGTCGCAGGAAAATATGTCTTTTTATTCAAAGATGCTTTATACATCTTTTGCGGTTGCAGTTTTTATGGCGATTGGAATTTCTGTGGCTCTTACAATTGTCTGCACAATGTTTACAGCCCGGCTTGAGCTTAACAAGAATAATCTGCAGGATGATGTCCTGAAAAAGGCTGATGAAATAACAGAGCAGAATAAAAAAATCATCTACATTCAGGAACAGACAATTTACGGAATGGCAAACCTTATAGAAAGCCGCGACAGCGACACAGGCGAGCACGTAAAACGCACAAGCCTTTATGTTGAACTTTTGGTGAACGCTGCAAAAGAAGCTGGCTACCACAAGGAAATTATTACAGACGAATATATTGAACTTTTGAAGAAAGCGGCACCAATGCATGATATAGGAAAAATTGCCGTTCCTGACAGTATTCTTAAAAAGCCTGGAAAATTAACCGAGGCAGAATTCAAAAAAATCCAGAACCATACAATTGCAGGCGGAAAAATAATCCGCGAAGTTCTTTCTAATATTGAAAGTGAAGATTACGTAAAAATTGCCGCGGATGTCGCAACAAGCCACCACGAACGTTGGGACGGAAACGGCTATCCATACAAACTGAAAGGGGAAGAAATTCCTTTGGAAGCACGCATTATGGCAATTGCCGATGTTTTTGATGCTCTGGTTTCGCCAAGATGCTACAAAGACCCATTTTCAGCGGATGAAGCATTTGAAATCATCTCGCTTTCAAAAGGAACACATTTTGACCCGGTACTGACAGATTTATTTATCTCCAAAAAAGCCGACGTTGTAAAGATTTTCAAGAATAATTAGGTTGAAATGTAGAATTTCTTATGCTGAACCAACAAATTGAATGAGCGTGAAGGAAAAAGGCAAGTTTGGCGTCCTTGAAGTGGCGAGTTTTCCAATGAAAACTCGCGAAGCAGAACATGAAATGTTCTGCGATTTTTGCCGAATGGCATAAAAGAATTGTCGAGCATTTTCTGAAAGAAAAGCGCAGATGATTCTTCCTAAAAAACACTTCACCATAGCCAATACTTGACTTTTGACTGGAAGCTCATTCAATTTCTTTTCATGATTTATAAATAAATTCAACATTCAACCTAATCATAAAAATCATCGTTTAATTGAGTAAAACTTGCGTTTGTGATAACATTTTTAAGTAAAAACAGTTGCTGCATTGTTTGTGGCGTTTTTACAAAAATCTTTTTTTCTAATTCCCGCGATGATTCTGCAGGAAAGAGGATATATGAATGTTGTTGTAATGGGTGCCCAGTGGGGTGACGAAGGTAAAGGAAAAATTGTTGACTATCTTGCTCAGGATGCCAAGTATGTATGCCGATTTGCCGGCGGTGCGAATGCTGGACACACAATTGTTGTAGACGGCAAAAAATATGCTTTGCATCAAGTTCCATCTGGAATTTTGTACCCGGAAAAATATGTAATACTCGGTTCTGGAATGGTTATTGAGCCAGAGGCTTTGTTCAATGAACTTCAGATGCTTACAGACAACGGAATTAAGTGGGAAGGTCGCGTATTTATTTCTGACCGCGCGCACATAACTCTTCCTGGCTACCGCAAAATGGATAAAGAGCGCGATGCTGCTCGTAAACGCCCGATTGGAACAACAGGACGCGGAATCGGTACAACATATTCTCAGAAGGCTGAACGCGACGGAATCCGTCTTGCAGATCTTGACTGGGAAGAAAAATGGAACGACCTTGAAAAAGAAGATCAGGATTTCTTGAACAAATACAAAGATCAGCTTTTAAAGATGAGAATTGACATTGCCGCAAAAATGTGGGAAGTACGCAAGGAAAATATTCTTTTTGAAGGCGCTCAGGGTGCAATGCTTGACATTGATTCTGGAACATATCCTTACGTTTCTTCTGGAGCATCTGGTTCTTATGGTGCTGCTTCCGGTTCAGGAATCGGTCCGCGCGCGCTTGATAAAATCTATGGTGTTTTCAAGGCTTATGAAACACGCGTTGGAAATGGTCCTATGCCAACAGAATTCAATTCAGAAAGTGAAGGCGAACTTTGCGATTATGTCCGCAAGACTGGAAATGAATTTGGTGTAACAACAGGACGTGCTCGCCGCTGTGGTTATCTTGACCTTGTGGCATTGCGTTACGCTTGCCATGTAAATTCAATTGATTCTTTGGTTTTGACTCACCTTGATGTTTATGATGACATGGATGAAATTGAAGCCTGCATCGCTTACGACATTGATGGAAAAATCGTAACAGATTTCCCGACTTCAATTCCTGAACTGAACAAAGCAAAACCGGTTCTTCAGAAGTTCAAAGGCTGGAAACAGGATATAACAAAACTTTCAAAATACAAGCAGCTTCCAAAAAATGCGAAAACATATATTGATTTTATTGAAAGCTACTGCGACACGAAAGTTGGAATTGTTTCTGTAGGTCCAGACCGAAACCAGACATTCAACCGTGAAAAAATCTGGAAGAAATAAATAACTTATAAGGGGGCGTACAACGCCCCCTTTTTTATCTTGTGTAAATCAAAAGTTCCGGGTGATATTCAAAGTGCATATTGTCCCATACAGCCCAAGTTCCACCCCAGATAAAACCTTCTTCCTCAAAAATCTTTATAACTCTTTTTGGCGGTGTCCAGCGTTTTTCCAGTGGCGTCATAAACCAGTCATCCGGGCGAAGCTGCCTTTGCCAGCCCCAGTAAATTATCCGCTGGTAATAACCCTTTGGAAGAACATCAATCGCAAGCCCCACGCTGTGAAAAGAGCGCGACTGCGTATCTCTGACTGTTCGCCAAGCAAATCCATCTGTACGGCTTAATGTTGAAAGAAATCGCTCCATTTCCTCATCTTTTGGCAGAGAAATTATTTTTTCACTGATTTTTTTTAGCGGTTCTGCAATCCGTTCGTGAACATTCACACTTTTTGTAAGAAACGGAATTGTAACAATATGGCTTTCTGTTGAAGCACGGGTTTCGCAGTCATAAATCGCATTGTAAAGAAACGGCGGATCAATTGCTCCGTTCGCACGGTTTTCCTTTGAGGTGAAATTCTTTATGCGTTCAATATCTTCTTCTGTAAAAGTTTTCGGGTCTTTTGGCTCTCGCTGGTATTTGTAAAGCATTGTGCGGAATTTTTCCTTGTTTTCAATCTGATTTTCAGAAAGAAACCGGCCTTCGCACCAATAAAGTTTCGCTTCAGATAATTTTCCATTTTTTGTTGTAAATACTCGTACAAGGTAATCTTTTTTATCTTCATCATATTCAGGAACAAATTTTACGTCTGGATACGCTTCCTTAAAAACGGCAAGATTCGCCGGTTCCCACCATTTTGGGAACGGAAGGTTGAATTGCTTTAAACTCTGCGCATTGCCATTTTGTGCATAAAAAAACAGAATAAGAAAAAATATGAATACCTTACTTTTGTGCATGGTAATATTTTATCATATTTATTTAAATAATTCTTTAACAGACTGCATGAATTTGTTTCCACGGTCGAATTCATTTGCGAACATTCCAAAACTGGTTGCACCGGGGCTAAAAACAACAACTTGCTCTTTTTGTGTTGAATTTTCAATTTCGGATTTTAAGGTATTCAGCATTTCCTGCAGGCTATTGAACGGTCCGTTGTATTTTACTTTTGCGCTGTTCAATGCCGGAAGAAGTTTATCTGTCGCGCTTCCTTTTAAAAGATAAAGCGATTTTACAGGAAGTTCATTCTTGTTTTTTCCAGTAAGAGTGTCAGCAAGAGGAGTCAGTTCAAGACCTTTGTCTGTTCCGCCGGTTAAAAGATAAACAGGTTTTCCAAACGACTGGCTTGCTGCGGCTGCTGCTTCTGGAACTGTTGCGCAGCTGTCATTATAAAAGCGGAATGAGCCACCTGAGTTATTTTTATATTCGTGGAAAAACTGAAGGCGGTGGTCAATTCCCGGCCATTCGCCCATTATTTTTACGCACTGCGTTGAAGAAACGCCCATCAGGTACAGAACAAGGGCTGCGTTCAGGGCGTTGATTTTCATGTGCTCGCCAGGAACAATAAGATTTTTCAGTATTGTTTCAGGTTGTTTCATTCCAGGAAGAATTACTCTACCGCAAAAAGTTCCGTCCTCATCTTTTGTCTGATAAACGCCAAAAAATACCTTTGGCAGTTCAGAATTTGCATAGCGCAAAACTGTTCCTTTTGTTTCTTTCGCAAAAAAATCACCCCAGCTTCCGCCACATTCTGGACCTGTTCCCGGTTCGTCGCCTTCAAAATCAAAAATAGAATAGTCCGAGGAAGTCTGATCCGCATAGATTAAGCGCTTGTCTGCAACGTAAGGCTCCATCGCATGGTACCAGTTCTGGTGGTCTGGAACAATTTTTGTTATTATGCAGATTTTTGGTTTTAACGCTTTCCGCCCGCGCAAATCCGCAAGCTGCCATGAAGAAAGTTCCAGCACCACAGGAGTTTTTTCAGTTGTCTTTTCAAGGAACGTAAGCGGACTTACCGTAATGTTTCCGCCCAGATATGCTGTAAAACCGGCTTTGTTCAGTCCGTAGTTTATTGCGCTTACAGTGGAAGATTTTCCCTTGCTTCCTGTTACAGCGATTATTGGGGATTTTGTAAAATGCAGAAAGATTGAAATATCCGTTTCAATATTCTTTGCTGCGGCAAGATATTTGTTTCCTTCAATTTTTACGCCCGGATTTTTTATTACACAGTCCGCATTCTGAAAATCTTCTATTCTATGCTCTCCAAGACGGTAAGAAAGACGGCTTGTGTCAATTTCCGGGTCATCAGAAAGTTTTTTGATTGTCGGAGCCAACTGTTCGGCAGTTTTCATGTCTGTTGCAAGAACGTTTGCCCCATGTTTTAGGAAAAAACGGACGCAAGCCTCTCCGCCACCGTTAAGTCCTAGCCCCATGACAACAATATTTTTTCCTTTTATGTCTTGTAGTGTCTGGAATGTGCAACCGGGTTTATATGAATACATTTAGAAACTCCGCATTATCTTGAAGTTGTAAGTGAAGATTTTGCCTTGTAGCGCAATATTGCTTCATCTATCAAGAGATTTACGAGGTCTGGGAATTTTAATCCTGCTTTTTCGCACATTTTCGGGAACATGCTGATTGATGTGAATCCTGGCAATGTGTTTATTTCGTTCAGATAAAGCGAGTCGGTGTCCTTATCAATAAAAAAATCTACCCGGCTTAAACCTGAACAATCCAGAGCCTTGTATGCACGCACTGCGACTGTGCGTATTGCTTCTATTAAGTCTGTTGAAATATTCGCAGGAATCAGAAGTTCCGCTCCGTCCGGGTCGTTATATTTTGCGTCAAAATCATAGAATGTGTGCTTTGGCTGTATTTCGCCAGGAATGTATGCGCGAACCGTCTCTGATTCATTGTTCGGGTTTGCGGTTGTTGAATTTCCTGTTACAGAACATTCTATTTCGCGCGCGTTTATAGCTTTTTCAACAAGAACTTTGTCGTCCCATGTGAATGCTTCCATAAGATAAAATGAAAGTTCCTTTGGTGTTGTCGCCTTGTTCGCTCCATTTGAAGAGCCTGCGCAGCACGGTTTTATAAATAGAGGGAATCCAAGTTCATCTATGCAGCGCTGGAAAATTTCATCGTAACGCTGGCTGTTGTTCAAATCACATCGTTTTATGCAGATGTATGGAACGATTGGAATTTCTGCTGATTTAAGAATCTGTTTTGTTTTTTCTTTATCCATTGTAAGGGCAGAAGCTATTGTTGAACAGCCGATATACGGAATGTCAGCCATATCCAAAAGCCCCTGTATTGTTCCGTCTTCGCCATAAGTTCCATGCAGGGCAGGGAACACTACATCAATATTGAGCGAGCCGTTTTTTGTGCAGAATGCGTCTTTCTTTGCACCAGGAATGATAGAAATCTTGTTTTCTTCTGATTCCTCAATCTTAAACGATGTCTTTGTGTCTTTGCAGATTCGTTCATATTCTTTTTCACTCTGCAGGAACCAGCGTCCGTCTTTTGTGATTCCAATTAAAGTTACTTTGTTTTTTTTATCTATTCCACGGGCAATTGAAGCGGCGGAAACCAATGAAATTTCGTGCTCTCCGCTACGTCCACCGTAAATTAATGCAATGTTCATAATATCTCCAGAATATCTGTTTTATTTGTAGCCAAGTTCAGAAAGCGCTTGTTTTGCCTCGCTGATTTCATCGTATGGCATTGTGTAGTCTTTATAAATAATTGAATTTTCGTGGCTCTTTCCTAAAAGAAGTACGATGTCGCTTTTTTGAGCTTTCTTAAGGACTTCGCGGATTGCTTTCTTTCTGTCTGGAATGATAAAGAGATTTTCATTCATCTTCATTCCTGCCTTCTCTGCGCCAACTGCGATTCCTTTTAAAAGTTCAACCGGGTCTTCGCCTCTAGGGTCTTCATCTGCAAGAACCACAAAATCACAGAAACGAGCCGCAATTTCTCCCTGCAAAGGTCGTTTTGTAAGGTCACGCTCTCCACCGCTTCCGAACACTGCAAAAATGCGGCCGGAACATCGTTTTTTGAGCGGTGGAAATATTGTCTCAAAAGAGCTTGGAGTGTGCGCATAGTCAACGATTAGCTCAAAAGGCTGTCCTTGCTCTATAAGCGTCATTCTTCCTTTGATTGGTTTTAGTTCAGGAATATGTGCCGCAATTTCCTGGAAACTTTTGCCGGTTACAGAGGAAACTGCAATCATCGCCGCCATTATGTTGTATGTGTTGAACGCGCCCGGAACTTTTGCCTGCACCGAAATTCTTTTGTGTTCGCGCGGAAGAACAGGATCAAAATTCTCTGGGTAAAGAGCGTTCTCTCCGTCGGAAATAATTGTAAAATCAATTCCGAATCTGGCTGCCGCAATATTTTCAGCTTTCATGTACCGCAAGTTTTCCGGGATTTTTGGAAGAGGTACTGCCTCTGCGCCAGTTTCAGCGGCACTTTTTCCAGCCTTTCCTTCAGATGTGAATCCATAGACATGCTTTTTTGTTGCTTTTATAAAGAAATCTGCGCTTGGGTCTTCAAGATTTACAATTCCTATAGAAGGAATCTTTGTCTTTTCGCCGGCAATTATCTTTATGTGGTCGTGCTTGTCCAGCGTACGGAAAAGATTTGCCTTGTCATTTCTGTATGTTTCAAAATTCTTATGGAACTCAAGATGTTCCAGAGTTACATTCATAAAAACTGCGCAGTCAAAAAGAACGTTTCCAAGTCTGTTTGTGCGTACAGAAAGCCCATGTGATGAAGATTCCACAACTGCATATTTGCAGCCGTTCAAAAGCATTTCGTTCAGATGGTGATGAATGATCGGGGCTTCTGGTGTCGTCTGGTGCTGAGGATTTGGAAGCGCCTCGTCACCAAAAGAATATTCAACAGTTGAAATAAAGCCTGCCTTTTCACCGCATGACTTTAAAAGCTGCCAGATAAATGAAACTGTTGAAGATTTTCCCTCTGTTCCTGTAACACCGATTACAATCAGCTTTTTTGAAGGAAAGTCGTAGAATGCGTCTGAAATTGGCGACATGGCAAAGCGGCTTGATTCAACTTTTATGAACGCAGGAACAGGAAATTTCGCTGATTCATCGTGAATAGGTTTACCATTGCTGTCTTCTCCAAGAACATTCTGCATATGGCGTTTTACAATCAGTTCCGCTGAACGCTTCTGAGTTTCTTCTGAAAGTTCACCTTCAAAAACTATTGCGTTCGCGCCTTTTTCTATAGCGTCAGGAATAAATTCTTTTCCATCTATATGTGTTCCAGGCAAGGCAAAATAAAGAGCGCCTTTTGTAACTTCTCTGGAATCAAAGACAAGGTTTGAAATACTTATGTTTGCAATGTCCGAATCTGCAACCAAAGTTACACCGTCTGCTGCAACTGCCTGATGGGCAAATGCCGGAAGCAGCTGAGATAACAATTTCTGCATATTAACTCCAATTTGAGTTTTAGATATATTTTTTATCTTATAACTTTTGTTTTGCTTTTACAATTAGTTTAATTTGTACTTTGTTATAAGTTCTTTTACTTTTACGCTTGGAGCATTTGTGTAATTCTTTTTTACAATATCTTCTATTATATCAGCAGTTCCTTCGTAACCAAAAAGTGTTGAGTCAAGGCAAAGATGATAATTGTTGCTTGCTTTCCAGTCCTGGTTTGTAAAGTGCTGGTAAAATTCCCAAGTGTTGTGGTCTTGTTTTCTTATCTTTTTCTGGGCATTTCTTCGGTTCAGGCCATATTTTTCGCTTATGTAAGTTATTCTGTGCTTCATGTCGGCGGTTATAAGAATATGAATCGCATTCTTATCGTCCTTTAGAATAAAGTTTGAGCAGTGTCCTACAATTATGCAGTTCTCTTTTTCTGCAAGTCTTGAAATAACACGTTCCTGCGCATCATACAGTTTCTTGTAGCTTTTGGAATGAAAATCTTCCACAGTGTAATTGTTTTGTATAAAAGCCTCTGCTGTGCTGCGGTAAAGAATTTCGTTGTGTTCCTGAACGAATTTTCTTGTGAAGCCGCCTTCCTGCGCGATAAGCTCAACAAGTTCCTTGTCATATACTGGAATTTTCAGCTTTATTCCAAGTATTTTTGCAATTATACGTCCGCCACTGCCAGATTCAGAAGTAACGGTCAGAACAATCCGCTTTGTACCGTCGATTTTTAGTTTCGGCTCAAAAACAAGCTCACTCTCGTTTTCAAATACATAGTTTGTAAAACTTAGCCGCTTTGTGAAATAATGCGAAATCGGTCCTACAAGAAGCACTATTATAAGCGTTCCTTCGCGTACAGATTCAAGCCTGCCAAGCAACATGAAGGAAAGAGCAATCGCCATTGCCGCCATTACTACGTCAAAAATCAGTTTTACCCAGGAGAATTCCTTTTTTGTAACATCAGCAATTGCCTTTACAAACGCTTCTGTGGAAAGCATTACAACATCGGCGATAACCTGGCAGCTTACACCAAGCGCCCTAAAGACACACCCAAGGATATTGTATGCAAGGGCAGCCCAATAGATGTCTGGATTTACAAAATCCGTGAATTTCATTGCGCCATCTATAAGAATTGAAAAAAGGAGTGTTACCGGGAGCTGTAGCAATTGATATTTGGGAAAGTCTTTTCTGAGCAAAATAATCTGCACCAAAAGAAGCAGCAGATTGAACAGAAATGTGCAGGTACCAAAAGAAAGACCGGATTTTAAGCTTACAACATACGGAATACACGATGTTGGGCCTGTTCCTAGGCTTGAACGCGTAAAAAGTGCAATTCCAAACGCGTTAAGACAAATTCCCAGAAAGAAAAAAATGTACCGTTTCAAAAGCTCATGGCTGTTCCGTTGCTGCATAAGATACAGTATACAATGGAAAAAAGAATCTGTGTATGATTCAGCCCATATTATTTATATTTTCTATTAAAAAGAAATAATTTTCTTTGATAATTGGAAATCTATTATTATATTTTAGATACAGACAATCTGGTTTTTACAGGTTGACTGAATTATAAAACATCGGAGGTGGTTAAAATGATTTACTAAAAAGGCTTGTTCACCTTAAAAAAACGAACAACGGACAAAGGAGTCGTTACGATTAAGTAATTAGAAAAAACGAGAAAAGCGTAGTACTCTAGATTGACGGATCTGGAGAGCCGGTGGAAGGCAGAATAAATTGCG
>ONHK01000024.1 GCA_900317625.1 uncultured Treponema sp.
GATTTCAAAATTAGCAGAAGAAGCTCTTGAATATAGTTAATTAGAGGGCTGGAGAGCCCAAAAACTTAGTGTTGTAATTGACACTAATCATAGGAGTTTATTTATGACAAGAAAACCGACTCATCCTGGAGAAGTTTTTCTAAAAGATGTCCTAGAACCTCTTGATATAACTATAACGGAAGCTGCACAAAAATTGGGCGTAACAAGAAAAACTTTATCTGAATTTGTAAATGAAAAATCTTCTTTAAGCCCGGAAATGGCAATTAGAATAGCAAAGGCTACTAATACAACTCCAGAAAGCTGGATGTTGATGCAGATGAAATTTACATTATGGCAAGCAGAACAACACGAACCTGAGAATGTAAAAATTGCTTGCTTTGCATAAAAATCATGCCATTTGGACCTATCATCATCAAATTTTTTAGGAGCAGATAAAATGAAAAAATATTTATTCTTTTTGACAGCTATTATTCTTTCTGTAATTGCAATTTCATGCGATGAAAAATTCACATCAACAATTGTCGTGGAAAATTCCAGTAAGGCAGAAAAAGAAAACTATGATGACATAATCACAGAAATCATGGTTTCAGAAGGCACTTCAGAAATAAAATACAATAAAAAAGTTTCCTATGATATAGATTCCGGTGATTACTGCATAAAAATAAAAGGAACCCGCCTATATACTACAAGCGGAACAGAAAAAGAAATCAACGAAATTTGCAGCAAAGGAAACCCAATTGAATTCAGAAACTGCGACACCAAACTGTTTGTCTGGGATGGAACATCTTTGATTAACAAAGGTGAGACAGAACTGGATTAGTTTATCGGAGTAAAAGAAATATTCAACTTATATCCGACTGCATTCGCAATCTTTTTTAAAGTATCTAAAGTCGGATTACCATCTGGGGAAAGAGCTTTATATAAACCTGCCCGTGCCATTCCAGCTTTTTTTGCAGTCTGAGCCATTCCTTTTGCCCTTGCAACTGTTTTTATAGCCTCAACAAGTTCTTCTGGAGTACCTTCTTTTGCAACATAATCAAGATAGCCCTTTTGAAGTTTTTTTGTATTTAGAAATTCTGCCGGATCGTATGGAGTTATTTTTAGCATATTAAACCTCTCTTGCCAATTCCTTGGCTTTTTTTATGTCTTTTTCTTGAGTGGATTTGTTTCCACCAATCAAAAGAAGAATCACTTCTTTTTCCTTATTTGTAAAATAAACTCTATATCCTTTTCCAATATCTATTCGTAACTCAAAAACTTTTTCACCAACATTTTTTGAATCACCAAAGTTACCATTTTTAAGACGTTCAATTCTTAAAGTTATTACATATTTTGCGGTTTTATCACGCAGTTTTTTAAACCACTTTAAATAATTCTCCGTTTTAAATATTTCATACATAACTTTAATGTACACTATAATAGACATATTGTCAAAAGAATTCAACAAATAAAAAAGCCACCATTTCTGGCAGCCAAGGCAACTGGATTTTTTTCCATTTTGTTATGTATAAACCAATTAAAATCCACAAATCCGTTTTTGCCATAAAAAAGATATTGGCTCAATAAAGTTAATACTCAAGCGCAGATAATTATTCGAGGCTGAATTTCTGTTTACAACAATTCCAGATTGGACTATTTTTTCACTTGGATTATTAAACGAAAAAACTATCTTTATGCGTTCCCCGGTTTTTATTTCTGAACTTGCACAAGTAATCATCGCTCCGTGGACACTGACATTATTTAGAAAACATAGAATTTTTTGCTCTTTATACAAAAAAAATTGAACTGCTGAAGAAAAGCCGAACTTTTTATAATCAGTCCCAATTTCAAAACGTTCTTCACATCTTCTTGAACATCCACGGACAGTTCTTTTCAGAAACAACATATTTCTAGTCATTTCATCCGGCAGATTCTGCTGAAGAACAAGCATGAAACAATTTGAAAACATTTCTACTGAAACCGGCTCAACATTACATGAAATTTCAAAATCCTGTGAAAGTGTAACAATCCTTAACTTTCCAGAATTTCCGATATGACCAGAAGCTGTTACAATCCAGCGGTTCATCTCCATAAAAATAGGCCGGACAATAATCTGTTCCTGCGACTCAGTAATAAAAAAAGTTTCAACAATTTCCATAAATTTTAATGCATCAGATGCAATCATTGAGTTGTCTGTCATAATATTTGCTCCTTGTTACATTCCCATAGGTCTGATTTTATTTTTTAAGGCTTGTTTTTTTAGCTCTTCATTATCCTGGATAAGTTTTTCACACTTGCTGTTCATGCATTCAATTTGAGATTTTAGCCTTGCATTTTCATTCTTTAAGCTGGAATTTTCAGCAAAATAAGATTCCAGACGAGAAACTGCATTTTCAAAACCTTTTATAAGTCCATCCTTACAGTGCCGGATTGTTCCATTCACATTTATTTCCGCGGAACTGTAAAGCAACTTTTCATAGTCTGATTTCTTATCATTGACAGGAGAATTTTGTTGAGTTATATTATTGTTCAGAGAAGCGTAAGCAGCTCCCACCTGAGCGTATATATCGAGAAACTCTGGTGTGTATCCATAAAGGGCGTTCACCGACTTTATGGCGTCTGCCACTTCTTGTTTCGTATCATTGAAATTAAATCCTGTTACAACAAATTTCCCATTTTTATCAGTATCAATTGCAGTTTTTATTCCGTTTTTGTAGATTGCATATCGTCCATTTATTTCTTTTGTCGCAGGAGCGTTTGAAATATTTTGAAGCGATAAAAAAAGAATCGCGCTTGTTTCTTTTACAGCATCATCATAATTCATACCTTCGTGTTTTATAAGTTTATCCATTCTTCGTTTTATGATATGGCTTAAACCATTGTGTCCAGGGTTTCCAAACCTGATACGGACATCACCAAGTGTTTCATTATTTTTATAGAAAACTTCACTTTCTGTTAAAACCGAACTGATACTTTTCATAAGTGAAATATCTTCCTTTTTATTAAAAACAAGAGGTCTATGATTCTTTATCAATTCCTGTATATTTTCATTATTGTAAAAATTACTTAATTCTTTCCTAAAGTGCTCATCAATTGAACCTTCATTAAGGTTAATGATTCCATTTTCTACTGGAGTAAAGAATTTACCTCGTTCTATGCAATAGAATAAATCAATATCTTGTGATTGTGATTTTTTCTTAAAATCTTCAATACTATAATTTTCACCATTTTTAGGTTTTTCTATAATTGAATTACTCCAATAGTTTTTTGGAGTTTGGTTATTTATCAATTCTTTTTCATTTTCTGATAATGCCCGGATAGGTATATATGTTAAGCCGTCATATTCAAATTTAGTTATATTACTTATTTTTGATTTTTCTATTGAGGTATTAGTATTTTCATTTTTATTGACAACGGAATTTTCCTTGTGTATATTTAATTCAGAAGCGACTGCTCCCACCTGGTCGTATATTTCGAGAAAGCCAGGCGTGTATCCATAGCGAGCGATCACCGTACCTATGGATTCGGTCGCCTCTCGTTTTGTATCCGCATAGTCAAAGCCGCTGACTACAAATTTTCCTTTCTTGTCTTTCCCGATAGTTGTTCTTATTCCGTCTTTGTAAATGGCATATTTTCCGTTCGGCTCTTTTACAGCCGGAGCTTTGTCAATGTTATTCACGGCAAGAAAAAGAATCGCCGTTGTTTCTTTCTGCGAATTTTCCATTGAAAGACCGTTGTTCAGGCGTTCTTCCATTCTGTGCTTTATAAGATGACGAAGGCCTGTCGGCAGGATTTTCCCAGGATTCTTCTTGTCGAACAAATCTCCGAGCTTTATCTTTATTTCGCCGTCAATGTTCTCATTTCTTTTCGTGAAAACCTCGCCTTCCGCAAGAACATCTGAAATATCGGACATAAGAGCAAAGTCTTTTTCCTCATCAAGTTCATAAGAAAGCGTGCTGCTTTTCAAGAAATCAAAATTGTCATTCTTGAACGATTCAATCTCACCGGAAAAACGGTTTTCAAAAAGTTCTTTTAGATTATTTTTACTTTCTGAAAACTGTAAATTATTTATTGACAACAGATTATTTTTGTCGTAATGTGAATTAATGACTCTGTTGCTTATTGCATCATGGAGCCGCACACGGCTTCCCCCATTCTGCAGGATGAGCGAGGCTACACGGCTGATTTCAGAATCTGTATAGATTATCTGGTCAGCCGTTTTTATTTGCTTTACAAAATCCTTTATATTTTTATTATGTGTGCCAATAGAAATATTTTTGCCATCCTTAAATATAATGACAGATTCAACAGCTCTTTTATGTTTTGAATCTTCGTGAATAAAGGATTTCCCATAAACATTCACAAGTTTGAATTCACCTGATTTCTCATCAAGAGTTTCTTTTTCAAGAACAATTGCAGGATTTGAAAGAGTTTCATACATTGCAGCTAGAAGATTGTTTCTGTCGCTTCTACATAGTTTGCTAAACTGGTTTTCACCAAGTTTTACTGTCGCAACCGGAGTTTCAACAGTTCCATCAGGAAACATCTTGTTCCAATTTTCACGGTTTAATTCCACTTCTTTTAATGGCAAAACATTTTTCTCCAATGCCAATGCAAGTGCTTTTTGAAGTTGAGCCACTTCATTTTCCTTTTGCGGCATTCTTGCAAAATTTTTATAGTAAAAAGACATATCATCGTTTTTTTGTGAACTTCTGTTATCAATCATTCTGTATTCTTGTTCGTTTTTCTTGATATAAAGTTTTCCGGCTTTTACTGCATCAATAGATTCTTTCTTTGGTAACCATTTACCATTAACCTTTTCTAGATAAGGCATTTGCGGAACTTGACAGATATTTATGAGGCGTTTATCATAATAAGTAGATGGTGTTCCATCTGAATTCCCGAAGTACTCCAGACGATTTATTTGGTTAAGTACTTCGGGTAATTTTTTTATAGATTCTAAGAATTGGCTCTTTTCTACTGTTGATAAACTCTGGTCATAAAAGAATTCTCCATTATTGTTCTTTGTAAAGACAACCTTTGCAGTATAATCATTATTTTCAATCCTTATTCCTTCTGCAAAATAATAAAACTGTTTTAATTCAGGTTTTCTGTTGTCTTCATTATTTTCTTTTCCAATATATAAAGCATTTCTAACAATTTTTGGAATATTAAATATACTTTCAATATGACCTTTTTGAAGAAGGTTATGATGAGAAACATCTTTTAGCATGGAAATATTTATATTGAATGCACGATTTCCATCGTATACCTTAAGAATTGGACTTTCTCCTTGTGTTAGATTTTGTTCAAATCTTAAGTTTTGAACCATTTCTTGAGAAATATCACTGACAATTCTAGAAAGCGCCCTGATGTTTTTTTCTTCTCTATATCTGTTTATCTCCTCAGTTCTATCCTTGCCAAAAACTATTATTTTCTTGTTTAACAATAATGATTTAGATTTCTTCAATTTTTCAAGTCTATTAGCTTTTTCCCAATCGCCAAATTTTGAGATAAATTCTTCCGACTGAATATATGAAATTTCTTCCTTAATAAGCTTAGAATATAAATCAATCATTCTATATTCTTGTCCATTTTTCTGGATATAAAGTTTTCCGGTTTTTACTGCATTTACAGTTTCTTTCGTCGGTAGCCATTTGCCATTAACCTTTTCAAGATAAGGCATTTGCGGAACTTGACAGATATTTATGAGGCGTTTATCATAATAAATATAGGGCATTTCATTGCCTTCAAGGTCGGTTTCCCGCTGTGTTATTAATGGCGACAAGTTACCGACTTTTTTGTTTTGTAGCACAAAATCAATAAGTTTTTCTTTTTCAATTGTTGAAAGGCTTTGGTCATAATAACAATTTTTGCTGCTATCAACCCCGATTACAGATTTGCAAGTATAATCATCACCTGCAAGATTTAAACCTGTTCCAAAATAAAGATATTTCTCAATATTAGGGTGCTTTCTTTTATCTTCATTTTCAACTTCTGCAATAAAAGTTGCCTTTTCAATTATTTCAGGAATATATGCAAGCGACTGTATATGTTCTTTGAAAAGATAGTGATGATTGGAAATTTCTGTTACATTACGATTTGAGACATTTACAACAATACCTGTATCATCATTTTTATATTTTCCAAGAATTGTTTTTCCAATATCTTTTTCAAGTGCTTGAAGTCTTTTTCTATCATCATTTTTAATAAGATTTTCTACTTTTGAAGTAATATCACTGCCATTTAAAATAATTTTTCCATCTTTTTCAATTGAACCTGCAAATCGAAATTTTTCAAGTCTATTAGCTTTTTCCCAATCGCCAAATTTTGAGATAAATTCTTCCGACTGAATATATGAAATTTCTTCATCATCCAAATTCAAGATTGTATTTTCAACATTCATAGTATTTATAAAAAAGTCTGTTCAGATTGATTTTGTCATTCTTCTGATGAGTGCACAAAAACGACAGCTTGAAATAAAATTCCGCCGGAAATTCATGAAATCCTTTTGATTTTCTTACAATATATCTTAGACTTCGCTTGAAACGGTCAAAAGAACGACCTCGCAGCTGTGCTATAACAGAAAACGGTCTAGACACATCATTATTGTGGAAAATCTCATTCACAGACGGTTGCATAATTACATACAGCCGCCTGTGATGATGAAACGTGTAATAAAGCACAACAGGATAAGAAAAATCTAAAGTCGCAATATGACCAGTTCCGTATGACTCAAGATTCAAAAGAACACCTTCTGCAAAAAGCGTGTAATATGAATCTTTCGGAATTCTTACTCTTACAGTGTTTTTCATCTTTGTTGTCTTTATTTTTTTGCCGGCGCAGGTTTCGGCGCAGGCTTCTTGCTTTCATGCTGAGCCCCCTGCGCAAAACGCTGCTTGACATAATCGCCATAGGAAAGATTCGCACCGGTTTTTTTTGCGTTCTGAGCCTGAGTCTGGAAACTTGAAGAAAAACCTTTTTTACCACTAGCAAGATTATGAACGCCTTCTTTTATTCCGCTTCCAACCTGTCTTCCAGTTTCCTTTATTGCGCCACCTACCGCACCGGCCGCACCATGAAGAGCTGATTTTACACCGCCTTTTCCTTGCTCTTTTGCTTTCTCGAAAGATTGCTTTGCGCCTTGCTTAGCAGCACCGACAGTTTGAGCCGCATTTCCTATCGCATTTGCACCATTTTTTGCAGCACCAGAAACAGCCCCTTTAGCACCTTTTATAGCTCCGCCGCCAAGTTTTGCTGCACCTGCCGCAGCTCCAAGTAAACTTCCGGCCGCACCCACAAATTCTCCCATACTCATCTGTGGCTGACCTGTCAAAAGTGTTGAGGCAAGTTTTGGAGCGTTAGAACAAATTCCAAGGATAAGAACAAGATTGAAAGCGACAAATGCAAAAAGTTTCAAGTCAAATGCGGCATCATTTGTAACTATATTTTTTCCAATCTGCACAAAGCTCAAAATGCACCAGTAAAGACAAATAATAATCATCATGAGCTTTATAGCCTGAGCCATAAGACTTGGAAGAATTTTATTGGACAAATCCTTTAAACCGTCGAAAAGCATACATGGAACTAACAGAACTGCAAATGAAGAAATAACCGCATATTCAATAATCGCCATGACATACTGGACAAGAACAGTAATTGACGTGAGAATCATCCCCAACGCGGTCAGACCACAAAGAATATAAGACTGAATATCTTTCATAGTGAGCTTTAAAAGATTGAAGCTGTTCTTTTTCTGAATAGTTCCATCTTCCGCATATTCAGTCTGGATATTCTCAAACATAACCTCAGACAAAAAAACAGTGATTTTGAATACAGACGTAGGAGAAATAAAGCCCGTGTCCTTTCCGGATGCAGTCTTCAAAGAAAGATCGACCTTGTATTTTTCAAGCTGGTTTGCCTCGTCAATTACAAGAACATCCTTGAACGCCGCCATTTTCCTTTCAAATTCCTTCTGGGCTTTTTCAAGTGCTTTTCCGGCTTTTTTCTGGGCCTTTTTTGAAGCTTTGGAAATACTTTTGTTTTCTGCCTGGGCAAGAGCCATAAGCTCATCATCCTTGACCCGGACACCGGTTTCCTGATTGTCATAGACATAATCAACTTCGGCACGACGTTTTCGGAATTCCTCCTCAACATCCATCTGAGCCTTTGCCATGGCATCATCAACATTGTTTGCGGCAATTATCTGTTCAATTGTTGTAAAGAAATCTGTTATCTCACGGTTTATAAAACTGATGGAAGTGCCGGAAGCCTGGTTTCCGATTGATGTCGAAAGTTTTCTAAGACCTGCACAAAATCCTGGGTACATGGAAAAAACAAGAAAGAACATCATCCATTTCATGGCAGTTCCAACAAGCATATCCGCCATTTTTTTCTGTCCCATAACAACCTGAAGACAAGTCCAGATAAAACCGACAAAGGCAAGTAGCCGTCCTAAATCCAGGGCAATCTTTATCACGTAATTTCCCATCTGGACAAAATAAGTGATTGCATCCATGACAGCAGTATCAACAAACCTGGATGTCGTTGCAGCTGCAAAAGCCCCTGAACAGCAAAGAAATAAAATAGTAATGATAATAGAAATTTTTCTATTCTTAAAAATTAAAGTTTTGGTACAGCGTTACCTCCTTGAAATATACAAAAACTAAAAAGTACATTACAAACTTTGTTTTGTTAAAAAGTGCAACGTTGCACTTTTTAACTTTTTAAAATATTTTAATGCACATTCCTTAAAAACAAAACCATCAAAAAGTCATCAACATTTCTTCCTCTCTTTTTGCAGCCTCTTTTTTTTCTTTCATAATACGTAGTTCATCGGCAGAAGGACCGCCATCAAGCCGGTTCACAACAGGAAAGAGTTTTCCTTTCTGGCTTCTTTCAAGATGAATTTCCACATCCTTACCAATAAGAAAAATATTAGGAGGATTAAAAAGCGGAACATAATAACCTTGTCCTTTTTCAGTTTCAATTACATAGGCATTGTTCCATACATTCTCATCATCCATTCTGTAGAAATGCTTGACAGTACCTTTTATAGAGCCAACATCTTCTGTAAAAAGTTTCAGCTTGAAACCTTCATCCTTACGCACAAAACGCCGCGCATCCAAAAATGTGTTGTAACGCCCGACATTCCTAAGACTTTCCATCCAGTTCTGTTCAAGAAAATATTTTCCATTCACATATTTTGCAAGACCAATATCATTCAGAAAATCAAGCCTTTTCTGAAAAGTCGGATTTCTTGTAACACTTACATAAGTCGGAAAACGCTTTTCACCGATTTCAGGAATTTCAAATTTATGGATAAATTCATCAAGTTCCGTAAAACGTTCTGCAACAAGACTTCTGTCATTTGCGGCCTTTATGAGCTCCTCGCTGCGCTCTCCAAGAACCTCCGTAAGAAGTTCCTTAGCTTCAGTCCTTGCGCCGCTTTGAACAAGAGGCTTTGAAAATCTGAAACCCTTTCCATGCTTGTCTTTTCCATTTAAAAGAATATGGGCATGCGGATGAGCAGTGTCCTGATGGATTGCAGCTACCCAGTAAAAATTATGACCAGAAAGAGTCTCCAGTCTTTTTACCCAGGCACGGACAACAGACTGCATGATTTCCGGCGACATCTTTTCTTCAGGAGAAAAAATCCACTTGAAGTTTCGCGCAACCATTTTCTTTTTGTAAGTTTCAACTGAAACATTGCCAAAAATTTCCGGCTTTTCTTTTACATATTTTTTATTCTGCTGAGGAAGATAACGGTTTAGAAAATCTTTGTGAGATTTCAGATTTGTTGAATAAGAAAGTTTGCAGGTACACTGCTGCTGTCTTGAAGTGAGAAAATCCTGGGAACACTGATAACTTTTTCGTCCGGCATAAGTGCGGACCTTGATTTTTTTCAGCTCTCCATTCTTGATTACATAAGTTTCTTTATATGCAAATTTCTGATAGATACCTTCATAAGGTTCCTCAAGCATTGCATAAAACAAATTCCAATTGATAGTTTTGGTACAGCGTTACCTCCTTAAAAAATAAAAAATGCAGTTTTTAGCGTTTTTTTGATGAAAAGTGCCGTTGTCACACAAAATGACAAACCGTCAAATTTTAAAAGTCAAAAAAAGCACCCTATTTTTTTACAATATAAAAAAATAAGAAGTTTGTCAACCAATTTTATCTTGCACCGACTGTCAATCAGGAAAGAAAAAGAGTCCAGGGAAAAGGAAAACCTGCGGTTGTCCTTTTCCCTGGTAAACAGAGCACTTCCTAAAAAAAGATAAGTTCCAAAAAGAACCGCCGCAAAAAAAGCCCCCGGCAAAAAACAGGAAACTTCCCTAAAGACAGACAGAAGAGATTTTTATTTCTTTATGAGAGTTTAGGGAAGAACAGAAAAGTGCAACGTTGCACTTTTTAACCGTGCAAAACAGAGAAAACTCATAATACAATTTTAACAAACGAATTAGACCGAGAGAAAATATAGGATATTTTAATATGATATTAACCATATTAATTGTATTGACAAATAAACAAGTTTGATATATTATAAAAACATCAGGAGGTTACGTAATGGAAAAGTTAAAAAAAATACTTGCGATTGTCGCCGACATAACTTCAATCGCAAGTTTCATTCTTGCCCTTATCCTACTTTTTATAAAGTAAGCTAAGGTTAGGCAAGGTTCTACCAAAACCTTGCCTATATAATACTTTATGATTATAGAGGTTGTCAAATGATTGCATTGAAAATAGCATTGGTTGTTTGCCTTGGAATTTCTGCTTTATGCAGAATTGCACTTTTATTTTTAAGGAAAAAATATGGAAAATAACGGTTGGGGTGGCAAAAGAAATAATCAAACAGGAAGACCAAAAGGAACTTTTAAGGAAATAAAAAAAAGCGAAAGTATCTATGTAAGAGTAACCGCAGAAGAAAAAGCAAAAATTCAAGAACTAGCAAAATCTTCTGGATTATCCGTCAGCCAATATATTTTAGAAAAAATATTAAATTAAAAACATTACGTAACTATCAATGCCCTGCAAACACATCTTGCAGGGCATTTTTTTACAAAAAATTGCAGTTTTTTTATTCCCGAAAAAAACTGCAAAAAACAGACAGAAGAGATTTTTATTTCTTTATGAGAGTTTAGGGAAGAACAGAAAACTGCAAAACAACTGTAGTTGAGATATGACACATAAGGGAGATTTCTAGAAAACAAAAAAGTTAAAAAGTGCAACGTTGCACTTTTTGATAAAAATATCATTTTTGGATTTTTTATTCTTTGCAAAAAAGCATTGCTGTATTAACGTTAATTGAGAGAATAATACTTTTCTGAAAAGACAAAAATAATGTTTGATTGTGTACACAAAATAGTGTACACTAATAAGAAAGAGGAAACTCAGATGACTTTTGAATAGGACGAGAATAAAAACAAAATCAACAAGAAAAAACATGGAGTATCATTTGAAATGGCAGTCCGAGTTTTCTCTGATGACAAACGAATTGAAAAAACTGATATGACACATTCAACGCTTGAAGAAGAACGGACAAACATAATTGGCAGAGTTGCAAACTTGCTGATTTTATTCGTTGTCGCAACTGACCGGAATGGAAACACAAGAATTATTTCAGCTCGAAAAGCTGAACCTGATGAGGAGGTTGAATACTATGAAAACTATGACGCTCGATGAAGTAAAAAAACTTCCTCCGCTCACTGCGGAGGAAGTTGCTGAAGTTATGAATTTCAAAAACACAGATTTCGAGGATTGCCCTAAGCAAACAAAAGAGAAACTTGCAAAGTTTCGCCCTTGGTATGAGCTTCACGAGGATTTATACAAATCTAAAAAAACAGATGTTCATATACGTATCGACAGTGATGTTCTTGAATGGTTCAAAGAACAAGGAAAAGGTTATCAGACAAAAATAAATGCTGTTTTAAGAGCATATGCTTTCGGCTGATTTTTTCTTTACAAATCTTGCACCGACTGTTAATTAGGAAAGAAAAAAGCCCCCGGCAAAAAACAGGAAACTTCCCGAAAGACAGACAGAAAAGATTTTTATTTTTCTAGAAAAGATTAGGAGAACTCTGAAAAGTTAAAAAGTGCATTACAAACTTCGTTTATTTTGCGCTTTTTAACAGATTCTCACATGAGAGAATTAAGTATAGTAATTGTTTTTTTTACAATAAAATGTAATGTTTGATATAATATTTTAGACAATGGAAAATGATAAAAAATGAACAAGAAACGACTTCCATCAACAAAATTAAATGCAACTACAAAAGATCTGATAAACAAGGGCGAATGGTTTCTTTATTCAAAAACCTTGGATTCTAAATGCACCTATAGCTATGAATACTGATTTTTTTTAATAAGCGAAAACAAAAAAGTGCAACGTTGCACTTTTTAACAACGAAAGAATACTTGTTAATAAAAACAAAAAGTCTTAATATGTCTGTAATAAATTCTTATGTGCGCTAGATAGGAGTTTTATAATGTATTTAGTAGATAAAAATATAAAAATTGCTGTAGAAAATAATCAGCTTATTACAACAGGTTTTGTGCCTGAAAATTTAAAAGGAATTGCATACGAGCTAACGATTGATTCAATCTATAATGAAAGCAACAATCCAGTAAGTTCATTTGAGTTAAATCCGAGGGATATAGTTTATATAAAAACCGCAGAAGAAATTTCTCTTCCTGAATCTATCACCGCAAGAATAATAGAGCGTAATTCTGTAATGAGAATAGGACTTAGAGTTGATGGACCTCAGTATATTCCTGGACACAAGACTTTCTGCTTTCTGCGTGTAGAAAATATTTCCGATCATGTAATATCCCTAAATAAGACATTTAAAATAGCTCAGATTATGTTTGAGGAGTTAAAAGATGTTCCTGAACAGACATATAACAAACAAAATCTTACATCTTTTCAAAATGAAAAAGAATATATCGGTGCCGGAAAATATCAATCTGAATATAATAAGATACTGAAAAAAATTAATATAGAAAAAGAGTCATTAGAATCTGTAAAAGATAAACTTTATGCAAATGTTCTTACAATAATGGGGGTATTTGTTTCTATATTCACATTGATAAGTGTAAATATTCAAGCTTTCTCTATTAGCCAAATTTCCAATAAATTGATAGCAACTGTAAACCTCTGTTTGCTTTCCTGCATATCTGTACTAATGGGATTTGTAATGCTCATTGTTCATAATAAAACAAAAAAATGGTTCGTTATAAGCTATATAATTTTTATTTGTTTGCTTTTGTTTTGTACAATTTTATTTTGCATAAAATAAGCTGTTTGTTTTAAGTTAAAAAGTGCAACGTTGCACTTTTTAACCAATGCATAATAAAACTTGTAATACATAAACTATCTTTTGACCAGAACGGAAAATAAAACAAACAGCATAACACTAATTAAACGCTAAAAGAATGAAGTTGTCTGAATAAAAAATGAATTGCTATGCTTTCTGGAACACAAGAATTTTCTTTGCTTCCGTAATGTCTATCAAAGTACCGTTCACGTAGCGGTTAATGATACTTCCAAGCAAAGACTGATACTGTAAACCTTGCTCTTCTGCCAATGCTTTAAGTTTTGCTAAATCGCCTTGGTCAAGTCTTAGGGTAAACATTTTTTTGTTTGGTTTTTCAGTTTCATTTAGTTTTTATTCAGCAGCTTTCATTAGTTCTTTCCTCATTTCTTCTTGATTTTTGCAAGGTACAAATTCGTCAAAGTGGTCTTCAATCCATTGTTCTTCTTCATCTAAAGGACTGTTCCAAAACTTTTTATCAAAATCTTTCAATTCTTTATCTGTCATGTTTTAAATCCTCCCTTTTAAGTTTCTGCAAGGATAAACAGTTTTTAAAAACATCCTCCATTTTCCATAACTACAAAAGGAACTGCAAACGGATAATCATTTATTTTTACAACTGTAATGTATTGGTTTTGATGAGTAGGGTTTATCATAGGCTCAGTATTTCTTTTTGCCTCGATTCCTGCTTTTACCTACTCAAAAGAAACATTTCTTCGTTCCACTCGATTACCATAGTTATATAATAACATTGTGATTACTATGTCAAACATTTTTTTGTTTAAAAGTATTTGTTAGTTTTTTTATAAAAGTATTGACATAAAATAAATAATAGTGCATATTATAGACATCAGGGGCGTTGCTCCGGTGTTTATCTTAATTAAAAGGGTGAAGTTATGCAGGAAAGTAACAAAAAGAAAATCCGTAAAGCAATCCAACTGCTGTTACGGATTTGTTACGATCTCTTAATCGGTGTGATTGTCTACATAATCTGTAAACGATTCTAGCCGAACGGGAGCAAGTCAAGTCTTATATACCGCTAAGGCTTGACTTTATACTCATAACTTTACTCTTAGGGGGCGAAAATGTCAATAAAATTAAAAAAAATACTTCTGTTTATCGGTATGGCGGTTTTTGATGCGGTTCTGACCGGAGGAACAGTCTTTATTTTAATTAAAATCTTCGGAGTGTAAAAATGGAAGAAAAACGCAAAAGAGGACACCAGCCGGGTGTTCCGAATCCTAACGGCGGAAGAAAGGCAACAGGATTAAAACGTGTAAGTTTTTCCGTTTCGTGCCAGCCGGAGGAACTTGTGGAGTTAAAAAAACTTGTTGCCGCTTCTGGAAAGACAACAAGCCGTTTTCTGCTGGACTTGGCATTTAATAAATAAGAATTTTTAGGACTTGCTCAACCTAACAAGACATTTCTTTATCTTAAACGGAAATTTGCATTACAACAGCGAAAGAATACTAAACATGAAAAAGTGCATTACAAACTCTGTTTGTTTTGCACTTTTTAACTAAAAGTTTGGAAACACATCATATAAGATGTTTCTCAAGCCAAAAAAAATTATTTATAACCAAATTTCAATCGCAGAAAGGAAAAAAAATGAAGAACAATGAAAACAAATTTTCAAAGGAAAGAGTTGCGGAGCTTCGTAAAAATATTAACTTTTCAGATATTCCCGAAATCAAAGATTTTTCAAGCGGACATCTTCGGAATTGTAAACCATAAAGAAAAATAAAGACTATTCTGAAACAATCTGACTTAAAGTAAAAAAGACAGGGCGAAGGCCCTGCAAGGAGAATATATAGTGATTTATCCTGCTGTATGTCATTTTGAGAATGGCGGCTACTGGTGTGAGTTTCCTGATTTGAAAGGCTGCTTTTCCCAGGGCGACACCAAAACTGAAATTGTGGAGAACGCAAAAGAAGCTCTTGACTGTTACCTTGAAAGCTACCTCGAAAAAAGAGAACCCCTTCCAAAGGCAAGCAGAATCACAGACATAAAGACTTCTGGAAAAGATTTTGCGACATACATAGAATGTGATATTTAAAACACCGGAAAAAGCGTCCACAAAAATTTAACTCATCCTGAATGGCTTTGCAGGCGTGCGGAAAAGGCTTCTGTCAATTTCAGTCAAGCACTGCAGGAATCTTTGATAGAAAAACTTGGAATTTCCACAATCGCAACTAACTAAATAAAAACAGCCGTTTTCAGGACTTGCTCAACCAGGCAAGTTTTTTTTAGCCGCCAATGGCCAGAGGCAGCCATTGGCGACCAGTTTTTTTTTACTCCATGGAGTACACTTTACTACACGCATAGAATATACGCTTTAATATTTTCAATTTCCGTAAGAAAAACAAAAAAGTGCAACATTGCACTTTTTAACTGTGCAAAACAAGCAAATCTTGCAATGCACTTTTTTAATGAAAAAAGAATACAACTAAAAAATCTTATTCACTGCGGAAAAAGAATCCTTTATTCCACGAATCTCATTCTGCAAAGAAAACCGCGTATAATAGTTTGTCATATCCATATCTGAGTGTCCTACAATAAGTCGAACCTGTTCACCTTCAAGCAAAGATCTCATGTAAGTTACATACGTAAAGCGAAAAGAGTGCGGTACAAGTTTCCTCATTGGATTGTATATTCCGGTTCTTTTCAATACATATCTAAGCTGCCTTTCAAGATGCTCCTTTGTAACCGGCTTTGTGCCTGTATCATTATAAAACAGAAAATCATTTTCCTGTTTATGATTCATTTCAATATAATTTTTCAGCATATCCAGCAATCTATCGGATAAAGGTGCAACACGTATTTTTTTATTTTCCTCAGAACCTTTTTTATTATAATCTGTACGAAAACCATTCCCTTTGCAGAATCCATTTATCAGTAAAACCTTTTCAGTCCAGAATATCTGGGAAACACGTAAAGCTCTTGCTTCTCCGAGTCGTAAACCACAGGCAGCAATAATGTAAAAAGCTAGAAAATCAGCATATGTATTCCAGACATTAGGATTCAAAATAATATCAAGTTCCTGCATTGTAAAAATATCAGCTTTCCTGGAATTTCTTGAGAAACGTTCAAAGTGAGGTCTTTTTACTTGTGTATCACACTTCCATATTGTCTCATCATAAACAGTAGAAAAAGTATCAATAATATTATTTTTCCATGAGCCTGAATGAGTCTTGTCCTTCATAAGAAACAATTCAACATCACGGACTTTCAGATTCCTTATATCACAGTCGCCAAACTGCTTAACTATAATTTCAATTTGCATCCGTTTCTGACACACTGTTTCATCAGCAAAAGTTTTTCCAAGCATTGCAAGCCTTTCAAGATGCTGACCGCCAGGAATATACATATCTTTTGAGATATTTTTTATAAGATACTGGTCATCTTCCAACACAGAGAATTTCAAGGCACACTTTTTGGCTTCTTCCGCAGTCTTGCAATTCCTAAGCAACTTCTGGTGCTTTTTACCTTCATAATCGCAGTAATGGATATACCACCTAAGAGATTTTTTTGATAAAGTATAATCAATCATGAGAACTCCTCAGCTATTAAAGCTCCTTTTTTTTAGCCAACTCATGAATCAACCGAATCAAAAGATCCATAAAAACCGGATCAACATTTTTTAAGTCATTCATAAACGGATACAGGGATCTGTCTATGCCAGAAATGTCAGAAATATCTCCTGTCACCAGATATTCAACGGAAACATCAAGAACCTTGGCTATCTTTACAGCAATATCAGCCCTTGGAATAACATTCTTGTTGCTGTAAGACATTATCGTGCTGTAATTAACTCCAATTTTTTCCGCAAGATCCTTTAAGAAAATCCCGCGGTAAAAACATTCCATTTTCAAATTGTTAGCAAAACTCAAAATTCACACCTCTTTTTTTTTCAATTTTTATATAAAAAGAGGATGATATAAAGCAAAAGAAAAAATAAACGATAAAAAAACATTGACAAAAATCTGTTTCACATTTATTCTAAAAAACATCGGGAATTTTATCGAAAAGTTTTAAAAAATTTCACTTTCCGTAAAAAAACGATAGATGAGAACAATAGTCTGCTTGCTGTATAATTCCATATCCAACAAGCAATTAGAATGCAAAAATATTACCCGGAAGGGGACTTGAACCCCTAAGAAGTTGCCTCCACTAGGACCTGAACCTAGCGCGTCTGCCAATTCCGCCATCCGGGCGAGAAGTGAATATAACCTAATTTATCAGAATATTTTATTAAGGTCAATATGATGGAGTTTTTATGCAGCTATAAACTCCAATCATTACTGCAATAAGCATTCCAAAAGTCAAAATATAAATCCAGACAGGAAGAGAATTTTCATGGATAGTTTTTTTGTTACTGCCGGAAAAATTTCCAGCCCGTCCAAATATTTGAGTCAAAGCAACAGAATGATTGTAAGTCTTTTCGGAAGGCAGAAACTTTGATTTTCCAGTTGCATAGCCACAGGAAGGGCAGCCTTTTTTGAATTCTTTGCTGGTTCCGGTTCTTCCACAATTAGGGCATCGCACCGATATGAAAAATTTTCCGCATTTTTTGCAGAGTTTCGCATTTTCAGGAACTTCGGCGCCACAATTTTCGCAGAAAAACTTAGCTTTTTTGTTTTTCATCATTCATCGCCTCTATTCTAGCAAGAAGTGATTTTTTTCTAGGTTTTTCAATATTTTCCAAAGAAGAATCCTGTCTTTTTTCAATTTTTTCTTCTTTTTTTCCTAAAAGTGACAAAAGAATCTTTATTTCGATTTCATCAACAGCTCTAAATGTGCCAAAAATTCCAAGTTCTTCAGCTTTTTTGTTTTCTTCATCAGAAAGTTTTTCCGGTGAAAATAAAATGATTCTGCATGAGCTTCTTAAAATTCCACTTTTAACAAACTGAGAAAGAATTTTCCAGTGCCTAGGATAGTCAGGAACGCTGATAATACAAAAATCCGGACTTATTTCCTCAATATTATCCAATGCTTTTAAAAGCCAATGATAAATTATCGTATCATAGCCATTTTCACAAAGCGCACGGTCGAGAATTTCCAATTTTTTTTTGTCATCAGAAATCAACAAAACTTTCATTATTCAGTTCCTAAATTGGTTACAGTATAATCGTAAATCTGCCAAATTCCTTCACGTTGACGAACTTTGTAGACATAACTTTTCTTTTCACGGTAATTTGGATATTTAAACCATTCTGTAACAGTTACAGTTCCTTCTGTCTTTGAATAAACAGTGCGCTCAATTTCAAATTTTTCAGGAACGGCAACAATATCATTATCAATTCTAGACTGCATCAAGTCAGCCCGGTAATTTTTTAACATTCTGGCTCGTTCTTCTGCAGAAGATGAAATATACTTTCGTTTTGCAGAAGCATTTCTCTGGAGCATTGACTCAACATCAAGATACAAAAAGTATTGATCCCACAAGGATTTTTGGCGTGCAATTATTGTCTGTTCAACAACTTTGTCAGGGGAGATTTCTTCAGGCTTTAAAAGTTCCGCAGACTTATCCTTTACAGGAAGAACTGAAGAGGAAGCCGCAGAAGGCGAAGGTCGAATTTCCAAAGCAAGACGGTTTGATGTAACATTCAGATATTTTGACTTATAAAGCTCCGGATAGAATTTTAATTCAATGTAATAAACAGACGGCTCTTGAATTTCAATATAATCCTTAAAATTTTCAACAAAAGAATATTCCTCGCCAGTTTCAAGCGCAATTTCCCTAAAATAAACGGTCTGGTTTGAAGTTCGTTTGCGTATAACTTTTTCTGTCTGAGGAAGCTGCAAATTCTTTATTGTGTAACCATTAAAATCAACGCTGAACATCCGGTCATCGGCAAGTTTAAAGCGCATTGTTTCTGTTGAATTATTTTTTATGGAAATATGAACAAAAACAGGATTTGTATCAGGATTTCCAGGATAATACATTGTTCTGTCATAATATTTTATTGACACAGAAAGATTATCATATTTTGAAAAATCATTTTCATCAGAGAACAATAAAGTCTGTCCAAAAATCAGCAAAGTTGCTATAATAACAAAAAGTCGTTTCAATTTACACTCCCTAAGCGCAGTTCAATTTGGAACTTCCTAATTTATTTATCGGCAAATAGTTATGAATACATTATCAGCAAATTCACTTTATAATCTAATAAAAAACTGGAATTTAGAAAAGGATGTTATAAATGATCTTTTTTCTGAAAATTTATCATATCCGGTAAATATCGGCGGAATCCAAGGTTCATTATACAGTTTTTTTATCAAAAATTATTCAGACATAAAAAATGGCAAACTTCTTCAGGCGTTAAATTATTCCCAATCTGGATTAGGTGCAAAAGTCACCGGAGCAACAGGTTCGATTTCTTCTGACTCTGCAAATATTTTTATTTTTGTCCAAGGTGAACGGGAGGCTTTTTCGTTAAAATCAGACCTGGATACTGTCTTTGAGGAAGCTGAAACAACAATTATTCCTGCCTGGGGCTCAGTTCCTTACAGACCAATCGCATCTGGAGCAAGAATTTTTGGACAGAGAGCAGGCGCATTGGCAAAAATGGCTTACAAAAACCCAAACCTTTCGGATATTGTAAAATTTAAACCAAAAATTTTCATAGTTCCGCTGCGTGTCATGCTTTCTCCGCTTCCGCCACCAGAATATATCCGCACACACATATTCGGACTTTCAAAAAATCAGCAGATTGACACAATAAAACTTTCAGATAAACTTGCAAAAAACGGTTACATACGAGTTCCGCGTGTTACGGTTCCGGGAGAATTCAGCCTTCGTGGTGAAGTTCTGGACATTTTTTTACCGGAAGAAGAAAATCCGACTAGAATTATTTTTGATTTTGACCAGATTGAAGAGATTAAAATTTTCGATGCAGACAACCAGACTACAATCAAAAATATTGATAACGCAATAATTTACCCTATGAAGGAAGTTATCTGGGATTCTGAATTAATTGAAAAACTTGAAAATATTTTTGCAGAATATGATAAAAATTCCATAACGGCAGCAACTGATGAAAACGCTGAAAATCCAAAAATTCCGTTTTCAGAAAAAGCGATGCAATTCAGAAAAGACTTGATTGAAAAACTGAAAAATTCTGGTGCAGGCGAGGGGGAAGAGTTATTTTACCCAATGCTTTGGGATAAGCAGTTTTCAATTTTCGATTATATAAACAAGAATTCCCAGATTTTTTACTTGGATTTTGACCGTCAGGCAAATGCAATAGAAAGCCTAAAACGCGAACTTCCAGGACTTTACCGCAAAGCGCGTCTTGAGCTCCCGGTTTTTCTACCGCAGGATTTGCTTTTCGATTTTGAACAAATAACAAAAAAACATGAAAAACGAATTTATTTCAGGACGCTTCTGACTTCAGAAGAAAATGAAATTGAAAATCAAGAAGATGAACAAAAAAAATCTTCTTACAAAAAAATTGAAAGTGAACCGGCAACAAGTTATTTTGGAAACATAAATTATTTAAAGGAAGAACTGAAAAATCAGCTTGATGACGGATGGCAAATTTTTATTTTTGCAGACAATCAGAATCAGGCTATAAGAATTGAAGAAATATTAAAGGAATTTGCAAACCGTGACAAAAATCCTTTGAATATAATCGCGAAATCAGTTTCAGAAGGATTTGTAATTCCGGAGATAAAACTTAGAGTTATTCAGGAAAACGAAATCTTCGGCAGAAGAAAATATGTTCCAAAATCTTTGCACAAGGCAAAAAGCAAGGCAATTGATACTTTCGTTGAGCTAAATCCTGGAGATTATGTCGTTCACGTAAACTATGGAATCGGAATTTTCCATGGAATTGACCGAATAAAAGCCATGGGGAACGAACGCGACTACATAAAACTTCAATATGCCGATGAAGAATTCGTTTTTGTTCCAATTGAGCAGTTGAATCTTGTTCAACGTTACATAGGAAACGAAGGCGAAAAACCTGCGCTTGACAGAATCGGAAGCAAATCATGGGAAAACCGGAAAAATAAAGTTAAAAAATCTGTTGAAGATCTTGCCGAAAAACTGATAAGCCTTTATTCAAGAAGACAGGCATCCTACGGATTTCCATTTCCAAAAGACACAGAATGGCAGACCGCATTTGAAGCATCATTCCCGTATGAGGATACTCCAGACCAGATCACAGTTACAGAAGAAATAAAAAAAGATATGGAAAAACCTCAGCCGATGGACAGACTTTTGTGCGGTGATGTTGGCTACGGAAAAACAGAAATTGCAATGCGCGCGGCATTCAAAGCCGTAATGGGTGGAAAGCAGGTTGCATTTTTGGCGCCAACAACAATTCTTGCGGAGCAGCATTATGAAACTTGCGTTGACCGGTTCAACAATTTTCCAGTAAAAATCGCGCATCTTTCGCGTTTTGTCTCTGCAAAAGAAACAAAGCAGATTCTGGCAAAACTTGTCGCAGGAGAGATTGACATAATCATTGGAACCCACAGAATTATCCAGAAAGATGTTCAATTTAAAAATCTTGGATTGATGATTATTGATGAAGAGCAACGTTTCGGCGTAAAAGACAAGGAAAAACTTAAAACAATAAAAAACAATATCGACTGTCTTTCCATGTCCGCAACACCAATTCCTAGAACTTTACACATGAGCCTTCTAAAAATCCGCGATATGAGCCTTTTAACAACTCCACCGCAGATTAGAAAACCAATAGAAACAATTGTTGATGAATATTCAGAAGAAAAAGTCGCCGCTGCAATAAGACGGGAAATAGAGCGGGGCGGACAAGTTTTTTATCTTCATAACCGCGTAGAATCCTTGAACGAAACAAGAATCAAGCTGGAACGGCTGCTTCCAGAAATGCTGATTGAAGTTGCCCACGGACAAATGTCAAGCGAGGAACTTGATGATATTTTCAGGCGTTTTAAACTTGGAGGTTTCCATGTTCTTGTTGCGACCACAATCATAGAAAACGGGATAGATATTCCAAATGTGAACACGATAATCATCGACCGCGCTGATATGTACGGAATCTCTCAGCTTTATCAGCTCAGAGGACGAGTGGGAAGAAGCGATAAAAAAGCATATGCATACCTTTTATATCCGGAAAATAGATCCTTAAGTGAAATTGCAATGAAGCGACTTCAAGTTATAAGCGATTTTACAGAACTTGGCAGTGGTTTCAAGATTGCTATGAAAGATATGGAAATCCGCGGAGCAGGAAATCTTCTCGGTCGCGACCAGTCAGGAAATGTTTATTCAGTCGGCTTTGATCTTTACGTCCGGCTTTTAAATCAAGCTGTAAACAGACTTATGGCACAGGAAGAATACAAGGAAATTCCCGAAGTTCTTATGGAACTTGAATACACAGGCTTCATTCCAGACAGTTACGTTCAGAATCCACAGACTAAAATGGAAATTTACAAAAAAATTGCGGCAATTCAAACAAACGAAGAACTCGACAGTGTTTACCTTGAACTTGAAGACAGATTCGGTCCGATTCCAGATGAAGCCAGCAGTCTTCTTTCGCTTGCTGACATTAGAATCATCTGCCGCAAATTAAATATTGCCTCAATAAAAGAACATCAAGGAAAAGCAACAATTGAATTTGCAAAAGTGTCAGACATTTCAATTGATAAAGTCCTGAAACTTATAAGAACATCTTCAGGCACAGTTTCGCTTGACTCAAAACGCCCGAATATTCTTATATTAAGCACAGGAAAAATCGCGCTGAAAGAAAAAAGCGAGTTTATCCGCGAAAAACTTCAGCAACTCGCATGACAAACATTTTCCAGTTCCAAATCAAGTAAAAAAAAGTAACCGTCTAATTACCACCACCTAAAAATCAGTAAAATCATATATTAAAATGGTCTCCAAGAAGGAGGCCATTTTGAATTTATTCGGAACAAAAGGAA
>ONHK01000023.1 GCA_900317625.1 uncultured Treponema sp.
TGTCCCAAAAAACGAACGGTTTTTAGGACGCTTTTTCATCACAAAATAAAGGATTCGGCGGCATTATGGAAGAGTCTCACCTTATCACGAACGGGCCTGTCCGAAGTTTTTATAATGAGCTTGTTGAAAACCTGAATGATTGCTCTCAGTTCAAAATCAGCGTGGCGTTCATCACTTACGGAGGATTGCAGGTTCTGCTTGAAACGTTAAAGGCACTTGAAACGCGCAATATTCACGGCGAGATTCTTACAACAACTTACAAGGAAATGACAAACCCGCAGGTTCTTGAGCGGCTTTCCAAATTCAAAAATATTCATCTTAAGATTTATGTTCCGCCAACGCAAAACGACGGCTTCCATGCAAAAGGCTATCTCTTCCACAAGAACAGCCCTGAATCAGAAAAGTGGACGGTCATAATCGGCTCTTCAAATATAACAGGCCGGGCGCTAAAAACGAATGTTGAATGGAACGTCCTTCAAAATGAAAACTGCGGAGAAAAGCAGGAACCCGGCATTTTTACAAAATCCGTTCTTGACGAATTTGAAACGCTCTGGAAAAGTCCGTGGGCAAAAGAATATTCCGATGATTTTTTGATTTCTTACCGCGACTATCTTTCAAAAGTAAAACGCCAGCAAAAGCAGGAGCCGAAACTTTTATTTTCATACAGCAGTTTTACAGACGAAAAATCTCCGTCCATAATCCAGCCGAACGAAATGCAGGCCGAAGCGATTGTAAAACTTGACCGGCTCAGAAAAACCGGCGCAAAAAAGGCGCTTGCAATCGCCGCAACCGGAAGCGGAAAAACTTATATGTCCGTTTTCGACGCGCTGCAGGTAAAGCCTGAGCATCTGCTTTTTATTGTCCACCGCGAGGACATTCTAAATAAGGCGAAGGAATCCTTTGACACAATCTGCTCTGCAACGGAAGAAAATTATTCCTCAGGATTTTTTACAGGAAATCAGAAAGACAAAAACTGCAAGTATCTTTTTGCGACACGCGACACATTGAGCCGCCACTACAATGAATTTGCAAAAGAAGCCTTTGACTATATCGTTTTGGACGAGGCCCATCACGCTTCAAGCGAAAGCTACAAAAATATTCTTGCGCATTTTACACCTAAATTTCTGCTCGGACTTACAGCAACACCGGAGCGAAGCGACAATGGCGACATTTATTCAATTTTTGACAACAATGTCGCAGTTGAAATCCGCCTGCGGGACGCGCTTTCGCACGATTTAGTCTGCCCTTTTCATTATTTTGGCCTGACGGATGCGGAAGGAATCGACTATTCAAAAATCAAGGCTGAACCAGGCACAAGCAAATATATAGAAGAAATTGCAGACATGCTGATGGTGAACCGCCGCGTTGACTACATCATAAAAAAAATGATTTTCTACGGACACGACGGCGAAAAACAAAAGGCGCTTGGATTCTGCGCAACTGTAGAACACGCAAAATATATGGCGCAGGAATTCAACAAGAGACTTTCAAAAAACAACGGGCAAATTGCCGTCGCCCTTTCAGGAGAAGACAGCGTTGAAATCCGTGAAAAATACGCACGTCTTTTGGAAGATGACAATTCTCCGCTTCAATATATTTTTTCAGTCGATATTTTTAACGAAGGAATCGACATTCCGTCCGTGAACACAGTTCTGCTTCTGCGTCCGACCGACTCTTCAATCATTTTTATCCAGCAGCTTGGACGGGGACTGCGCAAACTAGACGGCAAGGAATTCGTCACGGTTCTGGACTTTATCGGGAACTACAAAAAATCTTTTCTGATGGCAATTGCCCTGAACGGAAAGCAGGACTACGACCGCGACTCCTTGAAACTTGAAGTTGCAAATGATTTTGCGGATTTGCCGAACGGAACTTACATCCACATGGATAAAATTACAAAGGAGCAGATTCTGCGACAGCTTGAAAACGAAAAATTCATGTCGCTGAAATATATGAAGGAATCTTATCTTTCGTTCAAGCACATTTGCGGCGGAAAAGTTCCGTTTCTTGTGGATTATCTAAAGCACGACGGAAGCGTTGATCCTGTGCGGTTTACGGTTTTCAGCCCGAACTACAAGACGTATTTTGAATTTGCCGCATACATAGAAAAGGAATCTCATCCGGAATTTTCTTTGATGAACGAAGACGAGTCTTTCATCCAGCTTATGCGGCTTTTGAGTTTTTATTCGCCTGCAAAACGCGCGGAAGAATGGATTATTGCGGAGACAGTTTTTAATTCCGAAAAATATTCAGCTTCTGTTGATGAAATTTCTGAAAAGGCGAAAAAATATCTTTCTTTTGTGAATAAAACTTCTATCATTCACGCCTGCCGGACGTTAAGCGGAGCTTATTTTGATTCAAGCGAAAAAACGCGCTACAAAAAGGCGATTTTTGATTTTGACGGTGATTCAGTTTCGTTCAACCAAAATACAGTCAACTCACTTAAAAACTCGGAATTTTCTGCGCAGAAAAAACTTTGGCTTGAAGACCTGATTCAATACAATCTTTTACGCTATCAGAACGAATTCGGTTCAGATGATTATTCTGAAAACGGAACTTTGCCGTTTTTTAAGCTTTACCAGAAATACACGATGCGCGATGCGGCACTTTTATGCAACTACACAAAAATTCATTCTTCATTCCGCGGGCAAGGGCTTATAACTTCCGCAAAGCCGGATTATTTTCTTTTCGTAAATCTGCACAAGGACGCGGACATAAAGGATTCCATAAATTATGCTGACAAATTCATAACGCCGGAACATTTTCAGTGGCAGTCTCCAAACAGTACAACGCAAAATTCCGAAGTCGGACAGAACTTAATCCGCAACATCGAAAGAAAAATCCGTCTTCATCTTTTTGTGCGCAAATTTGAACAGGTGGAAAACGTGACTCAGCCGTTCACTTATCTTGGACAAGTCTCAACATTTCCGAAAAGCGCGGAAGGCAACAAGCCAATCACAATGAGATTCGCGCTTCACAACCGTGTTCCAGACGGACTTTTCAACGATTTTATAACGCGCACTGACAAAATGGGAAAAAACAGCGATAATTGACTAAAAAAAATAGCGAGGCATAAAAATGAAGCAAATCCACGTTTCCGCGGCGGTGATTCTCCGCACAGCAGCTGACGGCACAAAGCAGATTTTCGCGACTCAGCGCGGCTACGGCGAATGGAAGGACTGGTGGGAATTTCCGGGCGGAAAGATTGAGGCGGGCGAAAGCGCGGAACAGGCGATTGTCCGGGAAATACGAGAGGAGCTTGCAACGGAAATCAAGGCGGAACAAAAGCTCTGCACGGTTGAATACGACTACCCTGCTTTTCACTTGAAAATGGAATGTTTTTTGTGCTCGGTTGTTTCGGGGAAACTTACGCTTTTGGAGCATGAGAACGCGGCTTGGCTTTCCGCTGAAAAACTTGAAAGCGTAAAATGGCTTCCAGCGGACGTGGAAGTTTTAGAAAAAGTCAGAGAACTTTTGTAGGCGGATGCGGTAGCGCTGGGAGTCCCGAAGTTGTTTTGTGCCGGTTGAGCTTGCCGAAACCAAACAAAACAATGAGCGTTAGCGAAGGGCGGACATAACGACGGCAAGTGCCGAAGGTTCTTGCCGGACCGCCCATAATATTCTGTTAAAAAAATTGTCGCAAAAAATTTTTCTATCATTTTAAGTATAAAACTGATATAATTTTGTTTATGGAAAAAATTATTTTTGTGGCGAATATTTCAAAACCGGCAAGCGAAATTTTTAATTCTCTTTCGCGAAAATATGAAACAAAAATGCTGGAATTTAACAAGGAAATTCTTTTGGCAAAAATTCTTGAATTTCAGCCTTCGTTGATTGTGGTTTATTCAAAGGAACTTTCGCATGGGGATGCGCAGGTTTTTCACGCTTTGATTTCTAACCCGGACACAAAAAAATTTCCTGTGCTTTTTATCGGAAACGAAAATGATTACCGCGACTACGTAACGCCTTGGGACGGAAATATTGCAGGAATTGTTCTTACGCCGGTTATGCTTTCGACGGTTATGGACAAAATTAACTTGATTTTTGAGGCGTTTCATCAGAAAAATAATTCAGATGAGAATTCCCTTGCGCAAAAATCTGAGGCGGAAAAAGACGAGCGGCGGCACATTTTGATTGTTGACGATGATTCGGTAATGCTTCGCACAATGGTGAATATTTTAAAGGATTCCTACAAAACGACTGTGGCAAAATCTGGAACGGCGGCAATTTCGCTTTTGGGAACGCAAAAACCTGACTTGATTCTTCTTGATTATTTGATGCCGGTCTGCGATGGACTTCAGACGCTTCAGATGATTCGTTCAGAAGAAAACACAAAAGATATTCCGGTATTTTTCTTGACTGGCGTAAGCGATGTTGAAAATGTAAAAAATGCAATGGCGTTAAAACCGGAAGGATATATTTTAAAGACGACAAAACCGGAAGAAATTTTGAAGCGGATTGGAGATTTTTTTGCAAAACTTCAATAAAAAGTCTGAATTAAAATTTACGCACAAAAATGACTATAAAATTCAGAATCAGCAGGAAAAAGATGAAGTTATTTTTCTTGCGGCGCTTAACAATTGCTCCGTTTTAAACAGCGTTGCGCCGATTATTGCGTTTTTGGAAACAGGAATTATAATTTTCAGCAATATTTTTAAAGATGCTGATTTTATGAAATGGCAAAGATTTTACAATATTCTTTACGTTTCTTTGGTTGCTGTTTCAATTTTTGCTTATCTTTTGAACCGACCTTGCCGCAACAAACTTCATTCAAAACAAAAAAACGTAATTTTTATTTCTCATCTGTATGTTGCGTTCATAATTTTTTGGAACGTGATTATGCTTTTTGTGGATTTTCATACGACAAGCCAACTTGATTTTGCGCTTTATTTTACGAGTTGTCTTGTTTCTGTGATTATTTTTAATCTTTCTCCGCTTGTTGTAATTCCGCTGATGTTGGTGGCAACTGCAATTATTATAACAGAGATTCTTTTTGTGCAGAAACTTGACCCGGAAATTTTCTACAAGCCGAATCTTTATCTTTTTGCCCTGCTCGGCTATTTTTGCGTTATAATCCGGCAAATGAATCTGGTGCTTCGGGCAAAACAAAATATCCGGCTGCGGGAATCAAAAGCTGAAGCTGAAAGTGCAAACCGCGCAAAATCAACTTTTCTTGCAACAATGAGCCACGAAATCCGAACGCCGATGAATGTAATCGTGGGATTTTCGGAAATTGCGCTGAAAGACAAAGTTTCGCCGCAAACCGCAGGTTACCTTGAAAAAATTAACCGGGCGGCGCACACTCTTCTTACAATCATAAACGATATTCTGGATTTTTCAAAAATTGAATCTGGAAAACTGGAAATTATTCCGGCAAATTACAATCTTCAGACTTTGATAGATGACCTTGAATCAATTGTGAAAGTGCGGATTTCTTCTAAATCGGTAAAACTTTTTGTAAAAATTGAAGAAAATGTTCCACGCTGGCTTTTTGGCGATGACATCCGCATAAAACAGGTTCTTTTGAATCTTGCAGGAAATGCCGCAAAATTCACTGAGGACGGTGAAATCAGAATCAATGTAAAACTTCACGAAAATCCTGAAAATTCTGCTGGAAATGTGAAAAAAGATTTTATTGAAGGTGAAAAAATTCTTCTTGATTTTTCTGTTCAGGACACAGGAATTGGAATCCAACCGGAAGATTTAGAAAAACTGTTCAACTCTTTTCAACAGGTTGATATGCTGCACAACCGCAAAAAAGAAGGAAGCGGACTTGGGCTTGCAATTTCAAAGCAGCTTGTTTCATTGATGGGCGGAACTTTTAGCGTAAAAAGCGAGTATGGCAAAGGCAGCGAATTCTGTTTTGCAATTCCGCAAATTGTCGCGAAAGAAAAGAGCAGTATAATAGAAGAAAAAATCAATTTTATTGCTCCAAGTGCAAAAGTTCTTGTTGTGGATGACAATGAAGTGAATATTCTGGTTGCGCAAGGATTTTTAGCCCAATATAAATGTTCGGTCGAAACTTGTACAAATGGAGCTGAAGCGGTTGAAAAGGCAAAAAACGAAAATTTCGACATAATTTTTATGGATCACATGATGCCGGTTATGGATGGAGAAGAAGCGACTGCGCATATCCGCGAAGACGAAAAAAAATCGGGCAAAAAAAATTGCATTGTGGCGCTTACTGCGAATGCGGTGGACGGCGCGCGGGAAAAATTTCTTGCGTCGGGATTTGATGATTTTCTTTCAAAACCGATTGAAGAGAACGAACTTTACCGCGTAATGAAAACGAGAATTCCGCGCGAAAAATGCATTTTTTTAGAAAAAACAGAAAATTCGGCGCAAAAAAACGACAAAAATAGAACTGACATAACAATTCTGAAAACATTTTATTCTCAGATTGAAAAAAAATCCGCATTGATTATGGAATTTGAGAAAAAAATTGAAAACTCAGATGAAAATGCATTAAATTCCTATAAAATTGAAGTTCACGCGTTAAAAAGTTCAGCAAAAGTCTGCGGTTTTGAAGATTTAAGCGTTTGTGCCGCAGAACTTGAAAAAGCCGCCAATAAGAAAAATCTTGAAATCATAAAACAAAAAACACCGGAACTGCTGAAAAAATATTCAGAAGCACAAAATGCTCTAAAAAATCAGCTTAACGATTTAGAAGAACCAAAAACGAACTTAAAACCTGCCTCAGAAACAGAAATCTATGAGCTTTTTGAAAAAATCAGAAATTCTGCAAAGAGCGGAAAACTTGAAGATGTTGAAAAAGAATTTGCCACACTAAATGAACTTGATTTGCCCCAAAAATTAAAATCAAAATGCCGTGAACTTTGCCAAGCCATCGAAGAAATCGATTTTGAAAAAATTATTCAGATTTGCGAAGGGATTTTGTGATAAAAATGAAAACGATCCCTATTTTCCTTGCCGTTGCCTTCATTTTTTTCTCCTGCAAAATCTATTCAGATTACGATCCGAACAGAATCCGCCAGAATTCTTGGGATTGCAAAAATATTCCTGACAGCCAAAATTGCGGTGCGGATGAATCGACGAATTTCACAGTGGGAAAAGTTTATTTTGTTTTTAACAACTGCTCGTTCGGCGGAAACGTGAGCAGCTCCTACATTACGTTGAACAACTGCAAGATTGGGGGATTCACTTCGGATGCGATGAATCCGCTGCGTGAATTCTATGCGAAAAATCTTTACGTCTACGATCTGGCGCACGAGGCACTTGCAGGCGAGCTTCATCTGGACGGAATCCAGATTTACGGCGACCAGCGTTCAAGAAGAAACGAAGTGAACGGCAAATGGATTTCGCAGGTCGAAACCGGCGAGATTCATTTTGACAATGTGCGTTTTGAAATTCCTTCCGTTAATTTCGGAGCGGAAAACAAAGCTTATGTGAATGCGTGCGTGATGTTTCAGCTTGAATTCAGCGATGTTGACAATGTTTCGTTCAGAAACCTTTACGTGAACGGCGGCGGAAAATGGTTTCCGCTTTACCTGGACTACGGAAAAAACAACGAACGCTCAAAAAACGGCGTTTCATGGTCGCACAAAAATCTTGTAATGAAAAATGCGATGGTCTCAAACAATTTTGGTACGATTTTTTATCCGCAGCTGCTTTCTGACGCAAAAATTGAAAACGTTGACCATCACAATTATCTTTTTGTAACTTCCGTGTGGAAAGACGAGAACGGCGACGCACATTTTCTTGTTACAAACGACACAAATTCCGACAAGACGCTTACCGTAAAAACCGACAGGGGAATTTTTGAATATGAAATTCCGCACTGCCCCAGCAACTGGGCTTTGGGTGGCGAAATTGACAAGGGCTTAAATCCCACAGAACCGCTTATTGATTCTGCTGGTAAACCGTATACAGAATACAGTTTTGCGGATTTGCCGTTCGATTTGGAATACACTGTTCCCGGCTCGCCGAATTTTATTCTCTGCTATCAGGAAGAAGAACAAATTCGCTACGTAAGCCTGGACGGGAAAAAGCATTATTACTCGGAAATTTTGGAAAAAGAAGAGCAATAACTCGCCCCGCCCCCTTCACGCCTCTTTTCTCTAATATCCATACCTTTTCCTGAATTTCACCAAACACACGGCAACAACCGCAGCGGAAAGAATCTCGTAGGAAATTCCGCTCAGCCAGATTCCGTCGATTCCAAGCAGAGCCGGCAGAATAAAAACGCACAGAACCTGAAAAACAAGCGTGCGCATAAATGAAATCAGCGCGGAAACAAGACCGTTGTTCAGAGCGGTAAAAAACAACGAGCCGAACATATTGAACCCAGTCAGCAGGAACGAAAACGAATACAGATGAAAAGCGCGTTTTGTAAGCGCAAAAAGCTCCTCATCATATCCGGTAAAAAGCCTTGAAAAAGGAACGGACAATGCCTCCGCCGAAACAAACATCGCAAGCCCAAAAACACCCATCGCCAAAAGATTCTTCTTGTAAAGATTTTGCAGTTCCGCACGGTTTTCCGCACCGTAATGATAGCTTACAATCGGCGAAGTTCCGATTCCCCAGCCAAGAAAAACCGCCGCAAAAATAAATCCCACATACATCAGACAGCCGTAAGCGGCAATTCCGTTCTCGCCAGCAAAACGAATAAGCTGAAGATTATACAGAATACTAACAATCGACATCGCAATATTCGAAAGCAGTTCCGAAGAGCCGTTCGTAAAAGTCTTGAACAGAATCACACCGTTCCATTTCGCCTTTCCAAGCCGCAGAGCCGACTTGTTCGGACTGAAAAAATAAACAAGAGGAACAAGACCGCCAACAACCTGACTCATACAAGTCGCAGCAGCCGCACCTACAAGCCCCCATTTAAAGACCGCCACAAACAGCGCGTCCAGAGCCATGTTCGTAATTCCTGCGCTGACCGTAAGAACAAAACCCATAACAGGACGTTCCGCCGCGCTCAAAAAAGTCTGAAAAGAAGTCTGAAGCATAAAAAGCGTGAGCGTGCCGCACAAAATTCTTCCATATAATATCGCGTTTTCAAGAAGCTCTCCTTCCGCGCCAAGAGCCGTCGCAATCTTCCGCATAAAAATCATCGCAACAGCAGAAATCACAAGCCCCAGCCCAATCAAAACATAAATCAAAAGCGAAAAAGTCTCGTTCGCCCTCTTCCTGTCGTCCTCGCCCAAAAACCTCGCGACCAGCGCCGTTCCGCCAGTTCCAAGCATAAAACCGACCGCCGAAAGCATCATAATCACCGGCATAATAAGATTCAGCCCGGCAAAAGCAGTCTTTCCCACAAAGTTCGAAACAAAAATTCCGTCAACAACGCTGTAAATCGACGTAAAAACCATCATTCCAATCGACGGCAGCGTAAACCGAATCAGCCTGCCAAACGTAAAATGATCCGAAAGCTTAATATCCATAAAAATTCCTCAAAAAATCAGCACGAAAATAAAAATCTGGACGCATACGGCTCGCAAAGCTCGCCGTACCGGGCTGCTCCGGGTTCCGGCATCCGCCTACAGCCGCCACCTGCGGCGTCGTCCGCTCCGCGCTCTCCGTATCCCTTGCGCAAAAATGCAACACCGAAGAAAGTTTCAAATTCCGAGGATTCGCATTAATCCGCAAAACACAGTTAAAAGAAAACATCCCAAAATCAGGCAGATTGCCCAGTCAGCCGGGCAATGACATTACTCTGTCATTTTCGAGCTTGACCCGAAAATCTTGTTTAGTCCGAAATCGGACAATTAATAAACATACATTTTTATAGGAAAAATGTCAACGGAATTTAATCACTATATAATTAAAAGGCTTACAATTGTCGTTGTAAATTCACAAAACTTCTGTTATATTAAAAATGTAAAGTCCAATGTGCAGAAGAATATTTCCAACATTTCATCAACATCTTTTAGTATGCACATCTTTTTATTTTTGAATTTTTATTATCCTTTTTCTTTACCATAATTCAGGCTTGAAGTTGGACTTGCGCTGAAAATCAAAACAAAATGGGGCTTGGTATGGAAAATTCTCAGAACAAAATCAAACTTTTTGAAAACAAAAAAATCCGCTATTTATGGAACGAAGAAGAAGAGGACTGGTATTTTTCTGTGGTGGATGTTGTAAATGTCCTAACAGAAAGCATTGACTATCAATCGGCAAGAAATTATTGGAAAGTTTTAAAAAATCGTCTCAAAACAGAAGGAAGTGAACTGGTTACAGATTGTAACCGGTTGAAATTACTTGCAGCAGATGGAAAACTCAGACAAACCGACTGTCTTTCTACAAAAAATATACTCCGCCTGATTCAGTCAATTCCTTCACCAAAAGCTGAACCATTTAAAATGTGGTTAGCACAAGTCGGTTCTGACAGATTGGATGAAATTGCAGATCCAGAAAAAGCAATTTTACGCGGTGCTGACTTTTATAGGACAAAAGGCTATCCCGAAGGCTGGATAAATCAGCGGCTTCAAACTATAGAAATTCGCAAAGAACTTACAGACGAATGGAAAGCACGTGGAATTGAAAGAGAAAAGGATTTTGCGATTCTTACAAATGAAATGACAAAAGCCTGGAGCGGACTTTCAATAAAAGAATACAAGCAAAAAAAAGACCTGAAGAAGGAAAATCTACGTGACAATATGACAAATATAGAGCTTGTCCTGAACATGCTTGCCGAAGTAACCGCAACTTCAATCTCAAAACAGGAACAGCCGCAAGGAATTGAAGAAAACAAAAACGTTGCAATCCGCGGCGGAAAAGTTGCAAACACAGCAAAACAAGAATACGAAAAAGCAACCGGACTAAAAGCAGTTTCTGCATTAAATGCAAAAGACAAAAAAGCATTGGAAATAAAAAATACAGAATTTTGACTATATAAGCGACACTGATTAAACCGTATGAAAACTCAAATCAACTCCTGAACCTTGAACTGTTTTTCCAGAGCGGACTTGTATTTTTCCATGAGCGAAAAAAACTGGGATTTTTCGGCTTGCGTCCAGGTGTCAAAAACTGAATTTTCTGCGGCAATCATTGGTTCAACTGATTTTTTTGCAAGCGCAAGACCTTGTTCCGTTAAAGAAACAATCACGTTGCGACCATCGCCTGCAGTCCGCTTTACAAGACCGAGCGACTCTAGTTTTGAAAGGGCGGAATTTATCGTTTTGCGGCTGATTCCGTAAAGACGCGTGAACTCGCTTTGGTTGCACGGACCGCCCATATCGAAAAGGCAGTAAAGAATCCAAGAAACGCTGTCCGAAAGAGCACTTTTTGCATTCACTTTGTGATAAAGCTCGTCAATCTGGTTCATAAGATAAGTAAACCGCCGCGCTGCCTCGTGTGAAAGATTCTGATTTTCAGCCATTTTTCGCCATCCGTTCCGCAATTTTTTTTATTATACACTAGATGAAGAAAAATAGCGAATTATGAAAACTGAAAAAATGCACTTGAAAAAGTAATTATGCGTTAGGGCATGAAGACCCGAAGTTCCGGAGCAACCAAAGGTTGCGGAGGAATGAGCGGCAGCGAAGGTTGGAACGCCCGACCCATGAGCTGGTTGAGCGTGTCGAAACCAGCTCATGGGGAACGCCCAAATTTTGTTCAAACAAAAAATTGCTCTATCACGATTTGATAGATACCGTGCTGTAAAATATTCCCAAAACAAAAAAGAAGAATTCAAAAATTCAGCACGGAAACAATCCGCGAAGAAAGAATGAAGGGTTATGATGAAAGCGTAAAGTTTCAAATTCAGAATATAGTTTCGCTTCTAAAAGAGATTTATTCAGAACAGATTTCTGGTGTTATCTCTGAAAATGAGGCGCAGCAAAAAGCCAAAACTTTGATAAAATCGTTGCGCTACGGAAACGATAATTCAGGCTATTTTTGGATTGATTCCACTGATTTTACTCTTATTGCCCATCCTATTTTACCATTTAATGAAGGTCAGAACCGTCAGAACCTTACAGATCAGAATGGTGTTACGATTATCAAAGAAATCATGAATGTTGTAAATAATAATCCTGATGGCGGTTTTACCGAATTTTATTTTACAAAAGCTGATGGAACAACTGTCGCCCCAAAAAGAACTTATTCCATGCTATTCAAACCGTGGAACTGGATTGTCAGCAGCGGAAATTATTACGATGATATAAATGCAGAACTGGAATCGATTCAAAAGAATGAAAAGGCTCAATTCCGCAAACTAAGTCTGAGTATATTTGCAACAATCATTTTTGTTTTTGCGCTTGCTCTAATACTTTCTGTCTTGTTTTCAAATAAATTTTCAAAACCGATTATCGAAACTTCAAAAACGCTTGAAAAAATGGCGGAAGGAAATTTGGCTTTGCGGCTTACCTGTCAGGCAGGAAAAAACGAAATTAATACAATGCGGCAAAATATAAACACATTTGTTGACTCGATGAACAACATGGTCAGTTCTTCAAAGCAGAATATTGATTCTTTGAACAATGTTGCAGAAAATATTGAAAAGAATTCTTCTGATATTTTAACAGAAATCAAGCAGATAACTGAAAATTCAACAGATCTTGCAAACCACGCAAAACAACAGCAGGACACAGTTTCTCTTACCGTAGATACAATGGAAAAAATGAATTCTCTTACCGCAAAATTATCAAATCAGATAAACGAACAAAACAACGCACTTTCTCAAAGTTCGGCTGCGGTTGAAGAAATGATTTCAAATATAAAATCAATCACAGAAAATGTTGATAAATTTGGTATCAGTTTTAATCAGCTTTCTTCTGAATCAGAAAACGGAAAAAGTAAAATTCAAAATGTTGTTAAACTTGTTGATATGGTCGCCCAAGAATCAACAAAACTTTTGGATACAAACAAGATGATTGAATCTGTTGCCCAGCAGACAAATCTCCTTGCAATGAATGCCGCAATCGAAGCCGCTCATGCTGGAAAATCTGGTCAAGGGTTTGCGGTTGTTGCAAATGAAATCAGAAAACTTTCTGAAAGCACAACAAATCAGTCAAATCAGATAAAACAGACTTTGTCCACAGTTATTTCAAATATAAACGAAGTTATGAATGCTGCAAATTCCGCTGGAACTATGTTTTCTGATATTGTGAACCAGATTTCCGAAGACAATACACTTATAACAGAAATCCGTTCTGCAATGGAAGAACAAACTGTCGGCAGCAAACAGATTGTGGACGCTCTTAGCAATATAAAAGAAACGACACACACAATTATCGACAGCCAGGAGCAAATGACAAGCGGAATTGAAAATGTTGTTTCCCAAGTGAAAGATTTGGAGCAACTTTCAGAGACACTTTATCTTAGAACTGAAAAAATTGAAAGTTCAACCAAAGCCATAAATTCAAATGTTTCAAAATTGATAGACACTTCCGCAGAAAACAAAAAGTTTGCAATTCAACTTTCGGAACATATTGATAACTATAAGGTTTAGGTGATTTCAATCCCTTTTTTCCACTTACCTGTCTTGTATTCCGAAAATGAAATTCTTAACAGTAAAATTTTATCTCGCCAAATAAATCTTGCCATTTGGATATAATCTCAAATGAACGCCCTTCAATTACACGCAAAAGAAGATTCAATGCATGATTGGGAATCCGTGAATTATTATTTGCGGCATTTTCAAATCCTCCATTTGCCGCAAACTCAAAAATCATGTGAGCTTCGGATTCTACAATGTCTTTCAAATGTTCCATTTCTTTTTCGGTAAATCCAGAAACTTCCGTCCATTTATATTCAGGAAGATAACAAGTTGCTGTCGCAAATCCACCATAAATCGGCTTTTCAATATAAACCTTAACCTGTTCTTTGCCATCTTTTTTTATAAGTTCAGAATGACTGATTATTGTTTTGTCAGGCAGTTCCATAAAATTATAAAACATAGCATCCTCCATCTTATTTTCTATAATAACATACTATCACAAAATTAAAAAATTATTTTACCCAATAAACGTAATTTTCTTTGCGAGGGGCAGCTTTAGCTTCTCCACCTTCAGCAACATAACCAAGTGCGACATGTCCGATTCCCTCAAAATCGCCTTTTATTCCAAGGTCTGAAAGAATTTTTTTGCCAAAGTCGCTTTCAAATTCCTGCTTTGCGCGGTGAATCCAAATTGAGCCAAGCCCTAAACTTTTCGCCGCATTCATAAGGTTTCCCATAACAAGAGAGCCGTCATAAATGTAGTTAGGCGAAACGCTTTTGTCGGCAAGAACAATCAGAATTACAGGAGCACCGTAAAACGGATCAAAGCCTTCGGTCCATCCGCCGATTTTACGGTTTTCCTCGCTGATTTTGTCGCGGAGCTCCTTATTTGTAACCGAAATAATTATTGGCGACTGAAGATTTTTGCCAGTCGGCGCAAAAGTTCCGGCACGGATTACGGCATTCAAATCTTCCTCCGAAATCATATCCGGCTTGAATTTGCGGCAGCTCCTGCGGGTTTCAAGAATTTTTAATGTTTCGTTCATAGTTTGTCTCCTTTATAAATGATTTTCCGTTATTTTTTCGGCATTTTCACAATTCTTCCACACAGCCTGCAGAAAAATAATATATATTTTCCAATTTGAAACCCCATTTTTTGCCAACTTTTCTGATGTGAGGTTCAAATGTAAAAAGCATATTTTCATTCAATTTTGTCTTATTGTCTTTTTCAAAATATAGACGATTTTCTTTTTCAGTTTCGATTGTGTGTCCAACATTGCCTAAAAAATCCAGATTTTCATATCCGAGTTTTTGAATTTCATTATTCATTTCAAAATAAATTTGCTCAAAAGTCATTCCGGGTTTTACATAATTTTTAAAATGATTATGTAAGTTTTCTTCAATTTTTAAACCTTCTGCAAATTCGGCATTTTTGATATTTTCTTTTCTTTGAATTTTTCCGTTTTCAAAAATAAATGTTCTTGAACAATCTCCCCAAATTCTATTTTTCAAAGGACTCAAATCTATTGTTATAAGATTTTCTGTACCGACTTTTTCTTCAGAAGGAAAATAATCTTTCCCAGAAATTGAAACACAACTTCGGCTTCCTAACAGAACCAACGCAGGACAGTTGTAATACCAAGTTTCTTGAATTCCGTATTTCTCCAGCAATTTTTTACATTGTTCTGCAATTTCCTTTTCTGTGCTATTTTCAGTTATGAATTTTTCAATTTCCTCCAAAACAACTTTTGCAATCGCTTGAATTTTTTGATATTCCACTAACTTATCATTCATCTTTCTATTCCCCTTCTCCACTTACCTGTCTTGTATTCCGAGAATGAAATCACGAAGTTCATGAACCAGCCCATTGGAACAGAATACCAGACCCATTCAATTCCGAACCGGGGCGCGCATACGACCGAAACAACCACGCGGATTGAAAGATTGATTAAATTTGCCAGCGTAAAAACTTTCATGTCGCCCGCACCGCGCAAAAGTCCGTCGCAGGCCATTTTAAATCCTATCCAGCAGTAAAAAAATCCTTCAAAACGCAAAGCCGCCTGACCGGTTCGCAGCGCAGTTTCGCTTCCACCCGCACCGATAAAAAGAGAAATCAGCGGACGGTAAAAAATCTCAATGCACACGCAGAGCGTTACCGCAAAAAACGCGACCATAAGATTCGCCGCATGGTAGCCTTTTACAACGCGCTCCGGTTTTCCAGCCCCGATATTTTGCGCCGTGTACGAAGACATCGAGTTGTTTATTGCCGCCATCGGAACAATCGCAATCGAGGCAATCCGGCTGAACGCGGAATATCCGGCAAGAGCTTCCGAGCCAAAACTGTTGACAACGGACTGAACCAGCATCATCCCGATTGAAACAGTGGACTGCTGTAATATAGAAGGAATCGCAATTTTCGCCATTGAAGCAAGCTCGCGTCCGTCAAAAAAACGGAACTTTCCGCCGCAACTCACGCCGCCGGCAACTTCTCCAGCCGCCTCCACACAACCGGAATCCTTGAATTTTCCAAGCGTGCTCATAAAAACCGCGAACGACAAAACGCACGAAAGCCCCTGCGCAATCAGCGTGGCCCAAGCAGCTCCGGCAACTCCAGTCTTAAAAACCGCAACAAAAAGAAAATCCAGCGCCACATTCAGAACAGAAGAAAAAATCAGAAAAACAAGCGGAATCCGCGACTTTCCCAGCGCATTGAACATCGAAGAAATCACGTTGTACATGAACAAAAACGGCAAACCCAAAAAGTAAATCCGCAGATAAACAAGCGCCATGTCCAGCGCGTCAGAAGGTGTCTTCAAAAGCACAAGAAGCGGCCGATTTATAACAATTCCCACCGCGCCAAGAAAAACGCTGATTCCCAAAAACGTCAAAAACGCAGTGCTCACCGCAGTCTTCATCGCAGAAAAATTGCGCGCGCCAAAATACTTGCTCACAATCACCGAAGAACCAACGCCGCCGCCAATCGCCACGCAAATAAAAACAACCGTAAGCGAATACGACGCCCCGACCGCCGCCAGAGCCTGTTCACCCACAAACCGCCCCACAACAGCCGAATCGACCATCGTGTAAAGCTGCTGAAACAAATTGCCAATTATAATCGGAACAGAAAAAACAAAAAGCGCATAAAACGCCGGTTTCGAAGTAAGATAATCGCTTTTCATACCAAAATCATAGCAGAAAAGAAAAAAAGTGTCGAATCTTCAAAAATTTAAAAAATCAATTGGCTTTTCTTTTGAAGTCGCTACGTCCAGGGTTACGCTGTCGCTCCATAAAATAGTAAATGCTAAAAAATTGCTGCAAGTATGCGCAACTTTTCTTAACGCATTTCCTATTTTACAAGCCCTTCCCATCGCTAACACAAACAATTACTGCCGAATAAAATCCAGACCCCAAAAAGTAAATTTTCCATTTTTTATTCTTACATATTCTTCATCATACATAGAAGAATCGTCAATAGTTTTCAAAACTATAAAATTCACAAAACCATCTTTCTCAGGATTTCCCTCATAAATTCCTTCAAAATAAACAGTTTTCTCCCCTCTATCCAAAACAAAAATATCAAAAGAGCCATCATCATAAACGTTTATAAAAGTAGGGCTTCCTGATACACCAGGTTCATATTCTGCTTCAAAAGTAGCAATAATTTTCTTTGAAGAAGAATCATCTTCATTGTTTTTGCACCCAAAAAAGCAAAACATCAAAGCCAAAAATAAAGTAAAAATTTTTCCAATTCGTTTCATAAAAACCTCATAATATAAATCTAAAGTCCTAAAAGACTTGCATATTGATAGTATAATATAAAACTATTTCATTTTGCAAGTGTATAAATTTTAAAATGACTTGCAAAATGAAAGTATGACTGTAATAGAACTAAAAGAAACGCTTTCAAAAAATATAAAGAAATACAGAAAAGGTAGATTTACCCAAGAAACACTTGCAGAAGCAATTGGAGTTTCGGCACAAAATATAAATGATATAGAAGGAAAACGTCGTTGGCCAAGAGAAGAAACATTGGTAAAATTGGCAGATATTCTTGAAATTGAAATTTATGAACTTTTTATTCCAGAAGAAAATCTAATAAATAAAAATAACAACGCACTAAATATTGAAAAAATTAAAAATCAACTGAACAATGACCTTGTCTCAAAAATACGAACTTCAGTCAATAAAGTATTAGATAATTTTGAGAATAAATAACTTTCGCGGTTGCTCAAAACCTAACTACCGAATACAATTTTGCCCGGCAATCACGCACAGAATTCCCAAAATCAAGCTTGAAAAAGCGTAAAGTGCTGCCATAAAAAAGTTCTTCCCCGAAACAAAATTCGCGCTTTCCAACGCAAATGTAGAAAAAGTTGTGAATCCGCCGCAAACGCCAGTCTTAAGAAAAAGCACAACAAGCGGACTGAACCTAAAAGAAACCTTCTGCACCGCCAAAGAAACCAGCGCCGTAACAACACCAATCACAAAGCAGCCAAGCATATTCACAACAAAAGTCTGAAACGGAAAAACGCTCTTCACCGGAATCAGCGTAAAAAGATAACGCAAAACGCTTCCCACCGCTCCGCCTGCCGCAACAGCCAAAATATTCAGAATCATAAGGCAATTTTATAAAGTTTGCGTTCGCAATTCAATCAGCGGAAGAACAGAAATGCGCAAAAATTACCAAGAAATTTTTCTGAACATAAAATCTGAAAGTCTTTCTAAAACTCAAACATTCCCTGCGTGGCATTCTGCTTTTCTTCGGGGAACGTGTTCAGGTACTCAAACACTTTTTCCAGCCGCCACTCGATTCCGGCTTTTTGACATTCGCTCACAAGAAGCCTCATCAGCCGGTTATTTTCCGGGCTTGTAACTTCGTAAGAGGCTCCGTAGGTGCGGATATATTTTTCCTTCAAACCGGGAAAGTGCTGATCGAGTTTGCTGTAAAAATATTCGCGGTTTCCTTCGCGCAGTGTAAGTCCGATTTCAAAGCAGATTATTCCGCGCACTTTTTCCTGAACGCAGATTTCCAGAAGGCGGCGGATATTCTGCTCATTATCGTTTATAAACGGAAGAAATGGCGAAAGCCACACAACGGTCGGAATTTTGCGCTTTCTGCATTCGGAAAGAACTTTTGCGCGCTCGTCCGTGGTGCAGACCGCAGGCTCAATGATTCGGCAAAGATTTTTATCCGCAGTCGTAAGCGTCATCTGAACAACAGCTTTTGATTTTTCGTTGATTTCTTCTATTATATTGATGTCGCGCAGAATCAAGTCACTTTTTGTCTGAACCGCAACTCCAAATCCGTGCCTGCTGATTACTTCAAGGCAGCGGCGCATAAGACCAAGTTCCGCCTCGCAGTGCATGTAAGGGTCGCACATTGCGCCTGTTCCAATCATGCACTTTTTGCGCTTGGATGAAAGTTTCTGCTCCAAAAGTTCCGATGCATTCCGCTTCACCTCGATGTCCTCAAAATCGTGGTTCATCTGATAACAGCGGCTTCTGGAATCGCAATAAATGCAGCCGTGCGTGCAGCCGCGGTAAATGTTCATTCCGTTGCGCACCGAAAGAATTCCCTTTGCTTCTACAAAATGCATGTCTAATTATAACACGCAAAATATAAAAAAATGACAAAAGAAATTGATTTTTCCGTTTTCACACTTAATATGAGAAAGCCTATTCTTCACAACCTCTACTTCACTTCCACGAGCCGGTAGTTTCTTGTGCCGCCGCCGAGTTTTTCAAGCTGCTCGACCATTCCAACGCGGTGGGCGGCTTTCCATTCGGATTTTGCGGAGCTGTCAACATCGGCTTTTTCAATCACAAAGTCCAAAGTGCATTGCTCAAGGGCAACGATGTCGCTGGAGGCGATAATTCCGATTTTTCCGAGATTTTTTGCGCCTCGGCAGTTGTCCTGTGGGTCGATGTCGTCAAGAACGTTGATGAACGCCCAGTTTTTCTTGTAGTCAAGCACGGCTTTTGCTGCGTCGGCAAAGCTTTTTTCAAGAACGTCAGCCGGAGTGCTGTGGTAATGACTTTCGTCCGTGCCGCCGGAATGAATAATGCACTTTCCGCTTCGATTTGCAAGACAGAGCGAGATATTCTTGATGTTTCCGTCAAACGCGGGAAGCATGTGAAGCCGGACACGAAAAACCGAAATCAGCATGTCAAAATCGGCGAATTCTTTTCCGGTTCGCGCGTATTTCAAAAGATTTCCGCCATTCAAAGGCAGATTGATATAATCGCTGTCGCTCAGCATCACGCATTTTCCGATTTCCGTGAATCCGTGCCGTTTCGCATACGAAAGATTCATCTCCGAAGTGCGCCTATTGCCCGAAAGTCCGTTTCCGTCAAACATCGTGCCTCCGGTCGTTTTCACAAGGTCGCACAAAAGCTCCGGCTGCAGAACTTCCTCGTCAGGTCCGCCAAAACTCACCTTGATTCCCACGTTCCCCTCGATTTTCTGGTTCAGCGCGCGGTAGACTTTCATAAGCCCTGCGGAAGAAACATCGCGCGTAAAATAAACGACGCTTTGGCTCTGCCGTGAGACATTATTTTGACCGGCATTTTGATTCTGGGCAAAAACTCCTGCAGCAAAAAGCAAAGATAAAATTGTTGAAAGCAGTTTTTTCATGATTTTTCTCCTGTTTCTTCTATATAATACTGGCGTTCCCCCCCCCTCACTCTGCCTGCCTAACGGCATTCAGGTTCGGGTCGCTATGTTGCGAGTTTTTAAAGAAAACTCGCTCTTAATTCCACAAAAAATATAAATCACTCAAATAAATATGTCTAATATTTATTTCTTATTTCTAGTTATGCAAAATATAAATAAAACTACATTCTTTGCAAATTTTACAAATCCCCAAAATGATTTTGTCCCCTAAAAAATCTATTTTTTGATATTTTTTCTTCTTAAAATAAAACACAACAGGAGATAAAAATATGAAAATAAATTTAAACAGAATTTTTTACGTAAAAAAAAGTTCCACTTGCATGAATAAAGATGGTAATCCACTTTCTGTTTACAGCAATTATTCAGATGCATTGAAAAGCGCAAATTACATTGGAAATAATTTAATCCCTTATTTTTGTGAAAAATGTAAATACTATCATTTAAAACCAGAAAAATTTTATTGCAAACAAGTTGAACGAAAATGTTCTTGTGTTGATCATAATGGAAATCCTAAAAAAACATATATGACTCAAGAAGATGCTGTAAAAATGGTAAATATCCGTGCTAGTTCAGGCGCAAAACTGGCTGTTTATAAATGTCCATTTGGAACAGGTTTTCACTTGACTAGCCATAATATGATATAATAGGAGTATAAAAATGAACGAAATTTTAAATATTGGATTTACAATAAAAACACTTTCAAATGCCATAACTCTCACCTTTCTAAATGAAGCAGATGGTAAAAAATTTTATGAATCAAATAAAAAGCAAATTCAACGGATGAAAAATTTTAATCTCAATGAAATGAATGATACCGACTATTCGAATTTTTTAAACTTTATTTCAAAATTTGATACTTGGGCTGAATGGGCAAAAACTAAAGACTATATAAATGGTGCTCAACAAAATGCATTGGGTTCTTTCTATATGACAATGTTTGAAGCTGCTTCATATAATATGCCATTAAACAAAAATATGATCGAACATTTTTTATGCTATGCACTGTCTAAAGTTTTATACGAACAAATGGAAGATTACAAAAATAATTTTCCGAAAGAAAGTAAATATGAAATTTTAAATTTGACTTTAACTTCATTTGATTTTTTTTCATCAGATGAACGATATAAAAAGGATTTTTCTCCAATTACAAATTCATTCAAGTTGCTATCATCTTTGGTAAAAAACATGAATTCTGTAATAAAATATTTGGAAGAAAAAATTTCAGAAACCGGAAAAAGAGATTCCCCTCCAAATTTAAAATTATATATAAAAAAATGGAGCAATGGTACAATTCCAACATGGAACATTATAAAATTATTCCTTGATAACGATTTATCACTTCCTGATGATTATTTCTTAGATGAAATAGACATTGAAATAAAAAAGGATTGTTATAAAGCTTTTAAAAGAAATCTTGTAATAGCTTTTATTATAACAAATTTATTTGATTCTCTTGAACAACAAAAAATTATTACAAAAGAAACTCGCATGATGATAAGGAATGGAACAAAAATGTATTATCGTGACTTTTATATAAAACGAAACAAAGAAGATAATGAATATTCACCAAAGTTTGAAACCGAAGCAAAAAATAATCTTATGTTCAGAACCCTATTTTATATGTTAGATGGTCCCACAGAAAAAGTTAAAACCTTTGATTTTTTAAATGCTGCCTACAGTAAGCCAGAAATACCATATATCACAGATTGATTTTTTCCTGTTATTTGAACAATTTTAGCAACGTGAATTTTTATTATTATTTCAAAACTATCACAATATCACCCTTTAAATATATACAGTAGTAATAAAATACGCTATAATCAGTGTATTGGAAGTGCCTGATTTCAAAGGCGGCATCTCCCGAACTCAAACCAGCTTGCTGGAATCTTGAAAAGCGGGAGGACTTGCGTATGACTTTAGAACTTGTTTTGGCAGCGGCAGCAATTATAAGTTGCATCGCTACTGTTGCAAGTGCAGTTATCACAGCCCTTTCTTACCTAAAAAATAAGAAGAGTTAAAAAGTAAAGCCGCCCATTCGTATTCGACACATTGAGCGGCTTTATCGCAAAATTGTGAAGACGACCGACTGAAATCGGGCATTTCCTTTATTTCAATATACTACAGAAAAATCCTTTCGTCAAATTTGTCTGCGAAAAATAGTCTCACTTTCCCAGTTTCGCATATTCCGCAGAGTCAACTTCTTCAAGCCATTCTGTTGAAACGTCTGGATTTTTCTGCATTACGGAAAGGTGTTGCATTGTCGCATTCGGTGCGGCTCCGTGCCAGTGCTTTACGCCTTCGGGAATTGTTGCAACTACGCCGGGCTTTAGCTCAACAGGTTTTTCTCCCCAAATCTGATAGAATCCACGTCCGGCTTCCGTCACAAGAATCTGACATGAGCCGTGATGAACGTGCCAAAAAGTGTGCGCGCCTTTTGTAAAAGTTACATTTGAAACACTTATACTGTCCGCCGCCATTGAATTATGAAAAGTTCTTCCTGTGAAATATTTTTCGTAATTCACATTCGGGCCACCAAGTGGAAAAATTGTGCCCTTTTCTTTTTTCAAATCCTTCATAACTGATTTTTCTGAAGGATAGCCCGATGTTTCAGTTTTTGTCTGTGCGAACATAACCGAACTTCCTGCAATAACTGCTGCCGCCATAATTACGCCAAAAAATCTTTTCATGTTTCCTCCAAAAAAAAGTCAATGAGAAAATCTCAATTTTCGATTTGACTTTTTTAAGTTGTTTCGCAATACAGTGAGAAACAACAGTTGATATGAAAGTTTGCAACGCAAACTTGTGAACAAAAACTTTGACGCTATTTTAGGCAAAGTTTTTGTTACTTCCTCCATATTGATTTATTTTTTTATGTCATTCCTGTGCTTGACACAGGAATCTATTTAATTTTTTTTCTAAGAGATTGCCGAATCAATGCAGCCCCTTCGGTGTGCTTTACGCCAATAACAGAAAGCCAAGTCTTGCAATGGCATACATTCAAGCCTGACAATTCCGCGCCTAACATTTATTTCAAATTCGTCTTAAAAAAGTCCGTAATTTTTTCAAACGGAATTTTTTCCAAGTTGTCATACAAGTCCGTATGAACTGCGCCCGGCACAATGTAAAGTTCCTTGTTGTCGCCCTTAAGCCGCTTAAATACATCCTCGCTGAAATATCTTGAATGAGCATTTTCACCGTGAACCAGCAGAACTGGTACTTCAATTTCATCAATGTATGCAAGAATCGGCGTGTTAATCATTCCAAGAACCCAAGTTTTTGCCCAGCCCTGACCCGGATTATTCACAGAATTTTTGTGATAACCGCGCTGAATGTAATAATCCCAGTATTCCTTCTGAAACTGCGGCTCATTCCCTGTAAGTTTTGCCGACCGACCGCCATTCAATTCAGGTTTTCCTGCAAGATAATCCTTTGTCCTCTGCGCGCTCAACGCTTCCTTCGTCTTTTTTCGGGCTTCCGCATTGTCGTTCACATCATTGTAACCGTTCGCCATAACCCGGTGCATATCGTACATCGTGATTGCCGCAGTCGCCTTAATTCTTGTGTCAATCGAAGCCGCATTCAAAGCAATTCCGCCCCAGCCGCAAATTCCAATCGCCCCGATTTTTTCAGGATCAACACCGCCGTAAGTCGAAAGAAAATCCACCGCCGCGCAAAAATCTTCCGTGTTTATATCAAGCGAAGTTACATTTCGAGCCTCGCCGCCAGAATCCCCAGTAAAAGAAGGGTCAAACGCAAGAGTTACAAATCCGCGCGAAGCCATCTGATTCGCATAAAAACCCGCAACCTGCTCCTTAACCGAACCGTAAGAACCGCCAACAACAATTCCCGGCATTTTTCCAGCCGCATTTTTTGGCGTGTACAAATCGCCCACAAGCGTAATCCCAAACCTGTTGTGAAAAGCCACCCGCTCACGCACAACATTTTCCGCAAGTTCAAAAGTATAACGGTCATTTTTTATCGCCTTTGCCGACAACGCTTTTTTCACAGTCTTTGAACTATCCGCAAATGCCGCCGAAACCAAATTTCCAGCCGCCACCACAGCCAAAACATAACGCAAAAGTTTTTTCATATTTTCCTCCATGTATGTACATGTCAAGCAAACGAGTTTTAAGCCAACAAAAACACGAACTTCCAATTTCTGTTCAAAATATACATTATGCGCTATGATATGTCTAATATTTATTTCTTATTTCAAGATATGCACAAAATGAATGAAAATAAAATTCCGCAGGCAAAAAATGTGTTTTGACAGGTCGCGGAATGATTCCGATAGGAGAAATAAAACAAATTCAGCAAACGGAATTTTTCCGCGACAAGAAAAGAATAAGCTAAGCCCTTTGTCCAGACAGTTTGTCTGAAAAATAACGAATTTTATGCAGCCATCTTTTTGGTGATGATTGCAGAAGGAAAACTTCCTTCC
>ONHK01000010.1 GCA_900317625.1 uncultured Treponema sp.
CCGTTCCCATACCGAACACGGAAGTCAAGCTCTCTAACGCCGATGATACTGCCCTTACGGCGGGAAAGTAGGCAGCCGCCGGGCTTTTTTTTTATCTATTTAAAAAGCCTTGGAATTTATGGAAAAGAATGTTTTTTTTGAAGGTTTAAAGGATGGAATTCCAATTGGACTTGGATATTTTGCAGTAGCTTTTTCATTAGGGATTGTTGCTAAAAATGCTGGTTTGAATTTTATTGAAGGTTTTTTTGCCAGTTTTTTAGATGTTGCAAGTGCTGGAGAATATGCTCTTTTTTCTGCAATTCAAGCGAAGACTACTTATTTTGAAGTTGCTATTGCGACTTTAGTAATTAACGCTCGTTACTTTTTGATGAGTTGTTCATTAAGTCAGAAAATTAATCCAGAAATGCCATTTTTTCATCGTTTTTTTATTGGTTATGGAATTACGGATGAAGTTTTTGGTATTTCAATTGCGCGCGAGGGTTTTTTGAATCCTTTTTATAACTATGGTGCAATGTTTTTTGCAATCCCGATGTGGTGTATTGCGACTTCTTTAGGGGTTGTGGCTGGAACTTATCTTCCTGTTAGAGTAGTCAGTGCCTTGAGCGTTGCTTTGTATGGCATGTTTATTGCGATTATTATTCCACCTTGTAAAAAAAATTTTGTTATTGCAGTTGCTGTTTTCTGTGGTTTTTGTCTTAGTTATCTTTGTTCAATTTTACCGGGAATTAAAGAGATTTCTGGAGGAACTAGGACAATCATTCTTACTGTTTTAATCTCTGCGGTTTGTGCTATTGTAAAACCGGTTGAGGATGATACTACTACTCATAAGGAAAACTGAAAATGACAAGAAATATTTGGATTTATATTTTGATTTCTTTTGTTGTTTCTTATTTGATTCGGGTTCTTCCTTTGACTTTAATCAGAAAGCCTATTCATAATAAATTTATAAAATCATTTTTATATTATGTTCCTTATATTACTTTGACTGTTATGACTTTTCCTGCGATTGTTCAGGCGACTCAAATTCCTGTGGCCGGAATTGCGGCTCTTGTTTTTGGAATTGTTGTCGCTTTTTTTGGTGGTGGACTTTTTTCCGTTGCTTCTGTTTGTTGTGTTGTTGTTTTTCTTTTGGAATGGTTTTTGGTTTGAGGAAAGTTTTTATTGAAAATGTTTTATTATTTTGAAATAAGTTATTCTTAGGATAAAATAGGTTCATGGCTATTTGTAATGCGATTTTACTTTTGATTGGAAGCCTTGGTTTTTTGCTTTATGGAATGCGCCTGATGAGTTCAGGAGTGCAGAAAAGTGCGGGCGAAAAACTTCAACGTGCTTTAAGTATGATGACTGGTAATAAATTTGTTGGACTTTTGACGGGTCTTGGAATTACAATGATTATTCAGTCATCTGGAGCGACAACGGTCATGGTGATTTCGTTCATAAATGCTGGACTTTTGACACTGAGCCAATCGGTGGGCGTTATTTATGGAGCGAATATCGGAACGACGATTACTGCCTGGATAGTCGCTCTTTTTGGCTTTAATTTTAAGATTTCTGCATTTGCGATTCCGATTTTTGGATTAGGCTTTTTTCTGACATTATTAAAAGATTTGCGTTGTAAAAACATTGGCGAGGCTGTTATGGGCTTTGGACTTTTGTTCATGGGACTTAGCGGACTTTCTGATGTTTTTAATTTTGATGCATCGAAGCTTTCGTTTATTGGTGCAATGCAAAGTTGGGGCGTTTTTTCGATTCTTTTGGGTGTTGTGCTAGGCGTTGTTATTACAGCTTTAATGCATTCTTCTAGTGCATTCAGCGCAATTGTTATTACAATGGCATATAATGAGATTATAACGCTTGATGTGGCTTGTGCAATGACTCTTGGCTCGAATATTGGTTCAACAATTGATGCTGTTATGGCGAGTTTTGGAAGTTGTGCGGAAGCGAAGCGTTCTGCGGTGATTTGATTGGAACTGGTCTAGCGTTGATATTTTTTAAGCCGTTTGTTAATTTTATTGTTTGGATTACACCGGTTGATAATATTGCTATTCAAATTTCAATGTTGCATACAGTTTTTAAAACCTTGAACACTGCGATTTTAATGCCGTTCAGTAATCAGCTTGTGGTTCTTTCTAGAAAAATCATAAAAAATGACGGAACAAAAGAAAAAACGTCTTATCACCTTGAATTTGCAGAAAGTTCGTTTACAAAAGAAAATCCAGCGATGCACATTATCAGAATGGAAAAAGAAATTGCTGATATGACGGATGTTGCCCGGGAAATGTTCGATCATCTTCAGATTGGAATAAAGGCTAGAGATGATGATTTTATTGAAGAACATATTGACGAAATGGTTTATGAGGAAAATTATTGCGATCAGATGCATGAGCAGCTTGTTCGCTATGCGATTAATTGCCAGCAGTTGGCTTTGACGGAGCCTCAGCGCACAAATGTTTCGATAATGATTAGTGTTATTGATGAGATTGAATCGATGACAGATCAGGTTTTGGCGGCTGGTCTTTTGCTAAAGAAAAGCATTGAGAAAAAAATGAAATTTGAGCAGGACGACATGGAGCGTCTTATTCCGTATGTTGAGCTGGCTAGGCAATTTTTGCAGTTTATCCATATAAATATTAACAAACATTTGAATGAAGATAAAATTGCGATGGCAACGGAACTGGAAGATTCGATTGATTTATATAGAAAGAATTTGAAGAAACTTGCCAGAAAACGTTTGGAAAGCGGCGCTGATGTAAAATCCGAACTTTTATATTTGGATATAGTAAGACAAATCGAAAAAATCGGCGACCATGCTTTCACAATATCTGGATTATTAGCGCAGACAATTTGAAATTGAAAAGGAACTTGTTGAGTGAGATTAGTCGTGGTCGTAAGAAACGAAGTTTCATTGCGACCATGTTTTTACAATAGTTGGTTTTTGCTGAAGACAGTGAAAATGTGGCAAGGATTGGAGGGGCGGTGAAACCGTTCTGGAGCGTAGCGTAGGAATGAGGCGGTGCCGGAACCCCGGAAAGCCTGTTTTTTGGGAGTTTGCGCTTGGCAAACGGACAAAAAGCCACCCAAATGAATATTATTCTAGAATCAGGTCAACAACTGTTGCATTGCAAGCTTTTACAAGGTCGGCTGGAGCAAGTGAAAGTTGCATTCCTCGGATTCCTGCGCTTATATGGAGCTTTTCTAGGTTCATTGCGGAAGAATCTATGAATGTGCGGAGCTTTTTTTTCATTCCGAGAGGGGAGCAGCCACCTCTGACATAACCAGTTGCAGAAAGCAATTCTTCTGGTTTTATTGGATTTATTTCTTTGCAGCCGACAGCGTTTCTGGCTTTTTTTAGGTTTATTTCGTGGAGTGATGACTGTAAAAATACGCAGAGTTCTTTTGTGTCTGTTCGCATTACGATTGTCTTGTAAACTGTGGCAGGATCTATTCCAAGTTTTTCTGCAGTGCGGTTTGCGGCACCTTTTGCAAGAGGATGCTCGACGTCATCATCATAGGCTTTTGCCTCGTATGGAATTTTTAATGTTTCAAGAATACGGGTTGCATTTGTTTTTTTTACACTAGCCATGTTTTTATTTTAACAGAAAATTATTTGTTGTGATAGTTTTACGGGAAAAATTAAGTTATTTTTTTTGGGTTGACGAAATCGGATGGGGGGGGGGGGTAGAATTAAACACTTTTTTAAAGGAGTTTTTATATGAAAAAGTTGTTTAGTTTGTTGGCTGTTGCAGGTTTTGCAGTGGCTTCTGTATTTGCGAATGTTGAGATGGATTTGAACATGTATGGAACGCCATTTTCTGAATATGAATTGGAAAACGATATTAAACTGCGTCAGGGAAATCCTGTAGGTTTTGAAAGCCAGTTTGGTTTTTATTTTGGTTCACCTACAAAATGGCTTGATATTGGAATGAGCCTTTCTGACGGAATTGATATGACTTTTTCCGGCGTGGAAGTAGGAATTAATGATAATTTTTCTAAGCATGATGACTCTGTTGTTTTAGATCTTTTCGTTACATTTGGTCCGGCTGTGCGTTTTAATCTTGGAAAAATGCATTCGCTTTATGTTTCTCCGGGATTTGGATATACATTTTCTGCTGTGGGATATAGTGATAAGTATATGAATGAATATGGAAATGAGGATAAGGAAAGTTGTTCTGGTAGTTTTGCTTCTTTTGATTTTAATTTTGATTTGGGTTACAGGGTTTGGATTGTGAACAAGACTGGATTCCATTTTGGTTTTGATGTTGGATATGATTTGACTATGCCTATTGTTACAACCACATTGGGTGATTTTGATAAAACCGATGTGAACGGTGGTCAGCGACATAAGATTTATTTTGGTGTGGCGTTTAATTTTGGTGACAAAAGCCCGGATAAATTTGCTGAATAAATAATTTTGTTTTTATAGAAAATAACTGCCAAAATCTGGCGGTTATTTTTTTTGCACGGAAGGGATTTACGCCGGGCTGGAAGAGTGCCGTAGGCAGGCGAACGGAGTGAGACCGAGCGTTAGCGGGCTCTGGAAGGCCGGTTTTCTAGAGGAATGAAGCAGGCGTGGGGAATTTGCCGCGGGGTGGAATCTTAGCGTTCAATAATGGAATCGCCTGGTTTTTTGAAAGTTGTTATTCTTTTTGCAATTCTTTATAATAAAATTATGGAAACACGTAATATTTTTGAAAATCTTTCTTGTATCGATCATCGATATTCTTTGTCGGAAGCTGACGCTTTTGCCGGGCTTTCTAAGTATATTTCTGAAGAGGCCAGCATTCGTTCTTGTGCAAAATGCGAGGCGGCTCTTGTAAAGGCTCATTTGAAAATTCGCGGCGAACTTGATGAACAGACTGCGAAAAAACTTGATGATGTTGCGGCGGCGATTGATCCGCAGGAAGTTTACGCTGAAGAGGAAAAAACTAAACATAATATCCGGGCGCTTGTAAATGTTATGAAAACTAAGGTTGATTCAAAAATCGGACCTTTGATTCATTTGGGGGCGACTTCGGTTGATATTTTGGACACGGCGCTTTCTTGCCGAATGCGCGATGTTACGCAGAATGTTGTTCTTCCGGAGCTTAAAAAGCTTGAAAATTATCTTTGCGATATTGCTGAGCGCGAATGTGCGACTCCTCAGGTTGGCAGAACGCATGGACAGCATGCGGTTCCGATTACTTTTGGCTGGTCAATTGCGGAATTTGTTAGCCGTTTGGGAAAATCTATTTTGCGCATTGAAGAGCTTTCTAATCAGCTTGTTGGAAAATTGGCGGGTCCGGTTGGCTCTTACAATGGTCCTTCGATGATTGTAAAAAATCCGGAAGAGCTTGAAAAAACTTACGTTGAATTTTTGGGACTTCATCCTTCTGAATATTCGAACCAGCTTGTTGAGCCTGAATATGTTCTTCGCCTTTTGCTTGAGATGAATGTGGCGTTTGGAATTATTGCAAATTTGGCTGATGACTTGCGAAACTTGCAGCGTTCTGAAATTGGCGAGGTTTTTGAATATTTTGCGTCAACTCAGGTTGGTTCTTCAACTATGCCGCAGAAACGAAATCCTTGGAACAGCGAGCACGTAAAGTCTTTGTGGAAGGCTATGTGTCCGCGCGTGATTACATTTTATATGGACCAGATTTCTGAACATCAGCGTGATTTGACTAATTCTGCAAGCCAGCGTTTTATTGCCGACTACGTTAGCGGTTTTACAATGGCTGTTGCAAGAATGAACAGCGTTGTTAAAGGGCTTCAGGCTGACCGCGAAAATATGGCTAAAAATCTTGAGAATGCTGGTGGAAAGGTAAAGGGCGGTGTTCTTGCTGAACCGGCTTATATTCTTTTGGGAGAAGCTGGCGTGAACGATGGGCATGAGGTTATCCGTAAGATTACGCTTGAAGCTGAACAGACAGGAAAAACATTCTTTGAAGTTTTGAAGACTCACAAAGACGCGTATGAAAAGATTACTGCGCAGCTTGAAAAACTGGGCGTTGCTGACCCGGCAAATTTCTTTGAGCATCCTTCTAATTATTGCGGACTTGCGGCTGTAAAATCGAAACGACTTGCGCTTAAATACCGCGAACTGATGAAATAGAAATAGGTTGCTTTTGAAGCATTTGTTGAAAGTGGATTTTTCTATGGAAGAATCCACTTTTTTATTTTTTTACAGAAAAATTTGAAACTTTTGTTATTTAGAATTATTTTTTAAATATATGAAAAAAATTATGAAAGAGATTGACGCTGCTGTTGAGCCGGATGAGATTACTGAAGCCATGGAAAAGGAAACGGATTTGCCTTCTGTGGTGAACAAGGGGCTTCAGAGCAACGAAGATTTCTATAAAATGGCGTTCCAGTTTCAGGAAATTATGATGATTTATGAAAGCGCCATAAAACAGCTGGAAACGAAACTTGAAATTTTGAACAAGGAATACAAGGTTACGGGGCGCAGAAATCCGATTGAAACGATAAAATCCAGAATAAAATCACCGGACAGCATTGCGAAAAAACTTGAAAAAAAAGGTCTTTCTGTAAATTTTAAGACGATGACTGAAAATTTACAGGATATTGCAGGCGTTCGTGTTATTTGTCCTTATATTTCTGACATTTATAATGTAAAAGATATTTTACTTAAGCAACCTGACATAAAGCTTGTTGAGCAAAAGGATTATATTGAAAATCCTAAGGCAAGCGGATATAGGAGTCTGCACCTTGTTGTTGAGATTCCTGTTTATCTTAGTCAGACTGAACATCGGGTTAAGGTTGAAATTCAGCTGCGGACAATTGCAATGGATTTTTGGGCAAGCCTTGAGCATGAGTTGAAATATAAAAACGAGCAGAAAATTCCAGATTCTGTTCGCCGTGAACTTTTTAGGGTTGCGGAAACAATTGCCATGACTGACCGTGAGATGGAAGAAATTGCAATTGAGCTGCAGGCTTTGGATTGATTTTTGGTCAAAATTCTTTTGTTTCAACTTTTTTGAAAAATTCGCTATAATGAAACTATGATAAAATTAGTTGCATTTCTTGGAAATTACGGAAAAGAATATGAAAAGACTCGGCACAATGTTGCGTGGCAGTTTGAGGATTCTTTGCCGTTTGCCGCAAGATTGAACTGGCAGAATAAATTTAAAGGCAATTTTTCAATGATTGAGCCGGAAACGCTTGCCGCATGGTGCGCGGAAGTTGGAATTCTTTCAAAAAAAGACGGTTCTGCTGTGATTGTTCCTCCTGAAATGGAAAAAATCTTCTTTTTGAAGCCAGAAACTTATATGAACCTTTCTGGGGAAAGCATAATTGAAATCTGCAATTTTTATAAAATCAAGCCGGAAGAAACTCTTGTTGTGCATGATGAACTGGAACTTCCGCTTGGGACTGTAAGTTTAAAATGGAGCGGCGGACTTGGCGGGCATAATGGATTGCGCTCAACAAAGCAAGTTTTTGGAACGGCAGATTTTTGGCGTTTGCGCTTTGGGCTTTCAAAACCAACAAACCGTGATATTGCAGATTATGTTTTGGGTAAATTCACAGAAGATGAGCAGATTATTTTGAGTCAAATTTTTCCTCAGGCTGCTGAATTGCTTGCGAAAGTCTTGTTCAGCAAAGAACCTTCCAAATTTTTGCAGGAATGGGGAAAGAAAAAACTGATTTAAATTGAAAACGCTTCGGATTTTTGTTATATTTAAAGGGAACTTTAAATATTATCTTTTAAAGTTTTTTATCATAAATTTATTGTATTTTTTAGGATGTTAAATGAAAGAAATTCGTTTTGACGAAGAAGAGGACGCAAAAAAGAAAGCACCGGAAATGCCAGATCCTCTTACAGAAAAATTTATTAAAACTCGCCAGATTATTCTTTCTGGAGAAATCAACAAAGATTTAGCTGAAAAAATTGTTCGTCAGCTATTGATTCTTGAGTCAGATGATGCGGAAAAACCTGTTTATATTTATATTGATTCACCTGGCGGTGATGTTGATGCAGGTTTTGCAATTTTTGACATGATTCGTTTTGTAAGTTGTCCGGTTTATCTTATTGGAATGGGGCTTATTGCCAGTGCGGCGGCTTTGATTCTTCTTGCTGTTGATAAGGAGCACCGCTTGGCTTTGCCAAATAGCCGTTATCTTATCCATCAGCCTTCTTCTGGAATGCGAGGTGTTGCAACTGACATTGAAATTCATGCAAAAGAAATGGAACGCACAAAGGCTGTTTTGAATAAAATAATTTCTGAACAGACAGGAAAATCAATCGAGCAGGTTTCTGCGGACACAAACCGCGACTACTGGCTTAATTCTGAAGAATCTGTTGAATACGGTCTTGTTTCAAGGATTATAAATTCTCGAAAAGATTTGGTAAAATAATTTATGGTGTTTGCACTGACCGAAAGGCTTGCGGATGAAATTCTTCAGGCTTTGGAAAATCAGGAACAGAAATTTTTAGTTGACGCTCAAAATTCAATTCTGGTTTCTTCGGAAAATTTCAGTGCTGATGAAGACAGTTTTTTTAGTTTGCCCGAATGGAATTCTTCTGATGGCTTTGCGCTAATGGAAGACTTTGTAAGCACTTTGCATTCCCCGATTGCAAAAGATGAACTGCAGCAGATTCTCCATTCAGGAAGGGGGGTATTCAGAAATTTTAAGGATACATTGAAAAAATATCCAGAAGTTGAAAAGCTTTGGCATAGGTTTAAGAATAGAAAAATGCGGCTTTACATCAACGGATGGTATAATCAGCTGCGAGAAATATGGGGCTTGGAAAAGTTAGACCATGAACCTGAAGAAACTGGTGATTTGATTCAGGATGACTTTAATTTTGAAAGTTATTCATCATCAAATCATGAAGAGGTTCTTTTCAATTTAAAAAATGCAGCATCAGGCGAGATTGAAAATTCGGCATCAGAAGAATTAAAGAGAGCTTTGTTTGATTTATGGATACAGCAGTTTGAAGAAGGCAACTTGCAGACTCAAATTGGAATTGTATGCCATTCAAATTCTGATGAATTTGCCGGATGCATTACAGCAAAGCCTGTATATGGGAAAACAAATTCCCGTGGAACAGATAAAATTGTAGTTTTGACAAGTTTTTATGTTCTTGAAAAATTTAGAGGTCTTGGTATTGGCAGTGAACTTTTAGAATTGTTCATTAATACTTTGAAAGACCAGAAAAAAAAATGGGTTTTGCTGACCAACACAATTATTCCTGATTCTTTGATGCCTTTGTTGATTAGAAACGGTTTTGAAAGAATGGGATCTGGTTTTGTAGCAAAACTTTAAAATTTTTTGCTTAGGAGCAATTTATTATGTATAACAGACGTGAATCAGAGATTGATATGAATTCAGTAGCTGCGTTCCTTCAGGATGCAGTTGATAAGGTTAAGACTCAGGAAAATCTTGATCTTCTTACGGAACTTAAAAAAGTTTTTAAGAAAAATGTTCCTCTTACACTTAGAAATTATGTTGCAGCGTATCTTGTAAAAGAAACTGTAAAGCACTTTCATGGAACTTATCGTTCGCGCAAAAACGATTTCCGTGATAATAAAAAAACTTTCCGCGAGCGAAATGTTCGTGATCAGAAACTTGCAGAAACGACTGCAGAAGAAAGACAGCCACGTCCGCGCGTGCAGATTGATCCAGAATTGGCTGCAACAATTTTTATCAGTATTGGACGAAACCGCCGTGTATTCCCACGCGATTTGGTAGGACTTTTGGTTGGCGGAGCTGGTCTTGACCGCGACAGAATCGGTGATATTCGTGTTTTGGCAAATTATTCATTTGTTCAGCTTTTTAAAGAAGATGCAGAAAAAGCAATTTCTGTTTTAAATGGTTATGATTACCGCGGAAGAAAACTTGCTGTAAGCTATAGCCGCACAAAAGATGACGAATTGGTTGATGATGATTCAGTTCCAATGTCAAATGGTTTGGATGAACAGGCTGCCGCAGAAGATGCCGCAGCATACGCAGCTGCAACAAAGGCTTCTGGAAATGAGGCGTTTGGCGCTCCTCACGTAGAACCTTCTGACGATACAGGAATGTAATTTTTTTGCTGCCATTTCTTTTTTGAAATGGCAGTTTTTTTATCTTATGAATATTTCAGTTTTAAATACAGGTCCTTTTGGCATAAATACTTGGATTATTGAACTTTGTAAGAATAAAGCTCTTGTTTTTGATCCGGCGGCTTGCAGATTTACAAGAGATTCTCAGAAAATTATAGATTTTTTGAAAGAAAAAAATCTTGAGCCGGTTGCATTTCTTTTGACTCATGGACATTTTGACCATATTACAGGAACTGGAATCTGCAAATCTTTTTACCCGGAAGTTCCTCTTCTAATCCACAATGAGGATTCGGTGATGATTGGAAAAAATGCCGCCGAGGTTCAGAAATTTCAGCTTGAATCTATGGGACTTGAAAAACTTTTGCCTGCGCTGGAAGGGCTTCCTGATGCGGATGTTGCTTTTAGTGGCGAGCCAGTTTTGTCTTCAATTATAAAAACTGATGATTTGGAACTGAATAATGCGCTTTCTGACTGGAAAATTTTGCACACGCCAGGGCATACAAAAGGCTCTGTCTGTTATTATAACGAAAAAGAAAAAATTCTTGTTACCGGCGATACTATTTTTTATCACAGTTGGGGGCGTACGGATTTTCCAGGTGGAAGTGAATCTGAAATGATGAAATCTTTGGAGCGAATTTATTCAACTTTGCCACAGGATGTTCAGGTTTTTCCGGGGCACGAGTATGCAGGCTTTTTGCTTACTGAAAACCGATGATTTGGAGCAACTTTTTAGTTACGATTTTATTTGTTTTTTTCTTAAAAGCCGTAAAATGATTCTGGATGGTAAGGTATAAATTCTAGTTGCTGATTGTATTCAATTCTGTAGAAAATTGAATTTATATATTTTTTCGCGATTTCAAGGATTGCAAAACTTGGAAAACTTCTGTGCCGCGGAGATGAAATGCTTCCTGGATTCATGATGTATGTTGTTCCCGGAAATTCTGTTGGAACATGAGTGTGCCCGAAAACTACAGCATTTGCTCCATAAACTTTTGCCGTTGCTTCCAGTGTTGAAAAATCATAATAAACGCCTTCTGAATGTCCGTGGCTTACAAGAATTGTTCTGTTTCCGGCTTTGAGTGTGACTTTTTGAGGAACAATTATTTTTTTTTCAGAATCTGTTAAAAAAGAAGCGGGATCGTTGTTTCCTTTTGCGAATGCAATGACCGGCGGAAGCCATTTTTCCACTGAAATATGATTTTTTGCTTTTTCAATAACGTAAAAAAGGTCAAAAATTCCGTCGCCGGCAAAAATTATTGCGTTGACTTGCGAACCAAAATTCTTCACTATTTTTAAAAGAATTTCTGCCGCACCGTGGCTATCCGAAATTACAAGAATTTTTGAGTTTTCTTTTTTTTCAAGATGTTCCAAATCTTTTTTTGTTGCAAGGATTCCGTTTTCAAGTTGAGAAAGATTGAGCATCGTCTAGTCCAGTACAAAATGGTTTATTGGAATCAGTCCTGTTTCAGAATCAACATATCTTGAAATTTTTGTATCGCCTGCAATCATTTTTGCAATATTGAAAATTTTTGCGTCTTTTTCAAATGGAGCATCAGCAATTTCTGCAAGGAAAACGGCTTTTTCAATTATTGAGGAAGCTTCTTCTGAAAATTCCTGCTCTGATTCGGCTTCAAGAATTCCATTCAGCTGCGCTTTTTGTTTTTTGTCCAAAACGATGTCAGAAGTGTATTCTGTTCCCAAAATATCATCCTGACTAAAAAGCGAAATAACCGGAAATGGAAGTTTTCCGTCATATTCGTCCTGAAGCCGCGTTATTGCCCGGTAAGTTCCTTCCGGCGCGCCAAGAATAACAAGCCCGGAAACATCTTTATCATCCAGAATATTTGCAAGATTTGTTGTATAAGTCCGGCTTCCGTGTTTGAAATCATCTGGAAACACAAGGGCAATCAAATTTCCGTCTTCATTTGCATTTCCATATTTTTGAAAAAGCTGATTTTTTGTCTTTTCAACAAATTCTGCGTCATTGTAACCGTAACCAAAAAAAACAACGATATTTTTATTGGATTTGTGCCAGGTTTGCGTTGGAAGTTCAAGTTCTTTTGCATTTTCCTGGGCTTCATATAAATTTATAAGGCTTGAGGCAGAAAAATTGTATTCAGTTTGTTTTCCGCACGATGAAATAAAAAAAACTGCGGCAGCAATAAAAATGCAGACAAATAATTTTTTCATAATTCCCACTTTACGGAAAAGTTTAACAGTTCTTATAAAAAAAATATAGTTCTTTCAAAAATTTTACCTTCAGATTTTGATAGATTTTTATTGCTTGATTGCGATATACTTAGCGATATGTGTTTTCTTGTTATTAAGCAACTTTTGATAATGTTTTTGATTGCGGCGAGCGGATTTGTTGTTACAAGACAATTTAAATTCGGCGAGCTGGAGCAACAGTTTGTTTCTAAAATTCTTATTTATTTTGTAAATCCGATTTTGGTTTTCAGCCGGTTTGATATGGATTTTGACACTGAAAATCTGCGGAATTTTGGAATTGTCCTTGTCTTGGCGATTGTTATTCATTTTGTAATGGTTGCAGTCGCTCTTGTTTTTTGCCGCTCAAAATCTGATGAAGATAAGGAGCTTGATCAAATTGATAAATTGAATGTTGTTTTTACAAATTGCGCTTTTATTGGAATTCCTTTGATTGATGGAATTTTCCCGGATACGAACGCGGTTTTTTATTTGCTTCCGTTTATTGTGGTTTTCAATGTTTTTCTCTGGGTTTTTGGTTATGGAATTTTCTGTGGCCGTGTGAATATAAAAAAACTTATTCTGAATCCAAATATAATTGCGGTTGTCGCAGGATTTTTGCTTTTCTGCTGTCCATTCAGGCTTCATGACGTGATTGCTATTCCGCTTAAACAGATTTCTGGAATGAATACCGCGCTTGCAATGTTTCTTTTAGGAATGCTTTTTGCTAATTTCCACGGATTTAAAAAATCTTATATCATGCATATTGTAAAACTTTGCATTCTTCGTTTTGTTGTGGTTCTGATTTTTGTTTTTGCGGTTGTTTTTGCCGCGTCAAGAATTTTCAGCTATATTCAGGATATTCGTCTGATTTGTTATGTAACTTATATTGCGGCTCTTTGCCCTGTTGCCATGAGCGTTTCTAGCTTTGCGGTTCTTTTTAACAAGGATGAATCTTATGCGGGATTAAGCGTGCTTGCGACTTCTTTGTTCTGCGTTATTTCCTTGCCGTTGAGCGTGGCTCTTGCGGAATGTTTTTTCTAGCCTGAAAGAACTGAATGAAGAAAAGGTGCTTTTTTCAGATTATTTTTTTAGTTTTTTTCTCGTTGGCATTTGCAAAAAAAAGTGATATTCAATTTTCGGCTGGACTGCTTTTTTCCGATTACGATTATGCAGTTTCCAGCTATAAATTTACTGGTTCTGGCTTTCAGGGCGTTGATTTTTCTTTGTCGAATTTCAATTTTTTTGATAAGGAAAATCATATTGGAACTTTTGAGAAAATTTCTTTTCAAGCCGGGGAACAGTTTTGCCTGGAATTTCTAGTTGGCTCTGGTTTTGGCGTAAAAGTCAATGAATTCTTAAGGATTCAGGCTGCTCCGTTTCTTGGGTTTGGCTTGGAAATTGAAAATGACCAGAATCTTTCTGAAAAATACAAAAAATCATTTAAAACTTCATCTTCTGCGGACGAATATAAATTTTCTTTTGGTGCAGGAACAAGTGTTTATTTCATTCTTTTTCAAAACTGTAAATTTTCTTCGGTTTTGGGTGCGGATTTTTCATTCAGTTTTTTGTGCCGCGATTTTATCCGTGTTGACAATTCAAATTATTATCTTGATTACAAAAATTATTCGGCTCTAAAATTTCAGCCATTTTTGGGAATCTCATATAATTTTTAGGATTTTGCGGAAATTCCCCGGATATTTTTACGCAATATTTTTGAAAAATACTGTATAATTTTTGTATGAGTAATAAAATTCCAAAACGTTCAGAAGTCCCGGCGGCAGATAAATGGGACTTGTCTTCAATTTATAAATCAAATGATGAATGGGAATCGGCTTTGAGCGAACTTCCTGTGCTTACAGAAAAAGTTCTTCAATACAAGGGAAAACTTGGAGAAAATTCAAGAACTTTGCTTTCTGCGTTACAAGCCTTGGAGCAGGCGGAGTTAAAACTGGAAACAGTTTATCATTACGCAAGTCTTCAGCACGAGGCGGATGAAGATGACAGCGAGGCTGCTGACCGTGAAGGTCGGGCGATGATGGCTTATACAAAAATGCAGTCTGAAATAAGTTTTATGGATCCAGAATTGCTTTCGATTCCAGAAGAAACTTTAAAATCCTGGATTTCTTTGCCGGAATTTAAGGATTATAAGATTTATGTTGAAAAACTTCTGCATTTTAACAAATACACTTTGAGCGAAAAAGAAGAAAGAATTCTTTCGCTTCAGGCGCAACCTGCGGAAACTGCGTACAATGCTTTTAGCGTGCTTGAAAATGTTGATTTGAACAAGCAGTTTGGTTCGGTAAATATTAATGGTGAAGAAATGCCATTGACGCAGACAACTTTTACAACATTGTTAAAGAATCAAGACAGAAAAGTCCGCGAGGCAACTTATAAGCAGTTTTACAAAAAATTTGAAGATTTTCAGAATGTAATTTCCGCGCTGTATGCCGGCAACGTAAATCAGGATGTTTTTCGGGTACGCGCACGAGGTTATGATTCTTCGCTTCAGGCTGCCTTGTATGGAAATAAAGTTCCGCTCAGCGTTTACCATAATCTGATTGATTGTGTCCACAAAAATTTGGGAACTTTGCACGAATACTATTCTTTGCGGAAAAAAATTATGGTGCTGGATGAGCTTCGTCATTATGATGTTTACGTTCCTCTGGTAAAATCAGTGAAAATGCATCATTCTTATGATGAATCTGTTGAAATTGTCCGCAATGCGCTTGCTCCTTTGGGAAAAGAATACACGGACCGGCTTTGTGATGGTTTAAAAAACGGTTGGGTTGACCGTTATGAAAATGTCGGAAAACGCAGCGGAGCTTTTTCTAGCGGTTCTTATATTGGAAATCCGTATATTCTTTTGAATTATGACGAAAATGACATCCGGGATGTATTTACAATGGCGCACGAAGGAGGTCATTCAATGCACAGCTGGTATTCTGTTCACAATAATCCGTTCCTTTCTTATGATTACACAATTTTTGAGGCGGAAGTTGCTTCTACATTCAATGAGGAGCTTGTTTTTGAATATCTTTTGAAAAATGCAAAAACTGAAGATGAGAAAAAATACCTTCTTGCAATGCGTGCTGATGATATTCTTGCGACTTTGTACCGACAGACAATGTTTGCGGAGTTTGAGTTAAAAGCTCATAAATTTGTTGAGAACGGAACTCCTCTTACAGCAAAACTTTTGCGCAAAACTTACCGTGGACTTCTGGAATTATATTTTGGTCCGGAAATGCATTTTGAAGAAAACAGTGATATGGAAGGTTTGCGGATTCCTCATTTTTATAATGCGTTCTATGTTTATAAATATGCGACAGGAATTTCGGCTGCGTTGGCTTTGGCAAAGCGGGTAACGTCCGGTGGCGAAAAAGAGCGTGAAGATTACTTTAGATTCTTGAAGTCAGGTGGAAGCCGTTATCCTATTGAAAGTTTGCGTGTTGCCGGTGTTGATATGGAAAGTTCAGAACCTGTTCAGGCTACTTGTGATACATTTAAAGAAATTGTAGAAGAATTAAAGAAATTGTTCTAAAAAAAAGGTTTCTGCAATTTGAAATTTTATTCATCTTTGCAGAAACCTTTTTAGGTTATTTTTATTTAGAACCGTAAGCTTCGTATTTTTTTGAAGGTGAATATGTGCCTTCTCGGTATTCGCCAGTCAAGCTAGGAATTTTCATTTTCATTCCTGGCATAATGAGATTTGGATTATTTGGCTGCGGAATATTATTTTTGTTTTCCTGGTAAAGGTTTTCCCAAAGCAAAGGATTGTTGTAGACATAAGGACGGCCGGAAATATTCCAGAAGCAGTCTTTTGTTTCTGCCCAAGGTCTTACAATATAATATTCAGGAAGAGGAGTTACTTCGTAAACTCCATCCAATGCGGCAATCGCTTGCTTTGCGTAATCTTGAGTTGCGGCGTAATCTTCTTTTCCAAATGAAGACTCTGCATTTCCGTAAGCTTCTTTTGCGGCTGTATATGCCATCGGGAATGTTTTTTCACAACCGATTCCTTCTGCCCATTTTATTTTGTTTTCCGCAAGTTTTAATTGTTGCTCCGCATTGTAGCGAGCCATCATCGAATCAATGTAAGCCTGTGAAAGTGCTGCGTTTTCGGCAGCCTTTTTTGAATATTCAACAGCGTCATCATACTGACCAGCATCAAATGCGATATGTGCTTTCTTTTCATATTCGTCAGCAAGTTTCTGATATGTGTTGTTTTTGTAGCTAACAGCAAAAATTGATGCGGCTGCAATCAAGAATGCTGTGGCAGCAATGATTTTTTTCATTATTTTGCCTCCGATGTTGATGTTACAGTTTCGTTGATAGAATCAACTGCGTCTTTTACAAGACCTTCAAGAGAAGAATCATTTCCTTTAAAGTCTTCAACTTCAAAATCCTCGATTTCTTCAGGAATTTCAGCTTCCTGTGTTTCTGGTGCAGCATATGAATCAGCTTCAAGAAGAACTGCGTCTTCCGCTTCGATTCCATCAATGTTTTCACCTTCAAGTGGTTTTTCCTGGTCAGCTTTTGTTGCGTAATTTGCGGCGGCTTCAACTTTTGCTTTTGCTTCATCAATTGCTTTTTGTGCGGCTGCTCGTTTTTCTGCAACTTTTTCAGTGATTCTTTCAAATTGCTCGGTTGATTTCAAGTAATGTGTGTAGGCTGATTCTGCATTCTGCATTGCATAATTCTGGTCGCCGGATTTGAATTCTTCTGCGGCCTTTGTATATTCTGCCTTTGCCGCAACACCAGCTTTTACTGCATCGGCATCTTTTTTTGCCTTGAACGCATTTACTCGAGCTTCTTTTGCAAGCTGTTTGTATGCCTTGTTCAGAACATTTATGAATTTTCCGTTTGCCATATTTGCCTTGTCAAGCATTAACGTTCCGAGCAAATTTGTTGAATTGTTCAGATTTTCAAATTCTGAAAGGGCAGTGCAACCTTCGTTGTAAGAATTTTCATCGTAAGGAATCAAATCGTTTTCTTCAATTTTTTTCTTGTTTTCCAGCGCTTTTGAATAAGCAGTCAAAGCCTGGTATCTTTTTTCAACATCGCCGAGCGGAACTGAAATATCAAGTCCTGAATCAGCCTGTGCCTTTAGTGCGTCATAAAGCGCATCTGCCGCATTGAACTGTTCCTGGGCTATCTTGTCAGCACCAGCTTCAATTGCCGCATTTCGGGCCGCTTCTGTTTTTTCAAGGGCAGCTGAATTGTCAACATTTGTTGCCTCTTCAACTTTGTCCTCAACTTCATTTACCTTGTCTTCTATTGCAGATGGTAATGTATCTTCTGTCTTTGGTGTTGAGCCGCAGGATGTAAATGTGAAGGAAAAAACTGCTGCGAACAGAACTGTTACAATGATTTTTTTCAAAGTGAATGAACCTCCATTTTTTAATGCTTATATTTTACAATAACTTTAGTTCCTTCGCAATATTTTAACTTTTATGGTAAAATGATAAAGATAGAATTCTTTGTTTTTAGGAGATTTTTATGGCAGATGATTTTTCTTTTGAGATAACTGAAAAAATCGGCGTTCTTTCAACAAGCAAATCAGGTTGGACTCTTGAATTGAATAAAGTAAGCTGGGGCGGACGGCCTGCGAAATTCGATATTCGAAGCTGGGCACCGGAACATTCAAAAATGGGAAAAGGTGTTACTTTGAATGAAGACGAACTGATGGCGTTGAAAAAACTTATTGAGAATATTGAATAGTTTTTATTGAATTGAAAAATCGTAGCTGGCACAGGTTGCGCCTTTTTTTACTATGATTTCATAAATCATTTTCTGCAGAATTATGTCTTCAAGCAGCGTTCCTGAAGAGCGGATTTCCATGTCTGAATTTGCTAAATCTGCCAGGATTGCCGTTGTTTGCCCTGATGTCCAATGTTTTGCGGCCTTTGAATACTGGGTTTTTAGTTTTTTGCTGGCAAATCCGTTTATTTTCAGGTTAAAATCGTCTGTCTGTCCTTGAACGCGAAGTTTGTGCCACAAAAGAAGTTTTCTGAAACAAGATGTTAGCCCCGCGATTATCATTACAGAAGAATTTTCTTTTGAAAGCCGGATTTTCTGCAGAATATCAAGAGATTTTTCAAGTCTTTTTTCTGGCTCTGGAATTTCTTCTGCCATTGCCTCAAAAAGTGTGAATGCGTTTTCTTCCCTTGAATGTGAAAGAACTGAGTCAACTTCTTTTGCGGTGATTTGGGTTCCTTTTGGAAAAAGAATAAAAAAGCGGGAACATTCGTTCTTTAACGCCTCAGTATTGTTTTCAATCATTTCAAGAATGTCTTCGGCAGCTTCTTCCTGAATTGAATATCCATTTTTTCGGAAAAAATTCTGAACCCACGGAACTTTTTGGTTTTCGAACATTTCCCAAAATATTTTTTTATTTGCGGCAGGAATTGCTTTTTCAATCTTTGTGTCTATTGAAATTTCATCGCTTGTTAGAATAAGGACATTTGTCTCTGAAGTTGAGCTGAAAATCCATTTTGTTATTGTTTCAATGTCTTCCTTTTTTTTGAGGATTTCTGCATTTTTTACGGTTACACAGACTGCATTTGCAAAAAGAGATTCATTTTCAAGAATTCCCATAAAATCTTTTACAGGAGTTTCAGAGGCATAATAATTATATTCTTCAATTTCGCCGAATTTCTTTTTCAATGCGTCCCGGAGCTTTTTTACCGCATCATTTTTTTCACCGTTTTCCGGGCCTGTGTAAAGGTAAACTGCCGCCATATCAGTAAGTTCTTACAATATTGGAAAGAATTCCTACAACGCGTACATCTGTGCAATAAATTGGCTGCATTGTTGGATTTTCTGGCTGCAGGCGAATTCTGGAAGCTTCTTTGTAATATCTTTTTAAAGTGATTGCATCGTCTAAAACAGCCACAACAATTTGTCCGTCTAAAGCTGTGTCCGCCTGTTCAACAACAGCGAGATCTCCTTCCAAAATTCCTGCGTTTATCATGCTTGTTCCACGAACCCGGAGCGCAAAATAGCTTTTTCCAGGGCGGATAAAAGGTTCTGTAAGATTTACATAGCCGTCAAGATTTTCTTCGCTGAGCAATGGTTTTCCGGCTGCAACTGTTCCAAGAAGAGGAACTTTGCTTACAAACGGCTTGTTTTCTTTTTGTCTTTCATCTATAAGAATTCTGATTGAGCGGGAGCGTTTTTGTTCAGTTGTAAGATAGCCTTTCTTCTGAAGAGCCGCAATGTGATCCTGTACTGCCCGGAGAGAAATTCCGAAATGTTCGCTGATTTCGCGCACGGTTGGCGGATAAACATTTGTTTCTGTAAAATCCGCAATAAAGTCTAAAACTTCTTTTTGTCTTTCTGTTATTTGTTTCATATTGAATCCTTGTAAAATTTTTATTCTTCTTCAAATCTTGAGTCAAAGAGTGCTTCGATTTCGTTTGCACATTCAACTTCGTCCGGTCCATCTGTGCGGAGGGTTAAGACTGTATTGTAGCCGGCTGCCATTGTGATTACACCCATGATTGATTTTGCATTTACGGTTGAGTCATCACGTGAAAGAGAAACTTCACACTGATACTTGTTGGCGGTCTGTGCAATGATTGCTGCTGGTCTGGCGTGAATTCCTGCGCGGTTTTTTACGGTAAGCATTTTTTCTGTCATAATTTTTTCCTTTTATTTGTATATTTTATCAATATGAATCATCTGAATCTGTAAGGGCATTTTTTACAACGCCATTTTCTATCCATTTAAGGACATTCTGGTTGAAATCCCTTGCGGAATTGTAACCCATGTTTTTAAGTCGCTCGTTCATGGCGGCGGCTTCTATAATAATCGGCATATTTCTTCCAGGACGAACTGGAATGTCTATTGCCGGAACTTTTACGCCAAGAATATCCATGTATTGCTCGTCCACACCAAGTCGGTCGTAAATCTTGTTCCGATCCCATTCTTCAAGGCGAACAACCAGCTGAATCTCTTTTTGGTCGCGGATTGCTCCAACTCCATAAAGTTTTGAGATGTTTATAATTCCAAGACCGCGGATTTCCATATGATGGCTAATCAGAGTGTTTGCACCTCGTCCAAGAACTGTATTTCCATTTACGCATCGGACTTCTACAATATCGTCAGCAACAAGCCGGTGTCCGCGTTCAACAAGTTCAAGCGCAGTTTCGCTTTTTCCGACTCCAGAATGTCCTGTAAGAAGAATTCCTACACCGTAAACTTCAACAAGAACTCCGTGAAGCGTTTTTGTTGGCGCAAAAGTGTTTGTAAAAACCCGGATAAGTCGTTTTGAAAAATCAGTTGTATCAAGTGGAGTAGAAAGAATCGGGCAGCATGCTTCTTCCGCAAGGCGCGAAAAATCTTCTGTAGGCTCTCGGCTGCTCGAAAAAATGCAACAAGGAATCTTGTAATTAAAAAGTTGCTGCAGAGTGTCCGTCTTGTTTTCATCGTGAAGTTTCTTTAAATATGCAGTTTCTCCACGCCCAAAAAGCTGGACACGCTGAAAAGCAAAAGCATCAAAAAATCCGGAAATTGCAAGTCCCGGTCGGTTAATGTCCGGAACTGTGATTGTTCTAGGCAAACCTCGGCGGCCCGCAATGCATTTTAGTTCAAGAGCATCGTGTCCTGGTAAATCTAGGTCAAGCAAATCTAAAACTGTGAATTTTTTTTCAGCCATATAAATTATACTATACTAATTATATGTCTTTTTTGCAATGATAATATACGACATAATCATCGCAATCCCTGTCATAATCCAACTTATCGGGTAAACGAGCAAAAGACTTGTCCAGCGGCTGAAATCCTGCAAAAACAGAATTTCTGTGTAGTTCGGAAAAATTGCCTTTACCCAGAAAACACGGAAAATGCAGATAAAAAGAATGCTGATTGCGGCAGGAACCATTGAATGTCCTAGCGCGCGTATTGTGGAGGCAGAAACCTCGTAAGTTGCAGCAATACACTGAAAAGAAACTACAACAAGCATTCGTGCGACGCCAAATTTTATAGCTTCCGGATCGACTGTATATATTGAAATGAAGAAATCCCGGAAGAAAACAAAAAAGAAATTCAAAATTCCGCAGAAACCTACAGCAAATAAAATACAGAAAAGATTTACTTTTCTGCAGCGGTCAAATTTCCGTGCGCCAAGATTCTGGCTTGTAAATGAAGTTGTTGCCATATTAAAAGCCAAAACGACATAGTAACAGAAAAGTTCGTAATTCAATTCGCTTGCTGAACCGGCCATTGCTTTTGAGCCAAAAGAATTTATTGAACCTTGAACAATCAAATTTGAAATTGCAAACAGAACCGACTGAAGTCCAGAAGGAATCCCGATTTTCATCATTTTAGAAAGAAGATGCGGATGAATTCCCAGCTTTTTAAAGTCAAGGTGAAGCTCGTCTGTTTCCCGGACAAGAAACGAAATCACCAAAGTTGCGCTTATTCCAGTTGCAATTACAGTTGAAATCGCGACTCCTGCAACTCCAAGATGAAAAACAATCACCAGAAGAAGATTCAGAAAGACATTTAAAATTCCAGAAATTATAAGCGCAAAAAGCGGACGTTTTGTGTCACCCTTGCTTCTTAGGATTGAAGAGCCAAAATTGTAAAGCATAAAAAATGGCATTCCCATAAAATAAATGCGTAGGTAAAGTGTCGCAAGATTGATTACATCTTCCGGCGTATCTATAAAAAGAAGAAAAGGCTTTGCAATGAACCAGCCGATAAAAATCAGCGCAACTCCAGCGATAATCGCAAACGTTATAGTCGTATGCACCGCATTCTGAATTTCCTGTTTTTTGCCCGCGCCAATAAAATTTGCGATTATAACATTTGCACCAAGAGAAACTCCGACAAACAGGCTGATTATGATATTGATTATCGGACCGTTGCTGCCAACTGCCGCAAGAGACTGGCTTCCGGCAAAACGTCCTGCGACCGCGGCATCAGCAGAATTGAACAGCTGCTGAAGAATATTGCTTGCGGCAATAGGAATTGCAAAAATAAGAATTTTGTTCCAAAGAGAACCATTTATCATGTCAATTTTATTTTTTGCGCTGTCCATTATATTTCTTTTAAAGCCTCCTGAATATCTTGAGCGGAAAATTCTTCCCGATTCTGCTGATTTGCGATAAGAGCCGCCCGGTTTATTACAGACTCAATTTGAGCGCAGCTGAAACCATTGAAATTTTTCGCGAGCAATTTTATATCGCAGGAAGATTTTTTTCCAGCTGAATATTTTTCAATCAGTTTTTCGCGGGTTTCCAAATCTGGAAAAGGAACTGTGTATTTTGCGTCAAAACGTCCGGGGCGAATCAAGGCTTCATCCAGTGCGGCGCGGCTATTTGTTGCGGCAAGCACAAGAATTCTATCGTGCGGAGTAAATCCGTCCAGCTCATTTAAAAGTGCAGTTACAATTCTTGTGTTTTCTGTCTCAATTGCAGAGCCGGAATAATTTCTTCTTGTTCCGATTCCGTCAAATTCATCAATGAAAACAATGCAAGGAGTATGATGTCGGGCTTTTGCAAAAAGAAGCTTTACTTTTGCCGGACCGATAGCCATGAACATGCTTTCAAAATCAGTCGCTTTAGCCGGAATAAAATTTACTTTCGCTTCTCCAGCCAAAGCGCGCGCAAAAAGAGTTTTTCCGTTTCCGGGTGCGCCTTCCAAAAGAATTCCCTTTGGCATTCTGATTCCTTTTGCCTTGTATGTGGCAGGATTTTTCATAATGTCAGCAATCTGCATCATGTCTTTTTTTAGATTTTCCATTCCTACAATATCGCTGAATTTTACGCCGGTTTTTCGGACAGTCTTAAAAGTGTTTGGGGAAATAAATTTTCTGAACGCAAAAATAATCACCGCAAAAAAGATTACATAAAAAACAACATCCAGGACTGTGGAAATTATTTCTGAAAAATCTTTTTCTTCTTTAAATTGAATGTTATTTAATAGAAGAAATTCTTTTAAATTCGGCGAATCAGGATTTTCAGTTGAAAAAACATTTTCGCCGCCAGCGTATTTAAAATTTATTTTGTCAGGAAAAATCGTCGCCTCTGAAATTTTTCCTTCAGAAACTTCATTGTAAAAAGTTTTGTACGGCACAGAAACTGGCTTTTTTTCAAAAAATAAAAAATATGCGCCGCAGGCTAAAATTGCCGCAAAAATCAAACCCAAAAAAAATCTGTTTTTTTTCATTCCTTAATCTTAATGAATTGTCGCAATCTGGGCAAAAGAAAAAATTATTTTTGGGCGGCTTTTTGTACGTTTACCTGCGGCAAACTACCAAAAATCAGGCTATCCGCCCTTCCGGCATTCGCCTCCATTCCTGCGCTCCGCTTCGGAACACCTTCGGTGGGGCTCCTATCCTTGCCGCATTCGTGATTATTGTGTTCAAATATTAAAAATCGCATAAATGTATAAATTTATAAATTGTGAAAAAACGCTTTCAGCAAATTTACAATTTGCTCCAGATGGTTGTGCTCGCGTTTCACTTGAGTTGATTTGGGTGCTCCGCACTTTAATTGGTACAATCGCACAAAATCTTCACAAATTGTAAATTTGCTTACGCTTTTATTCATTTTTCTAAAAACTATAAATTTATGCTATACAAATTACATTTTTTTATTTGTGCCGGTAATAAAAAACGGTAAAAAAATTGTGCGGTTCTGTTTTTTCTAAAATCCATTCTGAATCTTTAAATTCTGGAAAAAACGCGTCAGCATCTTTTGTGTCGCATGGAAAATTTTCATTTATTTCAGAAATAATAAGTTTTTCACAAAGTTTTTTTTCAAGTGCAGTCCGGTAAATCTGTTCCCCGCCGCAAATAAAAATCCTTGAATATCCTGCGTTCTTGCACAGTGCAATTGCTTTTTCCAGCGAATCTGCCGTCTTTATTTTTGGCGCATTTTTTGTTTCTTCCCCGGAATTTAAATAATCAAAATTTTTTGTCATGGAAACAACAACGTTAAATCTTCCTGGCAGAGGTTTTCCTATTTCTTCAAAAGATTTTCTTCCAAAAATAACCGCGCCGCCCATCGTTGTGCTCTTAAAATGCGCAGTTTCTTCTGGAATTTTCCATGGAATTTTTCCGTTTGCACCAATAACACGGTTTTTTGCGCAAGCCACAATAATTGCAATTTCTTCCATAATAACGCTCTAAAATGTCCTAGAAATAAAATTCAAGTTTTTGAAAATTCAGAAAAGTCGCTCACGTTGGATTTCCAATTTGCTCCAGATGGTTGGGCTCGCGCTGCGCTTGTATTGTTTTGGGTGCTCCGCACTTTAATTGGTACAATCGCCCAAAATCTTCACAAATTGTAAATCCGCCTGCGCTTTTGTTTCTTTTGTTGTAAAAACTTGAATTTTATGGTTTTATACTTCAACCGCAATCAAAGAGCCGTGCGCATTTTGTGCCGAAGCGTAAACACTTCTGTTTTTTCTGTACGGATTTTTAAAGTTTTCAATCTGGCTGCGGATTTGCACAAGATGTTTTTTCAAAAGTTCGCGGTTTTTCTGGTTTTGCTCAAGAACTTTGTCCTGAAGTTTTTCCAGCTCATTCTGAATTGATTCAACAGATTTGTCGCTTTCAGAATTTGCATTTTTTGCAGAAGATTTATACATTTCGGACATCGGAACAATTACTTTCTGAAGATTTTTAATTCCTGCCACAACCTGCTGTTCAAGTTCCGCATGATTTATGATTGCATTTGTGTCTTCTGTTGAAATTGCGTTTTCCTGTTTTTCAAGGACATTCAGATATTCCTGAAATTTTGAACGTTGCTGTTCAAGTAGAGTTCTGAATCTTCTTAAAATCGCAACTCTTTCATTCAGTTCTTCGTCGGTAAGTTCTGCCATAATTTCCTCCCGCGTTTGCCGGTTTTAGCCCGTTATGTCCAGCGTTGATTCTCTTAAAGAGGTGTTTGCCGGCGCGTTTGCAACGCTGTTTGAAGCTGTTCTCCATGCTCCAAGAAGTTCGTTCATCATATTTACTACAAATTCAATCTTTTCTTTTTTGTGGTTAAAAATCGCGTCTGTAAGTTCATTGTTAAAATATATGTAAAGCGACATAAGATTTTTTGCAATTTCGCCGCCTTTTTCCATATCAAGCGAAACCTGAAGCTCCGTTATTATTGCCTGAGCCTTTTGAATCAGCTTTGTGAAATTTTCAATATCGCCAGGTTTTAACTTGCCGTCTGAATCCATCAGAGAAAGCGCGGAATTTAATTTTTTTACAGCCGCCTCATATAAAAGAACAACGAGTTTTCCTTGGCTGGCAGTTGTAACATTCGTTTTTTGATATGCAGAATAAGCCTGATTAAATGCCATAAATTAAACCTCCCTGGAAAAATCCAGAACATCTCTTTCATTTTCGGATACTGAAAAAAAAACTTTACTAAAAATCTGAAATTTATCGACAATTTGCGCAATAGTTCGTATATTAATAAGAAGAATATTTAGATAGAATTGATTTTGAGTTTGGAAGAAATAATAAATTAAATCTGCGGGAAGAAAAAGTAAGCGGCAACCGAGCCATTTTGAGCGATGGCAAGCAATTTTGAAAAAATTGCGCAGTCCGATACTTTGTTCGCTCAACCATGGCGAATTGACGTGCTTTTTCTGGTAGCTGATTTAATTGATGTATTAATTCAAAGTTAAATCTGCCGAAAGCGATTTTTCAAAATGATTAAAAAACTCAAAATCAAAGCTGACAAGGATTTTTGATGAGCAAAAACAACGGTTCAAAAAAAGATGATATGAACGATTTTGATCCATACAGTTTCTTTAAACTGGAAGGACCGGAAGATAACAAGAATAATAAAAAACGAAACAAGAGACCTAAGCGGAATTTTTCATTTTTGGGATTTTTGCTTTTGCTTCTGATAGGACTTACAATCGTCCAGCTGAACTTGCCGGGAAAATTTTCTGTCTCAGAAATTGAATTTTCTAAATTCCGGGAAATGGTTCTTGACGGTCAGATTGTTGAAGTAGAAATCGGCGAAAATTATTACCTGGGCTATGGTCCGCAGGTTGTTGTTCCAGTTGAAAATAATAAAGAAGAAAAAGGATTCCGCGTTTTTGCAAAAGAAGTTGCAGCCCGCGAAAACCGTCCTGTATACAAGGCGAGCGGTTATCCTCTTTCAAAATTTATTGAGCTTCTGGACGAAAAAAAAGTTACATACAAATTTGTTACAAAGCAAAACAATGCGATTCTTTCAATGTTGATTTCGCTTGCAGGACCGATTATTTTCTTTGCGATAATCTGGTTTATTCTGTTTAAAAAAATGGGCGGAAGTTCCGGTGGAATGGGAAGCATTTTTGGAGCCGGTGGTTCAAGGGCAAAAGCTGTTGAGGAAGGAAAGGTAAAAACTCGTTTTGCAGATGTTGCCGGTGTTGATGAGGCAAAGGAAGAACTTGTTGAAGTCGTTGATTTCTTGAAATCTCCAAAAAAATATACAGATATTGGTGGAAAAATCCCGAAAGGTGTTTTGCTTGTAGGACCGCCAGGAACTGGTAAGACAATGCTTGCTCGTGCTGTCGCAGGGGAGGCTGGAGTTCCATTTTTCAGTATTTCTGGTTCAGACTTTGTTGAAATGTTTGTTGGTGTCGGTGCAAGTCGTGTCCGGGATCTTTTTAAGCAGGCTCGAGAAAAAGCTCCATGTATTATTTTTATTGATGAAATTGATGCTCTTGGAAAAAGCCGCGTAAATGGTTTTGGCGGTGGAAATGACGAGCGCGAGCAGACATTGAACCAGCTTTTGGTTGAAATGGACGGTTTTGAGAATGAAAAAGGATTGATTGTCCTTGCTGCTACAAACCGTGCGGATATTCTTGATCCAGCGTTGCTCCGCCCTGGGCGTTTTGACCGTCAGGTTCCTGTTGAACGCCCGGATGTTGAAGGGCGAGAGGCAATTCTTAGAATCCATGCAAAACACGTAAAAATTGCGGATGATGTTGATTTTGTCTCAATTGCGCATGGAACTAGTGGATTTGCTGGTGCGGATCTTGCGAATGTTGTGAACGAGGCGGCTCTTCTTGCTGTAAGAAATGGTCATAAACTTGTAACGATGGATGATTTTAATGACGCAATCGATAAAGTCAGCATCGGACTTAAAAAGAAAACAAAGAAAGATAAGGAAAAGCAGCTTAGACTTACTTCTGTTCATGAAACAGGACATGCTTTGGTAGGAGCGTTTACACCAGATTATCCGCCGGTAAATAAAATTACGGTTGTTCCCCGTTCTAATGGTGTTGGTGGATTTACTCAGTATCGCGACAAAGAGGAAAAATTCGCGCTTACCCGCAAAGATATGATAAATGAAGTTGATACTTTGCTTGGCGGACGAGCCGCTGAACAGATTGTCCTTGGAGATATTTCTACTGGTGCTTCAAATGATATTGCGCGCGCAACAGATATTCTTAAGCAGATGATTGTTGATTACGGTATGAGCGAAAAATTCAAGAATATGACTCTTGGAAAAGGCGTTCTTGGTAACCGTGGTGGCGATCCTAATCTTGTGCGGGAATTCAGTGAGGAAACACAAAATTATATTGATAACGAAATTGCAAAAGTCATGGAAGAACGTTATGAGTATGTTTTAAAGCTTCTTGAAGAACACAAGGATTTGCTTGAATATATTTCTGATCGTCTGAAAGAAAAAGAGACTATGGACGGCAAGGAATTTTATGACATTGTGAACGGTGCAAAGCATTGCGATGAGCTTGCGGCTCCGCTTACTTGACCGCGTTATTTACTTATAATAAAATGAACTTTATGAAAAAATACGCAAAATTTGTTGCTGGTGCTATTGCTTTTTTCTTGTTTGCGTCAGCGGTTTCCGCACAGGCAATTACGACTGCAAGTGCATATTTCAAGACTGTTTCTGAATATTACGCGACTTTAAAAGATTATGAGGCTGATTTTGATATCCGTGCAGACAAGCGCGATATGGCTGGAAAAGTTTCATATAAAAAACCTGATCTTTTGCGGATGGATTTTACATCTCCTGCGGAACAGGTTATTGTCTTTAATGGCGATATGCTTACGGTTTATCTTCCGGAGGAAGCGGCTGTTCTTCAGCAGTCTGTAAAATCAGAAGGTTCTGGTAATGCTGCGAATTTGAACACAGCGCAGGGGCTTTCTCTTTTGAGCCGTTATTATGTGGTGGCTTATGAGGTTGGCCAGGAACCGGTTTTGCTGGAGGAAGGTTCTTCTGAAAAGGTTGTAAAACTTGTTCTTTCCAGAAGAAATTCTTCTGAAGCGTTCCGTTACATAAAACTTGCAATAAATGCAGAAACAAAACTTATTCGTCGTGTTGAGGCTGCAACTTCGCATGGTGAAACTTTTGTATTCAATTTTACAGGATATAAAATAAATTCTGATATTTCTGATCAGCGTTTTATTTATGATCCGCCGTCATCTGCAAACAATTACAATAACTTTTTGTTTTCGGAGTAAAGTTTAAATGGAAAGCTATGGCGAAATTTTAAAGAAAGCGCGGAAATCAAAAAATATTGACCGGGAAACGGCTGCACGTGAAACTTCGATTACTTATTCTTATGTTGTTGGACTTGAGGAAGAAGATGATGGCGCTTTTCCGGGTGAAGCATATATGCAGGGTTTTATGAGGAATTATGCTGAATATCTTGGCGTAAATCCTGAAACAGTATTGACTCTGTATAAAAATAAAAAACTTCAGGAAGCTCCGATTCCTGAGAATCTTTATGTTCATGAAAAACCTGCATATTTCTGGCCATTGATTTCTTGCGGAATCGGGCTTTTTGTCATAGCGATTTTCGCGGTTCTTCTTATTTTTATAATGAAGAAAAAAAATGCAACTACAGAAGATGTTGTCCTTGATAAGGAAAATACTTCAAAAAAATATGAGCTTACAGACAAAGCTTTGACAACCCGGCTTTACAAAGGTGACCAGATAATTTTTCCGGGTGTTCAGGGGCAAGTTGTGCTCACTGTTAGCGATACACTTTCTCAGTTTGGATTGCAGTGTCCGGTTGGAACTTTGTATACAGATTTGGCGGAAGAATCTGAACTTGATATCGATGGCGATTCAAACACGGATTTGATTGTCTACGTTTCTGATATTTCTTCAACAAATGAGGCGCGTGGTGCTGAAGTCAGAATCTTAAAGCGTGGCGAAGGCGCTTATATCGCTTCTGTAAGTCAGGATGAGATTCCGCTTGCCACGGAAGTTGAAGCCAAGCACAAGCAGGTTGTTATTCTTGAGGATAACCGTGCTTATCCATTTACAATAAATGCAAGTTTCCGCGGCGCGTGTGAATTCCGCTATAAAATTGACCGCCGCGATGCAATTGAAGCGTATTTTACAAGCGGCGAAGTTGCGACAATCACGGCAAATAATGGCGTTCGGCTTTGGATGTCTAACTGTAATACTGTTAAGTTTGGTATTGTTGCGGACGCAAGAACTTACGACTTGGAAATTGGAAAAGCGGGGCAGGTTTTGGCGGAAGACATCAAGTGGATAAAAGATACTGATGGAAAGTACAAGTTGGTGGTGATTGAACTTGACTAAATTTTTTATAGATCAGCACGGATGTGCAAAAAATCAGGTTGATGGTGAACTTATTATTAACCGGATGCTTAATCTTGGAATGGAGCAGACTTTTGAAGCCTCAGAAGCTGATTTTATAATTGTTAATTCCTGCGGATTTATTGAATCTGCCAAAAAAGAATCTTTAGAGGCGGTTTATTCCGCAAAAAATCAGTATCCGAACGCAAAAATTCTGCTTACAGGTTGTCTTGCCGAACGCTATGCCAATGCCTTAAAAGCCCAGTTGCCAGAGGCGGATGCGATTTTTGGAAATGGAAATCTTGATAAAATTGATGAAACTGTAAAGTCAATGCTGAAAGGTGAACGCCCGGTTGAAACGTATAAACAGGAAGGCGTTTGTGTTGGCGAGCGGCGCGTTCTGCTTTCATATCATGGAAGTGCATTTGTAAAAATTACGGAAGGCTGTTCAAACCATTGTTCGTTCTGCGCGATTCCGGTTATTCGAGGTGAACTAAGAAGCCGCCCTGCGTTGAGCATTATAAATGAAATAAAAGATTTGTATTCTCGTGGCGTTGTGGAATTTAATCTTATTGGGCAAGATTTGGCGGCGTATGGAACTGGCGAAAACGATGATGTTTTTGGAACGGGTCGGCTTCCGCTGCCAAGGTGGGAAAACGGTAGAAATTTGGGAACGGATTCTATTTCTGGTTTAGCAAGACTTTTAGAAATGATTTCTGAGTTGCACGGAAAATTTATTGTTCGTCCGCTTTATATTCATCCGGATCATTTTAACCGGGATATTCTTCCTGTAATGCAAAAAGACAAGAGGCTTCTTGCATATTTTGATATTCCTTTTCAAAGTGGAAGCGAAAATGTTATTCACAAAATGAATCGAAAAGGAAGTGCTGAGGAATATTTGAGGCTTGCGTCTGATATTCGTGCCGCATTGCCAGATGCAACTTTAAGAACGACTTTTTTGACTGGTTTTCCTGGAGAAACTGATGAGGAATCTTTGGAAACTGTTGAATTCTTGAAAAAGCTTGAAAGCGACTGGTCTGGATGTTTTCCGTACAGCCGCGAAGAGGACACTCCCGCGTATTCAATGAAAAACCGTGTGAACGCAAAAGTTGCAAAAGCGCGCGCAGATGAGCTTGTTGCGGTTCAGGCGGAAATTACAAAACGTCATCTTGTGGCAAAAGTTGGCAAGGAATATGATGTTTTAATAGAAGAAATTGTTGAGGGCGACGAAGGTCTTGCGATTGGCAGGGCGTGGTTTCAGGCTCCGGAAGTTGACGGTTCTGTTGTTGTTCGCTATGAAAAAGAATTTGGAAATCAGGAAAAATTTGTAAAGCCGGGGCGATTTGTGAAAGTTCGGGTTGAAGCCAGCAGCGACGTTGATCTTGATGCGATTTTTATTGGCGATTCTGAATTGAACAAAGATTCTGCGGATTTAAAGAAAGAAAATTTGATTTACGCTACAGAAATAAGAAATTAGAAAAATCTTGCGCGGGATTGGAATGGGCGCGAAGCGATTGCAAAAATTTTTTGAAGAAAAATTTTTGCAACGACCGAAAGGGGAGCCATGGAAAGCCCGTTTGCAGAAGAAATTTGCGCCCAAAAAAGGAAAAGAAAATGGCATTTGAATATCTTGAGTCGCTAAATCCTGAGCAAACTGAGGCGGTTACTCATTCTGGTTCGCCTTTGCTGATTTTGGCTGGTGCTGGTTCGGGCAAAACGCGCGTGATTACAACAAAAATTGCGTATCTTATTCAGCACGAAAATGTTCAGCCGTGGTCGATTCTGGCGGTTACTTTTACAAAAAAGGCTGCGAACGAGATGAAGGAGCGCGCGATAAATCTGGAGCCACTTGCGGAACAGGCTCAAATAAAGACTTTTCATTCGTTTGGCGCTTGGTTTTTGCGTCGGTATGCGGAGGAGGCTGGGCTTGACCCGAATTTTACGGTTTACGACGATGATGATTCTGCTTCACTGATAATGAAGGCTGTTCCGGGAATGACGAAAAAGCAGGCGAATCTTGCGGCGCATAAAATTTCGCTTTGCAAGGATTATTGCCTTACACCGGATGACAATCTTTCGGAATTTGATAAAGATGGAAAACTTTCGGAGATTTATTCGGCTTACGAGCAGCGGCTTAGGGCGACTGGAAATGCGGATTTTGGCGATTTGATAATGCGCCCGGTTCAGATTATTGAAAAGAATGAAACAATTCGAAATCAGATGCGGTATAGGTTCCGGGTTATAATGGTTGATGAATATCAGGATTCGAATGTCGCGCAGTTCCGGCTTTTGCAGGCGTTGAGCGGAGTTAAGGAAAATTCTGGAACTTATGTTTGCGTTGTTGGTGATGATGACCAGTCGATTTACAAATTCCGTGGTGCTGAAGTGCAGAATATTTTGCAGTTTCCGAATCTTTTTCCTGGCACAAAAATTATCCGGCTGGAAAGAAATTATCGTTCGACCGGGAAGATTCTTGCGGCGGCGGATGCGGTTGTTTCAAATAATACTGACCGTCTTGGAAAAACGCTTGTGGCGGCGCGTGGGGAAGGTTCGTTGCCGGTTCTTGTTTTTCTTGAAAATCAGGATAAAGAGGCGGCTTTTTGTGCGCAGCTGATTCAGAAAGCTGTAGAAACTCAAAATGCGCATTACAGTGATTTTGCTGTGCTTTACAGAACGAACGCGCAGTCGCTTGGGCTGGAAACGGAATTTCTGCACAAAAAAATTCCTTACGCTGTTGTCGGGTCGTTGAAATTTTATGAGCGCGAGGAAATCAAGGATGCGCTTGGTTATCTTTCGCTTCTGGTGAATCCGCGGGACGAGCTTGCTTTTGCCCGCATTGTGAATAAGCCTGTCCGTGGCGTTGGCGAAAAATCGCAGGAAAAAATTGTTTCTTTGGCATATTCTTCGGTTGGAACTTTGGTTGAAAATCTGAATCTTTTGGATGCGGCCGAAAATTGCGCCGGAACTTTGACAAAAAAAGCAAAGGAAGGGCTGAAGGATTTTTGTTCGATAATGAAAAAGTTTCAGAGCGAACTTGATGAAAAGTCAAAGGATCTGCCGGATGATTTTCAGGTGGATTTGCTTGCGGAAAAGGCGGTTTCTGTGGGTTCTGCAGATTCGGCTTCCGCTTTGAAAAATGATGAAAAAGATTTTGAGCGGCTTTCAGTTTTTATTCAGCGGGTGATTGAAGAGTCCGGGCTTGATGAATATCACAAAAGTCAGGATGAAATTGATGGAACATCGCGAGTTCAGAACCTGCAGGAATTGGTTAATAGCGCAATTTCTTATCCTTTTTCGCGCCGTGGGCTGCTGGATTTTCTTGATTCAATTGAACTGGACAGAAGTCTTGCGGAACAAAATGATGAATCTGCGGATGCTGTGACTTTGATTACTTTGCACAATACTAAAGGTCTGGAATTTAACCGCGTTATAATAACTGGACTTGAAAATGGAATTTTTCCGCGCGAAGAAAAAGTTGGCGATGAGCTTGAAGAGGAACGCCGGCTGTTTTATGTTGGAATTACTCGTGCCAAAAATGAACTTTATATAACCAGCTGTGCAATGCGACGCTTGTATGGACGAATCCAGCCGATGATGCCGAGCAGATTTCTTCTTGAGGCCGGAGATGTATTTAAGGTGATGGGGCGGATTCCGCTTTCTTTTTCAAATTCTTTTGGCGAAGAAAAAGAGCTTTCCCCAAAGGCTGAGCTTCTTGAAAAATGGAAAAAAGGTGTCCGTCTTTATAATGATGACTACGGTTACGGTCAGATTGTAAAAAGCGATGCTGATTCCGGGGAAGTTGTGATTGAAGTTCAATTTGAAAATGGCGACCGGAAAAAGTTCATGCCGGAATATCAGGGAAAAAAACTTGATATAATAAAAGACTGATAACAATCATGCTGCATACTTGAAATTTTTCTTGAAAATCTAAAATTTCGTGTTAAATTAAAAATATGCAGTATTCAGAAGAATGGTTAGACAGTGTTTATAGCGATGGTTCAAAATATTTTGTAAGCAATCCTTGCCCAAAAAAAGGGGAAGCGGTAAAAATTGCTCTTCAGATACAAGAAAATTCTCCTGTAAAAAATGTATTTTTGTGCGGAAAAAAGAATGGAATCCGCATTGATATAAAAATGCAGAAAGTCGGCTCAAAAAATGGGCTTTGCCGTTACGAAGGAGAAATTGTTATCTGGGAAGATGAGTATTCGTATTATTTTATTCTTCCGACAGAAAATTGCATCTATTATTACACGCAAGATGGTATAAAAACTTATATTCCGGATGAAGGCAGAAATTTTAGGATTCTTACTGATTATGCTCAGCCTGAATGGGTAAAAAATGCGGTTTTTTATCAGATTTTTCCGGAAAGATTTTGCAATGGAAATCCAGAGATAAGTGTAAAAGACAACGAATATCAGTTTGAGGGGCATCCTTCAATTCAAGTAAAAGACTGGAATCAAGTTCCGCAAGATTATTCAAAAGTTTTCTGCCTTGATTTTTATGGTGGAGACCTTATTGGAATTAAACAAAAAATTCCATATCTGAAAAAACTTGGCGTTACGGCTCTTTATTTGAATCCGATTTTTTACGCGGCAACTGTTCATAAATATGACTGTCTGGATTATTTTCATGTTGACCCGCATTTTGGTGGCGACGAAGCTTTGCAGGATTTAATAGAAGAACTTCATAAAAATGATATGAAAATCATTCTGGACGTTTCAATAAATCATACAGGAACTGCAAACCGCTGGTTCAACAAAGAAGGCGTGTTTTTTCCAAAATCAGAAGGCGCATATAACAATCCAAATTCGGAGGAACGAGAATACTATTTCTTCAACGCGGATAACACCTACAAGTGCTGGTATGACGTTCCTTCTCTTCCTACATTGAATTACCAGAGTCAAAAATTGCGGAACCGGCTTTACCGCGACAAAGATTCTGTTGTAAAAAAATGGCTAAAAAAGCCTTATGGAATTGATGGCTGGCGTTTTGATGTTGCAGATACAATGGCTCGCAATGACAAAATTCAGCTTCACCACGAAGTTTGGCCAGAAATCCGTAAAAGCATAAAGGAAGAAAATCCGGAATCGTATATCCTTGCGGAAGACTGGACCGACTGCACATCATTTTTGAACGGAAACGAATGGGACAGCCCTATGAATTATTACATTTCGTGCCGGGCAATCCGCGGTTTTTATGGACAAGTTGATTTTCATAATTCCCATGTTCCTGAACTTAATTGCGTTCATTTCAGATGGACAGCGAAAGATTTTTCAAATTGTGTGACAAAATATCTTTCCAGACTTCCGTTTGTAATCCAGCAGAATTTGTTCAACCTTTTGGATAGCCACGATATTTCGCGTTTCCACAACGATAAAAATATGAAACCGGATTTTGTGCGTGGTGCAGTTATTCTGATTTTCACATTGCCAGGCTGCACGAATGTTTATTACGGCGACGAAGCTGACATTGATGGATTCACAGAAACAATTGAAGGTTGCCGCTATCCAATGCCATGGAACAAAGATATTGAAAATCTTTCCGCATACAAACTGTATTCTTCCCTTTGCCACATAAAAACTTCTTCCGCAGCGTTCAAAGACGGAGGTTTTAAAGTTGTAAGCGATGACAACAATGTTTTTGCATATGCGCGTTTTATTTCCAGTGAACTGTGGTTTACAGTTGCTTCCAGCGATGAAAAAGAAAGGGCAATTGAGCTTCCGCTAAAAACTTTCGGAACGAATTTTGCAGAAAAACCTGCGCCAGAAACAGACGCTCTTGGCACAAAAATTGAATGTTCCGTAAAAAATGGAAAACTGAACCTAAAAGTTCCAGCCGGCAAAGCGTTTTTGATTAAAATGTAAATTCGTTTTTGTTGTATAAGCGGCAATTTTTTTTTATAATAAACGTATGAGTACTCACAAACAAATTGACGAGGAGACATTGAACAATCTCCTTTATCTTTCGCGACTTTCTCCAGAAAGCACAAATCTTGAAACCTTAAAAAAGCAGGTTGATGAAATTGTCGGATATTTCGATATTCTTTCAAAATACGATGACAGCGAAAATCCGTATGATGCATATCCTTCTACAGAAGTCGAAAAACTTCGTGACGATACAGTTGTGCCAGGACTTGATATTTCCGATGTGAAAAAAGTTACTGATGAATTTATGGACGGATATTTCCAGGTTCCAAAAGTTCTTGGCGAGGGTGCTTAATATCAGGCGGGGAAAGTCTTCCCCTCGTTTGCACTTCGTTGCAAACTACCCCTTCTCCTAGGGGCGTCGCCCCTAAAACCCCATTAATCTGAAGGAAAAATTATGTATACAATAAACGAAACCGTTGAGGCTTTAAAATCTGGAAAGACAACCAGCGTTAATCTTGTAAAAGAATCGGTTGAAACTTTTGAAAAAGATAAAGCTTCTGAAAAACCGCTGAACGCTTTCTTGGAACTTTATAGCGATGCAATTTTAAAGGCTGAAGAAGCGGACAAAGAAATTGAAAAAGCAAAAAATGAAGGAAAACTCGAGGAACTTTTTGAAAAAAAGCCGCTTTTGGGAATTCCTTTTGCAAATAAAGATAATATCAGTTCAAAAGGGCACAAACTTACCTGTGGCTCAAAGATTCTTCAGGGATACACTGCGCCGTACAATGCGACAGTTGTAAGCCGTCTTGAAGCTGCCGGGGCAATTCCGCTTGGTCGCTGCAATCAGGACGAATTTGCGATGGGTTCTTCAACAGAATATTCTTCTTACGGCGCAACAAGAAATCCTATTAACCGCGAATATGTTTCGGGTGGTTCATCAGGTGGTTCTGCTGCGGCTGTAAGTGCAAATCAGGCGTTGTTCTCGCTTGGAACAGAAACTGGCGGTTCGGTTCGTCTTCCTGCCTCTTACTGCGGAATTTATGGTTTAAAGCCAACTTATGGAGTTTTGTCGCGCTGGGGTGTTGTTGCTTACGGTTCATCTCTTGATCAGGTTGGAATTATGGGGCATACGCCTTCTGATATTGCAATTCCATTGGCGGCAATGGCCGGTGAAGATTTTTATGATGATACATCCGCGGAACTTCCTGAAACGGAAAAACTTAAGAATCTTGAAGCATATAAAAATATGGATTCATTAAAAGTTGCGATTCCAAAGCAGTTTCTTGAAACAAAAGGTCTTGATTCTGATGTAAAAGCGGTTTTTGACAATACAAGAAAATGGTTTGAGTCAAAAGGTGCAAAAATTGATGAAGTCGATTTGCCTGTTCTTGATGCTTCTATCGCAAGCTATTACGTTATTGCGCTTTCAGAAGCGGCTTCAAATTTAAGCCGTTTTGATGGAATCCGTTACGGTGCGCGCGTTGACAACGGTCATGGTTATGATGAACTTTTTGTTGATACTCGTTCGGAAGGTTTTGGGCCGGAGGTAAAGCGACGAATTGTTATTGGAAACTATGTCCTTTCAGAACAGTTTTCTGGTGATACTTATAAAAAAGGAATGACTGTGCGCGCCCGAATTCAGCGTGAAATGGCAAAACTTTTTGAAAGCTACGACATTGTTCTTTGTCCTACTTGTCCAACTCCGGCATTCAAGCTTGGTCAAAAAGTTGACAATCCTCTTGAAATGTATTTGAGTGATATGTATACAGTTTTTGTAAATCTTGCGCGTATTCCGTCTGTCAATGTTCCTGCCGGCAAAGCTGGAAATTCTGATAATATGCCGATTGGAATGCAGTTTGCAGGTCCTATGTTCAGCGAGGCAAAATTGCTTCAGATTGCTCAAGTTTGGGAAAACGATCATCCTGAATGCGGAATTCCAATCAAAAAATAAACGGTAGGAAAAAATATGGCTATTGATAAATATGAAATTGTAATCGGATGCGAAATCCACACTCAGCTTCTTACAAAAACAAAGGCGTTTTGCGCTTGTGAAAACCGTTACGGTGGAATGCCAGATACTCGTGTATGTCCAGTTTGTCTTGGACTTCCAGGAGCTATGCCTCGTATTTCTAAAGGTTATGTTGAACTTGGAGCAGTTGCAGGTCTTGCCTTGAACTGCGATATTGCGCGTTTTACAAAATTTGACCGAAAACATTATTTTTATCCGGACTTGGCAAAAGGCTATCAGATTACACAGTACGATTTGCCGCTTTGTACAGACGGTTTTGTAGATCTTCCGTTGATTCATTATCCAAAAGATGAACAGCCGGGCGGCGAAAAATTCCGTTCAAAAAATTTCATTGGCGAAGACTGCATTGTTGACGGAAAATATCGCCGTGTAAGAATTGAACGCATTCACCTTGAGGAAGACGTTGGAAAATCCCTTCATTTAAAAGGAAACCATTCTTACATTGACTATAACCGCTGCGGAACACCTCTTATTGAAATTGTTACAAAACCTGATATGACCAGCCCGGAAGAAGCGGCTTTGTTTATGCAGACGGTTCAGGAAATTCTTCGCTACGTGAAAGTAACAAAGGGTAATCTTGAAGAAGGAAATATGCGTTGCGACGCAAATATAAACCTTAATGTCTGGGAAGATGGAAAACTTTATCACACTCCAATATCTGAAATTAAAAACTTGAACTCATTCAAGGCAATCCGTGAAGCTTGTGCGTATGAGGCGCAGCGTCAGCTTAAAGAATTTATTGAAGACCGTCAGGAATTTAATCCGGGCTTTAAAAACACAATGAACTGGGATGAAGACAATGGTGTTACTCAGATTATGCGTACAAAAAATTCTTTCGTTGACTACCGCTTTACAACAGAGCCGGATATTAAGCCGTTTACTGTAAGTACAGAACTTGTTGAAAAAGCTAGCGAGCAGGTTGGTGAACTTCCTGAGCAGAAAAGAGTTCGTTTTCAGGAAGAATTTGGGCTTACTCAGTTTGATTCAGAGGTTCTTACAAGTACACGTGATCTTTCTTTGTGGTTTGAGGAAGCTGCTGATTCTTCAAAAAGTCCAAAACGAGTTGCAAATCTTATAATTGCTGAACTTCTTGCAGTTTTGAACGAGAATAAACAGACAATAAACGATGTAAAAATCACACCTAAGCATATTGCGGAACTTGCTGATGCCCTTGAAGAAAAGAAAATCACTTCAAAGCAGGGAAAAGATGTTTTTGCGGAAATGCTTGCTTCAAACAAAATGCCTTCTTTGATTATAAAAGAAAAAGGAATGGAAGTTGTCAGTGATGCCGGCGCAATTGAGGCGATAGTTGACAAAGTTCTTTCTGAAAATCCAAAAGCAATTGAAGATTTTAAGAAAGGAAAGACAAATGTTGTAGGTTGGCTCATGGGACAGGTTATGAAAGAATCTCATGGCAAAGCAAATCCTGGTCAGGCTACAAAAATGATAAACGAAAAACTTGCAGAACTGTAATTTTTCAAAAATGGAAGTAGAATGTCAGATATAGATTTTTTGGCTTCAGAAATTTCTTCAAGATTCGGTACTGTAAAACGCGCAAGAAAATGCTTTTTGTATACAGCAAAAGGTGTCCGTCTTGTGGATATGTTTCAGGAAAATGGTCGCGCAATTCTTGGTTGGGAAGGTGGTTCTGCATTTACGATGTTCAAGAATGCTCTTTGCCGCGGAATTGCCGGAAGTTTTGACACAGATTTTCCGTACAGAACGAAAAAGGCGGTTCAGGAACTTTTTGCTTCAGAGCGGGAACTTTTTGTTTATTATTCAAAAGAAGAGGCTTTTAAGGCTGCTGTTGCGCTTTCTCCGGCCGGAACAAATTTCTTTCGTCCATGGAATTCTGTAGAAATAAACTGGGCAGAAATTGATTCGATTGTTTTTGAGCCGCCGCTTCCTTGGGCTGAACCTATTTATTTACTTGCGGCAAAACCTGATTGCGTAAAAAATGCTTTTGAGCGTGGTGTTATTTTTTCAACAGGAAAAAAAATACCAGCACCGTTGCACGCGGCGATTGCCCGCTCGATTTATAATCTTATTTCTGCTCTTCAAGTTCGTTCTGAAAAAGACTGGTTTTTGTATGATAAGATTCTTTCAAAATATTGGGAACGAAAAGGACCGTATCTTTTTTCAAAAATCTCAAAAGAAAATTACAGGTCATTTGTTCTTCATTGTCTTGACTGCGGACTTGTTATAAATCCAGATTTTTCGAATCCTTCGATTGTTCCATTTGGTGCAGACAAAGGCGTTTTTACGAAACTTAAAAATAATCCGTTTGAGGGCTTGTAATGACGCAGTCCCAGATGATTTTATATGCAATAAAACTTGTCTTGGGCGGAATTGCCGCGTTTTGTTCAATTTTGCTGTGGTCAAAAACCAAAGATGCGGTTTGGATGAACCTTGTTGTCGGTGTTGTTGCAAAATATGCTGGTGTTGTCTATGAAATTCTTTCGGTTTTGGGAATAATTTTTCCAGAATCAATTGTTTTTTACGGAATTCCGTTTTCATCTTTGATTTTTACAGCATTGCCGGACATATTTTTTATAATAGCATTTATTTTGCTGCTTAAACGCAATAAATAGAGGAAAATATGGCTTTGTCTTCTGCTGATGAATTTTGGCAAAAATTTATACAGGAAACAGGAACAGATCCTGAATCAAAATGTGCAGGTGATTTGACTTTTGAGTCCGTTGGTTTTACCAATGACGCGCAGATTGCAAATATTCTTTCTGGCCAGCGCACGGCAATTTTCTCAACATTTGCGTCTTATTCAGTTGATGGTGAGCCGCTTCCTGTTTCTGGGGAATTGTATCTTGTTTTTGACCGCGGAAATAATCCCCGTGCTGTAATAGAGATTGAATCTGTAAATATTCTGCCTTTTAATGAAATTACTTGGGGAATGGCTCAAAAAGAAGGCGAGGACGAAAATCTTGAGCAGTGGCGAGTCCGCCAGCAGGAAAACCTTGAGGAAGAAGGTGAGATTGTCGGATTTGAATTTTCCCCGGAAATAAAAATTATCTTTCAAACTTTTAGGGTTTTGTATAAATAATTTTCTTTGCATACATTTTTCTTGTCAGCCTGAATTTTGTAATATATAATTTAATTGCTCATTTGAGCAAATATTTTGGAGGTTAAAAAATGGCTAAAAAATCTGCTATTTCGATTGGTAGACTTGTTCTTCAGATTGCTTTGGGCGTAATGCTCGCAGTTGCTGGTATCTGGGCTCTTGCAGGAAAAGGCGGAGACGATGCTTACAAGGCTTTGACTCATCTTATTAATGGTGATGCAGGAAAAGCAATTGGAATGATTTTTGCTGTAGTCGAATTGCTTGCAGGTATTCTTCTTGTTGTTGAATGTTTCGCTGGCGATAAATTTGGAAAATTTGACAACATTCTTGGATGGATTGTTATCATCGTTTGGATTGTTGCTATTGTTCTTATGGATTTCTTGAACGGAAACCTTGAAATCAGCAAACTTGAATGGTGGTATTCTCTTGCTGGGCATTGTGTAATTCTTGGCGCATTGCTTGCTTTGAATGACTAATTTTTAGTTTTTTTCTAAAAAAAGCGGAAATCGGTTGGTTTCCGCTTTTTCATTTTAAAATAGTAAAAAACATTCCGATAATAAAGATATGAAAAAAAATTTTGCTTTTTTTGCTTTTATGTTGATTTTTTCTTCTTTTTCTGTATTTGCGGAGAAAAATTTAGGTTCAAAAAATAAAATTATTGGATTTGACGTAGGGCTTGTGACTTGCATTCCTGTTTACGGCGATTCTTCTTCTCCGTATAAAAACCGGGTTATAATCGGAAGCGATGGGGATATTTCCTTGAAAGTTGGGGCGCCGCTAAAAATTCTTTTTGGTTATGATTTGATTGGCGACATAAATTGGGATAAAAATGAACATTCGAATCATCTTGATTATGCTTTTTGGACTGGAATAAAAGTTTATCCTGGTTTTGGCGGACTGAACGGTAGCCTTGCCTATGCTTTGGGGGCAAGAACTGATTTTATTGATGAAGAGATTTTTTATGAGGATGGTTCTTCCAGAAAACGTAGCGTGGTTGAGACCTCTGCATGGGGAAACGGATTTAAAATTGGTGTTGAATATGATTTTTTGTACAATTCTGATAAAAAAACATTGCCGGCGCTTGGATTTTTTTACCGTTTAATGCCGCGTGGCAATAAAAATTATGATAATATTTTTGCCTTTTATATAAATATGGTTTTTTAATAAAAAAAATCTGCTGTGTATTACAGCAGATTTTTTGGTTTCATCATTGAAGTTTATCGTGCGTATTCAATAATTCTGGTTTCGCGAATCATTGTTATGCGGATTCGTCCAGGATATTTCAAGTCGTTTTCAATCTGTTTAGCAATATTGGAAGCAAGCTGTTTTACTTCATTGTCTGCAACTTTTTCATTGTTTACAAGAATTCTTAGCTCGCGTCCAGCCTGAATTGCATACGCTTTTTCAACTCCTTCAAATCCTTCCGCGATTGCCTCAAGGTTTTCAAGTCGTTTTACGTAGTTATCGATTGTTTCCCGACGAGCACCAGGACGAGCCGCAGAAATTGCATCTGCAATCTGAACAATAATCGCTTCGATTGTCGAGGCTTCTATGTCGTTATGATGTGCTGCAATTGCATTTACAACTCTTGAATCTTCGCCCATTTTTCGTGCCATTTCCGCACCGACTTCCGCATGGTTCTGATCACTGTCGTTTTCTGCGCCTTTACCAATATCGTGAAGAATTGCGGCTCTTTTTGCAAGATCGCGGTCTGCACCGATTTCTGCGGCAATCATAGAAGCTACTGTTGCAACTTCTTTTGAATGAGAAAGAACATTTTGACCATAAGAAGTTCTGAAATACAAACGTCCAAGCGCACGGATTCCTTCCGTTGGCATATTGTGTATTCCCAAATCGAACAAAGCCTTTTCGCCTTCCTCATAAATCTTGTTCTGAATCTCGCGGGTTACTTTCTGAACGATTTCCTCAATTCTAGCCGGATGGATTCGTCCGTCAGAAATCAGTCGTTCCAAAGACTGCTTTGCAATTTCCTTTCTAACCGGGTCAAAACAAGAGATTACTACAGCTTCCGGTGTGTCATCAATTATGATGTCAACGCCTGTAAGAGTTTCCAGCGCACGGATGTTTCGTCCTTCACGGCCAATGATTCTTCCTTTCATTTCATCGCTTGGAAGCGAAACTGTTGTGACGGTAATGTCGCTTGTCGTTTCCGGCGCGATTCTCTGTATTGCAGTAACAAGAACTTCACGCGCTTTTTTCTCAGCTGTGATTTGAGCTTCCTGTTCAATTTTGTTCAGAAGAGCCTGTGCATCGTGGCGAGCATCGTTTTCAAGGTTTTTGATGATAAGATCTTTTGCTTCCTGTGCGGAAAGTCCTGAAATCCGTTCAAGTTCCTTGCGGTATTCTTCTTCCTGGGCTGTAACAACGGCTTCCCGCTTTTTCATTGCGTTAAGGCGTTCTTCACAGTCTTTTTCTCTTTTTTCAAGTTCAGCAGATTTTTGATCAACCAGTTCTTCTTTTTTGTTTACGCGTGCTTCATATCTTTGTACTTCTGCGCGGCGTTCACGGTTTTCTCTTTCTTGCTGGTTACGTTCACGAATGAGTTCATCTTTTGCGTTTAGCAAAATTTCTTTTTTCTGAGCTTCAGCTTCTTTTATTGCGTCCTGTTTTACACGTTCTGCTTTTTGTTCTGATGCAGATAGTTGAAATCTGGCGTACAGCCAGCGAATTGTCCATCCAAGAACGATTCCAACAATAGGGAGAATGATGAATAATAAAATATTCGGCATTTTTGTCTCCTCATTATTTTTGAAATAGTTCAAACCTTATTATAAAATATGCGATATTCGTTGTCAAATGAAGAGCGATATATATGTAGAAAAATGTTGAAAAGTTTCGTTTTTTTCTGAAATTTACATTGAAAAATCTTTTCCAAGATAAATTTCGCGGGCCAGTTCAGATTCAATGATTTCCTGTTTTGTTCCCTGAATCATAATCTGTCCTTTGTTTACAATTATTGCGCGGTCGGTTATTTCAAGTGTGTCGCGGACGTTGTGGTCAGTGATTAGGATTCCGATTCCTCGTTTTGCCAAAAGACCAATCATTGACTTGATGTCGGCAACTGCAATCGGGTCGATTCCGGCAAAAGGTTCGTCTAGCAAAAGGAATTTTGGCTCAACAGCAAGCGAGCGTGCGATTTCTGTTCGTCTGCGTTCTCCGCCGGAAAGCGTGAAGGCATATTGTTTTCGGATTCGTTCAATCGCAAATTCATCAATAAGTTGTTCCAGGCGCTGCTTTTTTTCAGTTTTTGTAAGATCTGAGCGGGTTTCCAGAATTGACCAGATATTTTCTTCAACAGTAAGTTTTTTGAATACGCTTGGTTCCTGCGGAAGATAAGAAATTCCTTTTCTTGCGCGCTTGTACATTGGAAGCGGCGTTATTTGTTCATCATCAAGAAAAATTTCTCCGGCAGTCGGCTTGTAAAAACCTACAATCATATAAAATGTTGTGGTTTTTCCGGCTCCGTTTGGTCCCAAAAGTCCAAGGACTTCCCCAGACTGCATTGAAAAATCTATTCCCTGCACAACTTTTTTCTTTCCGAAACTTTTAAAAAGGCTGAATGCTTTTAGCGTGTGGATATTTGTTTCGTTCATTCTGCTTTCTCCTGCGGGGTTGATTTTTCTGCGGAATCTGTGGAGTCAGAGGCGGCTGTTTCTGTGTTTTTTTCCTCAGTTTTTGTTTCTTCCGTAGATTCCTGGTTTTCTGGAGTTTTTTCTGTTGTTTCAGATTCGGCATTTTCCGCGTTTTCGGCTTCTTTTCCATCAGCTGCGGATTTTTGCTCGTCAACTATTGAACCTTTTACGCGGCCATCCAGCGTTATTTCCTGCGATGTTAAATCCAATGTGATTTGCTGCGCGCGGAATGTGTCCTGTCCCTGTTTTATCTGTGAGTTTCCGCTTAGCTCAAGCATCTGGTCGTTTTTCCGGTAGATTGCGTAAGCCCCGGTGCAGATATTGTCTTTCTGTGTGAGTTCAATTTCAATCTGCATTACGGCGGTGTCTGTGTTCTGGTTATATTCGATTATCTGGGCTTTTGCATTGACGTTGTTTTTTGTGTCTTTTAAGTTTACGTTGTCCGAAAGTTCCGCGATTTTTGTTTCCCGGTCATATTTTAGTTTTTCACAGGTAAATTCAAGCTCTGATTCCATGTTTTTGCCTTTTATGTTTCCCTGTGCCTCGATGAAGCGGAAATTTTTCCCGGAAAGCCCGATTTGGTCTGCAAAGATTTCCATTGAATCTGTAAGTACGTATGCCTCGCCGGAAAGTGTTGTGGAATCAGACTTGTCGCCTACGATTCCTGTCATGCTGTCTGCTGAAAAAGTTATTTTTTCGGCACTTGCGGTTGCGGTGGCAAAAACTGAAGATAAGAAAAAGGATAAAATTGCGGTAAATTTATTGATTTTCTTCAATCTGCTCTCCGTCTTCATCTGAAATATATTGACCCGTAACAACACCGTTGAAAAGGAATTTCTTGCTTACTCCGCTTGCTGAAAATCCAGAGCCTTGTATGGTTGTGTTTCCTTTTTTGATTGTGACTGTATCATTTCTGCTGCTTGTAAGCTGTTCTGTTTTTCCGTTCCAGCGCAATGTGTCTGCGGAAACTTTTATGTCATCCTTCTTGTTTTCAATTTCTATATTGTCGTAAAGCGTGTATTCTTCAGTATCTGTGTTTGAGGAAAGCAAAGCGCACGAGCCTTGCGTTAAAAGATTTCCTTCTTTGTCCATAACCTGAAAATCCACATCTTTTGCGTACATTGATTTTCCGTCTGAATATTGTTCCAGCCTGCTGGCCGAAAGATTCAGCGTTTTCTGGTTGTTTTCGTATCGGCTGTAATTTGCGTCCGTAAAAACGAATTCCGGCACATTGTCCTCATCCTGATAGTTTGTGCCGTATTTTAGCGAACAGCCTACGAAAAAAATCAATGAAACGAATAACAAAAAGAGATTTTTCATTATTTGTTCAGCGCCGCTCCTAAAAATGCCGTAAAAAGCGGATGTGGTTTTGCCGGGCGGGAAACAAATTCCGGGTGATACTGAACCCCGACTCCCCATTTGTGGGTTTTCCATTCAAAAGCTTCAATTCTGTCATCATCTTCGGCAACTGCTGAAATAAGAAGTCCGTTCTGATTCATTATTTCAGAATATTTTTTGTCGAATGTATGCTTGTTTCTGTGTCGTTCTGTAACAGAAAGTTTTTTGTAAGCCTGATGAAGTTTTGTATCTTTTACGATTTTTACGCCAAGCGCACCTAGCTGTTCCGAGCCGGCAACTGAAAGTCCAGCCTGTTCTTCCGGAAGGCTGATGATTGCGTGTTCAGGGTTCTGGATAAATTCTGTGCTGTCCGCATCTGTCCAGCCAATCAAAGAGCGTGCGGTTTCTATTGCCATAAGCTGCATTCCGACATCAATTCCAAGGTAAGGAATATTGTTTTCGCGTGCAAATTTTACAGTTTTTAAAAGACCAAGGAAGCCACGCTGGCCATAATTTCCTGGAATTACAATTCCGTCAACACCTTCAAAAGATGAAGAGATACTTTCTGTTCCTTCAAGAGATTCCGCGTCAACTTTTTTAAGTTCAAGCTGAGCGCCAAAAGAAGTTACTGCGGCGTGGAAAAGCGCTTCCCGCACCGACTTGAAGCATTCGTCCAGGTAATCTTTTTTGCCGACAATCGCGATTTTGATTTTTGGACCATCTTCATTCAGTTTTTTTATAAAACTTGTCCACTGCCGGATGTTTGAATTTGCGGAATCTGTTTTTAATGCGAGTTTTTTTACAATTGCCGCGTCAAGACCTTCCTTGTGAAAAAGAATCGGGATTTCGTAGATTGATTTTTCTACATTTGAAGAGGCAAAAACTGCGTTTGTTGAAACATTGCAGAAAAGCGCGAGTTTCTTGCGCATATCTGGCTCAATTTCCTTTTCGCAGCGGCAAAGAAGAATATCCGGCTGAATTCCTGCTTCCTGCAGCTGTTTTACAGAATGTTGTGTCGGTTTTGATTTTAATTCTCCGCCGGTAATCACAGGAATCAGCGAAAGATGTATTGTACAGATTTCGTTTTTCGGTAGTTCATGAACCATCTGGCGTCCAGCTTCCAAAAAAGGAATTGATTCTATATCCCCGACTGTTCCGCCGATTTCAACAATTACAACGTCAGCCTGAGTTTTTTGACCTACTGAAAAAATTCTTCGTTTTATTTCATCTGTTATATGAGGAATTACCTGAACTGTGCGGCCGTTGTATCGTCCTGCGCGTTCATTTCTGATAACTTGATCGTAAACTTTTCCGATTGTTATGCAGTTGTCGCTTGTGATTGTAACACTTGTAAAACGGGAAAAATTTCCCAAATCCAAGTCTGTTTCTGCGCCATCTTCTGTTACATAGACTTCACCATGCTGAAACGGGCTGATGTTTCCCGCGTCAAGATTGATGTACGGGTCGCATTTTATCATGGCAATCTTTAAGCCATAACCTTCAAGAAGACTTCCAATAGTTGCAGATGCAACACCTTTTCCAAGACTTGAACAAACTCCACTAGTAACCAGAATGTATTTACTCATAAGGATATATTTTTTCATTATGTTGTGTTTTAGTCAATGATTCGCAGCGATTTAAAATTGTAAAAAAACTGAAAAATTATAACAAAAATTTAAAGGTGAATTTGCCTGTAATCAAAACTAAGTGTATAATTGCATATATGAACGATGCTCTTAATGATGCGGATTTTGAGAAGTTTAGAAAAACAATTTACGATGAAAGCGGAATAACATTTTCTGCGACAAATCGACCGATTCTGGATAGCCGCATAAAAGAAATTCTGCGTGAAAAGAAAATTGATACAGCGGCGGAATATTATGCGCTTATTCTAAAAGATCACGAAGAAATGAAAAGAATGTTGGATTCTGTTACAACGAATCTTACACGGTTTTTTAGAAACCAGCCGCATTTTGATGCTTTTGAAAAATATGTAATTCCTCATGTTCTGGAAGAAAAACGGAAAACTGGCGATAAAACTATCCGCGTTTGGAGTGCAGGCTGTTCAACTGGCGAAGAGCCATACACAATTGCTATGATTTTGAAAAGAATTCTTCCGCTTGGATACAATTTTACAGTTATGGCTTCTGATATTTCATTAAAATCATTGATGGTTGCCCAGCAGGGATTTTACGCGGAAAACAAAGTTGATGGAGTTCCGCCGGATTATCTTGCCCAGTTCTTTACAAAGAAGGAAAAAGGCTACCAGATTAATAAAGAGATAATGGATTCTGTAAAATTTGATTATCACAATTTAAAGAATGACTCTGGCATGCGGAATATTGATGTTGTTTTTTGCCGCAACGTTATGATTTATTTTGATGAGGCGGCGCAGCTTGTGGTTCTGGACAGATTCTGGAATTCAATGGCAAAACATTCGTATCTTTTTATAGGTCATTCAGAATCTTTGTTTGGAATGAACACAAAATTTGAATTCCTGAAAACTGACTGGGCTTGTCTTTACCAGAAAAATATTTAATCCGCTTGAATTTGTCTTTTGAGGAAAAAAATGGAGCTTAAAGATTCAAAATACGACACACTGAAAGTTCAGATTTGCGATGATTCAGCTTTGATGCGGAATCTTGTTTCCAGAATTATAAATGACACTCCAGGAATGGAAGTTGTTGGAAAAGCGATGAACGGAAAAATGCTTCTTGATGAAATTCCGTTTATAAAGCCGGATGTTGTTCTTCTTGATATAGAAATGCCTGTTATGACCGGAGTTGAATTTCTTGAGGAACGTAAAAAACTCAAGTGGGATATTCCTGTTGTAATCCTTTCTTCAATTGCGACAAAAGGTGCTGCTGTTACCGTAAAGTGTCTTGAGCTTGGCGCAATGGATTTTATCACAAAGCCGGGCGGTTCTGTAACAACAGAAGTCATGGACGTAAAAGAATCAATTATTGAAAAAATTGCTTCTTACGGCGGTTCTTATGCGCGCAGAAAAGGCAAAAAAATTCCATCCACAGATTTTTTCCTGCGTTCAATAAAAATGCGGGAAGCTGAAAAATTTGTCGCGAAGCAAAAAGGAACTGAGGAAGTTCAGGTGCCACTGGAACCGCTCTTGTCTGGTTGGAAAGAGCCGGCAAAAAAAGAACCTGTTGTGGTAAAGCCGCTTAGGGATGGCGGAAAAATTGAAATTATTGCTATTGGAATTTCTACCGGCGGGCCGAATGCGCTTAGGGATGTTTTTAAGATGATTGATCCGCACTTGAAGCAGCCGATTCTTGTTGTTCAGCATATGCCTGCAGGTTTTACCGCGGAATTTGCCCGGAGCTTGAACAGAATCTGTCCTTTGGAAGTTTGCGAGGCACAGGATGAAATGCCGATTGAGGGCGGTCATGTTTATATAGCGCCAGGAAATTATCATATAATAGTAGAAGAACGAATCTCTGGAAACGTAATACGGACAACGCAGACAGAGCAAAGAAACGGACATCGTCCTAGCGCTGATGTTCTTTTTGAAAGCATTGCGTCTGTTTACAAAAATAATGCGCTTGGCGTAATTATGACAGGAATGGGGCGCGATGGGGCAGCTCAACTTGCGGAAATGCGTAGGCAAGGAGCATGGACTTTAGGTCAGGATGAGGCTTCCAGCATTGTTTATGGAATGCCACGCGTCGGCTGGGAATTGGGCGGTGTTCAAAAGCAAGTTCCGCTTATGGAAATGGCGGATGAAATCAGTAGGCTTGCGCGCGAGCACTGTTAAATTCTGTAAAATCTATTGAATAATTTTTGTGATTTCCAGTTTTACGATTGTCGGTGCTGTTCTTGATGATGCAATCGTAAAACTGCAGCTGATTAAAAAACAGATTGAAATAAAAATCGCCTTGAAAATTTCTGTACATTCAATTTTTAGAAGAGCTGCGATTTGCCCGGAAAAAATCAGTCCTGCTGCGGCACATAAAATTGGTATAAAAAGCGCAAAAATTCCGGCAATTGCTTCTTTTTTTTGCGGAAGTCCGATTGTTACTTTTGAACCTTTTTCAATTTTCAGTTTACGAGGATTGGAAACTTGAATGTTTGCCCTAAATTTCTTGTTTTTTTCAGAGTGGCTTTCCGGAGAAACTAGGATTGACTCATCATTTTGGATTTCAGTTACAATGTAGAGTTGCTTCAAATCATTTCTCCTGTCTGTTTTAATTCTTTCAGTCTTTTTGCACATTCATCAGCGCCGGTCTTGTTGCCCAGCTCTTTATATGTGTCGCGAAGATTATATAGCGCATCGTAATAATAAGGATTTACCATTACAGCGTTTTCAAACGCATCCGCGGCTTCTTTGTATGATTTCTGGCTAAAAAATATAACTCCAATGATATTTAAAAGATGGTAGTTTTCCGGGTTGATTTTTAAGCCATAAAGACAACATTCATGCGCTTCAATAAGATTTCCCTGGGAATACAAAATTGTTGCAAGTTCTTCTATTATTTCTGCATTTTCCGGTGAAAGTTCGTGTGCTTTTTCAAGACTTTCCGTTGCGCTTTCAAGATTTCCGGAGTCGCGCTGTGTCAAAGCAAGATTGAACCAAAGAAGAGAATTATTTTTTTCAATTTTTATTGCTTTTACAAAACAGGCGATTGCTTCTTTGTAAGAACCTGCATTTGCGAGTAAAATTGCCTGGTTGTTTAGTCGGGCTGCTGTTTCAATCATATTTTTCCCAAAAGGACAGTTATCTTTTTTCCGCCTTGAATTTTAAAATCATCTCTTCAAAAAGTTCTTTTATCAGTTTTGCAGATTTTGAAGAATTTGCGCTGCCAAATACATTTGCAAGAATTTCTATATTTTTTTCGATTGTTTCAGTTCCTTTTTTCTGTGCAATTTGAATCGCATCGCTTTCTTCTAAAAGTTTAATGCACTGTTCAACTGCCGGCGAGTCAATTCCTTCTTTTGCGGCTTTTGCGAAAAATTCAGCGATTTTTTCTTTGTCATCTGGATTTTTCTGAACGTGCAGAAGAACCGGAAGGCTCTTTTTTCCTTCAACAATGTCATCTCCGCGTTTTTTTCCGGGGTTTCCTGTTGTAAGATTTTGAACATCATCAAGAATCTGGAATCCTTCGCCCAAAGCTGCGGCAACTTTTCCCATTTCAAGAGCTTCTTGCCTTGTTGCGCCTCCAGCTAAAAATCCTGTTTGAACTGCAAGCGATGCCAAAGTTCCGGTTTTCAGGTGAACCATCTGCGTGTATTCCTGAACTGTAGGAAAAAGATGCGGATTTATGTGCCAATAAATGTCCATCGCCTGTCCAAGATGAAGCCTGCGCAATTCCTGCGTGTACAATGCGTAAAGCTGATTTTTGAACTCTGTTGAAACTTTCAGCGAGTCGATTGTTTCCGGGGCGACAAAATAAAGCCACGAACCTGCGTTCAGCGCAACATCAAGCCCGAATGAGATATGTGCTGCCGGTTTTCCGCGGCGTGTTTCTGCGGAATCTTCTATATCATCGTGGATAAGCGAGGCTGTGTGAACAAATTCCACAAGCGGAGTTACATCGTAAGTCTGTTCAAGCGTAAGAGGCGCATTCTTTTTTGATTCGCGGCAAAGCTCTGAGCAAAGCACAAGAAGAATCGGACGCCAGCGTTTTCCGCCCAAATCCATGAGCGAACGGCACGGTTTTATAAGGTTCTCAAAATGCTCGTCTTTTACGCAGTCCGAAAGTTCCCTGAAAGTTTTTTGTTGCCATTCAACATTCGTTTTTTCTGGAAGCGATTTTTTCAGCGAGTTTTCTATATTTTCCAATATTTCTGCAAATTCATTTTTCATATTAAAAGAATTATACACGAAATCTGTTAATCATTGAATCAAAAATTCCGAAAAGATAAGTATTATGGCAGCAAACAGTTACGAAAAACCCGATTATTGGTCTCAAAAAGCGTTTTCAGAAGGTTATCCGGCGCGTTCAGTTTATAAATTAAAAGAAATGGATGAAAAATTTGGAATGTTGAAAAAAAGTTGCAATGTTCTGGATTTGGGGGCGGCTCCGGGAAGCTGGACAACTTTTCTTTTGCGGAATCTTGGTTCAGAAAGCAAAGTTGTAAGCTGCGATTTGAATCCTCTTTCAAAATCTGTTCGCGGAGAAAATCTGACTTTTATTCAGGGTGATTTGAATGACGCTGCTATCCGTAAGCAAATCAAGGCTCTTGGACCTTTTGATCTAGTTGTTTGCGACGCGGCTCCATTGACAACAGGAAACCGGATTGTTGATACAGCGCGCTCGGAGCAACTTGTTGAGATGGCAATCTGGTACGCGGAGACAATGCTTAAGCAGGGCGGAAATTTTTGTGTGAAAATATTCCAGAACGGCGACCAGCAGAAATTTTTGCGCAAGCTAAGGGAACTTTTTTCAAGCGCAAAAGGATTTAAGCCGGAAGCGTGCCGTTCCGAGTCTTTTGAAACATTTCTTGTTGGAATTTCTCGTAAATAGGTGATACAATATGAAAAAGTATAACAATTACAAGAATTTAACTTTACTTATGAAATTAGAGAATTTATATAAAAAAATGTTCAGCACCCGGCTCAGACGGATTATTTTTCATAGCATGATTGCTTTTGCCGGCGGAATTTCTCTTGCCTGGGGCGTTTTGTATATCGCTTCAAATTTGAATGTTGAAAAGGGCGTTGGCGGTTTTGAAGCCTCTGCTCCGACTGAATATATTGAAGAAAATTCAGAGATTTCCGCTGTTTCTGTTTCCGCAGAAAATTCTTCTAGCGCGGAAAGTTCTTCTGACGGTCTTGCTGAATTAGATGAGCTTGCGCTGATTGATTCTCTTTCTGAAAATGACGCGGAATCAGACAGCCTTGATGCGGCTGCGGCAGTTTTAAGCCAGGATGCTTATTCTTCAGAAGGACTTGAGCTTTGCTATTTTACTTACCGCGTTCAAAAAGGCGATATGATTGGTTACATTGCGGACAAATTTAATGTTACGCAGGACACAATTATCAGCGTGAACAATATCCATCAGTCGCGACTTATTCAGATTGGTCAGATTTTGAAAATTCCTTCTATGCCTGGAATTATTTACACAGTAAAAAAGAATGGTGAGACAGCCGGTTCAATCGCAGAAAAATTTGAAATCAGTGCGGAAAAACTTGCCCGCGTTAACAATATTCAGGAAAATCAGAATCTGGTTGCTGGTCAGACTTTGTTTGCCCCGGATGCGCTTTTGGATTGGGTCACCCGGCAGGAAATCAACGGGGATTTGTTCCACAAGCCGATTCATTCGCGTTATTATCTTTCTTCATATTACGGCTGGAGAAGTTCTCCGTTCAGCGGAAAACGCTCTTATCATTCCGGAGTTGATATGGCTTGCCCTCAGGGAACTCCAGTTTATGCGGCTCTTGGCGGAACAGTAACTTCTGTTGGCTACAATAATGTTTACGGAAATTACGTGATTGTAACTCATCATTCTGGATACAAGACTTTGTACGGACATATGTCAAAGCAACTTGTAACACGTGGAAAATGGGTCGATACAAGCACAAGAATCGGACTTGTTGGAAGCACAGGTTTAAGCACAGGTCCGCACCTTCATTTTACAGTCTATAAATTCGGAAAAACTGTAAATCCGGCTGGACTTTGGAAATAATCTACGAAATCCTTTTTGCAACAGTTGAAAGTTTTTTGATGAACAGGTCTATATGACTGCATACAAAAACCGCGCAATAAACTGTAACGCAACCGGCGATTGTAAGCGCATACCAGATTGAAAGCGAGCGGTTCTGAATATCTTGCGTTGAAAACAGCGAACTGAAAAGCAGGGCAATCATAAGAATTCCGCCGATTATCCAGCCTGCAAAAGGAAGAGGCTTGTAAAATCTGTCTTTTTGCTGGACATGAATCTGAGAAATGATTTTTTGAATAGAAGCGTCTGTTACCGGAGTTTCAATTTTTAGCGGTGCAGAAATTTCTTTTTCAGCAAGCTTTAAAAGTTTTATCTGCTCCCGGCATTTCTTGCATCCCAAAAGATGAAGAGAAATTTTCAGCGGAACTCGTTCGCCCTTATCCAGCATAAGATACTGATTCATAAAATTTTCGCATTTATTGTTCATTTTATTTTCCATAATATTTCTCCAGCTTATTTTTTAATATTTTTTTTGCCCTGAAAATGTGGGATTTTATTGTATTCACAGGAAAATCTGTTATTTCACTTATTTCCTGGTAAGGAATATCGTAGTAAAAATACATTTCCACGCAGATTTCATATTTTTCAGGAAGTTCACTTATTGCCTCGCGGATTGCCTGCTGCGTGATTTTTCTGATTTGAATTTCTTCCGGCGTAACAGACGCAGAATCAGGAATTATTGTCTCATCATCAATAGGAAGAGAATTTTTCGCCCTTTTTACAGAATTTATTGCGGTCGTGTAGGCAATTTTCATCAGCCAGGTTGAAAACATGGAATTTCCCTTGAAAGAATCCAAATGCGTAAAAACCTTGATGAACACATCCTGCACAAAATCCTCGGAATCAGTTTCGTTGTGAAAAAAACTTTTTCCAAAATTGAAAATTCTGGTTTTGTAGAGCGTCATAAGTTTTGTAAAGGCGTTTTTGTTTCCGGCTAAAACGCTTTTTACAAGGTGAAAATCTCTTCTTTTTATATGTTCTCTTTCGAGCTGCTCAAGCATTCTTTAGTCTTTTTTGTGAAAATCTGGATAAGCGTAGAAAAATATAAGAAGGCAGATTCCTACAACCATCGGCAAAAGTCCGCCTAGGATTGCGTAGGAAAATCCATCTATGATTGCAAAAACCGCAGTCAGCGTAAGACCGATTCCAGTCAGCAGAAGTCCTGTTAGCAAAGAAAATGCCGCAAAATTGAATTTGCTTGGAACAAAAGTTCCTGTTTTTATCTGAAGTTTTGTTTCATGGTGCTTCCACAGAATATAAAAGAAAAGAATTAACGCTCCAAAGCAGATTCCGACAATTGGAACGATTGAAATTATTACTTGCGCCGCAGCGGATGTTATCTGGTTCATTTTTTTCCTCGCTTTTTTAGACACTGAATTATACAAAATGTTGCAGAAAAACTCAGAATTTCAATCTAAAAATATTAAATCTTCAAAATAGATGTCCTGGATTTTGTTCAGCACAAGAATTTCGTTCAGTTCTGCTAAAAGTTCTGTTTTGATTTGTTGGTCGGTTTTTGATTTTAACTGGGAAATTGTTCTTGCAGAAAAATAATTCACAAAAACCGATTTTATCATTGCGTTTTTGCGTGAAAGTTCCTCAAAAAACTCTTTATCATCTTTTGTATACGAAATCAGCGGAGTTAAAACTACAGTTGTTCCGGATTTTTTGTTTTTTTCCGTTGCTGTTACGGCGCGGATTCTTCCAAGATTTTTGTACGAGTAAAGATTGTCTTTCAAAGGTTTCTGCGGTTGCGCTTTTACAACTGGAACTGCCGGCGATTTTGTTTTTACCGCAATGGTTGTCCCCAAAATCATCAGAAAAAGAAAAATCACTACCGCCACAAGAATTTTATTCAAAGTGATATTTTCAACCAACGCCCTGCAAAAATTTTTCATCTGTTCCGCCTGGATATTAATATACAACAGTTTGGATAATTTTTCACTCAAGAAATGCTTAAAACTTGCCGATAAACAATTGATATAGTAGTTTGTTTTGGATTTTTTAGGGAAATTTAATGAAATCAGGAATTAAAACTGCTGTAAGTCTGGTGATTGCCGTTTTTATTTTTGGCGCAATTGCGGTTGCTTCTTCACTGGGGCTTTTTGCTTCTGTGGAGCGACAATTTTATGAACCGGCACGTTTAAAAGTTATAAACGAAAAACTGGATTCAGTTGCGGGCTACAGCAATGAGTACATTCAGAATCTTCTCGATTTGTTTGGCGCTGAAAAAGATGGTTTTTTGAGCCACGAAAGTGTACTTTCTTTTGCGGGTCAAAATCCTTCTGCGGAAGCGTTGCGCCTTTTTGAATCCCTAAAAGCAAATTGTCCTGGTTTGGAAGGTTTTAGGATTGTTGATTCTGCTGGAAAACGCGTTTTTTACAGTTCATTCCGCAATGATTACGTTGTTCAGACTGAAAAAGGTGTTCAACGCCGCATTTATTCAAATTATGGAAATCTTCAGACGACGCACGGAAAAAACGAGCTTGAATATCAGACTGTTTCCGCTTTTGAAAATGCCGAAAATCTTTCTGTTGAAAGCGAGTCTGATGAAAATTTTCAGGATTCTCCGCGGATTATTTTTGACGGCGACGACCAACGCCTTATTTTTTCTTATAAAATCCGGACTTTGGATGAAAAATCTGTTTTTTGCAGTGCGATTTTTTATGTGAATCCAGTTGATTTTGCAAATCTTCTTATTGAAAATCACGTTGTTTCTGTAAACGAGCCGATTTCTCTTGTTTCTTCTTCGGACGGAAAAACCGGCGGATTTGTGTTCGGGCTTCCAAATGTGGGAAAAAATATTTTTGCTTCCGAAATATTAAAAAAATGGAATCAAGATGTTTTTGGTCCTGATGAAATAATCGCCTCAAATTCTGCAAAAGTTGAAGGAATTTCTGTGCCTGATTCAGAAAATTCCAGCGCAGAAAAATCTGATTCTGAAAATTCAGCGTTAAAGGAAGCCGAAAAAAATGTTTCGTGGAGTTTGATTTCCAGCCGGAATGCAAAATTCCTTCATGTTGGCGGAATTTTTTCCAGCGAAATGCTGAAAATGCCGCAATATGTTCGGATTCTTTTGCTTCTTTGCGCATTTGTAACGGTTTGTCTTATTGTTGTGATATTTTTTAATATCCGAAAAGACGATTCTGTTGTTATAAAATCAAAAATCCGTGCGATTCAGATTGGGCTTTTGAACGAATATTTTGAAAAAGATGTTGACCGCAAAAAAGTTGCCGCAATGATTACCGCCCAAAAAGACGCTTTGACCGCAAAAATAAAGAAATCTCTTGGTCGCCGTGGCAAAAAATATGGAAGCGACCTGGATGTTATTTTGAACAAAAGCTGGGAAGACATCATCAATATTCTTTCTGGAAACGAAAAATCTCCTTGTTTGGCTGACATTTCTTCCGCAAGCATGAAAGAAATCCGGAAAATTTTCGAGGAAGTTCTTGCGACAAATACATTGAAGGTTGAAAATTTAGACAGCTCAAAAAATCTTTCTGCCAAAAATGTTAAGGAAGTCACTCCGGTTGAACAACTTGAACAAATCGAGGAAATCGCTCCTGTTGAAGAAATTCCAGAGGCAGTGCCAGTTGAAGAGATTGAACCGCTGGAAGAAGTCGAGGAGCTGCAAGATGCAGAGCCAATTGATGACGCTGAGTCCTTGGAAGAAGTTGACGATATTGAACCGGTTGAAGAAATTCCAGAAGCAGAACCGATTGACGATGTTGAAGAACTGGAAGATGTTGAGGAACTGCAGGATGCCGAGCCTGTAGAAGATGTGGAGCCGCTTGAGGAAATCCCGGAAACAGAGCCAGTTGAAGAACCTGAAGAAATCGAGCTGCTGGAAGAGATTCCAGAGGCTGAACCTGCCGAAGATTCAGAGGAAATCGAAGAACTTGAGCCATTTGAAATCAAGGGATACGAGCAAAAAATCAGCACAAAAGACAATAGCGTGACATTTGTTCCAGATGAAAACTGCGACAGGAAAAAATTTGAAGGTTCAGAACAACTTGTTATAAGCGACAAGACAAAATCTGCGGAAAAAAGTTCAGACGAAGATTTTGGAAAAGATTTTGTTATCTATAATCCGTTTGATTTTGCTAAAGAAAATCTTGAAAATTCCGATTCTGAAAGTAGTGTTGCTAATTCAGAAGAAAATTCTGTGCCGCAGGAAGAAGCTGCGCCTTTGGAAGAACTTTCTTCAGAAAAGGATGGTTTTATGTTCACTACTTTTGCAGAAAATGATAACAATGTAACAGAATTGCCTTTGGACGCAATCGTTCTTGGCGAAGATGGCGTTTTCCATATTTCCGCGGATGTTTCAAAAATTGAAATGCCGATTGATGAAGACTTTAAGAAACTTGTAGATTCAGTAATTCACTAAAATCAGGCAGATTAATCGTTGTGAACAATGCAGCTTTTTATAAGAGAAGCAAAAAGATAGATTTTCTTATAAATTGCAATGCAGAATTCTCTTAACGGAATGTCTATGTAGTGCTCAAGTTCCTTGCAGTTTGAAATAAGCGTTGGTTTCGGCTTCTGCAAGTCTTCAACAAGAGATTTTATTATTTTTCCGATTGTTATTAAATCCCTGGAGCTTTCCATTACAAATTCATAGGCGCTTTCGTTTGCCTCTGTAATAAGACGGTTCACAATATTTTTTGAACTTGAGTCGCGTTCCGTTTTTGGAAGAAGCGTCTTGATTTTTATTCCAATCATTGCATCATCCGCAAGTCCGTTGTCAAAATCAATAAGTTTATCAGAAACCGCAAGCAGATTGTTGTAGCAGTCAGAAATTTGAGTTGTAAGCGTTGTTGAATCCCAAGTTCCGCGGACAACCACAACATCGTAAAATTCCCGCAAATCTTTTTTCACAACTTCAATCAAAAATGTCTTAAGGTAAGAAAGTGCCTGACAATTGTCGAACTGGTTCAGTTTTTTCTGCTCAAAAATTGTATTTTTTGAATAAACATAGTTGTTCAGCTGTATTATCTCTGTTTCGCCAAAAAGCTGCGAGGCAAAATTATTTTCTGTGGCTGAACGTTCCTTTTCTATCAATGAGTATACTGTGTTCTCAACGTCATTCTTCAATTTGTCAAGATATGGTTCTACAATGTTTGCTTTTAAACTCTGTATATTCGGAACATAATTCGGGTCAGAAGAAGAAAGTTTTATAATCATTTCAAAAGTCTGGGCATTCTTTAAAGCCAAAAGCCGCGAAATGATTTTTTTCCAAAGTCCAAGAGAAATCGGTTCCTGGCCACCTTTAAAAGCCTTTAAAAGTTTTATCGCGTTCGTCCAGTCGGAATCAAAAGGAATATCCCAGATTGATTCAATGTAGTCTTTTAGGTCATCAACAACATATTCCGCATTGACGTGCTCAAAATGAGGCATTGTGGAAAAACTGTTCTCGCGGATTTGCTTGTCGAATTTTTTCAGGAAAAAATAATAGTCAAATGTTGAAATTGCCTTGAAAACAAGAATCTGGCGGTACAATCCGTCGATTGCGCTGATTTTTTCAACAGTAAAAAAATCGTTGATTTTGGAAAGTTTTTCTTCAACCTGAGCCTTTAAATGGTTAAGCGGAATTTTTTTGCTCATTCCGACAATAACTTGCTCGTTCAGGTTGTCTTCCAGTGCGCGGATTTCTTCCGGCATTGCAAAGTTTATAACAAGATGTTTAAGTGTGTTCTGGTTTTGGATTGAATTGAACAAATTTTGAAGCGGCGCGACAGATTTGTAAATTTCAAAAAAAAGTTTTCCCATTGCAGGAAGAATTTCGTTTCCGTTATATTTGTAAAATTTGTTGAACCGACTCTTGGAAAGTTTTTTTGCGATTGCGCGCAGCTGGCGTTTTTTTTCAGCTTCAGAATCGTTTCCGCCAAATAAGGCTGCCAGGATATTCGCAAAAAATCCAGATTTTTCTTTTTTTTCCATAACGTTATTTTTAAATGATTTTGGGAGAGTGTCAAGAACATAGAATTTTTATCAAAAATCGAGTATATTTATAAAGATTTATAGTATGAAGTTTGAGTTTTGCTGAAGAATAAATAAAAGCGTAGTCAGAGTTTTAATTTGAGAAGACTTTTGGCGATTGAGCTAATAAAAGTGCGGAGCACCCAAAACAATACAAGCGAAGCGCGAGCCAAATCCGTCTGAACAAATTGAAAATCTGACGAGAGCGGTTTTTCAGAATTTATAAAAACTCAAACTTCCTGCTGATTCATATAGGAGATTCCGAGAGGTATTTTATGAAAAAATCAGTTTTTGTGCTTGCAACAACTTTTTTTACTGCGGCTTTATTTGCTTATAATCCACCGGCTGGCGGACAAAGCATTTTTAATATTTCAAGTCCAACTCAGCTTACGTCTGCATCTTCGGCGGCGGGAGGTGGAATTTTTTATCCTGGACCAGATTCTGTGGCGTTCAATCCGGCTCTTTCTAGCTTTGAGGAACGTGTTCAGCTTGACGCGGATTTTTCTGTTCTTGCAAACAAGGGGGACGGTGATTCCGGGGCGGCTTTTCAGACTGGAATTTTAATCCCGATGAAAATGTTCAACTTCAGCGGACTTTTTAGCGGCGTTTTTCTTGGCGCGGATGATATGGATGTTGAAAAATCCCTGAACATAAAAGCTGGTTTTTCAAAGGAAATCACAGAACGTCTTAGCGTCGGTTTGAATTTGGATTCTGGATACTTGTGGGGAAACGGCTCGGACTGGTCTTTAGGCGCTGGAATTGGTGCACTTTATAGAAGAGAATCTCTTGGTGCATTAAAAGATTTTAGAATCGGAGCTTCGCTTTTAAATCTGGGAAAATACTATAAAGCAGGAAAAATACTTGGAATCGATGAGTCAAAAGATGCCTCGGTTTTTCCGAATTTTGTAACGCTAAAAACAGGCGTAGGCACGAATTTTATAAAAAATGACTTGCTTGTGTTTGGCGGTTCTTTTGATATTACAACGCAGTGCTTTCAGAATGTCGTGTTTGACTTGGGGCTTCAGGTTGGCATAAAAAATCTGATTTTTGTAAATCTTGCGGAACGAATTGATGTTTCTGAATGTGCTTATGGCAGCCCGGATTTGCTTCCGGCAATCGGAGTTAGCGTTAAATTCAATTTGAACGCAAAGAATAATTCATATTTGACTGCCCACAACTGGGAAAAAAGTGAACTTCTTGCTTCTGCGGCTTGGCAGCAAAAATATGAAAACATAGAAGTTGTTTCGGCTGGCTTAAGAATAAAGCTTGGTCAAAAAGATGTTGAACCACCTGTAATTAAAATTTGGGATGAAGAATAACCGGAATCTGAATGGAGAATAAAATGAAAAGAAATTTTGTTGTAAAAATAGCAGCGTTTTGTCTGATTTCTGCTTCAGCCTTGATTTACGCTGAGTCTGGCAAAAAATACATTTCACCGAACAATGACGGAGTTCAGGACAATCTTACAATTCCTCTGAAAATTTCAGATAAGCATCTTATAAAAGCGTGGAGTCTTGTTGTAGAAGATTCAAACGGAAAAGTTGTGCGTACAATAGGAAACAAAGTTGCTCTTCCTGAAAAAGTGAATGCAAAATCTTTTTTTAAGCAGCTTGTGACTCCAAAAAAAGGCGTTGATGTTCCTGCGGCGGTTACTTGGAACGGAGCAATGGATAATGGTGAAACCGCTCCAGACGGAACTTATTATTACTATTTTACAGCGACAGATGACAACGGAAATATTGGAAAAACTGGAAAATATGCGGTTGTTGTTGATACAAAAGCTCCAGAAATTGCTCTTTCGCAGCCGACCGACAAGATTTTTGGTGAAGGCGCAAAATCAGATTTTTCAATAAAACAGTCAGGTTCAAAAGAATCAAAATGGACAGGAATTTTCAAGAATGCGCAGGGGCAGATTGTTAGAACTTTGACTTGGGAAAACAACAGCCCCGAATCTTTTAAATGGAGCGGAACTGATGATGTTGGAAAAAATGTTCCGGACGGTGTTTATTCCTATGAAGTAACTTCTACAGACGAGGCCGGAAATACTTCTGAAAGTGCGGCAATCACAAACATTATCTATTCAGCGGAAAAACCTGCCACAAATATTTTTATTGCCGGCAGCCGATATTTTTCACCGGAAACAGATTCGGAACTTTCCAGCATAAAATTTGAAGTTTCAATTCCTGTTCCGGCAGCTACAAGCGGAAATAAACTTACTCAATGGTCAGTTTCGATTGTTGATTCAACAGGAACTGTTCGCCGCTCTTATGACAGCTCAAAAAGTGAAGTTCCACCTTCAGAAATTATTTTTGACGGAAAAGAGGACAGCGGAAAAATTCTTCCGAATGGAAAATATCAGGCTTTTGTAAGAGCTTCTTATTTAAATGGATTTGAAGCCGCTCTTTTAAAATCCCCGGAATTTGTTCTGGACACAACAAAACCTTCAGCCCAGCTCGGAATTTCTTCTTCAATTTTTGGTGGTGCAGACAAGCCTAATGTAAAAATCTCTATGCTTGATGACAATGCCGGAAAATACGCTGCGATTCCTGCCTGGTACGGACGGATTTTTAATGCGGAAACTGGAGCTACAGTCCGCGAGTACAATTTTGGTCAGTATCTTCCAGACAATATTTTATGGAACGGTTTTGACTCAAACGGAAAACTTGCCTCTGATGCAAAATATAAATTTGAACTTTCGGCAACGGATTTTGCAGGAAATAAAGGCGTTGTTGTTGCAAAAGACACATTCACTTTGGACACAAAAAAAGCGACATTGCTTCTTTCTTTGAGCGATCCTGCGTTTAGCCCGAATAATGATAAGGTAAAGGATTCAATTCAGTTTTTGCCTGTATTAAAGGATGCTTCTGGAGTTGAGTCTTATGACCTTGTAATTAGAAACGCAAAAAATCCATCGGTAAGAACAATTCATGGAACAAAATCTTTGCCGGCGTCAATTTCCTGGGATGGAAAAGATTCTTCTGGAATTATCAGCGCGGACGGCAATTATTTTGCGACTTTGGTTGTGACGACAACAAATGGAAACGTTATTTCTGTTGATTCTTCAAATTTTGTGCTTGATACAGTTGCTCCTTCCCTTGCGGCAAGTGCACCTTGGTCAGCATTCAGCCCGGATGGAGACGGAATTCAGGACACAATTCCTATAACAATAACAGGTTGCAGCCAGGAAAATCTTTGGACGGCGGAAATTAAAGATTCAAAGAACAAGGTTGTAAAACGCTATACCTGGAAGGGAAAAATCAAGACAGGCGCAAAAGATTTCTTTGAGTGGGATGGCTCGGATGAATCAGGAAACAAGGTTGCGGACGGAATTTATTCAATTGTGATTTCTTCTACGGATGAGGCAGGAAACGCGTTCAGCACAACAATGTCTGGATTTACTTTGGATGCGCGCGAAACAAAGATTTATGTTACGGCAGAAAATGAAGGAATTTCCCCGAACGGCGACAAAATTCTGGACACACAAAAATTCAACATAAAAGCTAGTGTTCCAGATGGAATTTTGACATGGAAATTTGACATTCGCAGTGAAAATGGAACTTCTGTACGCTCGTGGTCAGACAAAGACAGCGCAAATCTTCCGGCCACAATTATTTGGGATGGACTTGATAACGACGGTAAAGTTGCGGAAGGAACTTTCACTGGAACTTTGAGCGTAACTTACAAAAAAGGAAACAAAGTTGATTCAGTTTCTTCTCCATTTATTTGTACAGCGATTCCGCCGGTTCTTAGTGTAAAAACAGCACCAGAATATTTTAGCCCGGACAACGATGGAACAGATGATGATTTGTTCATCAAGCTTAGCGGAACTTCAAAAGCGATGATAAAAAACTGGTCATTTGAAATTGATGACCCGAACGGAAAAGTTTTCTGGCAGATAAAAGGAAATTCTTCTATTACAGAACGGATTGTCTGGGACGGTTTAAGCAATACACAGAAAAATGCAAAAGGTTATGCTGAGCGTGTTCAGTCTGCAATGGATTATCCGTATACATTCACGGTTTCTGATAATCTTGGAATGACAAGCAGTGTTAATGGAATAATTTCAATTGACGTTCTTGTTATCCGCGATGGAGATGTTCTGAAAATGGCAGTTCCTTCTATTATATTCCGTTCTGACAACGCAGACTTTAAGACTTCAAAAGAAGTTCAACACGGTCTTGACCCGGCGATTGCAGCAAACAATGAACGAGTTTTAAAACGAATTGCGGAAATTCTGAACAAATTCAAGGACTATAAAGTTACAGTTGTTGGTCATGCGAACCGCCTTACAGATTTGGAGGCAGAGGAAACAGAAGATAATATGCGTCAGTGGGGACCTGCATTGATTCCTCTTTCCGCAAAACGTGCCGAATTTGTAAAAGATTACCTTGTTAAAAAAGGAATAAACGCAAACAGACTTTCCACAGTCGGAAAAGGCGGAACAGAACTTGTTGTTGACTACAAAGACAAAGACAACAACTGGAAAAACAGACGTGTAGAATTTATTCTGGAGAAATAGAAGGGAAACTTTTCAAAATTCTAGAAAATGCCTAGACTAAAGCTATTTATAGATTTGGTTTAGGCATTTTTTTTCTTGAAGATACAAGTTTTATGGCACTTTTTCAACCGAAATTTACAAGTTTTATAATGATTTTATGGTGTTCAAATACAAGTTTTATGATTTTATTGGTGCTGGTTGAAAAAGCATATTTCTTGTTAAATAAAAAAGACTTCTGAAAAATCAGAAGTCTTCGACGGCTGCTGCAGGTTTTGAACCTGCGACACATGGATTAACAGTCAGCCGAATTTCTATCTCAGAGTAATTCAAAACTTCTTGATGTCAGAACTTATATTTCTATTTTACAGTAGTATAACAATTTATGCAATTGATTTATTTTGAGTTACTTTGAGTAGTTTATATTTTATGTAGGTCTTTGTGTAGGTCTCATGTTATGTTGTTATTACAGACATAAGATGCATTTTTACTTTATTCAGTAATCTCAATAAAGTTTTCTTCAAGTCCAACAATACAGCTCTCGTAATATCCGTCTCCAGTTGTTCGCGGTCCACTAGAAACGGAATATCCAGCTTCATCAAGTTTTGCAGTAAGTTCATCAACTGCAGTTTTACTTCCAACACTAAATGCAATATGTGCGTAACCAGTGCGGAATGGATGCTTCGTCTGTTCAACAAGTTCTGGGCGCGTCATAAGCTCAAGTCGTGAACCGTCATCAAAAGAAATGAAGTAAGATCTAAAATCTGTTTTTGGATTGTGGTAGCCGTCATTGGCTTTTCCGTTCAGGTAGGTTGTAAAAAAATCTTTTGCTTTTTCCAGGTCTTTTACATAAAGTGCAACGTGCTCAATTTTCATAATAATTTTATTATATCATAGTTCCAGAAAAAAGGGTGTCTTAATTGCCGTTCGTTCCAGCCGTACTTCGTACAGCTTCCACTCACTACGATTCTCGAGTTCCAGTAAATGCTCCGTCCAAAAAGGTTGCAAAAAGACAGCTCTCTCATTCACTCATTCCGCTGCACTTCGTTCCGCTCCATTCGTTCATTCGTTCGCAGACTTTTTGCATATACTAGGAAGCTCGCAAGGTGGTCTTTGTGAAAGCGGCGCAAGGAGCAATGCAAGCACAGTCAGCCCAGTCGCTTCGTGCATCTGCTTCGCAGTAGCACTACGCTTTGTGGTCTGCCTGTTTCCGCAGGCGGGCCCATCGTTGTAAGGGGTCTATTTTTGCAAAAGCCGCTAAGCGTATCCGTTACGCGCTGAATAATTATCGTGAACCAGAAATGTATCGTCCGCGTAGGTCGCAACTAAAACAAGCGGGCACGCAAAATGTTTTCCCCCTTTCCCCCCTGCCGCGGGGCACCCCCCCTAAACCCCCTTTCGAAAAAATAAGGAATGTAATTGAACCGCTCTCGGGGGGATAGGGGGCAAACCTTTTGCTCAACATTACAGTTGTCCCGCTTGTTTTAGATGCTCAGTTGGTTCTACAAGGGCGGCTTTTCGGGAACTTCTTTCGTATGTGACAAATGGTTGCCTCAATCGCACCGCCCAGCGCGGGCGGCGCTCAATCGGCAAGGCGGTTCTGTTGAGCCGCCTGAGTCGTTCGCACACCAGGACAAGCCTGGTGCGCTCTCTCCTTGTGGCGCAGAAAGAAAAGCAGGAAGCAGAACTAGCGCCACTTTAGTTCTCCAGAAAGTCTCCGCTAAAAAAATGGCTGTTGCCATTTTTTCTTAACGCTCCGACCTACCGTGAAAACTTCAAACACTCTGGTCGCGCGTCCTTGCGCTCCCGTCGCTTGCCGAGTTCTCGGACATTGATTTATAATTGACATATGAACTTTGAAGAATCTGATGAAATCCACTTTGAGAAAAACGGATACGATTTCTGCAAACATCATGAATCAGATCCAATCTGGTCTGCGACCAGGATCGATGTTGATGAAACAGGACCATTTCTTTTCAGCTTTGACTGTGAGGTAGTTTACAACTTCTGGACCGATTATCCTGGAAAGCTCACAGCTGAACAAATCGAACTTTTCAAAAAGTGGAATCCAACAATGGCTGCTCTAAAATAAAAAACGCGGGGGGAGCGCGCGCAGCGGTCTTGAAAAACTTGCAAAAAGTTTTAATCTGGTAACGTCCAATTAAAACAACGCATAGTTGTTTATATCCGTATTTTTTAAATATATATCTATACTCTTATAAATATTTATCTTTTTCCTTTAGTAAAGCGTTGCTAAAGAAAATTTATAAAATAAAGCAACTCAAAACAACTCAATAATATTTCAATTCTTATCTAACAAACTCAAAAACAACAACACTTTTGCAACGCATACGTTTTTTAATGCGTTGCGAACAACGCATTTATTTCAATCCACCGCAAGGACGGCTTTCTGCTCTTTATTCTTGGCAACGCATAAAAGGCGAAGCCTATCGGGGGCACGGGGGTTTGTAAAAACGCTGATAAATCAACCCAACATTTTGAAATACTAAAGGAAGTTCAAAAGAGTTATAAAGAATAAGATATTACTTATCTTTGTTCATTATGTTTTCTAATTCTTTTAATGTATCTTCCTCGTATAAATTTGTAAGATATTTAATTGGTAGATCCATAATGTATTCAGCTTGAGCAAAAGTAAAATTTAATTTTTTATGCAAATTAAATTCAGCTTCACTTTTATGCAAACTATTAGAAATTATTTTAAGGCATTTTTTTCTGAGTAAGTAAAATTTTTGAAGTCCTTGTAATAATTCTAATCTTTCCTTATTTTTACTTTCTCTGTTTTTTTCATTTTCGATATCTTCAACTTTTTTACAAATATCTGCTCCTGTTTTAGTTAAGCGACAGTTGCTTTCTTGATATGGGACAGTTTCAGGATTTTCTACATCAAATTCAATTAATGGTACAGATCTTTTTGAAAGTGATATTAAAATTGATAATGTAAAATCGAAATCGAGAGATATTTGTTTTAATATATTCCCCATTGCGATACTAGTTTTTCTAAAATTTATATCATTTGCAAACAAAGCTAATCGTTCATAATAATTAAGACCAGTAATTTCATCAGGGTATGAACTTTTTAAGAATTCTTTTGTAGAATCAATTTCCCTATAATTTGTATTTTCTTGTCGAAGAATATTCCATTCTGAATTTATTTTATCTTTTTCTTGTTCTTTTAAAAGAATTTTTTTATGCAATACTTCTTTTATTTTAGATGAACTTTCACCAGCCCATGTCATAGTAGGAAATTTATCACATTCCCTTAAATTCATAACATATATATTACCTTTATAATTTGATAAAAGGTAACATGCGTAATAAAAACCAGATAACTCATTAGGAGCGTCGTTTGAATACCATATTCTAAAATCATCCCCATTTTTAAAACATTCTTCAAAATCTACCTTTTTTGTACGATATTTTGAAATATCCCAATGTTTATCAAGATCTTCTTCAGTTGCTATTGGGCCATAAAAAAAATTATCAGGAAATATAAGTATATCATTATAAGAGACACCTGCTTGTTCCATAGATGCACCAGTGGAATCACTAAAAATTATTTCTTTCATTTGCTTTTTCCTCCGTAATTTATGCGCTATTATTTTATCTTGTACTGGTATAATAAAACATGAGCTATGACAACGAAAGTCACAGGTAACACAAATGTTTGCAAGTTTTATTTTATTTTATTTTTCAGTTTTCCTACGTCATTATATGGCATACCTCACATGATATATTTAATTGAATTTACGGAGGTATCCTATGCCAGTATCAACATTAAACAACTCTATCATAAGTTATTGTGACTTCTTCAATAAGCTTTGTAAACATCCAAATAATACAGATATTCAGGTATCCTTGGAATCAGTAAAAAAATACTACAACAGATATAAAGACAATAAAAGTTTAATTAGTGAAATACAACACTATTATGATAAACTCAAAACCGAACAATCTTATGACATTCTGCTATCTTTTGAAGAATATGAACAATTATGGGCATATATTCATTTAATGATTGAAGTAATCGAAGGTAAAACTATAAATCTTTGGGAAAGAATCCGTTCTTTTTCTGATATGAATGCTTTTCAAAATGGAATGGCAAGGCTTTGGTCCAATGGGCATAAAACTGTTTATACAATAATCTTGTAATATTATTTTAAAAGAGGCTTATATGATTTATTTAAGAAAATTTGATTTAGCATCATTAGAAGCAGAAGGCAATATTATTAAGCATTGGAAAAATAAATTAACTATTGGAACCGGTTTATATCCTTTTAATATATTTCCATTAAAAGAAATTTATTCTTTTTCTTTTGAGAATCCTATAACTATTTTGTACGGAGATAATGGTAGTGGAAAAAGTACTTTGCTGAATATAATCGCTGAGAAATTAAAACTCAAACGTAGTGCAGCTTACAACAGAACTCATTGGTTTAATGAATATATTTCTTATTGTAATTATGAAGGAAATATTCCAGAACAAAGCAAAATCATAACAAGCGATGATGTATTTGATTTTATGCTTGGTTTTCGGGAAATGAATCAAGGTATAGAACTTAAGCGAGAACTAATTATTGATAAATTCAATGATATTAGAAATGAAAAAGAGATACAAGGTTTATCATTGAAGGATTATGCAAATAAAATAGATTGTAATAATCCTGAAACTTTTATTGAGTTCGAAGAAGTTTGGGAAGCTGTAAAAGGTTCCTTAAATCAGTTTCAGAAAAAACGTGTTAGAAGAAATATTCCAGGTAAATCAAATGGGGAAAGTGCTATCGTCTTTTTCTTTGATAAAATCCAAGAAAATGCGCTTTATTTACTTGACGAACCAGAGAATTCCCTTTCTCCAGAGCGGCAGCTTCAACTTCTGGAATATATTCAAAACAGTGCAATTGGATGTGGATGCCAATTTATTATTGCTACACATTCACCGTTTTTGTTATCATTAAAACGTTCTCAAATATATGATTTGGATGACATTCCTGTTCATACAAAGAAATGGACAGAACTCAAAAATGTTCGAACTTATCGTAATTTTTTTATTGAACATGAAAATGAATTCAAGTAAAGAATAAAACCTTTATAAATGTTAGTATTAAATTATGAACACCATAACAAATAAAAAAGCACTTAAAAAAGCAGATGAACTCGGAAAAAACTCAACAGAAAAGGATGTCCAGGAATTAGATTCCAAACTCCCTGCAATGAAAAAAGGTGTCATCGCTAAAATCTGGGACAAAGTTCTTTTTCTTTGGGAACAAGCAAAGTCGCCAGAAGTTCCTCTTCGCCTTAAGCTTGTAATTGTCGGTGCTCTTTTATATCTGGTGCTACCAATTGATATTGTACCAGATACAATTCCTGGAATAGGTTTATTAGATGATCTCTCAGTAATTCTTACAGTTTTCCGTGAGGTCTCTAAATATGCACTTCCGAAATTGGAAAAGAAGATTGAAAATAAATTCTATGAAGTCAGTTATCAAAAAATAGATGAAAAGCTTTCAGAAGTTTATAAATCAATTTTGGCAACGACAATAATTACATTCTTTGTAAATGCAGTCGGTTGCACAATCCTGGTTACAAAACCATTCGGCAATGTTATTTCAAGAAAGGTTGCAGTTGCAATTTTCTTTTTAATTTTTGTATATGCTTTAATCCGCTTTATCATCTATCTAAAGAATTATGGCAATCTTACAAAAAAAATTACTTCGTCGATTTATAAAAAGAAAAGCTTTTCTCAGGGTATTTCAGATTTTGTTTGCAGCGAATACAAATATATTGCCTATCTTTTTGATGGACTCCAGATTGTAAAGTCAGTTGTTCCTGAACTTAAAGATATTCCTGACGGTCCAAAGATTGTAAAAACATTCAAAAATCATTATAGAAAAAGAATCATCCTCTTTAGTGTTTTCTTTGTCTTGTATTCGTTTTTGATTATGGCAACAAAGTTTATTTTGTTTAGAATATAAAAAAATCAAAAATATTTTTTTACCCCTGTCATTCCTTGTCATACCTATGATGTTATTATTTGTTTAGATGATGACAGGAGGACTGTATGAAAACAATTTATCTTAATCAGGCAATAATCAGTTACGTAGAATTTATGCGAAGGGTTATTTTTATTAAAAATAATCCTGATGATGAGAAAACAAAAGCTCAATATCATAATTTTATTACTTGCTATCGTGAATTAAAGAATAATCTAGAAATTAAATTTGAAATAACAGGCATTCATACTTCAACATTAATGAATCCTGATTTAGTAAAAATTTATTATATTAATATGCCACAACTCTGGGCTTTTCTTCATCTGGTTTTGGAAAGAAAATTGAACAAAGAGTTGTCTCTTTCTTTTGGTTATTATAAAACAGATGATTTTATAACCATCAAAAGGATTTTTAGAAGCATGTGGTTTATAAAAAATAGTAATTATTCTTGTAGCTATATTTATCTTGAAGATGAAGAGCATAAAGTTGATGAAGAAATAAAAATTCTTCATACAAAAATGAGTTTTGAACAGTTACAAAAAACTATGGAAAAAACTGTTAAAGCTTGTAAAGTAACAAGATTTAAGATTGAAGAATTTCGTAATGGAATAGCCTAGGAGGTCTTATATGAGTTTTGTAAAAGGTATAGTTACTGGTGTTTTAGCTGTTGCAGGAATTGTAGTTGGTGCTGCTGTTGTCGAAGTTATAAAAGATGAAAAAAAAGAGAAAGCCGAAATGAAAAAAGCATCAGAAGAAATGGATAAGATGTTCGAAGAAGATGATAAAGCTTATTCTGAAGCAATGAAACAGTTCGAGAAACATGTCGGCAACAAACTGGATAAAATGGCAGCTTCAGCATTGTTAGAGCTCGCCGATTTCAGCCACACGAGAGTGCGTACGATTTCTTGGACTTTTTTTTAAAATTTGATAGAACCTTATATCATTTTTAATCTGATTC
>ONHK01000003.1 GCA_900317625.1 uncultured Treponema sp.
AAAAATTCTGTTTTTTTTCAAGAATCCCTGCTTCTCTTTACTTTTTAAATATTTTCAGCTTCTTTTAGCTTTTTCTATTATTTCTTTTTTTAGTTTTTTTTCCTATCCTTTTTTATCTCTCCGGGTTTTCCTGCCCTCCACCAAGCCTCATACATGCACAGGAAGCCCCCTGCGCGGGATTGCAGCCGCCGGCCGGAGGACGGTTGCGGAACGGCAGTGCAGCAATGCAGGCGGAAGCCGGAACGGCGAAAAGCCCGTTACGGTGGTATTTCGCGCCCTTATAATGCAAATTTAGAGATTTTCTGGGGAATTATTCCTGACTTTTAAGCTTATTCAAATCAAAAACTGGCTGGTTTGTTTCTTTTGAATAAAGAATTCCGTTTTTTCCGAGCAACAAATCTCTGCCACGATAGTTCACTTCTGCATAGCCATTGGAAAATTTTGGGCGAGAATACACATAATTTTGCTCGAATACCGCGGGTATCACTATATTGCAATGCTTATCCATATATCCGAAAACTTCAGTTGTGGCTGGATGCCCTTTTTCATCATTTTTTGTAACTGTATACGCAAAAGATGCCAATCCATCAGAGAAATTTGAGAGAAAATATTCTGTTTCACCAAGAATATTGCCATTTTTATCAATAACTGCACATTTGTGCTTGCCTTGCGGAAGACCGTTTGTGATAACCATGACACCATCCCAAAAAGAATATGAAGGACGGTTACCATCATCTTTGTATTCCTGAGGAATTTCAAAAACCAATTTTCCTTCTAGATTCATAAAACCTGCACGGCCATCTTTCATGGTTACAGAAAATATTCCGTCATACAGATCACTTGCGCTTGTGCGTTTTATTCCATCTGCGAGGAGAGTGCCTTTTGAATTTATCAAACAATATCCATCATCATTTTCTATTAATGCAACACCCCGATAAAAATTAGTTCCCCACAAGACATCCCACTCTTTCAAAGCCTCTTGTTTCAAATCTCTTGTTACATAAGTCGAATTTCTATTCATGGCAATATTAATATAGCAATTTTCATCATCAACACGAAAAGGCGATGGATAGACATTCCAATTAATAATCGCTTCAGTTTTTGTATCAAGTTTTTTTATTCGTTTCTCTTTTTGCCCCTCATCATTTATATAAGTAAAATATACATATTCATCATTTGCCGGAGTGACAGAAACAGCCCTCTCAAATCGTATCGTATCTGTCGGAACAAACAAATCAGTAACATATTTGTGAGAAAAACAAAATCCACACAAACCAAAAACAAAAATCAATGCAATATTTTTTTTCATATTTCTCCCTAAAAAGCTGTTCAGTAAAGCTTTATGATTCACATCTCTTATATTAAATATGTGCAAAATCATTCAAATACAAAAGATTCGTCACAAAAGCAACACTGAACAGCCAAAATTTCTTTATTTTGTTATTTTTTGATAATAAAATTTCGAATAATTTTTACGGAATGCATCCTCAACTCCGGCCAGAGATGTTGAATAATCAACACTCAGACCACCATTGCCTTTCCAGTTTCCGCTGCTATTATCCGCCATATAAAAACCACCGTTTTCAGAGGCAACCAGCAAAGCGCAATGTTCCGCAACTTTACCACCGCCCATGAAACAAACATAAACAGAACCTTTTTCAATAACCGAGGAGTCATATTTTCCCTTTGAATCAAGATTCGCAATATGTTCCGCGCACGTCTTGTCTTTTGCTTCGCCTGCGAAATATTTGCGATAATTTACACCTACATCTTTAAGAATGCTTTGAACATAATCATCACATTGCATTTCACCGACTTTATAATCAACACAGCCGTCTTTTAAGTCAGAATTAATTTTTGAAACGATTTGATGCGCAAGATAATTTTCATCGTTTTTAAGAAAGTTTGAATTCAAGTCACCGCTATCAGCAAGCGCAAACAAGCCATTTTTCGTGTCATCGTAACCCAAATCAATATAATTTTTCTTATCCGAGTCCGGGTTCATTTTATCAATCGCAGCCTGAGCTTTTTCCGCAGCCTTACGAGCTTGCTCAGTAGCATTTTCCTGGGATGTCTTAGACTGTTCGTCAGAATTCGTTTTTGAAGAAGAATCAGAACCGCCACTGATAAACCCAGTCAATGAACTGTAAGCCCTTCCACCAATAATAGAAATCCGCTCTTGATTCAGATACCCTAGACTTCCACTGAGCGCGCTGTATGCCCGCGAAGATTTTTTAGCGGACGGCTTACTTTTTGAGCCGAGTTTAGAATATTTTCCACCCGAACTAGAGCCACCATACGAACCCGAACCGGATTTTCCCGAAGAACCTCTGCTCCCTCCACCACCAGAGCCTCCGCCATAACCGCCATTCAACTGAAGTAATTCAGCAAAACTCAATTCCCGTGAAGTTTTCATTAGAAATTTCATTTTTACTCCTAAAATTTAATTAGGCGAACAACACAAACAATAAACGCGTACGCTACAAAACAAAATCAATATAAACGCCTATATGTTTATAGTAAAAACAGAAGAAAAAATGAAATGAATCACAAAAAAAATTTACTTTTTTAAATAAAAATTTCTACACTCTGTGCATTGCGCTAAAAACTTTTTCAGACATAACGTTGATTTCAACGCCCATATCTTCAGCTTTTTTAGCAAGCGAATTTCTAAGTTCATCAATTGCAATATCAGAATTATCAAAATTCACCATCATCATCATGACAAAGTTTCCAGAAAGAATTGTCTGAGTAATATCAGCAATATTTATCTTATGTTCGGCAAGAAAAGAACTTACATTCGCAATAATTCCGACCTTGTCGCTTCCTACAACTGTTATAATAGCATTCATTCTTAAAGTTTACTCCATTTCAAACTGAGTTTCAATAAACTTGTGCGGCTCAATGCGTCCATCTTCAAAAGTAAAGGTGATTTCATCAGCGATAACATCCGCCACAACAGTTCCACCTTTGCTCAATTTTCCGAACAGAACCTCATCAACAAGAGGATTTGCGATTTTTTCATCAACCGTGCGAGCCAAATTTCTTGCGCCCATCTCGCGGGAATAGCCGAGTTCAAGAAGCTTTTCTTCGCAGCGTTCCGTAACAAAAAGATGAACTTTTTTATGCTCAAGCCGTTTTGCGAGTTTTTTCCATTCTTTTTGAACAACATTCAGAACAATTTCTTTTTCAAGATGACCAAACGCGACAACCGCATCCAGACGATTTCTAAACTCTGGTGAAAATTCCTTTTCCACAGCGGATTTCAGCTCAATACTGTCAGTTTCATAAGAATTTTCTTTTAAAGATGAAAATCCAATCGGAGATTTTTCAAGATCACGGGCACCGGCGTTGCTTGTCATAATTATAATGCAATTTCTGAAATCTGCTTTTCGGCCTTGATTGTCAGTCAAAAAGCCATAATCCAAAACCTGAAGAAAAACATTGTAAATATCAGGATGAGCTTTTTCAATTTCATCGAACAAAATCACCGCATGAGGATTCTTACGCACATCATCGGTCAAAAGGCCGCCATTTTCATAGCCAACATAACCAGCCGGAGACCCAATCAATCTGCTTACCGTATGTCTTTCCTGATATTCACTCATATCGTAGCGCAAAAGAGGAACTCCAAGCTGATTTGCAAGACATCTCGCAAGTTCAGTTTTACCAACACCTGTCGGACCAACGAACAAGAAACTTGCATCAGGTTTATCAGGATTTTTCAACCCAGCCCGGCTTCGTTTTACAGATTTTACAACCGCTTCAACAGCTTTGTCCTGGCCAAAAATCTGAGTTTTCAAAGTTTTTTCAAGCGAATAAAGTTTTTCTTTTTCACCGCCGGTCAAATTCTGAATCGGAACATGCGCCATTTTCGCAACAACTTTTTTGATTGTAGAAACATTTACAGTTGGTGTGACAGAAAATTCGCTCACCGCAGGAACTGTTTCATCCGCAAGCTGAATTTTTGCAAGATGAACGCCCTCAAATCCACCATTTTTCTGGATTTTCAAAAGCGCGCCAGCCTCATCAATTATATCAATCGCCTTGTCCGGCAATCTTTTGTCAGAAATATACTGAACGGACAAATCAACCGCAGCCTGAATAGCACTTTTTTGGTATTTAACACGATGATATTGCTCAAATTTTGGTAATAACCCCATAAGAATTTTTAAAGTTTCATGCGGAGTCGGCTCAAGAATGTCGATTTTCTGGAAACGGCGGGCAAGTGCACGATCTTTTTCAAAATTTTTTGAATATTCCTCAAAAGTCGTAGAACCAATAACTCGCATTTTTCCTGTGGCAAGAACAGGCTTCAAAAGATTTGCCGCGTCAATATTCGTGTTGCCGTTTGTTCCTGCGCCCATAATCATGTGAATCTCATCAATAAAAAGAATCGCATTTTTCTTTGCGACAACTTCATCAACAACCGCATGAAGACGCTCTTCAAAATCTCCGCGGAATTTTGAACCCGCCAAAAGAAGTCCAATATCCAGTGAATAAATTTTGCTGTCTTTCAATTCTGAAGGAACGCGACCTTCAACAATGCGCTGGGCAAGCCCTTGAGTTACCGCAGTTTTTCCGACACCGGCATCACCAACATGAAGAGGATTATTTTTTACGCGACGGCAAAGAATCTGAATCGTGCGCTCGATTTCTTCTTCGCGACCGATAAATTTATCATAGCTTCCTTTCGCCGCCTCTTTAGTCATATCAACACAAAATTTTTCCAGCGCCGATTTTCGTCCTTTTCCAGCCGAATTTTGCGAATCAAACATTGGAGAATTTCTGTAATTTTCCTGCTCAATTGCTTCCGCAGCATTTTTCATGCGCGAAATAATTTCCAGAAGCTTCATCCGTTCAGCTCCATTTCTTAACAGAAAATACGAGCAATAATTTTTCTTTTCATCAAGCATGCTGACAAGAACATCAGGAACATCAACAATTGTCCGGCTAGAAGAAACGCAATGAAAAACCGCACGGTTCATAACAGACTGAAAACCAAGCGTTTCCAGTGGATTTTTCTCCGAATTTTCCAAGGAATCCGCACGGAGCGGAATTTTAGATTGAAGATAATCTTCCAAATCCTGTTTCAACAGCTCAATTTTGCAACCAGCAGAATCAAGAAGCTCGCAAACCTGATCTGATTCCAAAGCCGCAAACAAAAGATGTTCCGGAGTAAAAAATTCATGATTTGATTTTTTTGCCAAAAGCAAGGCTTCTGAAAGAATTTTTCCAAGCAAAGAACTTATTTTCATGCGCGTTCAACCTCTATTCTAAGCGGAAATCCATTTTTTTTCGCACGAGCCGTTGCCATACTTGCCCGGGTAACCGCAATATCGTAAGTATAAATTCCCACAACGCCTTTTCCAGAATTGTGGACAGTTTCCATTATCAGAACAGCTTCTGCTTCAGGTTTATGAAAAATTTGCTCAAGAATTTCCACAACAAAATCTTTTGGAGTAAAATCATCATTAAAAATAACAACCCTACATTCCGGCGGCTCTTCAAATGCAAAACCTTCCGCACCTCCAGCATTCCGATTTTCTGATATAATTTGTTCTGACATATTTTAAATATAAACAATAAATTTATAATCTGCTACAATAATAGCATGAATAAGAAAAATTTTCTTTCAAATTTCAGAATTACTTACAATGCACCGGCAACATTGACTTTCGCATTGATTTCCGCAGTTATTCTTTTTGCAGACACAATTTTACACAACACGCTGATTCCGGCATTTTTCACCTGTCCTGGAGCTTCTTCTGAGCCAGCCTTTAATCCTTCAAATTTTCTTGATTACTTCAGGCTTTTGTTCCACATTTTTGGGCATAGCAACTGGAATCATTTTTTGGGAAACATGGCGTTCATTCTGCTTTTAGGTCCGGTAATTGAAGAACGTTACGGCTCCGCACTTCTTGTTCTGATGATGACAATAACTTCTTTGGTGACAGGAGTTTTGAACGTATGCTTCAGTCCATCGCAGCTGCTAGGCTCAAGCGACATCGCTTTTATGATGATTCTTTTGACTTCTTTTACAACAATTTCAAAAAGCGAAATTCCACTTTCGTTTATCCTGATTTTGATTCTTTACATCGGGCGGGAAATTCTTGGCTCTGGGAAAAACGAAAGCATCTCAACTTTGGCGCATATAGCCGGCGGAATTTGTGGAAGCATGTTCGCATTTTTAGCGACACCAAAACCAAAGGCAAAAGTTTCTTCACAAAAAAATGCAAAAAGCGAGAATGAAAAATCCGCAGAAAGAACTATAAAAAACAAAAAACCGACCGCAGATGACGAAACAACTGTAGTCGGTTCAATTGAATTATAGTTGAATTTGAAAATTTCAAAATCGTGGTGGTTGAGCGTGTCGAAACCTCCACTATTTATAGCACAGTGCTCATTTTGACAAGCTCAATGAGCACTGGAAAACGGAAAACTCAATGTGCACTAGAAATCAACAAGCCCAACACACATAATGATTTTCTGTTTTATCCCAAAATTGCGCGGACTCTTGTTACAGTGTCGCAAGAAGCCAGTTTCTGGATGATTTCCTCAGGAACTTTTCCGTCAACATCAATAAGATTGTAAGCAACTTCGCCGCGTGCCTGGTTTATCATTCCGGCAATGTTGAGTTTTGCTTCGCCCAAAATTGTTGCAAACTTAGAAATTGTGTCCGGGATATTTCTATGGCTTATGCAAAGTCTAGTTCCACCAGAAGGAATCGGGTTTTCTGTTGTTGTCTTTGGAAAATTAACAGAATTCACGATATTTCCCTTTTCCAGGAAATCCTTCAATTCTTCAGCAGCCATGCAAGCGCAGTTTTCTTCCGCTTCTGGAGTTGAAGCGCCAAGATGTGGCATAACGATTATATTCTTCTGGTTCAAAAGTTCCTCTGAAGCAAAATCCGTCACAAGGCAGGAAACTTTTCCGCTCTTTACAGCTTCCAAAATATCAGCGTTATTCACAAGTCCGCCACGTGCAATATTCAAAATTCGAACGCCATCTTTCATCTGCTTGATTGTAGCTGCATTTATCATTCCTTTTGTGTCATTTGTCTGCGGAACATGAATTGTAATATAATCAGCGTTTTTGTAGATTCCTTCCAAAGTTTCAGAATGTTTTACATTGTGATCCAAAGACCACGCAGCTTTTACAGAAAGGAACGGATCGTAGCCAATCACATTCATTCCAAGCTTGATTGCAGTATTCGCAACCATCGCACCGATTGCGCCAAGCCCGATTACACCAAGAGTTTTACCTTTCAACTCAGGACCAACAAACTGAGATTTACCTTTTTCCGCCAAATCAGGAATTTCATCACCTTTTCCGGCAAGAGAATTTACCCACTGGTTTGCGTAAAGAACCGGTCGGCTAGCAAGCAGAAGCCCAAGAATCACTAGCTCCTTCACCGCATTTGCGTTCGCTCCCGGAGTGTTAAACACAACAACGCCTTTTTCGGTTAATTCTGGAATCGGGATATTGTTTGTTCCAGCCCCCGCACGCGCAACAGCCTTTACATTTTCAGAAAGTGCCATCTGGTGCATATCCGCAGAACGAACAAGAATCGCGTCCGGATTATTTATTTCTGAAGCGATTTCGTAATTGTCGCGGTCAAGAAGATTCAAACCGCAAGCAGCAATTTTATTTAAAGTCTGAATTTTAAAACTCATATATTTTTCCTTTTTTGTGGCTTGAACAGCCACACTGTTTTTTTAAGGGGGAAGACAACCCCTCTACTTCGAAGCGGGGGTTTTCTTCCCCTTAAACCCCTACTTTCCCCAGCACGACTTAGGGCAAAGCCCTAAGAACCCATGTTAGCATTTTGACAAGCTCAACCACCGTATCCACGCAGTTTTTAAGTGTTGGTTGAGCTTGTCGAAACCAACGTTTTACTTTTTGAAAGAGATGGAAGCAAGTCAAACTTTCCAGAAATCAAAGCTTCTCTCTTTTTACGACTCCAACCTTGAACCTGTTTTTCTCTTAAAAATGCATCTTTTATATTTCTACATTCTTCAAAATAAACAAGTTCAACTGGAAGCCTCTTTTTTGTATATTCTGCACCTTCTCCGTGATTATGTTGTTCTACACGTCTTGTTAAATCAGTTGTACTTCCAACATAATAAGAATCATCATTGCATTTTAGAATATACATAAAAGCCTTCACAAAACTCTCCTAAATTTAATACCTTACCAAGCATTTCGACAAGCTCAATGCCCACGCCTGCGAAGTTTTCAAGTGTTGGTTGAGTTTGTCGAAACCATCACCACAGCACGTAGAAATTAATTTTCTGCGGCAAATTTCTTCATAAATTCAACAAGGGCTTTTACGCCATCAAGCGTCATCGCATTGTAAACCGAAGCGCGCATTCCGCCCACAAGTCGGTGCCCTTTTAAGTTAACAAGTCCGGCTGCCGCAGCTTCCTTTACAAACTTGTCGTTGATTTCCTTTTCCTTTGCAAGGCTCGCCTCGTCAGTTGCTCCAGTAGAATATTTTGTAAGGAATGGAACATTCATCAAAGAACGGCTTCCAACTTGAGCTGTCGCATGATAAAAATCACTTGAATCAAGGAAATTATACAAATAATCAGCCTTTTCCTTATTGCGCTTCAACATACCTTCCGCGCCACCATTTTTTTCAATCCAATGCAGAACCTTGCCCAAAACATAAATCGTGTAGCACGGCGGAGTATTGTACATCGAATCCGCGTCCGCATGAGTCTTGTAAGTCAACATCGTAGGAGTTCCGGCGCGCGGCGAATCAGTAATCAAATCCTCGCGGATAATAACCAAAGTAACACCAGCTGGCGCAAGATTTTTCTGCGCACCGGCAAAAACCATTCCAAATTTAGAAATATCCAGCGGTTCAGAAAGAACGCAAGAAGAAATATCAGCGACCAAAGGAATATCTCCAGTCTCAGGAATATATTCGTAGTGAGTTCCCATAATCGTGTTGTTAAAGCAAATGTAAACGTAATCGTAGTCGCCCTCAACTTTTTCAACACGCGGAATATAAGAATAGCCCCTATCCTTAGAAGACGCGATAATATCAACATCAACACCCAAATGTTTAGCCTCAGCCGCAGCCTTTTTAGCCCAAACACCAGTCTCAATATAAGCCGCTTTTCCAGAATGAATTCCAAGATTTTCCGCAACCATCGCAAACTGAGTAGAACCGCCGCCCTGCAAGAACAAAACCTTGTAATTTTCAGGCACATTCATCAGCTTTCGGACCATCGCCTCGGCATCCTGAATAATCGGCTCAAAAGCCTTGGAACGGTGGCTCATTTCCATAACCGACTGACCAGTTCCCTTATAATCAAGCATTTCTGCCGCACATTCGTTCAAAACCTCTTCCGGCAAACAAGAAGGACCAGCACTAAAATTGTAAACTCTAGACATTTATAACCCCATAAAAAAATATTTTTCATTTTGAAGTTCCCGCCTACGGCGGTCGGGCTTTCCGCGGCTCTCGCTTCGCTCGCCTTCCGGCCGGTATTTTTGCAAAGCAAAAACACACGCTCCGCGTCCGCTACAATCCCTAACTCCGCAAGCTCGCAGGCAAGAGTCAAGCATTGCAAAACCAACAGTTTTATCTTAGTTTCTTAAAACAAATTTACCAACCAAATTTAAACAAAAAAAAGACCAATTCCGCTCAAATTCCAACAGAATCAGCCTTTTTGCTTGCTTGTTGTTAGTTTTTTTACAATAAATTATCAATCAGCTTTATTAAACGCCAAGTTTTTCAAATTCAACGTTCCAGCTAATTAATAACTCCAGTAACCGCCAGCACAGAAATACTTGTGCTGACCGCCGAAAGAATTGTCGTTATAATCGGCGCATACTGGTTAAAATAGTACAAACCGCTGTTTGCCTTTGCCTCTATCATCATTTCTGGCTGAATAAATTCAGACTTCTTGTGTTTTTTTCCATTAACGTCAGTAATAACAATCGCCTCGCCAGCATTTTTTTCTTTTATAAAACCACCAGCAAGTCCAATGTAATAATCCCAGGTTCTGTCTGGAATATACGGATAACGCCCAGGAAGATAAACCGCCCCGGAAACAGAAACAAAGAACTGCTTGAACGGAATCAAAAGCGTGTCATTGTTTTTCATCTCAACTTTTGCATAATAAGTCGCATCGTACAAAATCGGCATAAGATTCAACGCAATTTTTTCGCCGTCACGAATTATATAAGCATTCTGCAAATCAGAAACTTCTGTAAGAATATCCTTGTTCTTTCTTATAAAAAACGCGTAATCCTCGCCTTCAGAAAAACTGAACGAAATCTTCTTTGAAACATTTGAATTTTCAAGCTTTACAGTTTCATCAGTAACTCCATCAGAAATAGCGCCCTCTACAAAAACATGCGGACTTAAATCAGCAAGACTAGAAATTTCCACATAATCATAACAGAGAAGCTCAAAATCGTTCTCATAATTTTCTTTGTTCAGATAAACCTTTTCACCGGCAGAATCTTTTTCTGTTATCAGCCTAGAAAGTTCAATGCGGCTCAAATCACTGAACGGAGTAAGCCCGTCGCCATACAAATCAATCAGAGCCTTTAAATTTTCACCGGCAAGAAGCTCATAATATCCCGGCCGCCGGATTGCACCATCAACCGCGACTTTCCTATCAATCTTGTTCACAATAATCTTATCGCCAGGACGCAAAAACGGATCCTGAGACAAATCCCCATAACGCGCCGCCTTGAACAAATCATAATCCTTGGATTCACCGTCCGCAGACTGAACTGTTATTTTCCTTAGCGAAGAATAATCCGTAAAACTCTTGTCTACAAAAGAAGAAAGCCGAACCAACGCCCAGATATTCTTTTCCACAGTCTCAACAACTTCACCGGTAACCGAAACTGTAAAAACAGCTGGCGCAGTCAAAACAAACTGAACACCACCCATCGGATAGTTTTTCTGGACAATTTTTGTAACCTGCTCTTTCAGCTCAAGGAACGTAAGCCCCTTTGCATTAATAACGCCAAGATTCGCAATCCGCAGCTTATAACTTGAATCAAGCGGAATAGAATAAGTCACAGGGCTAGAACCAACAGAAAAAGCTAATGTGTAAATATCTCCGGCAGTAACCGGATAATCCTCGCGAGACATTGCAACCTGCGCATCAGGAACAAGATTTGAATCCTCGGAAACGCCAGTTTTCTTTACATTGGAAAATTTTGTAATATCAATTTTTGTTTTATCAGAAGAATCATTCTCTTTTTTTTCGGAAGAAGAAGTTCCCTGATTTTTTAGCTGATTCAGAAGCTGGCTCTGGGTCTGGCCAAAAGCAAGGCCTGAACAAAGCACCGCAGCCAGACACAATGATAAAACTTTCATATTCCGCTTTAAATTTTTCATCTCAAAATCTCTTCTATTTATATTTTATTTTTTCAAATTCAGTTTTTTGCGCGCTTCCGGGTCATTTTTTATGTTGTGCCAGGCATTCAACGCAAAAGCCATAAAGATAGAAATAAACACAGCCGCAAAAGTTATTATAATACAAAGCTTTCCACGGCTTGGACTGCTCTTCATATCAGGAATTTCCGGGCGTTCAAGAATCTGGAAAACCGGCTGTTCGCTCTGCATTTTTACTTTTAAAAGCTCATACTGAGTTTTCAGCTGCTCGTAAACTTTCTGCTGGGCATTAAGCTCCATCTGGATTCGCGCAATTTCAATGGAAACATTCTGTCCGTTCCAGATAGAAACTCCGCTGCTCAAATTTGAACCAAGATTTTGTGCCTGATGCTCAAGCTTTAAGATTTCCTTGTAAGTCGCCTCAACGCTGACCTCAAGATTTTTCTTTTCAATTCTGTTTGTATCAAGACCAAGCTCGTCAAAACGGTTCTGCATCCAGTCAACCGCAAAATTAACAACATTCTTTGCAAAAACCGGGTCAATATCAGTAAAACTTATTGTAAAAACCGAACTGTCCTCGTCATAATCAGAAGTAAGAGTCTTTTTCAGAGCCTTGCGGGTACTTGCGAGCGGCGATTTTTCTATTTTGTAGCGCTCAGTAAGATTAAATTCCTTTGCGACAGCATCAAGATATTCATTTGAAGAACTAAGATACGTGGCAAGCGAACTTCTTGAAGAGCCAGCTCCACCAACACTGATTCCTGCAAGCCCAGCCAACGAAGAAAGCCCTGATGACAAGCCAGAACCGGAAGATTCTTCTTTTATAAGCATATGAGCCATTGGCGTATATTTATTTGGCAGCGGAGATTTTTCCGGTGGCAATTTCAGTGATATAATAGAAAAAACAACCGCAAAAAGCATTGCAATTGTCGTAACTAGAATTATCATCTTTTTATAATGAAGCAAAACCGCCACTAAATCCAAAAGCGAAATCTCGTCATCATTATTTTCAACATTTTTAGTAGCGACACTTTCCGAATCTTGTAAATTTTCCATTTTTTTAGTATAAATAATAAGAAAGCTAAAATCAAGATATGGATTAAGCTAGGCTTTAAAATAAATGTTTTATGGAGATAAAGTTTTGAATTCACATTTTACAAAAAAAACAAACACACTCGCATTGATTTTCAGTATTTTTGTATGTCTAAAACCACAACTCGCAATTTGTCAAGGGGGGGGGGGAACAGACAAGGTAGAAAATGAACTTTTTTCTGCAAACGCACAGCTTGCAATGGCAGAAAAAGACTACAAAGTCACCGCCGGCGATGTTTACACGCTTGCTTTTTACCAGAATGGAGCTGGAAATTCCTACACAATAATCGTTGATTCAACATACAAAATCAAAATTGCAAATCTTGGCACAATAAACTGCGAAAATCTTTCTTTTATCCAGTTAAAAAAGAACATCGAGACACTAGTTATGCGGAATTACCCTTTGAGCGTAGTAACTTTTGCAATGCTTCAGCCAAGCGTTTTCAATGTTTTAATAAAAGGAGAAGTTTTTTCCGCACACGAAACAAAAGCATGGGCGCTAACAAGACTTTCTGACATTTTGCCAAATGCTGAGCTTACACAATTTTCTTCAACACGGAACATAAAAATAAAAAGCGCAAACGGAAAGACAAAAACCTGCGATTTGTTCAAGGCAAAAAGAAACGCAGATTTTTCTGAAAATCCATATCTGCGTCCGGGAGATGAAATTGAATTTTCCAGAGCAGACAGAAAAGTTTCAATCTCCGGTTCTGTGGAACGCCCCGGAACTTACGAACTTTTAAAAGATGAAAATATTCTTGAATTAATCAATGTTTATGCAAAAGGAGCCACAAAAAGCGCAAACCTTTCAAAAATTCAACTTTTGCGCTTTGAAAATTCAGAAAACCAGAGTGAAAGCCATAAAAAAATAATCTATCTGAACAAAAATTCAATTGAACAGAACTTTGTGCTGGCAGATATGGATTCCATTCATATTCCAGACCAAAACGAAATCCAATCATTCATTGAAATAAAAGGCGTGATAAAAAATCCCGCGAACGGCTACTCCGAAACAGACGCATACAATGCACGCGCATACAATATATATAGAAGAAAACTCACATTTTTTGCAGCCGAAACCTACGCCTCCCTCCTAAGAAGAAACCGCGACATTTTTACAGTTTTCTCCGACCTTGAAAACATTTACATCCAACGCGAAAACGAACAAATAAAACTCGAAGCCGCCAAAATCCTGGATGATTTAAATTTTGAAAACGAAATTTTTGTGCAGAAAGGGGATGAAATGATTGTGCCGTACAAGGCGTTGTTTGGGGAAGATGGATGTGACGAGGAGGAATAGGGGGGGGGATAAAGGAAGAAATGTCAACTTTCTTTTCAAAGTTTTACAAAAATATAAAAAAAAGCCTCAGTAAAAGAACATTACTGAAGCCTTAAAATATTGTTTAAGAATAAATGAGTTTACTTCCTCACATTCCCATGCAGAAAGTCGTCATAGCTGATTTCGATTCCCCGGCGGACATCGACTTTTGCCTTCCAGCCGAGATTGTTCAGGCGGGTAACATCGCAGAGTTTTCTTGGAGTTCCGTTCGGCTTTGAGGAGTCCCACTCAATCCGGCAGGTTCTTCCGCATATTGCATTGTTGACAACTTTATCCACAGGTTTCTTGAGACTTCCGCCGGGAAAAAGAATCTCTCAATTTATTATGACAGACACGCCACGAAACGAAAGACGCAAATTGCGGATGCAGTGTCCTTGAATCTTATCCGTATATTCGACAGAACCGGAGACCTCAAGACTTTTCATAAAAACGTCAGGTAACATTACATCTCATATTTTCACACTCTCACAAATTACGAGAATTTTCTGAAAGCCACAAACATGGCGTCCAGATTTATAACCGCCTTCGTTCAATACAAGTTTTACCTGAACAGACTGAAAACTGCACGGAAAATGTGCTCTATGTCGATTCCACCCACGTTTCAGTCTGCAAAAACCGCTATATTTCCTCCCATAAGGTCATGAAGGGTCTTGCTGGCAGGGGAAAATCCACAAAAGGCTGGTTCCACGGCTTTAAATTACATGGCATTTGCACGGCTGACGGCACAGTTATCAGACTTTGATTCCGCCCGGGCAAAGAACATAGGCTGTATGCTCACAAAAGAACAACTCCAGCTACTTCTGTAGCGCAATCGGATTGATAAATGTCTGGTTTGTCATGAAGATGAACTACAACCTAATTTATCATCGTGCAGGAAGCGAGACAGGAATATTCAGACATTTCTGCCTTTTTGCTTCATCGTGTTGAAGACGCACAGAAGAAGTTCTTGCCGTTCAGGTCACCTGTTACAAAACTCGAATTCTGACCTACTAATTAAAATTTATCAAGTTCTGATTTATAAGCTTGTAATCTACGTTTATGATATAAACTTAAAGCCATATTTGTATCTTCCAACCCTTCTTGTATAAAATCCAAGGCATTATTTTTAATTTTCAAATAATCAACCTCAGAATGATATTTGAAAATATATTGCAAAGCACATTTTGCATACGCCATAAAATGTATAGAGCGTCTTTTATCATCTCTACAACACTCCTCTAATAAATCAAGTGCCTTTTCAGCTAATACAGAATTAATCTCTACATTAGCAGAAAAGAAAATTTGGGCATATGTATTTTGTATTGAAAATCTATTGTAAATAGAAAGATTTTGAGCCATTTCAATATAATGATATGCTTTTTTATAATCCTTCATCTTTGAAAAATACAACGCAGCTTGTTGATACGTATATTCATTATTATCTTTTTCAATACATAATTTGTAATATTCTTCCCCTTTAGAAATATCAGTAAAGGCTTTATACGCATAATCTGCATCATATCCATGCTTTCTATATTTTGAATAATTACAAATTTTATAAATCGGCACATGACTTGTAAAGCGCATAAGAAGATTAGCAAAAAACTCAGTCCCTCGTGGAATATTATCGATAATTTTCTCTGCAAAAAAACGCGAACGGCAATTATAATAATCCTGAACAGATTCCAAAATATTATAATCAAGATCAGAAATATCTTGTATAAGTTTACCAGAATGCTCGATTAATTTATAAACTTCATGCCAATCAAGTTCGTCATCAGATAAATATGAATAAATCATATCAAATGAACAAGGTACGCCACATGAATGAACATAACAAATCAATAAAAAAAGTTCAGCGGCTTTTGGATCCTGCTTTATAAATTTTTTCAGAAAATTAAAATTAAGTGTTAATAGATTCTCTGCAAGAAAATTTGGAATAATAGGATCCTTTCCAAGATTTTTCGTACTAAAGTTTTTGCGCAAGAGTTTTACTGGAATCTTATTTAAGATTTCCTGTGCATCCAAATTATTAATTGCTGAAACATCATAAGAAACAATATTTCTTTTTGAAAATCTATGATACTGACTTTCATACGCAAAATCACGGTCAAAACCAACAACTTGAACATTTTGTTGAGTTAATAAATAGTCAAAACCATCTGGAAAAGATAAACAATCATCTATGAAAAGCAGAGTTCTTACATTCCCAATAACATTTAAATATCTTTTAACATTTTCAAGAGTTGCTGTTTTTAAATAATGTTTTATTGCATTTGTATAATTATAATCTTTTAATAATTCCATCATTAATGTAGTTTTTCCACAACCTCGAATTCCAAATACAATTATATTCTTACCAGATGAAATTAATTCTGAAATTTCCCTATAATGATGAGTTTTTGCAATTTCGTCATTATAAATATAACACCATCGAGGCATGTAATCGAGATAATAACTTTCCAATGGGTAAGAAGATATATTTTTTATATTTGGGATTCTATAGTTTGAATCATCTTTCCGCACCTTTTCTAAGCCATCATTAACAATCGCTTTATTAGATTTTATAAAAACGTCTAAATAATTTAATAATTCTAATGTATCCCCATCTATAATATTAAATCCCAATGTACGAAGATAATCAATTTTCTCTTCATCATTTTCAAAAACTAAAAACCATTTATTATGATTTTTATCCAATTCATTATCACTATACATTGCTTCAATCGCAGAGAAATCATCAAAATTCCATCCCCAAAATAAAATAGGATAACTTTCTGCTTCTTTTGCTAAAGCTCGCCAAGAAGATTTTCTATTAGAATCATTATATACACGAGCTATGTCAGTTAATGAAAAAACATAATCATCTTTATTTCTAACACAACCATGCAATGGGTAATAATTAATAACGTCATCTTCAGTTATATAATCAGAACCGTCTAAAGAACAATCATGTAAAATTTTTTTTATATTTTTACCTTCAAAAAGTTTAAACCATAAATCATCAACATTTGTAGTAAAGATTTTTTTAACAGGTAACGATAACAAAGTTGTATAATCAAAACCAGATTTTATATCAATATTTGTAACAGTATATGTTTTTTCAATAAATTTTCTAAATGAAGACTTATCATTCTTTTCAATTTTTGTACAAGCTTTTGTCAAATCTGTATAAAAACCTATGTCAATACTTTTAAAAGTTTGTTTGAGCTTCTCCAATAAACTTTTTCCAAGTGGCAAATAATCTCCATTAAAGTTCTTTGCACCGACAGAAAAACCTGCACCACAAAACAAATTAATTCCAGAGCCCAAAGCCTTCTTGAATGATTCTTCATATTCAATTTTCATACAAATAGTCCCCCCTCTTTATTTTTATGATTACTCGCAACTGAAAGTATGCCCCTGAACTTTCTTAACAAACTCATAATCGATTATTCGCCGCAAGCCTTCCCCAAACTCAACAGGAGCCAAAAAGCCCATACTAGGAACACGAGACAACTTGAAATAGGTATTCGTGCAAACAAGTTTTCTTACAGAACTTCTTTACGCGGATTGAGTTAATTACAAACTTCTTGTGCAAAATGAACGCAAGCAGGTCAAAATATTTTCATCTCTCAATTCCGCACAATCTCCTCATATCCATCGAGCTTGCTGTTCCAGGAGTAATTTTCTTTCACCATTCTGTAGCCGTTTTCAGCAATCGAATTTCTGTAGATTTCATCTCTCATAAGACGGACAATGCTTTCGGCAATCTCGGCGGCTGAATCTTTTATAAGACAGTTCTTTCCGTCAGAAAGCTCAGGAATGGCGGCTGAGATAAGCGGAGTCATCACAACAGGAACGCCGCAGCCCATCGCGACAAGGACCTTGTTCTGGATTCCGGCGGCAATTCGGACTGGAGCAACAGCAACGCATGAATCAGAAATCGCGTCCTCAAGATTTTCAACAAAGCCTGTGACGAATACGGATTTTCCGTCAGAAAGAGATTTTATCTGCTCGCTTGGCTCCGCGCCGACCACATAAAATTTCGCAGCAGGATTCTGCTTTTTCACAATCGGAAAAATTTCATTCACAAAAAACAGAACCGCGTCCTGATTCTGGAGCGTCCGCATATTTCCGACAAAACAGATTTTGTTCCTGTCATAATTCTTATTCCGATTTTCAAGGCAATTCACGCCGTTTGTATAGCAAAAAAGATTTCTGCACGGAAGACCTGTAGACTTTTTCAGATAATCGATGTCGTTTTGAGAGACAAGGACAACTTTCGGAAAAGTCTTTATCACATGCCGCTCGTATTTTCTTATAAGTCCAAGCTCAAAGTTGTAGACAACTTTCTTGAATGACTTCTGCTTTGAAGAGCGGGAAAGCGAGTATGTTTTTGAAAGAGAGTCCGTCATCTCCACGATGGATTTTTTCTGAGAGCGTGTCTTTTCAAGATACGGAACCATTCTCAGAAGATGCGCGACACATTCATCAGGATTCTCGTTTTTCAGAGTGCTGCGGAACTGCCTTAAAAAACTTGCGGAAAAATAATATCCGCACTGAATCGGCTTTTGAACGAGTGCGAAAAGAAAAGCGAAAATATATGACGAAATCTTGTGCTTCTTGACGATATAAATCGTGTCATACAATTCAAAATATTCCTTTTTAAGCCTTATCTCGCCAAAGCAGAACGAAATCAGGATAAGCTCGTTTCCTTTTGACTTCAGATAACGCGCAATGCTGTTTATTCTAAGGACATCGCCGCCGTTTTCTGGAAACGGAAATCTCGGAGCTAAAAGACAGAATTTCATTTTAAAAATTCCTCATAACTTTTTTGTAAATCAAAAATTCTTGCATGGAGCTTTGCAATCCGCTCTTCTTCACTTGGAAGTTTTTTCCAATCGCCATAAGCAAGTACAAGATATTTTTCTGGATTAGTCATACAAGTGTACCCCCCCCCATTAAATTCCCTTCGCTCAAGCAAATTCATCCAATCACGGTTAATTAAAATTTTCTTTGTTTCTCCAAAAAAACTGCAGTAATAATCATAATCAGTATTTAAATTGAATTTTTCAATAAACTTAAACATTGCTTTTCTACAGGGAATGAATAAAGCAGAGGCAAACATAAATAAATGCTTAAATACATTCTTTGTCTGATAGCCTCTAAGAAATAACGACTGGGAAATCAAGATATTAGAAAAAAACGTCTGTAGAAGTCTTGAAATTGAATTCTTTGAAACTTTGTCCACAGGAAAAATATCAATAAAAATTCCTTGATGAATATTCCTATAAGGCTTTCTGTATTTTATATTTTCAATAAAAGTAGTTTTATTTTTTCTTAATTTTGAAAAATACAAAGGATAATCAACCTGTTCTTTTTGAAGAGTGTATTTTTCATCATTCTTAAAAAGTGAAAGAAATTTGTTATAATTTTCCCTTGTCATCATCACATCAAGGTCATCATCCCAAGGAATAAAACCTTTATGGCGGACAGCACCTAAAAGTGTTCCGTATGCTAATGAATATTCAATATTGCTTTCTTTACAGAAAGTATCGAAATCATCCAAAATTTCTAAAAGTGATTTATGAAGTTCTTCCAGATTGTCCATTTTTACTCCTGATTTTTTTGATTTTTAAAACTGCAAACAACATAGTTAATCTATAACGAATTTTTAAGAAAGCAGAATTTTTTGATTTCTTTCCCCCGGTCGAAGTATTTTCTCCATAAATTCTGTGGCGTATCAAAGGCTTTTCTATATAGGCGCATCTTCCTATCTTTTCAGCGACAAGACCAATCCAAGAATCATGCTGGGCAATTTTTTCTGGAATCGGAAGCGCATTTTTCAAAATCTTTTTATTAAAACACGAGCAACATCCCCAAAATGAAAGCGATTTTATGTCTTGAAAAATTTTAAAAGTCAAAGCCCGATTTTTATAATATTTTTCCTTTAAAACATTTCCGTTTTCATCAATCAAAGAAAGATTATGAATCACATAGTCGTATTTTTTTAGAAGCTCCAGCGATTCATTGATCTTGTTTTTCTCCCAAACATCATCCTGGTCGCTCAAAAAAATATAGTCGCCTTTCGCCTGATTCAACGCGTTCTCAAAATTGCTCGTCGAATAGCAGACTTTCAGAGTCGGATAATATTTGTTGCCGGTTTTCTCATGATTAAACACCTTTATCCGCTCATCTTTATACGACGCGATGATTTCAAGAGTTCTGTCCGTACTTCCGTCGTCGCTAATTATAAGCTCATCCTCTTGTGAAAGCTGCGGAAGAATCGAATCAATCTGTTCTTTTAAGAAGCACTCGCCGTTGTATGTCGCCATGCATACGCTGATCATATTTCTTCTCCATTGAAAGAAGATTTAAACAAAAGTCTTTTTGTTTCAGAAACGTACTTAACTTGCTTTTTCTGTTCCAAATTCTTAAATGCCGTTCCATTTCCAAAAGAAAATGCGACCGCTAAGGCTGTAAATCCAGTTGAGCTTATAAGAAGCGGATTTGTTCCACAAATAAAAAGATAAGCGACATAGCTTAATGACAAAGAAAATTTTTGAATTCTTTCATAAGACTTATTTTTACAAATAAAAAATACCGGCAGAAATAATATTCCAACAACTAAAAGCGACTGAATAAGCCCGAAATTTTTTATAAGTTCAAGATATGTAAGTTCCGTTAAAGTTACCCATTCATTCCGTGCAGAAGTGTACATATAAGAAACAGGTCCGTTTCCAATAAGCAAAAACTTCAGAGGATTTTCACCAAACATATTCATAAAAGATGAAAGATGCCCTGACTTTATATTTGTCGAATAGTCATTTGCGGTCAAAAGAAAAACGACCGCCAATAAAAAAACGAACAAAAACGCAGATGAAAAAACCGCCGTAAAAAAAACTTCTCTTTTATAATAAAAATGATAAAAAAGCACAGTGGCAAAAATCAGTGTTACACAAGAAAGCATATCCGCCCGCGTGCCGGAAATAAAAAATCCAAAAGCAAAAACCGCAAAATGCAAGAAATTTTTGACAGTTTTTTTCTGCAGGAAATTTGAAACTGAAATCCCCAAAGGCAAAACAAGCAACGGACAAGTCTTGTAAAAAATCATAGGAAGCTCTATACCGTAATAGTTTCTTATTCCAATTAAAAGAGTCGCCTCTTCTCCTTTATTTAGGAAAAGCGTGAAAAACATCAGTGATTCTGGAAAAAAAATCAAAACAACAAAAAGAATAATCTGCAATATTGAAAGCAAAAAGCAAACGCAGTAAAAAACTTTGCTCGTCTTTAAATATTCGCAAGGCATCCAGAATATGTAAGTCAAAAACAGGAAGGATTTAAGCATTGACATTGTGCTTTCGTTTGAAAGATTCTGATTTGTAAGAATTCCAAAACTCAAAGAAACAAAAAAGACTGAAAGAAATACAAGGGGCACATAATAATATTTGCATTCGATAAACGGCAGACTCGATAACAAAAAAAGCACAAACGCAATATTTTTTATGTGAAACAAATAATTGTACGGATCGAACACAATCGAGAAAATCAGCAGAGTATTCAACACAAAAGAAAGTTTTCTTACAAAAGTCATTTTCACCCCACAATGCAAAGCCAAACACTTCTAATAAGACCAGTTTTGAAAAATCCGTTTCTTGCAAGAAAAAGCAACCTTGAAATTTTGTTTCTCTTTTCTAGCTGTGAATAAGAAACAAGACAAGTGTATTCTTTTTCAGACAACTTCCCCCTGAAATATTCCGCGAAGAAGCCGGCGAAAATCTTGTGCTGAGAATATGAAATCTTGTGCTGAGAATATGAAATCTTGTGCTGAGAATATGAAAAGACTTTCTTTATAAACGATTTCAAGCTCCAGCCTTCTCCTATTCCGCAGACATTAGTATCATGTTGCCTGTATAAAACTGTCGCTTCTGGAATAAAAATCTTTTTCCCAAATTCAGACGCTATCGTGGCAAAAAAATGGTCATGCATTAAAATTTTAGAAAGGTCTTCTTTCAGTGCTGCAATATTTTTTAGAGCATAATTTTTTAACTCGTTATTTATCATGCAGGCGCAGCCGGTAACATTGTTCAGCTGAAAATAAAAGCGGCTGTCAGGATTTTTCGGCAAATGCGAATATTCAAAAAGCGATGACGAAATTACATTCAAGGCAGAATCAACAATTTTCAAATCAGAATGAATTAAAACAGGAAGATTTTTTTCATCACCAGAAAGATTTTTGTATTTTTCAACAAAAATTCCAATGTGGTCGCTTGTCCAGACATCGTCTTGGTCGCAAAACAAATACAAGTCGCTTTGAATATTTTCAAGCATATACAAAAAATGTCTGCACGCAGACTTATTCGGCTCATGCTTCGGAAAAGGTTTTACGCGGCCGTCTTTTGCCGCATATTCTCCAAGAATTTTCAAAGTTCCGTCAGAGCTTCCGTCGTCTGAAATATAAAGAGTAAAATCCTTAAAATCTTGATTCAAAATAGAATCCAGCTGTTCACGAAGATATTTTTCTCCGTTGTACGTAGCAAGAGCAATTGAAACTTTCATTTTGAAAACTCCTCAATCAGAGATTCTATTCTTTGTTTTTCTATATATGGAAAATGTCTTGTTGTTATATATGAAGTTAATGCAATTTTTATATTTTCTCGTAAAGAGTTATCAATTTCTGAAACTTTTCGTCTATGTAAAAAAGAATCAATGCCATTTTTTAACACAATAAATGGATGAATTGTTATATATGTTCGAGTTATCTCTAAATTCATCGCTTGTAATGCTGTATTACAAGCAGTCTTAAATTTTTCAACAAATTCATTATTTTGAGTGTTTTCCATTATTTTAAACTGAATTTTTGCTAAAGTTGTAAGTGTATTAGGATGCAATTCAATAGCCACTGCTTGTTCAGCATGAAGCAAAGCTTTATCAATATCTTTATTATATGTAGCAAGGGCTCTTTGTTCCCAATATCTGGAATTCCATTCCCATTTTTCCTGAACTTCTTCTAATACTTTTGCAGGATTATCTTTAAAAAGCCTTTCTAGCATATTATCAATATCAAATAATCTACCTGCTAATCTTGCTTCTGCTGTATGTTGTTTTAAAGTAATGCGATTTACATAATATGACAGTGAATTTAATAACTCTTTATAGACTCGTTGCAAAGTAGCAATATCATTATTTAGCAAATACTGGAATGTACAATCTGCAAGAACTTTATTTTCTGGTATAATATAGTTCTTTTCTTCTTCATCGTTAAAATTATTAAATATCAGTTTTAAAGGATAATTCTTCTTGAAATAGTTCCACAAATTATAATTACGCGGCAGCATACTCTCTAAAACTTCATAGTGTATACCAACTCTGTAAGAATGGTACGCAAGAACAACTGCAACATAAATTTCTTTATCATAATCAGTTAATTCGTTATATAATTGAGGAATACTATCTTCTATTGGTTTAAAATTATTTACAAGAAGACAAGCATATTCCCCTATAGTCTGTTTAGAATATTTTTTTATAAATTTATCGGGATTCGATATAGCATCTTTTTGAGTATTAATCCCTTTCAAGCGATACTTATTAAACAAGTCTTTTATTTCTGATAAATTCAGTTTATCACTATTTAGTTCTATATATTCAGAACTTAAAACATTTTCTATATGAGTCTTTCTATAATTTCTTTCTGCCCCTATAAGAATTACATTTTTTAATTTTTTAAATAATACTTCGACTTGTTCTATATAGTCAGAAAGATTATCTATAAAGACAATTGATTTTTTATCTAAAGAATTCAGACATTCTATGGTATTGATTACATTAAAACCATTTACTGATTTCAATCTAAAAACTGGATATTTCTCTAATGATAACTGATAAATAGCACTTAAAATAGAAGTAGTTTTTCCACTATAAAATTTTCCAGTTAATAAAACAAATGATTTTCCATAATTTTGAAGTTCCTTTTTTATTCTTTTATAAATTGATGTTGTTACCTCACGATGTATATCAGCATGGTTTTCTATATCAACTATTGCAGGCTCTGCTCCTAAAGCAAATTTTAAAGAATCAGCACCATTATTAGGACCATCAGTTTTTTTTATCTCAGTAAAGTCTTTGTAAAAAGATACAATATTGTCTTTTGTTAAATTCTTTATTTCTAACAAACTTTTATTCTTTTCAATACTCAATGCAAAAACATCTGGAGGCTCAGGAAGAGATTGTTTTATAATAGCTAGGAATTCTCCAAATGTCATTTCTATTAGTTGAAGACCATGTTTTTCACATAATTTCTGAGTTAATTTATTTGGATTAGGCTCTATCAGAATCGAGGGGCAAAAACCATCTCTAATTATATTATTTCTTTGATTTACATAAAAAATAAAGTCTGGCTCATTAAACGAAATTCCCGAAACTATATAAGGACTCGATGCAAAACTATTTGCAAAGACTTTATACCAAGAATTTTGTTCTCGTATATTGTTTATATACTCATTTAAATTAAAAACATATCCTTTTTCAGGCTCTCTTGAAAATCCATGCAAATGAACAATTTGAACATGACCAAGATTTTCATTTTGTTCATACACATCTTTATAATTTTTTGAAAAAACTTTCTGTTTACAAGATTGGCATTTTCTATAACTATTTTCTATGCAATCATCAACATTCAAGGTATAAATGTTTTTCCAAATAAAATCACAAAAATTATCATACGTTTTTCCAGGAATGGTATTAGAAAAAACTTTAGTTATATAATTATCTTTATCTTCATCAGAAAGCAATTGTGCTGCTTGGGCAAGAGGTGTAGATTCAGGCAAATTATTTATTGAACAAAGTTGTCTTCTAAATTTATCGCCATCAGACAATCGATTTCCTTTTGAATCATAACTGTCGCGCGATACACCAGCTCCAAGAAACAGAGAATACCTACCTTGTCTTATTCCCTCAATTATCAATTCTATATTATCTATATTTTTCATAATTTTTACCTAATCTTGAATTTTTTTATCTTGTCAGTAAATCTCTTAAAACCATTCCAAACAATTTCTCTTGCCTCACTTGCAGAAGGCTTTTCCAGTTTTCCAGAAACAAGGAAGTCAATTTTATTCAATGAATTTTCAAGTTCGACTGTTCTGTCGTCAAAAATATCCTGAATCTCAATCATTCTATCTGTCATATTTAAAACTTCCAAAAGACCTTTCATTTTATGCTCGTAGCTTAAAGAGACAAACGGAATTTCATTGTTTATTGCAAACACAACAGAATGATACCTTGCTCCAATTACAAGGCAAGATTTTTTTATGATTTCCTGCTGAATATCTGAACTTTGATTTTCATCAATTACGATAATATTTTTATTTCCAGACATTTCTTTCAGCTTCAAAAAATATTCATAGTCGTTTATAACCGACTTATAAGTCTGCGGAAGCATCACAATCTTTTTACCAGCAAATTTTGTTTCAAGAAACTTAATAATTTTTAAATAAAATTCGTCTATCCTTTTCTGCGGAATTCCTTTGTAACGCGGATGCCATGTAAGAGAATTCGGAACAAACACAACGTACTCAGAGCCAATATCTTTTAGTATGCTTTCAGGAATCTTTGCCGTAGGAACCTCAAGAAATGCAGAATCAACAATCTCATCTGCACTCACTCCAATTTGTCTTGCAATATCTACAGAAACTTTGTCCCTTAAACTGATATAAGAAAAATATTTCAACAACCGGATACTGCATTTTTTAAAGAGCTTTCTCTTGAAACTTTCTTCAGAAAACGGACCTATCGACCTGCCCCAATAAAACACAGGTTTTTCCAACCTTCTTGCAACATCCAGCTGCCAGATATGATCCCAGTTGGAAAAGCCGCCCATGCACATTCCGCCGGGAGCGCACACAACTCTGTCATATTCTTTCAAAAGATTGTGAAACTTTCTTAAAGACGGATACAGATAAGAGAACTCAAAATTATCAGATAGAAATCCAATTTGTTCAAATCTCCCGAAACCGCGAAGTCTTGGTATATTTATATACGAAACATTCTCAGCCTCAGTTTTTATAGAATCTATAAGCTCCTGTTCAGCACATAGAAAAACAACGTCTATCTGATATTCAGGAAAAGCCTTGCTCATTGCCCTTATAAAAGCCTTGTGGGCAGCCTCATCTCCACGGTTTGCAAGAGGCTGGTTTATCACTGCAATTTTCATTTTATTTTTCCTCTGACAGTTCTTTTTACAAATTTCTTTATAAAACCCGGAGTTATTTTTGACAGTATTTTTCTTGAATAAAATCTTATGAAATAAAAGCGTGAGGCTTCCTTGAATCTTTTGAAGAATTCCTTTGCAGAAAGCTCTTCAATTCCTGAATACACAAAGTTTCTTACAGCAGGTCTTTCAGATGGTTTTTGCAGATTACTTTTTATTGAAATATATTGGCTGAATTCCAAAGGAATTATATTGAAACTGTCCTTCACCAATTTGAATAATGCCTGCCCTTTTTCTGTATCTACAATGCAAAGGCTCAATCCTTTTGAAAAATCAAAATCCGGAATTATCTCTGTAATTTCTGTAAAATCACCCATTGAAATGTCTCCAGGACGCTCCAAAGATGAATAAGGACATGAATAGCAGCTTTCCCTGTATGTTTCACATCTTATAAAAGAAGAATAATATGTATCTAAAGCAGACAATACAGTCTTAGTCTTAGTCTTAGTCTTAGTCTTAATTTTTCCATTACAACTGCAGCCACCAACATCCTTGTCCCTGAAACCACAGTAAATTATTTTTCCGCCAAGTTGCTCAAACTGCCAGTCAAGATATTTATGAAACAGCTTTTCACTCGGCACTCCATGGCAAATCAAATCCATCGTAAAAAGATTATCGTAATCCTTGCCCAAGAATTTTTTTAATCCGGCTATTTGGCAAGGAGTTCCAGAATACAAAACTTTTTTTCCACTTTTTAGATAAAAAAGAGCCTTAGAATACGTGCTGTTTGTTGTACTTTCAACATATTTTGAGCCTTTCAATTTATAAAGCTCGTTTATATCTTCAATACAAATCTGCTCTACAAACAAGTCATTGCTATATGCCGCTCCAAAAACAACTCCGCCATCCTCTAAGATTTTTTCAGCGACAGCAGAAAATAAAGCTCCACTAGAACTTTCAAATAATTTTTTATCATCCTTCAGCCAAACTGCACAACTTGATTTCTTAAAGTCATTCTTCTCATAAGGCTCAAAAGACGGGCAATGCTTTAAACACAGTCCGCAATCAACACATTTAGACTCATTTACAGTTGGATAAAAAAATCCCTCATTGTTTTCCTGCATATCTATAGCATTCTTTGGGCATATTTGAACACACGAACGGCATGAGAAACATTTTTTTCTATCGATTATAGAAACGGTTTTCAAACTTATCTCCTGACTTTTTTTATAAAACTGAACGCATATTTTCTTTCTTCCGATGTAAACAAAATAGGAAACGAAAGCACAATAATGATAAAAACCGAAAACAAGCAGGAACAAACAAAATAACCAAGTCCGGCAAGGTGAGATGTCATCAATTTTGTAATAAAAAATGAAATAGCCACAATGAAAGCACATTTAAATAAAACTTGAAAAACAAATTTTTTTACAGGAAATGATTGCGAGAAATTTAAATATGCGACTCTAAAAACAAGAATAAAAAGGCAAAGGAAAAATCTTATGAACAAAACAGAATATGGCGACATTCCCACAAAAAGGAACAATATAGATAAAGGAAGATTTGCAAAAATAAAACAACTTATAATTATTTGGTAAAATTTTATATTTCCGCTAGCCTGAACAGCAACAACAATCGGAGAAGTCACGCACTCAACAAGCGAGCAAATTAAAATCAACTGAACAAAACCAACCGAATAATCCGGCACATTTTTAAGCCATAAAGTCAGAACCGTTTTAAGATTTAAACTTAATGGCAAAACAATAAGCCACAAAAGAAGAAAAGAAAATTTTGATGTTCTGAAAATAAGCCTCTGGAATTCCTCCTTTTCCCCGGCCGCATAGCTTTTCACCAGCTGCGGATTGAACGCCGTCTGAAAATTGCTGACAAAACTGTAGACGGCGGCGTTCACCTGGTTTGCGATTCCCATTGCGGCATTCACAGTCACATTCGTAAAAATATTCAGGACAATATTCGTTCCCTGTGAGTTCGCTACATTCGCGACAGCTCCAAACAGACTCCAACCGCTGAACGATACAAGCTCTTTTCCCAAGCCTCTGTCCTGAACTTTTTTATAATGTGCAATCTCAAAATTCTTGTTGCAATAAAACTTATATATGGCAAGAATAATAAATGAAACACCAGCAAGCAGAAATGAATAGAAGAAAAGCTTGTCCAACGGTGTAATTTTTAAAAGAAATACAACAACAAGTTTTAACACAGCCTCAACAATGCTCAAGCCTGCAAAAAAACTCATCTTTTCATAGGCAATAATCACAGCGTTGTAAGGAACACGCATTATATTTGCCAGAGTTGTGATAACCGCAGCCTGATAGCACCAGAAAGCGGCACTGTTCCGTTCAACTGGAATATTCAGTTTTGCATTCACAAACCAAAGCCCAGCAGTTTCAGCCAGAACAACAAAAATCAGGCAGATAATTCCATGAATCACAAGGCTTGCTGAATAAACATTCCGAGTTTTTTCTGTGTCATTCTTTCCAAGATAAAAATTCAGGAACCTTTGAACGCTCGTAGCCATCGCATTGTTCACAAAGCTGAACAGCACAACTACGCCTGCAACAACATTGTAGATTCCGTAATCTTCCGCACCGAGCGTATTCAGCACGACGCGCACCGTATACAGCGACACGAGCATTATGAGAATTTGACGGAAATAGAGAGCGATAGTGTTTTTTGCTATGCGGGAAGTGCTGGACATTTAATATAGAAGAGATTAGTTTAGAATTAGTTGATATTTTGACTAAAAATGATAAGACCCAAAAACAAATGAAACTTTATTTTCTAACCATTTTTCTTAGAGTTTTTAAAGAAAGGACAAAAAAAATCAGCCTAGTTTACACACTTCTTCCGCAATGCCCACACCATCTCCCTTTCTGGCAAGCCGCTCTTTATAAAACTAGGCTTCCATAGCGGACCAGTTCTCTCCCTGTTGTTCCCGGAGTTTGTAGACATTGCTCTTATTTATGGACCTAACGCCCCTCGTAAACAGACTGCAATTTGATATTGATAAGATTTTATTATGCAAATCTCCAGTTGTCAAGACGTTCAAAAATAGAAGAAAGTTATCGCACAGCCCCCACTACCCCAGCAGTTCCCTTACATTCTCCAGAACCTGCTCATTTACACGCTCAAGTCTTGCCTCCGAGACATTATACCTAGGATGTTTTTTAAATTTAAAATTCAATAAACTACGTAGCCTCTCTTTGTGTTCTGCCGTCAAAACCTTTTTTGCAGTTCCAATAAAATCATCATAAACACAAGGTTGCAAGGTTTTATCATATTTTCTAAGCAGAGTGTCGCCTTTTTCAAAACATTCTAAGCTTGCGAGATTATATAGCGAATTTCCGTGGTCAAACAAAGGTGCGGGCTTTTCTATTTTATTAGTTCTATTGTTCACCAGAAAGCCAAAATTTCCATAATGTCTGTCCGTATTCTTTATTATTGCGTCAAAAACAAGCATATCGTTCAATGACTTTTCAAACTCTTTTCCCAATGATTTATAAAAACTCAGAACAGCTTCAAATCCGCCTTTTTTAACAAGATTTCCAACCGGCACAAACGAATATTCTTTGCTTGTGAATAATCTACACGTTGAACACAAATTACATTTCCATCTGCTAAGATTATACTCAACCGCATCAAAGCCCATTTCTTTTGCAATCTGAAAAGCGTAAAATTCAGAGTACGATTCATATCCTGCGTTTGAAAATCCGCTGGTCGAACCTTTATAAAGCCCAATCTTTCCGATTATCCTGCGCCAGCATTTTGGCAGCATACCATTCGTGGTAAATTCAGGACTACTGAATAAAGAAGATTTCAGCGAACTTCCATAGCCTGTAAACGCAATATAAGAAAGAACTCTGCTAAAACGGTTGTCATAAAGATTCACATCATCAAATGAACCGTTAAAATCTTCTGGAGCTACCCAATACACATCATTCAAAGAAAGTCCTTTAGAAAAATACACAACGCTCAAGGGTCTGTTCGTGCTTAGATTGCATTTTGCAAGAAGATTGTCCATATATGCCCTATTTCTTGGAACAGCGCGATGCTTTATCCAGCTTTCAAGCCCCTGCTCAGTGCAGTTAAATCCCAACGGCAAAAGAAATTTGTTTTCCGTTACCCAAAGAATTTTATAATCAGGATTGCTGGAATTTTCATTTGCAGCGAATTTTAAGATTTCTTCATCAAAATGCTTTAGAACAAAAACCATTTGAGTATATTATAATGCTTCTGTAATTTAATTCAATTGAACCACAAATCATCCATCTTAATCAGCTTTTACTATCAGTCCAAAATCTATAAGTCAAAAAAAACGCTTACACACTACAATAAGTTCTGCTCCCAAATACTTATCGTTAGCGACTCGCAGAGTTACCACTCAGAGGGAGCATAACGATAACTCTGCAAGACGCTAACGTACAGTAGAGAAACGCTGAACGTACGGTAGAATCCCACAGAATAGCACTAGAAAAAAAACTGCGCGGCACACATAAATCGCATGCCGCGCAGTAATTGCCAAAAAACTAAAGTTTATACAACTGTAAAGCTACCAAACACAGCTTCCAATGGTGTTTTTCTAAATGCCTTGCCGTTCATAAACTGTGTCACAACTTTTATTCTGTATGTGCCGCTTTTTAATTCAGCTGGCACAACGCAGGCTAAGGTTGAACTCATATTCTGTCCAAGCTCCTCTGCAGAAACTTTCACAAAGTCAGAGCTGTCTTCTGTATTTTCAAAATAAAGCCCGACATCTTCGTTGTCTCCGCTGATTTTTAGGACAGCACCCTTTATTTCAAGGTAGCCACCTTTTGTCAGTGTATCACTAGATTTTGACTTTACGTCATAAACACTAGTAATAACAGGCTTTTTTGAATTTCCCTGCCTTATCACAGGTCGGAGGTTTTCAAAATATTTTTTTGCCTCAGAGGTCGGATGCAAAGCTATCTCTACAGAATGTTTCTCAGAAGAAAAACTTTCCTGCTCAGAGTCAAAACTCGCCTTAACTTTAAGCTGCATTCTGCTTATTCCATCATCGACAGCATAGGCGTCCGCAAGCCTTGCAAGTTTTGCGTTCCTAGCAAGTTCCATAACCCGCAGGAGCTGAAACTTAGAAAGCCCTTCGTTCAGTCCTGACACTATTATGTCATTTGCTATGTCTTCATCATAGCAAGTGTCGCGAATGATTGTCATTGCGTAATAGCTTGCTTTTCCACCTTTATCCTGAATCATCATGTTCGGATAAAGCGCTACAGGAAGGCTGCCAGATTTATGGCTAACCTTTTCAATTGAAAGGGTATTTAGATTCATAAATATTCCCCTTGCCCGTAAATTCTAGGCGATTTGTAAAACCGTACTCGCAAAAAAGTGTATAATCTTGTTGTATAATATTTGCCGGTTTGTAATCCAAGAACTTGCTATAACCTTATTATAGCCGTCTTGCTCTAAATGTTCTGTCGAAAAGAAATCTTGCTGTAACCTGAATGGTACAGCCTGTTTCTTTACGAATCATGCCGTTTTTCCGCGGTCTTTTAATTTATAAAATCATTTTATTTGCCTCCTTATCCGCACGCTATATGCAGGAACTTCTTTTGTCTCAAAAATATTGCCATACAATATAAGAAGATCTTTTAATTTTGTTCCCATAGGCAAAACCTTTCCGGTTGTTGACTCAAGATATTTTCCAAGCAGAGCCACAAGAACCCAGCCTTCTTCATCACGGCGAGGAATTTCCCTTACAGCTTTTTCAAGTTCTTCTTTTGTATATAATTCGCACACTGGAGTTCTATAGCTATTCATCATAAACTCAGTGTTTCTCTTTTTTACAACTACAGTCCTGTTTTTTGTCGGTGAATCATAAAGGATTGTGCTGACTCCAGATCCGAGCGGTTTTTCAAGCGGTTCCAAGATTGACATAACCTGCTTATTAACGCGTTCCACCAAAAAAGCTCCGAAATTTATAACCTTGTCAGCAGACTCCAAAAGTTTTTGGGAAGCCCGGGTAGTATTAAAACACGATCTAAAGTCATAGTAAACAACAATGCTTTTTACACCTTCCGATTTCAATCCTTCAACAAGCGGAGTCAAATCCCCATCGCCGGCAAAAAGCACCAGAGTATCAAAACGGTTTTCACGTGCTGTCAGATAGAATTCTTTTGTAGTGTTAAAAACAATCGTTGTATCGCAGGCTTCTTCTTTTAAGGCAGCCCGACCTTTTTCATCTTGAGTTCTTAATGGAAATGTATTTTTCTGGATTCCACCAACATCAAGCGCACGGTAAAAGTCCTGATTTAGAACATCAACCTTGGAATTCGTTCCCATGTAAAGTTTCTTTGCAACAAACGCGCAGCGATTTCCAAAATCTTTTTCAATCACTGTTCCAATATAGTCCACAAGCGCACCAAAGTTTATTGAATAATAATTACCTTCAATTCCGTCTTCCGCAAGATGACTATACCATTTGCGTACGTAATTGCCATCCATTACGAGCAATGCTCTTGTTATGCGTTCCATAACGACTCCTTTAATAAGGCAACAGTCTTATCCCTATTTAGTTATATCAAATATAATCTTTATGTAGTAAATATAGTAAACCTTTCTTTAAAAGGCAAATTTATTTTTATAGAGAGATAATAAAATTTTCAAAAAGATTTATAGTGCCACAAACTACACCGGCTGAACACATTCAAATGCCAAATCAATCCGGCGGTCATCGTTGCAAAGAGAGGAAATTATCGTGATTCTGCCGCGCTTTTTGTTCACTTTGTACACTTTGCCTTCCAAACCCATAAGCGGGCCTGAAATTACCCTAAGGTTTTGCCCCGGAAGAAATTCAACTTTTGAAATGCCAAGATGTTCTCCATGGGTCATAAAAAGACGCAGCTCCTCCAATTGTTCACCTAAAATTTTTATCGGGTCTATAGTGTCAATCAGAATTCTTATAAACCCATCTATTTTTTTTAATGCCTGAACAATCTGAGGAGTAAGATTTTCTATCTGAAAAAACAAATAGCCCGGAAACAGCGGCTTTTCGTACACCACACCTTGATTTGTCTTTAATGTCCGCTGAAAATAATAAAATTTTATACCACATTCCTGCGGCTCAAACAATTCAACAGCTTTCTTTTTAAATTTCTCCTCTTCTCCAGTTTTCACCATCAAACAGTAATATTCCATAAACCTTAGTGCTCTTCCATAGGATGATCTTCCAAAAGACCTTTATGAGAGATATTTACCGCACGGTTCAAATAATGGAACGTTATAAAAATTCCCCAGACAAAAACCAGACAGAAACACAAAAGTGTAACACCGTTTTTTATTGTCATAAAATAAGAAACAACAACTGCAAGGCAAACCGCAAACTGCAACATCAGCAAAAAGAAAATCGCCGCAAGTTTAGAAAAACCAATATTCAACAGTTTATGATGAATATGCGCTCTGTCCGGAGCAAAAATTTTTCTGTGTTCCCTTGTCCGTCGCCAGATTGCAGCAATAACATCTGTAAGAGGAATTGAACAAAGCAGAAGCATTACCGGAAACTGAACAAATTCAAATTTTGTATCCACAGAATTGAACAAAGGCGCAACGGCAATCAAATATCCTAAAGTCTGGCTTCCGCCATCGCCCAAAAAGATTTTCGCATTCGGTTTGTTCCAGAACAAAAATCCTGCAAGCGCGCCGCAGACAATAAAATAGAACAAATATATGTTGTTATTCTGAAATTTAAATATAAATCCAAGCGCAAGACAAGTGAAGAATGAAATTCCACCACAAACCCAGTCCATTCCGTCTATAAGATTAAATGCATTCACAATGCTTAAAATCCAGATAAAAGTAACAAATTCTCCCAAAACCGGCGGAAATTTCCACAGAAAAAGACTTTTAAAATGATTAGGACTTAAAGCCACAACCAAAGCCGCAAGAATCTGCACAAGAAATTTTATTTTTGCGCGCATATTGAATATATCATCAACAACGCCAAAGAAAAGAATAATTCCAAAACCAATAAACAATGAGCCGTAAAAATCAATTTTTACTGTCTTAAATACGAATCTGGAACAAAGCCAAACAATCAAAAGAGATGCAAAAACCGCAATGCCGCCAAGCCTAGGAATATTCCCCTTATGAATTTTTCTTGGATCAACTTCATCATACAAGTTAAATTTTTTGCAAAGCTGAATAATCAAAGGACAGAAGCCAAATGAAATGAGAATGGACTCAATGATGGGTAGTAACATGCTGAAAACTCCATAATAACATGTATCGATATTTCAGCCACAATGAGCCAATGAGCCAATGAGCCAATGAGCCAATGAGCCAATGAGCCAATTGTACATCACAACCATTTTTTTTACAAGCAAAACGCTGAATTTTTAAAAGTTTTTAGTCAACCAAGGCAAGCGCAACCGCCGGCGAAATATTTTGCACCTTCACGCAATCCGGCACGACAAAAACAGCCTTAGTATAGTTCACAATCCCCTTTATTCCAGCCTTTACAAGCCTATCAGCCATTTTTTGCACCTCGTTTTCCTCGCAGCACAAAACAGCATACTCAATTTTTTTTGCGGCACAAACATTTTCAATTCTGCTTGCAGGAAAAAGTTCAAAAGTAGAGCGGATAAGCTCCACCCGGTTCAAACTTGAATCAAATCCCGCGCAGACTTTGAATCCGCTCCCTTCAAAAAAAGAGTTATCCAAAAGCGCAGCCCCTAGCCGGCCAAGCCCCACAATGCAAATTCTTTTTTCCGTTCCAAAAGATTCCTCTTCAGACAAAATCGCAGCACGGACATCTTCCTTCAAAACAGAAATTTCATACCCATTCTTAAAACCACGATGATCCGAAGGAAATTTCAAAAACGCAAAATCATAGCGCACAAGAGAATCTTTTACACCAAGCAGAACCGCAATCTCCTTGGACGTGATGTGATTTCTTTTCCATTTTTCCAAGAGACTCAAAAGCAGAACCATACGTTTTTTTGTAGAAACAGGAATTTTCTTTTGCATAATCTTACTATACCGCATTTTCTGCGTATAAAAAAGAAAAAGCCCGACCGGATAAAGAATGGGAAAACGGTCGGGCTTTAAAATAAGGAGGACAATTTTTAGCGGTCGAAACGTCGGTTGCCTAAAAATGCAACGGAAATTCCTGTAACCGGGCGTGAAGTTTCGTAATACGAAAGAACCTCATCCGCAAACAGCTTGTCAAGTTTATCCTGATAAGCCATTATCTTTCCAACATAATTCAATGTTGTCTGCGGAGTGTTGTCTGCACGCACTTTGCTAGTTCCAGCATTGTACATTGCCAATGCCGCAACTTCATTTCCTGCAACATTCATACAAAAACGCAAATGGCTCATTCCGTATTTTGCACTTACTGCAGGATTAAAAAAATCTTCTTCTTTTAACTGCGGAAATGAACGGTTATTCAACTGAAACAATCCACGGTCAACAGAAGCATTTCTATTCTTATTCACTGCGTTCACATCGTAACGGCTTTCTGTATAAGCCAATGCAAATGCAAGCGAAAGCGGTATGTCATTTTTTTCAGCTTCTTCAAGAATCGCCATTGCCGTTTCACGGTTTCCCGTCACATGAAGGTAAAACCATTCAACTGCAGCTCTTGAACTTGGCTGCCTGTAAAGAGAAAGCCCATCGTCGCCAGTCTTAATTTTTGAAGCTGAAAAACCAGCCTCTTCAATCAAGTTATTAAAATCGGCAACAACTTCGTTTTCTACTTCTGTAGCAGCCTTTACAACCGGAACAGAAGCTTCTTTAGTTTTAGCTGGCAACACAACTGCAATCACACTCGCAACCACAAGAAGCAAGCCACAAAAAATCAAAGAATTGCGACATGAGTTTTGGAAACCAGAATTTTCAGTCTGATTTATCAAATTAAACTCCTTTTGCTAATCTCTCTAAACACTTGTACTATGACACAACATTTAGAAGTAATCAAGAGAAATTCATTATTTTTTTAAGAAATTTTAACTTTTTTTTTGAAAAATTTTGCAAACATTTCAGTTTTTCGCAAATAATGCAGTTTAATACAAAACTAATTCACAGGACGAAGTTTGTGGAACAAGCCCATATTTTTTTATGTTCGATTTCCCGGCAAAATAAACATAATGAGAATGTTTTATATTCATTTCGTTTATAAACCATTGCGACCAGCTGTTTTCATCAAGTTTTTTTCCGGCATCTTTTTCCATAAGCTCAGAAGCGACCGCAAATCCCAAAACGCTCGTGCAGTCCTTTATTCTTCTGGCAGCATGAACCATCGCCTTTATAAAAGAATCCGCTTCCTCCGCGTCTGAAAAACTTTTCTGCGCCTGAGGAACAACAAACGCGAACAATCCAGCATCCTCAAGTTTTTTAAGAAAATCCCGCAGTTTTGCAAGAATTTCTTCATTATAATTGCCATCGTCTATTTCAATTTTTTTCCAGGGACACACAACCGCCGTAATAATCCCAGCCGCCGGAACAGAAGCCGACTCAATGCCATCAACCTGAACAATATTCAAATTTTCTGTGCTCATCTCCGAATCATCAGAAAGTTTCACAAGTTTATTTTCAACAACTTTTACCAATGGATCAAATTTCATAATTTCCTCAAATAAAAAAAGACCTTTGCACAACGGAAAAACCAAGCGCAAAGGTCTTTGCATACAATGATAGATATAAACTATTCTGTCAAAATCTTAATTACTTCAGCCTTATCCTGAGTATTCAAAATCTGCTGACGTTTTTCTGCGCTCTTAAAAAGAAGACTTACTTCAGCAAGGAACTGAAGGTGCGGTCCTGTCTTGTTTACAGGCGACAAAGTCATAATGAATATGCGGCAAGGCTCCTGATCCAGCGAATCAAAATCAACCGGATTATCCGAAATTCCAATGCAGGCAACCAAATCGCTTACAGAATCTGTTTTTCCATGAGGAATTGCGATTCCATGCTTCATTCCAGTAGACATCTTGCGTTCACGGTCAAGAACAACTTCGCGAGCTTCTGCTTTATTTGTAACTTTTCCAGCCTTAACAAGGATGTCAATCATCTCATCAATAATTTCTTCTTTTGTAGTTCCCTTCAGATGAAGGTTTACAGTATCAGTTGTTAATACAGTTCTCAAATCCATATTTTTAAGTTTATTTACACTTATCTGTTCTGTCAAGAAAATTTGTTCAATATTGTATGTAAAATTTTAATTCGCTTTAGGGGGAAGTCTCCCCCTGTCTTCCAAAACAAGTCGCTCCACGAATGATTCCAGCAAGCTGAATCATTCTTTCCGCTTTGTTGTTTTGTCCGCCACCCTCTCTGCAGGCTCAAACGCCGCCCGCAACGCCCGCTAGCAAACACAACCGCCTGGAGCAAATTGTAAATCCACTGAGAGCGTTTTTTTTCACAATCTATAAGAAAAAAAAACAAAAAAATCTCCTTATTTTGTGATATACTTTTCACACTATGACTTTAGTTGAAAAATTCAGAACCGACATTAATAGAACCATAAAACACGAACGCGCAGAAAACAACGGCCGTTACAATGCGGACAAAGCCTGCGACTCAATCCAAAAACTCTTCGAACGCAACTGCGCCGTTCCAGGAAGCGTAAGCCGGGCTATCGCATTTTATTGGCGCGACGAATACATTGACCATTCAAGCGCCCCGGAAAACGAGCCGACAGAAGAAAACATTGATAAAATCTGCGCGTTCCTCTCATTTTTGAACGACAGCGACGAAGGCGAGGAAATTCTTTCCGACAACGACCTTGAAGAAATAAACGACGCCGTAAACGACGAAGCCGAAACAATGCCGCTCGACCAACTCCAATCCCTAATGAGCAAACTTGTTGACCGGGGAATTTTGTAGAAAAAAAATAACTCAAGCTCAATAAAAATGCATTACAATTGACAGCATACGATTTTATCGTATAATCATAAATATGACTCGCGAATTCATATTTACATCCACATTTAATAATTGTTGGAAAGCAATGGGCTTGAATGATGACAACCTAAAAGAACTGGAACAGGAACTTTTAAAAAATCCACAACTAGGAGATGTCATCGAAGGCACTGGAGGAGCAAGAAAACTAAGAATAAAACTTGGAAACCACGGAAAAAGCGGCGGTGCGAGAATCATATATCTGGATGTCTTTGAAAAAGAAAAATTATATTTTTTATTTGCATATCCAAAAAATGTTCAGGAAAACCTTACATCAACACAAAAGAAAGCTATAAAAAATATTATTGAAGAAATCAAAAAGGAGGCTTGATTATGACAAAACTGAAATTCGATTCACCTTTGACCGATGAACAGATTGCTGAAAATTTTAAAAACATCTCTTTTTTTGATGGCTTGATGAACGGACTAACAGAAGCATTGGCTTATGAAAAAGGAACAGCAAAAGCCGAAACTTACGCAAGAAAGAGCAGCCTTCCAGAAATCGATGTAGCAAAGGAACGAGCCTTATTAAATATGACGCAGAAAAGATTCGCCACAGTAATTGGCGTTTCAAAACGCACTGTTGAAGCATGGGAAACAGGAAAATGCACGCCGTCTCCAACAGCAAAAAAACTTATGCATCTTCTAAGTCTAGACCCTTCTTTGGTTCAAAAATTATGACAGAAAACTATTATTTAGCATGCACGCAATGTCCGCGGAAGTGCAATGTTGACCGTACGCACAAAAAATGCGGTTTTTGCGGAGAAACTGAGGAAGTAAGAATCGCGGTTGCATGTCTTCATTTTGGGGAAGAGCCTCTTATAACTGTTCACGGCGGAAGCGGAACCATTTTTTTTACAGGATGCACTTTGCGGTGCGCATTCTGCCAAAATTATCAGATTTCTCAGGATGGAATGGGAATACTCGTTTCAAAAGATGAATTCTGCAAAATCTGCTTAAAACTTCAGGATGCGGGCGCGGAAAACATAAATCTTGTAACCGGAAGCCACGCAATTCCAAAGCTTGCGGAATTTATCGAAGCGGCGCAAATGTCCGGCTGCAAAATTCCATTCTGCTGGAATTCCTCTGCATTTGAAAATGTTGAAATGCTTGAGCTTTTAAAGCCATTTGTAAAAATTTGGCTTCCGGATTTTAAGACTTTGGACAAGAAATTTTCCGCAAAACTATTTGGCGCGGAGCAATACCCGGAAACTGCCGAAAAAGCGATTTTGTGGATGCTGAAAAATTTTCCACTTAAAATAGCCGAAGAAAAAGCAAAACAAGATTATATTGATGCAAACGGTGAAAAAATCAAAAAAGGTCAAACCCGCGAAAAAATGACTCAAGGTGTTATAATCCGACATCTTTTTATGCCTGGCAAATTTTCAGAGACCGCAGATGTTCTTGACTGGCTAAAAAAACACGCGGACGGAAAAGCAATTATTTCTCTTATGAACCAGTACACGCCAGTTCCGTTTACAGAAGATGAACAAAAACTTGCAAAACGCAAGGAAGCCCTGAGCGCAATTGAAAACCGTCTTGTGAATAAACAGGAAGATCTTGACCTGAAAGACCTGATTGAAGCCTATGATTTTGAAACACTTTTTTACCAGGAACTGACAGACGACACAAGCTGGCTTCCTGATTTTACAAAAAAGCAGCCATTTTCAAACAAACTTGCAAAACCTATATGGCACTGGAATTACGGATTTCTAGACTGACTAAAACTTATTTAAACAAAAATCGGCTGCCATTTTTACTGGCAACCGATTTCTATAACCTGATTTTAAGCAGATTTTTAAAGAACTTTAGGCGCTTTTAATCGCAATTTTCTTTGGAGCCGGAAGAGCTTTTCGTGGCATTGTTACCGTAAGAACTCCGTTTTTTACTTCAGCGGCAACTTTATCAGATTCAACATCATCTGGAAGTGTAAAACTTCGGCTGAATTTCTGGTAAGAGCGTTCTTTTACAAGCCACTTGCCTTCTTCTTTCTTTTCAGATTTTTCCTCTTTTTCATTTTTCTTTTCTGAAGAGATTGTAAGAACATTGTGGTTCAACTCAATATTAACATCTTTATCTGTTTTTCCAGGCAAATCCATTTTCAATGTGTAAGCACCAGATTCTTCTTTTATATCTACTTTTGGCTCCTGAAAAACCTTTTTTAAGTTGATAGATGGCATCATGTATCTGTCATCCGCAAAATCACCAAACAAGTCATTGAATAAAGCTAATTCGTTCATATAATGCCTCCTATACGAATTATTTCATTTTTTTGATTGGATTTAGTTCCAACCTTCACTAATATATTATGCAAATTCCGTGCCAACTTAAAAAATCACCAGAATTTCAATCTTTTATGAATTGTGAAAAACCGCTCACAGCGGATTTCCAATTTGCTCCAGACGGTTGTGCTCGCGCTACGCTTGTAGTTATTTGGGTTGCGTTGCAACTTTAATTTTTTTTATCGCACAAAGTCTTCACAAATCGTAAATCCGCTTGCGCTTTTATCTTTTTTTCTAAAAAAAATTGAAATTCTAGTGATTTTTGAGTATTTTTTGCGCAAGTTTCAGCGGAATTTGGCGAAAGTGAATAATTTTTGTTCAAAATTTGTGTTTTTGCTTTGGAAGTGATTTTTTTTTATCTAAAAACTTTTATAATAGAAGAAATTGGACGGGGCGTTGTACGTAAACTACCGAGTTTGCAAAAGACTTTAGGCTTTTGCAAAATAGTGAGGAACGAATGTTCCGAACGGCGGGAAGGCTTTCCCTCCCCCTGAATAAAAACAGAGGTAAATATGAGCGTAAAAATTTTTATAGATGGAAAAGAAGGCACTACAGGGCTTAAGATTTTTGAGCGTTTTGCGAACCGCAGCGACATTGAGATTTTGCAGATTGACGAGGAAAAACGAAAGGATTCTGCAGAGCGTGCAAAAATGATTAATTCAAGCGATTTTACATTTTTGTGTCTGCCGGACGCGGCTGCTGTTGAATCGGCTGAACTTTGCACAAATCCAAAAACTGTGATTATTGACGCTTCTACGGCGCACAGAACAAATCCGACCTGGGCGTACGGATTTCCAGAACTGGACAAATCTTTCCGCGAAAAAATTATGGCTTCAAACAGAATTGCTGTTCCTGGCTGTTATGCTTCGGGTTTTGTGGCTTTAGGCTATCCGCTTGTAAAATCAGGGATTATGCCGGCTGACTATCCGGTTGTGATTCACGCGGTTTCTGGATATTCAGGGGCTGGAAAAAAGGCAATTGCACAGTACGAAACGGCTGGCAGAAACCCGGAATTGGATTCACCGCGGCTTTACGCATTGACTCAGGCGCACAAACATCTTCCCGAAATGAAAAAGATTGCCGGTTTAGATTTTGAGCCGATTTTTAATCCGTATGTCTGCGATTATTTTCAAGGAATGACTGTAACAGTAGGGCTACACGCACGGCTTTTGGCTAAAAAGGTTTCCGCCCATGATGTGTGGGAAATGATGAGCGAGCATTACAATGGCTGCAATTTTGTAAAAGTGGCAGGCTTCATGGGCGAAGGCACGCTGAATGAACAGTTTATTGCGGCAAACACTTTGGCTGGCACAAACAATATGCAGATTTTTGTTTACGGCAATGATGAAAGAATTATGCTTACAAGCCGTTTTGACAACCTTGGAAAAGGCGCAAGCGGAGCCGCAGTTCAATGTTTGAACATCAGAATGGGAATCGACGAAACAACTTCTTTGATTTAATAAAAGAGAATTTTTTCCTGATTTTCTTTTAATTTTTGTCGTGTTTCTATTGACAGTAACATACACTATTTCTATAATGTTTCTATTCGTAGAAACAAAGATTTAGATAACCAGATTTTCTGAATCGTATTGGAGATTTATATGTTATATGAAGTTCTTCCAGGAGACCGATTTACTCCTTTTTCTTTGGCAAAAAAATTCAACGCAAAAGCTGTTCTTGAATCAGCAAATTTTTCTTCGGGAAAAGACCGTTATTCAATGATTATGCTTGATGAGGCATTCCGCGTTATTCAGGACGAGGATGGAATTGCAATTGTGCTCAACGGTGAACGCCGGCCGGTTTACGCAATGAAAGGCGACATTCTTGATGTTCTCGCAGAAATCGCGGCAGAAAATCCGGCAGAAGAAGGTTTTGACTTGCCTATTCCGGCTGCAGGAATGGGTTACCTTAGCTACGAATTTTGCGCAAAGTGCGATACAATCCATCTTCAAAAACAGGAAGACCAGCTGAAAATTCCAGAAAGCGCATTTGTTGTCGGCCACACTTTTATAATCTTTGATCATTTTTACGAAAAAATTTATATTTGCGCGCAGAATTACAAGGAACATCAGATTGATTTAAAAGCCGCAATTGAAAGCATAAAAAAACGTCTCTCTGATTTGGATTTTTCTTATCTTGCTGAGCCAGAAACTAACTACGAAACAACAGTTCTTACAGATGAAGTGCAGAGCAAAAAAGAATATTGTGAAAAAGTTGAGGCGTTGAAAAAAGAAATCTACGCCGGAAATATTGTTCAGGCAGTTCCAAGCCGCAGACTTCAGATAAAAAGCGAAGTTCCAGCCCTTGAAATTTACCGCAGACTTCGTTCTGTAAATCCTTCTCCATATATGTTCTACCTTGATTTCAAAGATTTCCAGCTTACAGGCGCTTCCCCGGAAAGTCTTGTGCGCGTCCGCAATGGCGAAGCAATGATTCATCCGATTGCAGGAACCCGCCACCGAGGAAAAAATCCATTGGAAGACAAACAGCTGATGGACGAACTTTTGAACGACCCGAAAGAACGCGCTGAACATCTTATGCTTGTTGACCTTGCAAGAAACGATCTTGGTCGCGTATGCAAAACCGGAAGCGTTGAAGTAACACGATATATGTTCACGGAACTTTACAGCCACGTAATTCATCTTGTTTCAGAAGTAATCGGAAAAATTGAAGACAATACTTCCGCAATAAAAGTTTTGCGGGCAGCTTTTCCAGCCGGAACAGTTTCTGGAGCACCAAAAATAAGTGCGATTGAGATTCTTTCTTCCTTGGAAAAATATAAGCGCAATTTTTACGCCGGGGCAGTCGGATACATTGGAAACAAGAACAACTTGGATTTTTGTATTGCGATTCGCTGTGCGCTGAAGCAGCAGGACATCTGGACGTTGCAGGCAGGCGGCGGAATTGTCTACGCAAGCAACGCAGAACGGGAATTTACAGAAACCTGCGAAAAACTTGGAGCAATGCGCGCTGTAATCGAAAATTCAAAGAAATAGCAAAGGCAACGGAGGCAAAACATGATTTTATTATTGGATAATTACGACAGTTTCACATATAACGTTTATCAGTCGCTTGCAAAACTTACAAAAGAAGAGATAAAAGTTGTCCGCAGCAAAGAAATTTCACTTCAAGACGCAATAAAAATGAATCCGGCAAAACTGATTGTTTCTCCAGGTCCTGGCCGCCCGGAAGATGCCGGAATTTCTGTTGAAGCAATAAAATATTTTGCAGGAAAAATACCGATTTTGGGAATTTGTCTTGGACATCAGGCGATTGGCTACGCTTTTGGCGCAAAAATTATAAACGCAAAATTCATAAAGCACGGAATCGCCGAGCAAATCAATCTTGACGGCAAAGGAATGTTCAGACTTATGGGAAAACGCGAAACTTTTACGCGCTACCATTCACTTGTAATCGATGAAAAAACTCTTCCGGCAGATTTTGAAATTTCAGCACGCGCAGACGACGGCGACATAATGGGAATCAGACACAAAACCATGCCGATTGAAGGCGTTCAGTTCCACCCGGAATCAATCGCCTCTCCAAAAACAAAGGAATTTTTTACTGCATTTTTAAATTACCGCGCAGAACCATTTCCGGCAAGCCAAGTTCTTTCTTCTTTAATTGAAGGAAAAAATATGAGCCGCAGAACAGCGGAAATGTTCATGGAAGATTTAACAGACGGCTGCATGGACGAACGGATGACCGCCGCAATTCTTGTCGCCCTTGCCGCAAAAAAAGCAACTCCAGAAGAAATTGCCGGATGCGCAGGCGTTCTTGTTGCAAAACGAACGCCTCTGCCGCTTGAAACAACGGAACTTACAGACATTGTTGGAACTGGCGGAGACAGCAAAGGTTCGTTCAACATAAGTTCAATGAGCGCATTGTGCGCCGCAGCCTGTGGACTTCCTGTTGCAAAACACGGAAACCGCGCCGTTTCTTCAAAATCTGGAGCCGCTGATTTTTTTGAAGCGCTTGGAATCAAAATTGACAATGCTCCGGCAAAAACCGCAGAAATCATCCGAAAAACAAATTTTGGATTTTTGTTCGCGCCGGTTTACCATTCCGCAATGCGTTTTGCCGCTCCTGTACGAAAAGCTTTGGGCGTAAAAACAATAATGAATCTGATTGGACCGCTTTCAAATCCAGCCGGAGCAAAATATCAGATGCTTGGAGTCTATTCCCCGGAACTTCTTGCGCCAGTTGCCCGAGCCGCAAAAATTCTTGGAGCAAAAAGAGTTATGGTTGTTGTTTCAGAAGACGGATTTGATGAAATTTCACCAGCCGTAGGAACAAAAGTTTTTGAAATCGACGAAGACAATAAAGAAAAAGAATACACAATCCAGCCAGCAGATTTTGGACTTTCAGGTTGTAAAGATGAGGAACTTTCCGGCGGAACTGGCGCAGAAAACGCTCAGCTTGCAATGGAACTTCTTGAAGGAAAAGGCCGAAGAACATTAAAAGCGGCAATCGCTTTGAACGGCGGCGCTGCGCTTTACATTGGCGGAAAAGCAAAATCAATCAAAGAAGGCTGCATAAAAATCATCAGGGCAATAGATTCCGGTGAAGTGTCAAAAAAACTTGAAGAAATCAAGAAGGAAAGCAACTGCTAAAAATGGATATTCTTACAGAAATTTGCGAAAAACGCCGCGAAGATATAAAAAACAAGGGATTTTCGTTCGGTCATAAAATTCCCAAAAAAAGAATCCGCCCGGTTGTTTCATTTTTGGATGAGCCGGGAACAATTCTTGAAATAAAACGAGCTTCGCCTTCAAAAGGTTGGATTGCACCAAAACTTGACGCGGCAAAAACCTGCAAAAATTACAAAAAAGCCGACACAAAAGCAATCAGTTGTCTTACCGAAGAAAATTATTTTCACGGTTCGCTAAAAGATTTGCAGAAAGCCACAAAAAAGGCAGAAAAAAAAGTTGCAGTTTTAAGAAAAGATTTTTTGCTCGAGCCGGAAGAAATTGAAATTTCATATCTTTGCGGTGCGGATGCGGTTCTTTTGATAGGAAGAATTCTTGAACAGGAAAAACTTCTGGAAATGGCAAAAAAGGCTTTTGAATACGGAATTTCAGTTCTGCTTGAAATTCGGGAAGAAAGCGACATTCAAAAAGCGTTTGCGGTTCTTGAGCTTGCAAATTCAATGAACTGCAACAAAAAAATCATTCTTGGAATAAATTCACGGGACTTGGCAACTTTTACAATTGATTTGCTGATTCCGCTGAAGCTAAATGAAAAAATCAGAAAAATCTACAAAGAAAGAAAAATTGACTTTCCGTTTCCAAGAATAATTTCAGAATCTGGAGTTACAACTCCATCGGCGGCAAATTTTGTAGGAAATTTAGGTTTTCATGCGGTTTTAATTGGCGAAGCTGCGGCAAGAAATCCAAAAAATGCGAAAAAACTTGTAAAATCATTTTCAAAAGCGGCGAATTCAAAAAAACTTGAATATGAATTTTCATTCTGGAAGAAACTTTCTGCTCTTCTAGAAGAAAAATCAGCAAAACCGCTAATAAAAGTTTGCGGAATAACTTCAAAAGAAGACGCGGTAAAATGCGCGGAACTTGGAGCTGACATTTTGGGATTTATTTTTGCAGAAAAATCACCGCGCACAAACAAACCGGAAGATTCAGCAAAAATCAAGGAAATCCGCAAGGAATTAACAGAACTTTTTGAATCAAAAAAGATAAAAAAAATGCCTTTGCTCGTTGGCGTGATTGTCGATCCATTTTCAGAAGAAGGAAATTCCGTTTTTCAAATGTGCTACGAACAAATTTTGGACGGAATCCAGTTTCATGGCTGCGGAAATCTTGCAAAAGGAGAATTTGGCTATGCGGCAGTTCCACTTGCAGCGGAAGAAGATTTTGGTGCGTTGAAAGAAATTTATTCATCCGGCTTTCCGCGTGTTCTTATTGACGCAAAAAATCTGGAAAACACAAATGCCAGCGGAGATTCTCGTTACGGCGGAACAGGAAAAACAATTCCTTCCGAAATAATTGCAGAATCAAAAAAACTAGGTCCTTTGTGGCTTAGCGGCGGATTGAATCCAGAAAATATCCAAGAGATGATAAAAAATTTTCAGCCGGAACTAGTTGATGTAAACAGCGGTGTTGAATCAGAGCCCGGCAAAAAAGATTTTTCTAAACTTGAACAATTTTTTTCAGCAGTTGAATCTGCTGTTCAACAATAAATTTTACACAAAAGTTTAAAACGCAGACTTTTTGACTTTTTAAGGGAGCTAAAATGACAGAATCAGATAAAGGTTTTTTCGGAAAATTCGGCGGACGTTACGTTGCAGAAGTTCTTCGCCGTCCGATTGAAGAATTGGAAGAAGCATTCCACAAATGTATGAAAGATCCGGACTTTTTAAATGAACTGGACGAAATCCGCACAGATTTTATTGGTCGCCCAATGCCGCTTTATTATGCAAAACGACTTTCTGAGCGGCTTGGCGGCGCGCAGATTTATGTAAAACTTGAAGGGCTTGCAAATACAGGCGCGCACAAAATCAACAACGCAATCGGACAGGCTTTAGTTGCAAAAAGAATGGGAAAAGCGCGCATTATCGCAGAAACTGGTGCCGGTCAGCACGGAGTCGCAACAGCCGCAGCTTGCGCAAAACTTGGACTAAAATGCCGCGTTTATATGGGAGAGGTTGATGTCCGCCGCCAGCAGCCAAATGTTTCAACAATGGAAATGTACGGCGCAGAAGTTGTTCCTGTAACAACCGGCTCTAGAATTCTAAAAGATGCAATCAACGAGGCAATGCGCGACTGGGCGGCAAATTTCAGCGACACTCACTATCTTATCGGCTCTGCGCTTGGTCCTTCACCGTTCCCAGATATGGTTCGGGAATTTCAGGCAGTTATCGGGCGCGAGACAAAAAAACAAATGGCTGAGCGCGGCAAAAAGATTGATGCAATGGTTGCCTGCGTTGGCGGTGGTTCAAATTCAATCGGATTTTTTGAGCCTTTTATAAATGAAACAGAACCTTTGCTTTTTGGTGCAGAAGCTGGCGGAATCGGTCCTGGAAAAGGAAACAACGCAAGCCGAATGGTTGGAAACGATGCAGTTGATGGAATTATGCAGGGATTCAAAACGCGTTTTCTTCAAGATGAAGACGGACAAGCCGGACAGACGCGCTCAATTTCCGCTGGTTTGGATTACGTAGGAATCGGGCCGCAACTTGCATATCTTGGCGAAACAGGACGGATAAAATTCGAAGCCATAAAAGATGATGAAGCCTTGAACGCAGTTTCAGTTTTTGCAAAAACCGAAGGAGTTCTTTTTGCAATGGAAAGTGCCCACGCCGGCGCGCTCGCTTTAAAGCTCGCTCCAAAAATGCGGAAAGACCAGAATATCGTGGTCAATATGTCTGGTCGTGGCGACAAAGATATTTTCATCACCTGCCCGGTTTTCAGACCAAATGAATGGAAACAGTTCCTTCAGGCAGAACTGGAACGCCTAAATGCCGGAAAAGACATCCACTTTGCAGATTCAATGACCAAAAAAGAAAATTAACAGATTTCAGGAGTTTATATATGAGCAATATTTTAATGTCACATCAGGTTGCAGGTTACCCGGATGATGAAACTTGCCTTGCAGTTGGAGAAGCACTTATCGCAGGCGGAGCAAAAATCCTTGAAGTCCAGCTTGCGTTCAGCGATCCAAGCGCAGATGGAGTTGCAATCCAGACCGCGTGCTCAACAGTTCTTGCAAGAAAATATACAGTAAAACAAGGAATGGCTTACATGGCAGAAATGCACCGCCGCCATCCGGAAATTCAGATTTTCATTATGACTTATGCCGCGCTAGTTTATCGTCCTGGTGTTGAAAATTTTGTAAAAATGGCAGTTGAATCCGGAGTCACAGGACTTATTGTTCCAGATCTTCCATTTGATTGTGACGAAGGACTTACCGCGGCCTGCAAAAAATACGGAATCCACAATATTCCCGTGGCCGCGCCTTCTATGACCGATGAACGCCTAAAACAGATGACCGACCAAAAATTTGAATACATCTACACGGCTCTTCGCGCAGGAATCACAGGAAGCAAAACTGTTGTCACAAAAGAAATGTTTGATTTTATCGACAAAACTTCCGCAGGCGGAGCAAAAATTCTTGGAGGATTTGGAATTACAAGCGAAGAACAGGCAAAACTAATTGCGCCACACGTTTACGCAATCGTTGCAGGTTCTGTTTTTGTAAACATTATCCGCGAAAATTACAACGCAGAATCCCCAAAAGATTCAATGCCAATAATCCAGAAAAAAATCACGGCAAAAGCAAAAGAATTGTGCTGTTGATGTATTTTTTAAATTGAGAAAAACTCCGATTGATTTTACGCAAAACTGTGTTACAATCAATTCGGAGTATCATGGAAAAATTTTCAATTTTTGCAGCAACTGAATCAGTTCTCAAACCATTTCTTTCTACGGAAGAATTTAATTCGACATTTGATATTTTTTATATAGAATCATCAGCGGAACTTCTTGAAAAAATACAAACAAAAATACCGTCAGTCATTGTTATTGATGAGGATTTCCTTTTTAAAAATCAGGATTTAATCAAAAATATTCAGGAAAAAACTTTTCTTTTAAATTCAATTGATGATAAAATCAGCCTGAAAATTCCAGTAATCGGAATCATGAAGGAAATCAATCTGAATGTTCAAAAAAAGTTTTACGAACTTGGCGCACTGGAATGTTTTCCGCAGAGCACACCGCCAGAAAATCTTTTTGCAATTATAAATCATATTATCAATCATGTTTCAGAAGAAGAGCAACACATTTCAAGTTTGCATGAACTTCAAAAAAATACAATAAAACAGCTTGTTCGGCTAGACAAAAAAACTGGAGTTTACAATAAACAGACTTTTCTTAACAAAACCCAGGCAATGCTGGAAAAAAATCCAGACAAGCAATATTATCTTGTGCTTGTAAATCTTGACCGATTCAAAGTTTTTAATGACCTTTTCGGATTTTCCGCCGGTGATAAAATTCTTGAAAAAATCGGAGAACATTTAAATAGCACAATCTCTGAATTTTCAACTTACGGACATATTTACGCAGATCTTTTTGTTGTATGCACACCGGCAGTTTCAAATGAAATTCTTTTTATGATTTTGGGAAAAGTTGATGCTTACGTAAAATCTCTTCATCCAAAATTTGATTTTATATGCCGTTATGGAATTTATGTAATCACAAATCCAAAAACAGACGTTTCCCTGGCAATTGACCGCGCAGAACTTGCTGTTGCCTCAATAAAACAGAACTTTACAGAAAGATTTGCATTCTACAATGAATCAATGATTGAAAACCTGAAAGACGAGCAGGAACTCATCACTGATATGGTTGTCGGGCTGCAACGAAATGAATTTACAGTTTATCTGCAGCCACAATATGATTACACAACGGAATCGCTGGTTGGCGCAGAAGCCCTTGTCCGCTGGAATCATCCAACCAAAGGATTGATTTCTCCGGCAATTTTTGTGCCTGTTTTTGAGCGCAACGGATTTATAACTCAGCTGGATTTATTCATCTGGGAAAAAACTTGTCAGCTTTTGCAAAAATGGAAAGATATGGGCTTAAATCCAATTCCGGTTTCTGTAAATATTTCCAGACGCGACATTTACAATCAGAATTTGGTTCAGATTTTCAATGGCCTTCTAAAAAAGTATAATCTTACACCAGATTTGTTACGGCTTGAAATTACAGAATCTGCATACATGGAAAATCCAACTCAGCTTATTCAAGTTGTAGAAGATTTGCGCGACAATGGATTCTGCCTTGAAATGGACGATTTTGGAAGCGGATATTCTTCGCTCAACACGCTGAAAGAAGTTCCGGTAAACGTTCTAAAACTTGATATGAAATTTATTGCCTCTGACACAAAAGATTTAAAAGACGGCAAAAACAATACAAAAGGCGGAAACATTTTAAGTTCCGTAATAAGAATGGCAAACTGGCTGCAACTTCCAGTTATCGCAGAAGGAATCGAGTCAAAGGAACAGGCTGATTACCTAAAAAGCATCGGTTGTTTTTATATGCAAGGTTATTATTTTGCCCGTCCGTTGCCAATTGAAAAATACGAGGAACTTTTAACAAATCTTTCTCCGGTAAATTTTGAAAAAAATCAGAAAGATGCAGAGCTTGAGGCCGCAAAATTCCTTGACGCAACAGAACATTCTACGCTGTTTTTTAATAATTTTATTGGCGGCGCGGCAATAATTGAATGGTCGGGAGAAACCGTTGAAGCACTAAGAATGAATGACCAGTTTTTTGAGGAAATTGGAACAACCCGGCACGATTTTACAAAAATCCAAAAAGATATTGTTTCTGGAATCGAAAAATATAGCCAGGAAACATTCTTTTCAACTTTGTACGAAGCAATAAATTCAAAAAAGAGCAGTTTCTGCGAAATCCAACTCAAACCGTTTTATGAGAATACGCAACCATTTTGGGTGCGCATACATCTTCGTCACATCGGAAAAACCGTTACAAGCAACATTTATTATCTGACCGTAGAAAATATTGATTTCAGGATGAAACTTTTGCAGCTAAAAACAAATCTTTCTGAACAGCTTTCTTCAATAATCGAAAATGTGCCGTGCGGAATTTTTTCAATTTCTTTTGATGAAAAAGTCAAACTCTCGTATTCAAATAAAAACGTGGCAAAAATTCTTGGATATTCCCAGCAAGATTTCGACAAATTGCTTGAAAAAAATCCTTTTGAGTCATTCTTAAAAACAGAAAAAGATTCGATTATGCAAATAATCCGCACTGTAAAACAAAATGAGGCAAAAGAATTTTCCAAAGAAGCAGCTGTTTTCTGTAGCGACGGAACCACGAAGAATGTCCATTTTTATGGAGAAATCTGCAATCAGGCGGACGGAATGATTACAGCAAATATTTTGATGATGGATTTTTCTGAAAAGTAGACTAAAATGACGCCGGGCAAGAGAATTCCATCAATTTTCCTGTTGCAGGATGAATGAAACTCAAAAATTCCGCATGAAGCATAAGTCTTTCGCCTTTTTCACAATGTCCGTAGAGCGTGTCGCCAATAATAGGAACTCCAAAACCGTGAATATCGGCGGCGGCAAGCCTAAGCTGATGCGTTCTTCCTGTATGCGGAATAAACAGAATTCTTGTGCACAAACGGTTTGTTCCATCCGGCGATGAATAAATCTCTTCATCAATCCAATTCCATTCCGTAACTGCATTTTTTCCGTAAATTTCATCCCAAATTTGATGCGGACGGTTTTCAATATCAACGCGGAAATAAAGTTCCATTGTTCCATTTTTTGAAAATTTTTCGGGCAATTTTCCGTCAATCAATGCAATGTAACGCTTTTGGACTTTTTTTTCTTCAAACTGTTTGCACAAATTTCTGTGGGAATCTTCATTCAGGGCAAGAACCAAAATTCCGCTGGTTTCCATATCAAGCCGGTGAACACTTGGCTGCGGGATGCACTGCGGAAAAAGTTTTTTCAGCCGGTTTACAATACAATCCTGTTTTTCAGGGCCACGGCCAGGAACGCTAAGCAGACCACTCTGCTTGTTCACTACAACAATATCTTCATCCTGATATAAAATTTCTAGCCCCAGCATTTCCGGCAAAATCAGCGCGCAACGTTCATCACAAGGCTCACACAATTTTCCATTGACTCTGAATTTATTGTTTTTTCCATAAAAAACTTCCGCCATACTTTTTACAGAAAAATTATTTTTAAATGCAAAATCCAACAGCTTTGGAGCGCAACAGTCGCCAGTTCCTGTTGGAGGAAGCGTGTTTTGTGTTTTTCTGCATATTTCTAGCAATGAACGGATTTTTCCATCGGCACAATGAAACGAATAAAGCCCGAAAACTTTTTTCAATGATTCATCGCACAAAAAACTTCGTTGTTTTACAAGCTGAATTTCTTCTTCCGTCTGATTTTCAAATTTTCCATCAGGACGCTTTCGTTTTTTCTTTAAAAGATTAATTTTTTCTGTAAGCTGATGAATCTGAAAATCATTTTTTTCAAGGGCACTTTCAATTTTTTCAGCAGAAACAATCGGCTCAACAAAGATTCCGAATCCAGCCGCTTCAGAACCTTTTATTTTTTTTGAAATTCCGCTTACAGTATTTAAAATAACAGAAGTGCCGTCAGCCTTTTGACAAACGGCAACACCAATCATAATTCCTTGCCCACTTCGTTCCGCGCTGATTTTTCCAACTTGCTCAAGCTGCAAAATTCCATGTTCAAGCGCATCAATAATTTTTTTGCAGACAGCAAATGCTTCTTCTTGCGGAAAAGGTGGAAACATTTTACAGTCCGCGAACTTCTACAGTCCCGTCATCTTTTCCAATAAAGGCAATCGGTTTGTTTTTTGTAAAAAATCCAACTTCAACAACACCTGTAATATCATCAATAATATCTTCCATTTTTGCAGGCTCAACAGGATTTTCCCAAAGACAATCGACAATCTGGTTTCCGTTATCAGTTATGACTGGTCCACATTTTCTTACGCCTTCACGCAAAACAACTTTTGCGCCAAGTTTTTCCAGCGCTTTTTTTACAGGAACGTACGCTTCTGGAATAATTTCAACTGGAAGCGCAAATTTCGTTCCCAAAGTTTTTACGGCTTTTGAAGAATCTGCAACAATAACAAATTTCTTGGCATTATACGCAACGATTTTTTCACGCAAAAGCGCCGCACCGCCGCCTTTTATACAATTGCTTTCCAAATCAATTTCATCAGCACCGTCAATCGCCAAATCAAGCTCGCCATCAATCGCTCTGTCTTTAAATGAATAAACCGGAACATTCCAATCGATGCAGGCATTTTCAGTCTGAAAAGAAGTTGCGACCGCTTTTATGTTTTTCAAAGTTCCATCCGCAATATATTCTGCAATCCGTTTTACCGCAGGCAATGCTGTTGAACCGGTTCCAAGCCCGATTTTCATTCCGCTAAAAATAAGACCTTTTTTTACAAGCGTTTCAACTGCCGTTCTTGCCGCAAGAATTTTCTGCTCACTCTGACTTAGACTCATAATCAACTCCTGTAAAATATTTAAATTGTCTGTAGCCTTGATATTTCAGCATTGAATAACCATTGCAGACTTTACAGCCGGATTCCCGAGCTACTTTCATTATTGGCGTAACACTCGGATCATAAACAATGTCGAAAAGATTTTCAGAACCTTTAAATTGATAAAACCAAATCGGATTATTTTCTTTGTTTGGTTCATCTTCAGAATTCATTCCAACTTTTGTGGTCTGGATTATTATATCAGAATAGCGTTCTAGAATTGGAAGACTTTCCGGATCAAGCGGAGCATAGTCAAAACCAAAATCTTCCGCAAGTGCCTTCGCATGAGAAACTGTTCTATTAAAAATACAAGCTTTTCCGCCCATCTGTTTGATTGCAAAAGCGATCGCCCGGCTTGCTCCGCCCGCCCCGATAATTGCAACTTTTCTGCGGTGAAGTTTTTTTACGCCAAGGAATTCTTCAAGGGCGCGCTGGAATCCCATCGCATCAGTATTGTGCCCAACCCACTGACTAAAATCCTTTACCAAAGTATTGCATGCGCCAATTTCGCCGACTTCAGCACCTATTTCATCCGCAATTTCCATTGCATCCCGCTTGTACGGAACTGTAACTGCCATTCCTTTTATTCCAAGTTCTTCTGCAAATTCAAGCGATTCAGCCATTGAAGTTGAAGCCATAGGAATAAAAACATTATTCATATTTTGCGCCTGATAGCCCTGATTATGAATCAGCGGACTTGAAGTGACTTTCAAAGGAAAACCAGTTACGGCAAAAAATCTAGTATGCTCATCAATTTCCCTAAAACGATACATTTCATTCAGCGCAATCGGATCGATGTGACCAATTTCCGCAGTGTTTCCACGAGTTTCCAACGGAGAAGTATAAGTAAGAAAAGAATTTAATTTTGAGGCAAGAATCCGGCTTGGAACGCCAAGATTTCCCATTGCAACAAAAATATGCGGAAAATCATTGATTCCTGCCGCTTCCTTAAAAAGTTGAGTCACATCATTCAAAGTTTTTGGCATAAACGCAATCTTTGGAATTTCAAACTGAGTTCTTCGCATTTCCAGACAACGTTCACGCAGATTTTTTACAGATCCATCAAATTTATGGTAACTTCTTATGATTTTTATTCCAAAAGCCTGAGCTGAATCAATCAATCCCGGAACATTGAAATCTTCTTCAAAATCAACATAGGCAAAATTTTTCGTAGGATTCTGATCCGCATAAGCCAAAGCTCTTCCAAACAATGCTGTTCTGGAAAATTCTCCGCCATCATACAAACCGCCATCCTCAACACGCCGAATTGTAAGAATACAAGGAATACTTATCATTGAAGGAAAATTCCGAACATTCAGTCTTTCGTCCTCATCAAGATGATCAACCCGAAGTTCCGCAATATCAATGTGCTGTGCATATTTTTTTACAAGCTCAGCATCTTCCAAAAGTGTTTTTCCTGTAAGAGTCAGACAAATCAACGGTTTATTCATTCTAGCTCCAAATTAGCGGACTGTTATTTTTTTCTGTGCTTTATCAACAACATACAATGTTAGAACTGTATTCCGCGGAACTGCATAAGGAATTGTAAGACTTGCACCGGTATGCAAAAAGTTTACCAAAGTGTATGTATTTCCATCTTCTGTAGTCGCATCCAGACGCATAGAAACCGGATAAGGATAATCAGTCAAATCCGCCTGGAAAATTCCATACATATTTCCTTCAAATTCGCCGACCGGCAAAGCCATTTCGACAGTCATTCTTGAATAATTTGGAATAAATTCCTGATCAAGTTCCTGCTGAGCAACAACAGTTCCAGCTTTTTCATTATTTTTTGCATTATGCGAAGTAAAATCAAAAATAATTCGGCTTCTGGCAATAACCGCAAGAATATCATTTACAGAAAGACCAACAAGTTTTGGAACCCGAGTATTCTCGTAAGAAGGACCACGGCTTACCACAAGATGAATTGTAACCGGTTCTGAAATATCAGTTCCTTCTGGAATATCCTGCTCAAGGATTGTGCCGGCCGCAGAAGCATCCGGTTTGTATTCAGGTTCTGCAAGAAGAATCAAAGGCTGTGCGTGTCCCGCAAACAAAGTCTGAAGATCCATTTTCAGCTGGTCAAAATTCTGCCCAATATAGTTTCCAACGTGATCTACAATTACACCGCGGCTTACAACAAGAGAAACCCGGCTGTAGCCTTTTACAATTGAACCGGCAGAAGGATTCTGATCAAGAATTTTTCCTTTGTCACCAGCAACTTCTGAATAGCGCAAAGTGATTTTTGGATAAAGCTCTTTTTTCTGCATTTCAAGCAAAGCATCCGTAAGTTCTTTTCCGCAAACATCAGGAACCATAACTTCTTCCGGGCCTTTTACATGAACAAAGAAAATAACGCAGGCAAAAAACGCTAAAACAAGAACAGCCGCAATAACTGTAAAAATCAAAGTTTTTCCGTTCGCCTGAAGACTTTCAAAATAATTGTTCAAACCAACTCTTGAAGGTCTGAAATTTTTTACTTTCTTTCCGCCTTCAACAACTTTTTCACCAGCCGATTTTCCAACAGTTTTAATTTTTTCAAAAATTTTTTCTTTATCCATTTTTTTATATTACCATTTTCGTTTATTATTTTAAAGTCAGATTTTTTTATTTGATATGAAGTTTGTTTTTTCTGAACCACAAATTGAATGTGCGGGAAGAAAAAGAAAGCGACAACCGAGCTATTCGGAGCGATGGCAAGCAATTTTTGAAGAAAATTGCGCAGTCCGATACCTTGTTGCGCTCCGCATGGCGAATTGTCGTGCTTTTTCTGGTAGCGCATTCAATTCGTATGCGGAACTAAAAATCAAACTTCATAATTAAATGAGTTTTTTACCGATAAAGTCTTTTGCGCCGTTCAGGAAGGATTTGTAATCCATTGCATTTTTTCCTTGGCGCTGGAGTTTTGTTACGGCAAAAAATCCTGTTCCGCATTTTATGACTATGCCTTTATTTTTTAACACGCAAAGAACTGTTCCTGGCAAAGAATTTTCTTCAATAGAAATATTTTTTTCCTCTTCACCTTTAAGTGGAAGTCCTGAAATTATTTTAAGCGGCAAAGAATTTTCTGTTGTCCAGGCAACTGGTTCAGGATTATAAGCGCGGACTTTGCAGTCAATTTTTTCCGCAGATTCATTCCAATCAATTTTTGCGTCTTCTTTTTTTATAAAAGTTGTATAGCTCGCTTCTCCAGACTGAGGAATTCCTTCCGCAAGCGCACCATTTTTTGAGACATCACAAAGGATTCCGCAAATCAATTCTGCGCCACGCGTTGCCGCCATATCAAGCAAAGAGCCTGCCGTTTCTGTTCCATCAAGTGAAACAATTTCCTGAGCCAAAAGATTTCCTTCATCCATTTTTAAATCCAATTTCTGCACAGAAAAAGCAGTTTCCCTGTCACCATTTAAAATAGCCGCATTTATTGGAGCACAACCACGATATTTTGGCAGCGCAGAAGGATGAAGATTTATTCCGCCAAATTTAAAAAGTCCTAGAAATTTAGGTCCAAAAATATGTCCATAAGCAAAACTGACTAAAATATCCGCACCAAGCTTTAAAACTTCTTCGCGTGCGGCAGAATCAAGATGTTCCGGTGAAAAAACAGGTATTCCCAGCTCCTGGGCTACTTGCGCAACAAATGTTGGAACAAGAGCTTTATGTCGTCCTTTTGCAGTCGGTGGATTTGTAAGAACGCCAACAATTTTATAATCAAAAAGATTTTCTTTTTCCTTCAGAAGCTTCAGTGTTTTTGCCGAAGCCTCAGGACTTCCTGCGTACAAAACTTTCAGCATTTTTCCCTCAATTCTATTTGTTTTTTGCGGCAATTTTCGCTGCAATTCTTCGGGCTTTTGCCTCGCGCTCAAGGCGTTTTTTTTCAGCGCGTTCAGCACGTTTTTTAAACTGATTTATTGTTTTTTCAGCAAATTCCGGATCACCACGGTCAATAAACAAATATCCATCAAGATGATCGTTTTCATGCTGAATAATTCTTGCCAAAAGACCTTCTGCTTCAAGCGTAAACGGCTTTCCTTTTTCATTAAAAGCCTGGACTTTCACTTTTGACGGACGCTGGATATTTTCATAAATTCCAGGAATGCTAAGACAACCTTCCTCATAATCGCAAAGGTCTGCGCTTGTACTTATAATCTGAGGATTGATAAAAACGCGGCGAACATCATCGTCTGCAATAACAACAAAAACACGTTTGCTTATTCCAGCCTGAGGTCCGGCAAGTCCAACGCCATCCGCACTAATCATTGCCTCAAACATTTCGTTTATGAATGCACGGAACTCATCATTGATTTCTTCTGGTTTTACAGGTTCCGCAACTTTTCGCAATATATCTTCGCCAAGTTTAGTAATTCTCATTTTATTCTCCCAATCTGATTCTAGCCGCATGTGCGTGTGCCGCAAGACCTTCTGCATCGCCAAGAAATCCGGCAGCCGTTGCACTTTTTTTCAAGCCTTCGCTGTCTTTTTCTGCACGCAAAGTTGTAACAGTTTTTAAGAAAACACGGACGCTCAAGCCGCCTGTAAAACGTGCAGAACCGCTTGTTGGCAAAGTGTGGTTCAAACCGGCAGCATAATCGCCAAAAACTTCAGCCGCATAATCGCCAATAAAAAGAGAGCCAAAATTATGCACAAGAGACTGAATTTTATCGCGCAAAGCACCAGCTTCCATCGCAAGTTCAAGATGTTCCGGCGCTTTTAAGTTTGCAAGTTCCGCAGCCTGCTCCAAATCATCACAAATTATGATTCGACCACAATTATCGATACTTTGACGGGCAATTTCCTTTGTGGAAAGTTTTTCAAGTTGTTTTTCAATTTCTGCGCTGACTTTTTTTGCAAATTCTTCGCTGTCTGTTGCAAGAACAGGCTGAGCAACAATATCATGTTCCGCCTGAGCCAAAAGGTCGGCTGCAACCCATTGCGGATTTGCAGATTTATCAGCAATAACAAAAACTTCTGTTGGACCGGCAACCATATCGATTCCAACTTTTCCGTAGACTTCTTTTTTTGCAGCGGCAACAAATTTATTTCCTGGACCGACAATCACATCAACAGCAGGAATTGTTTCTGTTCCGTAAGCCATTGCCGCAATTGCCTGTGCACCACCGCAAGCATAGCATTTTTTTACACCGCAAATATATGCCGCCGCCATAATTCCTTCATCGGCATAAGGTTTTCCGCCCACAAACGGTTTTCCAGATTCACCAAGCCCCATTTTTTGTGCGGAAGCTTTATCTTCCGGATGAATTCTTGGCGGAGTGCAAAGGACAATTTCTTTTACACCAGCTGCAATTGCCGGAGTAACGGTCATTACAACTGTTGAAACGAGCGGAAATCTTCCGGCTGGAACGTAAACGCCTGCGCGTTCCACAGGAATTGTCTTTTGCCCCGTAAACATTCCGGGAGTAAGCTCAATCTCAAAATCGTCGAAAGAAGATTTTTGGCGCAAAGCAAATTTTAAAGCCAGCTCATGGGAATAGCAGATTGCGTTGTAAATTTCAGGATTTTGTTTTTCAAGTTTTTCTGCCGCCGCTTTTAATTCTTTTTCTTCTATTAAAAATGTTTCCGACGCAGAAACGTCAAACTTTTGACCGTACTTTTTTAAGGCAGAATCACCGTTTGCGGCAACATCTTCTATAATTGAATGAACGGTTTCATTTGTTGTTCCAAAAGAACGACCTTCAAACCATTCGCCTTCAAGTTCATTTGCTTTTACAATTTTTATCATTTTAACTCCCCTAAAAGAGAAAATTTCAATTTCCGAGTTGACTTTAAAATGCGGCAAGGATTGTAGTGGCACGCGCAGCGTGTTGCGAAACAGAGTGAAACGGCGTGAAGCAATGCAGATAGCACGAAGTGCGTACGGAACCACGAAAAGCCTGATTTTTTGTGGTTTGCTTATGCAAAGCACAAAAAAGCCGCCCAATTTTTTTATTTTTCTTTATGTCGCTTATCAAGCTCGTTATAGACATCCTGCCAATTAATACCTTCTTTGTACATAAGAACGCTCACAAAATAAAGAAGATCGGCAGCTTCCCAAATAACCTCGTCCTTTCCGTCGGCCTCGCAGATTTCTTCCGCCTCTTCCTCAACTTTTTCGCGAACGCGCTTATTGTCAAGAGTTGCTGTGTACGAGCCTGGCTTTGGATTTGCAAAACGCTCAGAAATTGTTGCGTAAAGGCGTTCCAGCGTTGATTTTTCGTCTGGCGCAGAAGTAAAGCACGTCCAGCTTCCAGTGTGGCACGCGCCACCATTCGGTTTTACGGTTGCAAGAATTGTATCGCGGTCGCAGTCGGCTCTAAGTTTTACAACGTCCAAAAAATGACCGGAAGTTTCGCCTTTTGTCCACAATGTGTTTCGCGAGCGGCTAAAAAATGTAAGTTTTCCAGTTTCAAAAGTTTTTTCTAAAGCCTCTCGGTTTGCGTAGCCCATCATAAGAACTTCGCGGCTTCGCTCATCCTGCGCAATAACAGGAATCATTCCGCCGGTTTTCTGCCAGTCCAGGCAACGCACAAAAGCATTTTTTAGACTGACTTTATTTGTGTAAAGCGCCATTCCAAGCTGAACGTCACAGTGCATTTTTTCAAGGGTTTCAATTTCGTCTTCAGAAGAAACGCCACCTGCAACAACGACGCGGCAACTTACAGCAGCGCGCAGCTCCTTTGCCATCTCGAGATTTGTTCCCTGCATGCAGCCTTCTTTTTCAACACAAGTAAAAAGAAGCTCTGAGCAATATTCTTCCGCAAGTTTTGCACCTTCAATAAGCGGAACATCGATAGTTTCTGTCCAGCCTTTTACAGCGATTTTTCCGTTCAAAGCGTCAACGCCGATAATAATGCGCTGTTTTCCGATTGCCGCAACAAGTTCGTCCAAAAATTCTGTATTCAAAACATCGGAATTGTTTTCCGGATTCTTTTTCCAGGCACTTGAACCGATAATAACTTTTTCAGCCCCAAGAGAAATCAATTCGCGCGCACGCTTTACAGAACGAACTCCGCCGCCGGTACGAACATTTCCTTTGCGCAAAAGGCTTTTCAAAAGCGGAGTATTCACCGTATCGCCTTTTGGATTTGTATTTCCCATTGCCGCATCAAGGTCGATAACAGCAACTTCACCATATTTATCAAATTCTTTTATAAGAGCGTCCGCATCATCGCGCTGCAGAACAAGCTCTTTTCCATTTTTTAACTGAACAACATGACCGCCTTTTAGGTCGATAGAACTGATTACCATAACGCTAGAAGTTTAACGAATTTTTGAAGAATTAACAATCAAAAGATTATGTGGGCGGACAACCGCCCTACGGTCGCACTTCGTTGCGCCCTACCCACCGAGCGGGGACACCGAGTTTACAAACAACGCCCCGTCAATTAAACGCCAACTGCAAATGTCTTTTTTCTTTTACACAATACGTCTGGTCAAGGTACGCTTATGCTCAAGACCTTGACTCAGCCGTTTTTAGGGTTTTAATAAACCCTAAATCAAGCAAATAATAATTGATGATATTTTGGTACGGCATACCAGTTTCTTCTGACATTTTTTTAAAATAATCGATTACTTTATCATCAAGACGAATCGTTATCTGTTTTTTCAGTTTGTCTGCATAAGGATTTTTGATTCCGTTTGAAAAATCATAATGGTCTCTCATTTTATCTACCTCCATACTGCTTAGCTTCTTGCAAATCGGCTTTTCTTGCAGAAATAATTCTTATCTTGTCATTTTCTTTATAACAATGACAAACTACCAGCATATGCAACTCTGCAATTTGTCAAATAAATACGAACAAATCATCCATTTCTTTGATAGCGTAAAATACGAATTTCATAAAAAACTACAAACGTATAAATATACAATTTTAAATAATATGATAGCCCAATATCATTCAGCATATATCTTAAAAACTAAAAATTGAATTTAGAATTATTTATTTTTTTGCCAAAGAATTAACTATGTTTGCTATAGAAAAAAAATCTGTTTTATTAAGTCTTTTTAAATCTGAAACAACCGTTTCTAAGAAATCTTGATTCTCCAATATAGAATAATTTCCATATACTAAATATTCCGCAGAGACTCCTAAGAATTTAGCTATTTTTACTCCATTTTCAATATTTGGAAGAGATTTTTGTCCAGAAAGATAATTGTCTAAAGTATTTTTGCTTATTCCTGTTCCTGCAGAAAGTTCCTTTAGCTCAATTCCTTTGTAATCCAATAAATCTCTTAGATTTTCTGAAAAAGACATATTTGGAGTATACTTTTTTAAGCGTTTTTTATTTACTTTTACGCTTATAAAGGTGTATAATAATCATATAAACACTTAATTAAGTACGAATAATTTAAAGGAGGATGAATTATGGCATTTTTGGAATACTTTTTAAGAAATGACATATATCAAAACGGAAAACGATTAAACAAAGGAACTAAACTAGAGTTCACAACACCAGGGAATGGAAAACCTATGCGTAATGACATTCGAAAAGCTGCTTTAGAAAAATTTCCCGATTTTGCAAAAACACTTGGGTGTCATGACATCCTAAGTCTTTTTACGGAAAAAAAATAAATCGTTTATTTTAAAAACTCCTTTCTAAAATAAATATAGGAAGGAGTTTTTACTCAATCTCATACGTCATCATAACGCCCTTGCCTTTTACGTCGCATTCTTCTTTTTTGTAGTCAAATGAGATGTGCTGTTTTTCAAGGTTTCTTTTTACGGAATCTGTAAATCTTATGTGTCCCGGCGTGCAGCAGGATTCCATTCGGCTTGCAACATTAACGGCGTCGCCCCAAATATCATAAATAAATTTGTTAAGTCCGATAACGCCTGCAATCACCTTGCCGGAATTCAGTCCGATTCTTAGCTCAAATTTGATTTTTGCGGTTTTGTTATATTCTTCCAAATCCTTGTACATTCCAAGCGAAAAATTAAACATAACGAGCGCGTGATTTTCGTTTTTTGAAGGAACGCCGCAAGCCGCCATGTAAGAATCTCCAATCGTCTTGATTTTTTCAACGCCCATCTGTTCCGCCCGCTCATCAAAGCGAGAAAACAAATCATTCAGGGATTTTACAATATCTTCTGCCGATTCTTTGCTCGTCTTTTTTGTAAAACCGACAATATCAGAAAAAAGGATTGTAACGTTGTCAAACGCATCAGCGATTGTCTTTTCGCCGGCAAGCCCTTTCATTCGCTCCGCAATGGAAACCGGAAGAATATTTTTTAAAAGACGGTCGGAATCATCTTTTGCCATTTCAAGCTCAACCGTTGCCTTTTGAATTTCTGTTTCAAGCACAAGCCTGCGTTTTTTGTTGTTGTAAGAAAGCAAAAAGAAACTGAAAATAATAATTCCAGCCGCAAGCGCCACCACCAAAAGCCAGAACCAAGCCTGTTGATAAAAAAACGCCTTTTGAATCAGCACAACCGAAGCTGGAACGTCCGACTTTAATCCGTCGCCGTTTATAACATTGACTTTAAAAGTGTATTTTCCAGGCTTTAAATTCGTAAATGAAATTGTGCGGAACGCAGTCGGCTCACAAAAATCAGAATCGTAACCTTCAAGCATATACGAAAAACGATTTCTGTCGCTTGCAGTAAAACTTAAGCCCGTAAATTTTATGTCAATGTGCTTTGTGCCGGCAGGAATTTCAATCGGTTTTTCAAAGGATTTGTACACGTTGTCATCAATATTTATTTCAACAATCTGAATTATCGGCAAAATCGAAGAAACATTTGTGCGAACCGGATCATAAACCGCAAAACCATCAGCCATTGTAAACCAAAGTCGCCCGTATTTATCTTTCATGCTGAGCGCGGTTGAATTTGTTCCCGAAGATTTTAGTCCATCATTTTGATTGTAGAATTTGCAGTCAATATACTGATTTTTTCCGTCAACAACTTTTAGAATATCGTTGAAATCCACAGAAGAAATTCCGCGGTTGCTAATCATCCAGGCATAATCGTTTTCATCAACAAGAAGCTGAAAAATCGCATCCGAGCCAAGACCGTTTGCAGAAGTCAGATTTACAAATCCAAGATTTCCGCTAGATTCAGCCACGTCCGCCGCAAGCAAGTCATCAGATTTTCCTTTGAAACAAGAAATTCCAGAACCGGTGCAAATCCAGTAACGCCCTGCAATATCTTGCGAAATTTTAAAGACAACGTTTCCGGCAAGTCCAGAATCAGTTGAAATTTTCTTTACAACCGAACCGTCCTTCATCAGGTAAACTCCGCAACCGTCAGTTCCAACCCAAACAAATCCGTCATTATCCTGATAAATACACATTATGTATTTGTTGTCAAAACCGTCATTATCTGAAAAGTTTTTTATCGTTCCGTCTTTGTGAATTACAGAAAGCCCGGTTGTTGTTCCGCAGTAAATGTCGCCGTTTTTTGTTTCTATTGAAACACGAGTTTTGTTTCCCGCAAGATTTTCGTCCGTTGACCAGCTTAAAATTCCTTCTTTTGTATAACGAATCTGGGCAGGTTTTGAATAGCAGTTGACCAGAATATCACCATTTTCCGCAACTCCAACATGACGAATCCTTACATTTTTGCAAAAATCCGTAAGTTCATTTTGAACGCTCACATCATTTTCATAGCAAAGAAGCCCTTCATCAGTTCCGAGCCAGACACGATTATTTTTGTCCTCGCAAATCGCATTCACAGAAGAAGAAAGTTTATTCATCCTGAATTTTCCAAGGCTGATTTTACCGATTCCGCCATTGTCAGTTGCAACCCAAATATTGTGCTCGCGGTCTTCCAAAATCTTATTAATCGAAGCATTTTGAATCTGCGTGTTGTCATCGTAAGTTGTGTAAACGCCATCGCTAAAAAGAACCAAGCCTCGTTCTGTTCCAAACCACAAAGAACCAGTTGAATCGGAATAAATGCACTTTGAAGGCTCGTAGTCAATAATCGTTCCAGATTTGATTTTATCAACCACACCGTTAGAAACTTTTACAACGCCGTTAGCTCCAAGCCCGAACCAAAAGTTTCCTTTTCTGTCCTGCGAAATTGAAGAAGGAATAAAATTTCCAAGATAATTCAAATTTTCAAAACGCTGAAAAGAATTCCCCGAATAAAGATAAATTCCGTTTTCCTCAGTTGTGAGCATCCAGATTCTTCCGGCCGTGTCGCAGTAAAGCTGACTTACAATAACATGAGAAATGTCAGTTTTTTCAGAAGCGGCAGGTTTTACAACAGAACCTTAAGGAGTGATATAAACAACGCCAGAAGCAGTTCCAACCCAGACATTGCCAAATCTGTCTTCTATAAAACTCCGCACAGAATTGTTTGGAAGTCCGTTTTCCGTAGAAATGTGCTCCACCGAATTTCTTGAAAATTTCTGGATTCCTTCATCGTTTGAGCCAACCCACATAAATTCTTTGGAATCTTCAAAAATAGAACGCGCGGAAATAAAATCCATTTTTGAATCTGAATATTTATTCAAATTCTGAAATTCAAAACCGTCAAATTTTACAAGACATTCGTAAGTTCCAAAATAAAGATAACCGTCTTTTGCCTGAACAATATCCAGCACCGAATTTCCCGGAAGCCCATCCGCAGAAGACCAAGTTCGTGTTACATAATTATTAATGCTAGAAAACTGAGCAAACCCAACCGACGCCAAAAAAAAACAAAAACCAAAAAAGAATAAGAATTTTTTCATTTTAATAGAAAAATTATAAATTTAAATCTGTTTGTTTGCAATTTCAAAGGATGAAAAGTAAAATAAAAAAGAGGTTTCCACAAACAAAAAATTAAAAAAATGCGCAAAATTTCAATTTTTTTTACAATTTTCATTTTTTCAGCATTTCTTTCATGCTCAGCAGGAGAAGCAAGCAAAACTGAAAAAGCAAATTTTTCGCTTCTAAAAGATTTTATGCGCGGCTTCGATGCCTCAACAGTTTCTCAAATCGAAGAAAACGGCGGAATCTACCGCACATCAAGCGGCTCCCCAAAAGACATTTTTGAAATTTTAAAAGAAAACGGCGTAAACTGGATTCGGCTGCGACTGTGGTATTCACCGGACGCAACAAAATCCGCCGGAGACAATACTTTGCAACGAACTTTGGAAACTGCCCAAAGAATCAAGGCGAGCAACTTAAAATTTCTTCTGGATATTCATTACAGCGACACCTGGGCAGATCCAGCAAATCAAAAACGCCCGGCAGCCTGGGATTCATGCACGACAATCGAAGAGTTGAAAGAAAAAGTCTCTGAATACACAACAGAAATTCTGGAAACTTTAAAATCATTCCAGCCAGACATGATTCAAATCGGAAATGAAATAAATCCCGGAATGTTAGTAACCTGCAGCAATGCAAATTCCATCACAGAATACGCTGAACCAAACTGCTCCTCCTGGCAATCAGATGAAAGCGCAAAAAATCTTGGCATAATTTTAGATTCCGCCGCCGAATCCATCAGAAAATTTAATCCAGACATAAAAATCATGATTCATCTTTCAAGCCAAAAAGACGACAACCTTGAATGGTGGCTAAAAAAATTCCCGAACCTTGATTTTGACTACATCGGGCTAAGCTATTATCCTTATTATGAACACGGAACTTTGGATTCGTTAAAATCAAATATCAAAAACCTAAAAGAAAATTTCAAGAAAGAAATTCTTGTGGCAGAAACTTCCTGGGCCTGGACAGACAAATGGAGCGACAAAACCCCAAATCTTTTTGGAAATGCTCAAAAAATCAAAGGCGCAGAAAATCTAAAAAAATATATTTCTGAATTTGAAATTTCCTACATTCAAAATGCAGACGAAACAAAAAGAACAAAAAATCTGGGAATCAACGCAACCATAAAAAATCAAGCCGCTGTAGTCAGCGCAATTTTCAACGCAGTTTCAGAGTCCGGCGGCTGCGGTGTATTTTACTGGGGCGGCGACTGGATTCCAGCTCAAAATATCCCGAACAACTGGGAAAACCAGGCAATGTTCGATTTTTCTGGCAGGGCGCTTCCAAGCCTAAGCGTATTCAGAAATTAATTTTCCGCCGAGCCTTTTGAGGCTTTCAATTTTTTCGCAAAGGCAAAAACGCTTAGCGCAACAAAAGCAACAGAAACAAGCGCAATCACCAGAACTTTTGGAACAACCGCATTTTCGCCAAGAGAATTCTGCAAAATTCCAAGCCCTTCGTTCAATGTTAAAAAACCAAAAAAACTGAACAAAATAAACGAAACGATATTCAAAAAACCTTCCGGCATTTTCTTTTTCAAGAAAAGTCCAATCAACATTCCAATCATATCAGCGGCAAAAAAACCAACAACACAAGCCGCCCAAATAACGAACGCTTTTTTTATTCCGCCATTCGCACCAAAAGTAATCGCCGTAAGCTGAGTTTTATCCCCAAGTTCCGCAATAAAAAACGTGCAGAAAACCGCAACTACCGCAAATTTAAACTTTCCGCCGCCAGATTCTTCCTCATTATCCTCTTTCTGCAAAACAGACGTAATTCCAAAATAAAAAAATGCTGCCGACGCAATAAATTTTATCAGCCAATCCGGCACAAAAACACTGATAATTCCGCCAGCAAAAACCGCAATTCCGTTCAAAATTATAATCGCGGCCAAAGTTCCCAAAATAATGTCGCGCAATTTGTACTTAGACGACATTCCAATCAGCATAAACTGAGTTTTATCGCCCATTTCCGCAAAAAAATCCGTAACTGCAACCGTAAAAAACAACAGCAAAATTTCCTTCATAGCAAAAATTATACAAAAAAAATCAAGTTAGTTGTAGATAACGAATATTTTAACTTTGGGCGTTTTCAGACGGTTTCCATAGAAAAACTTTCATTCCTACTGAAAACACAAATTTTTCCAGCTTTGCACGCACTAAAAAGTGCGCGGGAATTTTCAAAAAGCGTCTGAACGGTTGTTCCGGCATTCCGCTACGCTCAGCCTCCTCGCTACATTTGCAAAGCAAACTCCGCTGCGGTGGCCGCCTTCGGCGTGCCTCCATAACCTACCGCATCACAAAAAAACAAAGCCAACTCCCGGACTTGAACCGGCCTTTCACTCGCAGGCCTCCTGCCTGCCCCTTCCAGGCGGCTGCGCTCACTGCCGGCGGCATCCCTGCCGCCTCTTCCTCCCTGTTCGGTCGGCGTTCGCTTCGCTACTCGGTTCAAATTATTTGGGCATAAAAAAATCCACACCTATATAGCGTGGATTTAAAATATAAATCAGCCAACTCCCGGACTTGAACCGAGTACCTACGCGTTACGAGTGCGTTGCTCTACCAGGTGAGCTAAGTTGGCGATTATTTATTATTGTTGTTCAGGGCTCGTTCACCCATTGAACTGCGGGTATCTACAATTCGCTGCATATCAACGATATTCAAGACAACAATGCAGTCATTATACACATCTATCTTACGTTTTTCAACAAATCTGTTGATTTCTTCTCTTGTTATTTCAACAGAAAGTCCCGCCCAATGAGCAATATCGCCCACATTCACATAAAATTTTCTTGAACGGTCATTCGGGTTTGCCGGCGGATTCATTTCATTCAGCAAAACAAAAACATCCGCAATCCTGGCCTGCAAATCTTTTATAACAAGAATTTTAAATCTTCTTCGCTGGTCATAAATTCTTTTGCAGAATAATTTCAAAAGATTTATCGCAAGAACTGCATTTCCTGTAACAATTGATTCAAAATTTTCCTTGCTGAATTCAAGACATTTTACAGAAGTCTTTGCCATGCAAGTTGCAGAACGTGGCGAATTATCAAGAATCGCCATTTCTCCAAAAAATTCACCAGGCTTTAAAATATCCAGATTTTTTTCAGAGCCATTAACATATTTCATAAGCTGAACTGAACCACGCTGAATAAGATAAAAAGTGTCTCCAGGTTCAAATTCAGAAATAATAACCTGTCCAGGCGCATATTTCTTTGCAAATCTTTCAAATGCAGAAAGCTCAAATTGCTTCAGTGCGCCAAGCCCATCATCAGCAGGAGCTTCATATTTCGGCATTCCGCGCCTTTCAAGATAAATCTGGCACGCCGCAAAAAGCTTTTTCACCTGTTCAATATGCGGAGACTGAGGAAATCTTTTTAAATATTTCAGACAAACATCATAGCAGGAAACAAATTCTTCATCTTCATAAAAACTTTTTGCAACAGAAAGCATTCCTGTCTGAGAACTTTCTGGATTTGAATCAAGAATCTGTTCAATCCTCTTATGAATTTGTCTTAGCTGCGCAGAAAAAACCCGCAGCATTTTCATAATAATCTGTTTGTTGCCGCTAAAATTCTTTTCAAATTCCGGAACGGTAAGCGCTATAACCTGGCTATCCAAAAGAACAGTCGCAGTTTCTTCCCTAGGAAAACGCCCCAACGCTGATTTTACACCAAAAAATTCACCGGGCTTAACCTGATTTGTAACTGTTACTTTTGTTTCAGGATCAATGCTTGTGAGAATTATTGTTCCGCTTTGAAGAATATAAATTTTGTCATCTTTATCTTCTTCAAAATAAACAATTGAACCTTTTGAAAAATTTACTAATTTTGGCATTGTACTCTCCAAATCAGATAATTTCTCAAATTGTACCATAATGAAGCATTTTGTGCTATGCTCAATTTATGATTGATTTGCACACACACACAACAGCCTCGGACGGTCAATATTCACCAAAAGAGCTTGTCTATAAAGTTGCTGAAAAAAATATGTCAGTTCTTGCAATAACTGACCATGATACAATCGCAGGTCTAAAAGAAGGTGCAGAAGCCTGCAAGGAAAAAGGAATTATTTTTGTTCCGGGAATTGAAATAAATATCCAGCGGCCAAACTGTGAATTTCATCTTTTGGGGCTTGGATTAAATTTGGATGGAATTTCTGAAAGCCTGAACAATGTCATAAACAATCTGATTGAAAGCCGATACGAGCGAAATAAATTTATTGTCTCAAAAATGCATGATTTCGGAATCGAAACAACGGTTGAAGAAATTCAGGTGGAATTTCCAAACCAAGTTTTGGGAAGACCTCATTTTGCAAGCTGGTTGGTAAATCATCATTACGTAAAAAACCGCCAAGCTGCGTTCGACAAATTTTTGGCGCGCGACAGACCTTGGTATGTTGAAAGAATCGGGGCAGATCTTGATGAATCTGTAAAAGCAATTTATGAATCTGGCGGAGTTCCTGTAATTGCGCATCCGCTTTCTCTTTATCTTTCATGGTCAAAACTGGAACCGGTTTTAGCAGATTTTTTTGAACGCGGCGTACGAGGAATGGAATGTTTTCATCCGGGCGCAAGAGTTACAGAATGTCTTAGATTACAGGAAATTGCAAAAAGACTCGGATTTTTTGTGACAGCTGGAAGTGATTTTCACGGCGAAAAAGTTCGTGCTGATCGGCGACCGGGACACACCTGCGGAGAAAAAATAATTGAAGACAAATTTTATTTCGAAGAGCTAAAACCTTTCCTTGACAAAATGCACGGAGAAAAATAGCCAGAATTTGAATGAATTTTTCTGTCAAAAAAAAAATAATTTTTGTCCAATTTTCTAAAAAATTGAAAAAATTTTTGTGATTCATTTCAGAATCTGTAAAAAACCGACTATGAATTTAATGACAACAAAAAATAGAAGGTTTTTATGCAGATTTATTCATTTTCTCCATTTGGATACGAAGGTTCACTTGTAACAGTAGAAGTTGATTTGCGGCGAGGAATTCCAGCCATTGATTTAGTTGGTCTTGCCGATGGAGCCGTAAAAGAAGCCCGCGAGCGAATGCAAGCAGCAATAAGAAACTCCGGATTCGATTTTCCACCGGAACGAATTCTTATCAGCCTTTCGCCAGCAGACTTAAAAAAAGAAGGCGCAGGATTTGATTTGCCGATTGCGCTTGCAGTTCTTTCAGCAAAACATGAAAATTCAGAATCCCAAACTTCCACAAATACCAGCGAACCAATTCTTATTATGGGTGAACTTGAACTAAGCGGAAAAGTCCGTCCTGTCCGTGGAGTTCATGCGGCAGCATCAACAGCGGCAAGCGGCGGAATTCTGCGCTGCATAGTTCCTTCAGCAAACGCAAACGAAGCCAGAGAAGTTCCCGGAATGAAAGTTTTTGGCGCAGATTCACTTGAAGAAGCTTTTGCCGCGCTTTCAAATCCTGAAGTTTTTACAGAACGAAAATCAAATTCACTCCGCAAAGAAGATGAAATTCCTGAAAACTGCGAAATTGTTGACGGCGTAATTTTTCAAAAAGTAACACCAGAAATGGAATTTTCAACCATAAATGGTCAGCGGAAATTAATCCGCGCATTACAAATTGCAGCCGCAGGAGGACACAATCTGATTGCAGTAGGCGCACCCGGCTGCGGAAAAACTCTTTGCCTTCAAAAATTTCCTGCGCTTTTACCAGCTTTAACCGTTGAAGAAGCTCAACCTGTAACACGGATTTTATCATTGGCTGGACTTCTTTCAGCAAAACAGTCTCTTGTGCAAATTCCGCCATTTAGAATTCCACATCAAACTGCAACAATTGAAGGAATTTGCGGAGGAGGTCCATTATGTCGTCCTGGAGAAATCTCCTTGGCGCACAACGGCGTTTTATTCCTGGATGAAGCCGCAGAATTCCGTACAAGTGTCCTTCAGATGTTGCGCGTTCCATTGGAATCTGGAAAAATAACCATTTCCCGCGCAGGACGTTCAACAATTTTTCCAGCATCATTTCAATTATTGATGGCAACAAATCCTTGCCCTTGCGGAAATTTCGGTTCAGCAACAAAACTTTGTCTTTGCAGCACTCGCTCAATCGAAATGTATTGGAAAAAAATATCAGCACCGCTTTTAGACCGGGTTGACATCAGAATTTCTGTAACAAATGAAATTGAATCAACAAAAAAACAAGATGATTCTAAAGAATTTTCAACAGAATTCTTGCGTCACGAAATCGCAAAGGCCGTTCTAACGCAACGAAAACGTCAAGGCAAAAAAAACGCGCATCTAACGCCACCAGAAATTATCGAATTCTGCAAAATTTCACCAGAATCACAAGATATTTTAAATAAATCCGCAGAAAAATTCAGTTTTTCACCAAGAGCAAATGCAAGTTGCCTAAAACTCGCAAGAACAATCGCGGACATGAGCGGCTCTGAAAAAATAGAAATTCCTCACATAAAAGAAGCGATTTCACTAAGAAAACCGTTCAATAATTTTCTGGAAACCGAATAATTTTTATGAAGAACTAAAATGCGAAAACCACAAGTTTATTGTGTCAACTTCATCGTGTTAAAATAAAAAAGGTCTTGCATAAAACAAGACCTTTATACCGGAGAAGAGACTTGAACTCTTACGCCATCGCTGACAAAAGATTTTGAGTCTTTCGTGTCTACCATTCCACCACTCCGGCAAGTGAATTTATATTATCAGATTTATAACTCTTTTTCAAGTGCTAATGCTTTGATATAATTTTTTTTAGGAAAATTTATGGATAATATCACAAAATGTGCTGAAGAAATTTTGAAAAAAATATTTGGCTACGATTCTTTCAGACCTTTACAGCTTGAAATCATACAAAATTTGCTTGCCGGAAAAGACACCCTTGCAATCATGCCGACTGGAGGCGGAAAATCTTTGTGCTACCAGATTCCCGCGTTGATTTTCAAAGGAATTACAATCGTTGTTTCACCGTTAATCTCCCTTATGCAGGATCAGGTTTCAGCTTTAAAAGAAAACGGAGTTCCTGCTGAATATTTAAATAGCTCTTTGGAATTTTCCGAATATCTTGAAACTGTAAAAAAACTGAAAAATGGCGAAATAAAGCTTGTCTACGTTTCCCCAGAAGGGCTTGCTTCCGACAAAATGATGAAAATTTTCCACGAATGTTCAATGCCGATAAACTGCATAACAATTGATGAGGCACATTGCGTAAGTGAATGGGGACACGACTTTCGCCCGGACTATCTTTCAATCTCAAATGTAAGAAAGCATTTTCCGAATGCAGTTTGTCTTGCATTAACGGCAACCGCAACAGCTTCTGTTCAACAGGATATTATAAAAAATCTTCAACTCTACAATCCAACTGTTTTTACCGCAAGTTTTAATCGGAAAAATATTTTTCTTGAAGTAAAACCTAAAAAAAATGCGCTCGCTCAAGTCATTGAATGCATTGAGAAACACAAAGATGAAAGTGGAATTATTTATTGTTTCTCAAGAAAATCTGTTGATGAACTTACACAAAAACTTTTGGCAAAAGGTTATTCCGTCTTAAATTATCACGCGGGACTTTCTGACAAACAACGCACAGAAAATCAAAATCTTTTCATAAAAGACAAAGTTAGAATAATCGTCGCAACGGTTGCTTTTGGAATGGGAATAAACAAGCCGAATGTTCGTTTTGTAATTCATTATGATATGGCAAAATCGCTGGAAGAATATTATCAGGAAATAGGACGCGCCGGCAGAGATGGACTAGAATCTCACGCATTGCTCTTGTACAGCCCGGCCGACATCCATAAAATCAGATTTTTCTTTAACGAAGCCGCTGACCCGGAAAAATCAGAAAAACTTTTGCAAGGAATGATAAATTACGCAAAGGCAAGAACCTGCAGAAGACGCGCGTTGCTTTCCTATTTTGGCGAGGAATTTTCAGACACAGAAACTTCTCCAGATGAATGTTGCGACATTTGTGCGGCAGGTCCAGTCGGACTTACAGATGTGACAATTCCTGCCCAAAAACTTATGAGTTGCATTTTTCGCCTGAAACAACGTTTCGGCACCGCCTACGTAATCGATGTTGTTCTTGGCTCAAAGCAAAAGAGAATAATTGAAAACCACCACAATGAACTTTCAACTTGGGGAATCGGAAAAGAACTTGAAAAATCTGACTGGTTTGAACTTACAGAACTGCTAATTGAAACCGGTTATATCTTGAAAGTCGGAGAATACAATGTTCTTGCTGTTTCAAAGATGGGCGCATTGGCTTTAACAAACAGAACGCAGATAAAACTGCCTGTTCAGTTAAATTTCAAGCATCTTATAAATGCTCCAAAACCAAAACCGTCATTCATTCTTCACAAAAAGAATGAATTCCTAAAGAATCTTTCTGAAAAAGATGCGGAACTTTACAATACAATAAAACAATGGCGAAATTCTACCGCCGAAAAAGAAAACATCGCGCCTTACATGATTTTCGGAGACAAGACAATTGAAGAACTTGTTGAAAAAAAGCCTAAAAATGAAAAAGAGCTCCTTTCGGTTTTTGGAATTGGAACTGTAAAGGCGGAAAAAATCGGCAGCCAAGTGTTAAGAATAATCGGAAATCATGTCTAAAAAAAACACCGCCAGTTTCCTGGCGGCTATATGTAAACGGGCTGCGGCTTTGCCATGACCAACCCGAAAAAAAAGGATTGCCTTTTGAGCAATCCTTTCAAGGTGTGGATTGGAGTTGAACCAACCAATGACGGTTTTGCAGACCGATCCCTTACCGCTTGGGTACCACACCAAATGTTTTTGTATAATATCACAAAATAAAAACTTTGTCTACTATGAAACTCTAGGATTGCGTTTTAAAATTTCTTTTTGCACGGATTTTTTCTCTTCTTCAGAGGAAAAAATAAACTGCTCGGCAGACTTTTTTTCTGTTGAAACAATCAAAACTCTAGAATCAAGTTCAAAATCCTGAAGAGACAAAATCTGTTCATAAGCCAAAAAATGACCGTTCCCAACAAGACCGTTTTTATACAATCCGCAAAATCTGTTCATTGAAATTTCATTCAGACTCATTGCACACCCCAAATCAGCAACAAGACAAACAACAATATCTGTAAAAATTCCCAAATCTCTGAGCCAAATCAAAAAAATCAAAAGCGCAGAAAAAATCATTATAAGAATTTGCAGAAAAATTTTCTTTTTTTTGATGGGAATCACAATTTCTCCGGCCTTTTTTAAAACAAAATTCGTTTTTAACGGCACAAAGACAAGAAGAAACAAATAAACCGCCGCACCAAATATTACAGAAACAACACGAAAATCATTAAAATTCACAAATTTCTCCAAGCTATCGATTTAAAAGCCAAAAATTCAACGCTTTTTTTGCAGAAGCAAAGGCAAGCGGCAAATTTTCAATATCTTCTTTTGAATTAATTTTTTTTGCAACAAAACCTGAAACCTCAGATTCCTGGCCATGCAATTTTTTCAACAATTCAAAAATCGTTCCTGCGCCAGCCGGAATAGAAGCTTCAAAAAACAAATCACAAGTTTTATACGCAATATTTTTATATAAATAATCGTTCGGAAAACTGCAAAGATATTTTACTTTTTCGGGCTGAACTCCAGTTTCTTCAAGACATTCGCGGACAACCGCCAGCTCCGCAGTTTCATCCTGATCAACAAATCCGCCCGGCAATGCCAAAAATCCTTTCCGCGGCTCTTTTGCACGTATTTCAAAAAGAATATTATTTTCTTTGTCTGAAATAATAGCACCAACCGCACTTGCAACATTATTGTACAAATCAAAACCGCAATCAGCACAGAACCATTTTTTGTTGTCCAGATATTCGATATTTTTTCCACCACATTCTGGACAAAAATTAAATTTATTTCCGTTCATTTAAAACCCCGTGCCGTAAGCGCATACGACAAAGATTCCGCACGCTTTAAAGATTGAACAATCAGCGGCGCAATCAATGGAACAACCGCACGGATTTTTCCGAAAAATCCTTTAGATTTCCCAAGGCCACCACGAACAAGCTGAGTTTTTACAATGCAGCTCGCCTCATCCAAAAGCAACGGAAGAAATCTGAAAATTATTTCCATTGTAACAAGAATATATTTCGTAGGAATCCGAAGCAGACGCAACGGCGAAAGCAAATCAGAAAATCCTTTTACAAGCTGAATTTCATCAGTTGAATGAATAAATCCACAAATCAGGCTCATGGCACATTCAGTCCGCAATAAAACCTTAAGGCAGTTCAGAATTTTCGATGGCGTAACCGTAAAAAATCGAAAATCACAGTAACGAATTTCATCCGGAAGTGCCGGCGCAAAAACCATCTGAAACAGGCAGAAAAACAAAAGCAGCGGAACAATTTTTATCATCGAAGAAAAAAGTTTTTTTGCCGGATAGCCAGCAAGCAAAGCGTATATAATTCCCACAAAAAAGAAAATTCCGCAGGCAATAAAAGGTCGAACAACAAGAGCGGAAGAAAAAAGCGCCAAAAACAAAAGACACTTCAAAACAGGCGGAACTTTTTCAAAAAATCTTGAAGTTTTTTTGTTTTCTGCAAAACTGAATTTCTGGATTCGATCAAGAACTGATAAAGCCGGAATCCGCTTCATTTCTGGCAATTCCGAAGAAGCCACTTTTTCTGGCGTAAAAATATTTTCCACAGCAAGATTTATCACCCGGTCAGCAAAAGCCGCTTCATCACGCTGATGTGTGCTAAAAAGCACAATTTTTCCCTGAGCGGCAAGTTCCTTCATCATATCCATAACTTTACCGCGAGAATCGCCATCCAACGCCGCCGTCGGCTCATCGAACAAAATTATATCAGCATCCAACGCAACAATGCCTGCCACAGCAAGCCGTTTTTTTTCGCCGCCAGAAAGACAAAAAGTCTGCCGGTTCGCATATTTTTCAAAATCAAGATTGCATTGGTTCATTGATTTTTTTACAATTTCCTTCAACGCCTTTCCACGGATTCCTTTATTTCGCGGACCGAACGCAACATCATCAGCCGCAAAATTTTCAAAAAGCGCAGAATCACTGTTCTGCTGGGCAAGAACCGGACGCCCAACGCAACAAATTTTTCCAGAATCAGCCACACGCAAGCCCGAAAGAATCTCAAGAAGCGTGGATTTTCCGCATCCAGAAGGTCCGATAAGCGCAGTCAGAGAACCTTTGTACAAATCAAAAGAAATATTTTTCAAAAGCGGGGCATTTTTTTTATATGAAAAATCTATATTTCGCGCAGAAAGAACAATTTCTTTTCCATCCGCTGACCACTTTCTTGAATTGACAGGAAGTTTTTTTCCGCCAAGTTTTTCAACTAGCTTTTTATCGGCAAGAAATTCTTCAGAAGTTCCAGACCAAGAGATTTTTCCATCATGCATAAAAATCACATCACGAGCGCGACAAACCGCCTCTAAATCATGGCTTATATGAAGAACCGTAACTCCTTTATTGTTTATTGAATCAACAAAAGTATACATTTCGTCCCGAGATTTTGGATCCAGCATTGAAAAAGCTTCATCCAGAATAAGAATATCCGGATCCATCGCAAGAATTCCGCTCAATGCAACTTTTTGAGTTTGCCCCAAAGAAAGATTCATTGTCTTATGATTTGCAAAATCTAACATTCCGGTTGCGCTCAAACTTTCAATAGCGTTTAATTCAACTTCTGATTTTGAAAAACCAAGATTTTTCGGACCAAATTCTGTATCCTGAAAAACAACTCCACAAATAATCTGATCTTTTGGAGACTGAAAAATAATCCCGACACGAAGATTTTCTTCTATTTTTACAGAACCTTTCTGAGGCTCAAGAAGTCCGGCAATAATTTTGGCAACAGAACTTTTTCCGCTTCCATTTTTGCCCGCCAAAACCGTATACGAACCGTGCTTTAATTCAAAACTAACGTTATTAACCGCAATTTTTTCAGCATTTTCATAGGAGAAGAATAAATTGTTCACTTGAACCGCAGGCATGTCGTTATTCTACAGAACCTTTATGCACATTTGCAAGCATCGATTTGTTTCTATTTTGTGGAAAAAATGTGGATAACTTTTTGTCAATAGATTTTTCATTGAAATTTACAATTTTTTTATAAAAACGAACCTTACAAATTTTTCTATTTTCTTATATTACAACAAATTAACTTTAAACCTTCTGATTTTTTTTATTTTTTTATAATATCAAGAAATAGAAAATAACAAAAAATTAACACACATTGCGGTGGATAACTTGTGCACAATGTGTGTTTGTCCCGTTGAAAACAAATTTTTAGCCCAAAGAAACAGTTCCCTGCTCGTTGATAGCAAGAATTGACTTACATTCTGAGCAGCGGAAACGACCAGCTCTAGTTGCGCGCAAATGCTTATTGCACATAGGACACGCAAAAACTTTTGGAAAAACGCTTTCAACTGGCTGTGAACCTTGATGGAAATAATTTACAGCATCTTCTGTTGTATCTTTGATATTGAAAAACTGCGCAAAACCCAAAAGCTGGAAAACTTCATAAACTTTTGGCTGAATTTCAAGAAGAACAATATCGCCACCCTTTGGCTTTAGCATTTTCAAAAACGATGTGAATGAGCCAATTCCTGTTGAAGAAACATAATTTAATGCAGAGCAGTTAAAAATCAAATTAATAAAACCTGCCTCAACAACTTTTGTTATCTTCTTCTGAAAAAAGCTGGAATTGTAAGTATCGATATATCCATTCAAATAAACACGAAGACCGTTTGGAACTGAATCAATTTTTTCCAAAGAAATCTTCAAGCTGTCATCTTTTTCATTGTCAAAACCAGGAACTATACTGTTATTGTTATCATTCATGCCTTGCAGACTCCGTTCATTGCATTCAAATTAAAAGTTAGCTCAAAAATTACGATTTCAAAGCATAACTTAATCTGTTTTTTAGTTTACATCAATTTATATGTTAGGTCAAATTAGAATATGGAATTAATTTGCTCCAATCAATATACTGAAAAACATGAATTTAGATAATGTTTATATTGTTTTAGATCACCCGGATGAATGTAGAAATATTGGCTCGGCGTGCCGAGCAATGGCAAACAATGATATTACTCATTTAAGAATTGTAGGAAAAAAAGAAAATTACGATACAGAAAAAGTCCACATTCTGGCAATCCATGCAGCATACATTTACGACAATGCAGAATTTTTTGACTCAATTACAGAAGCAACAAAAGACTGTTCAATTGCAGCCGGAACAACAAGAAGACGCGGACAAAACCGAAAAGGAAAACTTTTGCTGCCGGAAGAATTTGCTGACATTGCAAAAATCCACACAGGAAACACAAAAAATGAAGGTGCGAACATTGCCGTTGTTTTTGGAAATGAACGCACCGGGCTTACGGATTCCCAGCTGAAAGAATGTACTTTGGGAGTTACAATTCCTTCCAGCGAAAATTTTGGCTCGCTGAATCTTTCGCACGCAGTCCAGATTATTTCCTATCATCTTTTTAGGGCAAAAAACGCAGGTTTAACCGGATATACGCCGCTTTCGCTTGAAAGACTAGACAAAACTGTTTCAACAATTGCGGATGATTTGCAGAAAATCGGATTTTTCAAAATCACCGGCCGGCAAGATATGGAAACGTTCTGGAGAAGCGTTCTTTCCAGAGCCGCATTATCTGAAAGCGAAGCCAAATACATTGAAAAAATCTTCAACAAAGCCGCAGGTTTAGCTGGCAAAAATTAAATCTTCCGGACCAATAATTTTCTTGTTTTCACCACGGACAGAGCACGTCAAAGCCAGACAATATTCAAGTTCCCTGACGTTGCCTGTCCAATTTTTTTCTTTTAAAACATCAATTGCTTCTTTTGTAAAAACAATTGAATCAAATCCGTTTTCCAAAAGAAAATTTTTCACAAGCGCATCAATATCTTCTTTTCTGGAATTAAGCGAAGGAATCGAAATAACTTTTCCCTTCAGCCGTTCGTAAAAATCCCGACGAAAAAGTCCGCGCCGAACACGTTCCTCAAGATTCACATTTGTTGCGCTTATAATCCGCACATCAGAATAAGTTTCTTTTGTAGAGCCAACCCTGCAAAAACAGCCGGAATCAAGAAATTTTAAAAGTTTTGCCTGAACCGGAAGCGGAATTTCTGAAACTTCATCAAAAAGCACCGTTCCTCCATCCAGCTCCTGCAAAATTCCTTTTTTATCTTTTGCCCCTGTAAAAGCCCCGGAAACAGAGCCAAACAATTCCGCCTCGGCAATCTCTGGCTGAATACAAGGCATATTTATTCTTCTAAAACGTTTACTTTTCCGCAAAGAAATCGAATGAATCAGTTCCGCTGCCAAAGTTTTTCCAGTTCCAGATTCGCCCTCGATAATCAGCGGCAAATCAGTTTTTCCAAAAGTGTAAAAATTATCACGCAAAGATTTTGTTGAAAACGAAGTTCCCGCAAAACGTCCCAAAGTTGAAGGCAAATTCTCTGAAACTTTCTCAGATTTTTCAGTTACAGAACCAGAAAAGACAAATTGACTCAACTGGTTCATGGCAACAATATAATCACACGGAAAAGGAATAATATTTAGCTTTAAATTTTCAGATTCATGAAAGACTTTAAAATTAGACTGAATTGATTCAATAAAAAAAACTTTTTGTAATGAAATATATTTCTCGTTAATAAAAAAATCGACTTCATCTGATGAGGCAATCGCCAAAACATCAACAATTGCAACAGAATTTATGTTCTGCCCATTCTGCAGAACGCTTCCTATGAACAAATTCACATTTGGATAAACTCTTACCGGACATTTATTGCCCAATAATTTTTCAAAAAAAGCAACAACTTCCATCCTTTTTGAAATCAAAGAAACTTGCGACAAACTGACCGAAACCACTCTGCCCCTCCCTAGGCAATTTCTTTTTCCCAGACCAAGAAACCACCCTCTACTTTTTTAAAATTTTATAGAAAAACAATGTAAGCAAATATTTTATAAATGGAAGAACAAGAAAAATCTTAAACGGATTTCTGATTATTTCATGAAAAATCTCATGTCCGCGTTCAAAAGTTTTTTCATCCACTCTTTTTATGCGCTTTGAAAAAATTCCGAAAGCATCCCGGTAATAAATAAAAATGCTTGAAGAAAACTGATTCCGGCGTTTATATGACCAGCAATTTTTCTCTTTTATTCCTTCACTTACAAGCACAAGCGAAGGAGAAGATTTATAAATTGACTGAACAATGTCATTTTCCATATTTTTTGGATAATAACCAACATAACGACCGACAATCCGCAGATTTGGATAAGTTGCCCGAAGATTTTTTTCCGCAGAATGCAATGTCTGTCCACGCGAGCCAAGAAGATACAAACTTTTAAAATGAGAATCAAGGACTGAAAGAATATTTATTACCGCAGAAAAAGGATTATATCTTATTGGAATTTCTTTTTTCAAAAAATTTGCGCCGCTTATGATGCTTTTTGAAATCGGAATTATCAAGTCGGCATTGTTAATGCAATCCTGAAATTCCCCGCGATGACGAGCTTTTAACAAATCCCAAATTGAAAGAAACACAATCTGCTTTGTTCCAGGTTTTGCCAAAAGTTCTAAGATTTCAATTTCTAAATCTTCAGGACGAAGAATATCAACTGGCACATCTAAAATCTTGATTCTTTGGATTCCCATAATTTCCTCTAAATAATTATACACATTTTATTGGTTTAGTGCAGACTGAACTGCGGCGATTCCGTACAAAGCCGCCGTTTCGCATCTTAAAATATTTCCCGGAAAATGAATTGCATTAAAACCTGCGGATAAAAATAAATCAACTTCCGCCGGACTGATTCCGCCTTCACAGCCAACAACAATGGCAATTTTTTTTATTTTTTCAGAATTTTCAGGCTGAAAGATTTTTTTTAGCGAAACAGTTTTTTCATTTCTTTCCCAAAGTACAACCGCAACTGAATTTTGTTCCAAAGAACCAGACGAGCCGAAAGATTTTTTTTCCTGCCAAAAAGAAATTGCGTTTTCTGTGGAAACCGGCTCAAGAATTTCAGTTTCAACAGGAGAGCCGCTTTGCTGGCGAGCCTCGCGCACAATCCGTTCAATACGTTCTTTTTTTGAATGTTGCATTGAAAGAATATTTTGCTTTTGGGAAAATTCTCCACAAACAGGAATCACATATTTAACGCCACATTCTGTTGCCTGCCGTATGATTTGTTCCATTTTTGCTGGTTTTGAAATGTATTGAAAAAGAAAATATTCAATTTGTGGACACGAATTTTGAATTTCATCAGCTTTTGTTCCGCGCGTAACATCCAGGGTTTCAAAATTTTCTGACTTTCCGCAAATTTGAAGCAAAATTTCCCTGGAATTTTCGTCCACGCTGCAAACCGTTGTATTTTGCAAAGTTCCATCGGAAAAACGCACCGAAAGCATATCTCCAGGCTTTAACCTAAGAACTTGCCTAAGATAGCGAAAATCTTTTCCACAAATACGAAGCAAACCTTTTTTGTCTGGAAATTCCCTGGAAATAAACTGGCGCATTTATTCAGCCTTTGTTGAAGTTTCAGATTCAGCAGCTTTTTCCGCAGCCTTTTTTGCTTCGGCTTCAACCTGAAGTTCTTTCAGCGTTTTTGTGGACTGAAGAAGTTTTTCAAAATCTTCCGTTGTGTTCAATAATTCAAGAGCCGCATTCAGCTGAATATCATAATCAAGATCGTAAAGTGCAGTCGGTTTTGTTCTATTTACTTGAATACGAATAATCCGTCTCAAAAGCCGCGAATCAAGATTGAAATCTTTTTTCAATTCTTCCGCATACGAAGCAATTTCCGCTTCTGTCATTTCTGGATGTTCCTCAACATACGGAGCAATCAAATTCGCATCCAGCAAGGCTGAATAGTTTTTTTCATCATCTTCTGTAAGTTTTGGATACAAAACCTCTTTATCAGGCTGAATTCCAACCTTATCAATATTTGTGTCGCTCGGTGTGTAATAACGCGCAACAGTCATTTTTACTTCTTCGTTAGAACCAAGAGGAATAACCTGCTGAACAGAACCTTTTCCGTAACTTTTTGCACCAACAAGATATGCAAGATGATTATCCTTCAACGCGCCGGCAACAATCTCAGATGCGCTTGCAGAACCTTGATTTATAAGAACAACAATCGGAATTCCGCGCAATTCTGTTTTATTTTTACTTGCTTTGTAAACTGCATTTTCAAAATCGAGGCGGCTTTTTGTTGTAACAATCGGTCCTTCGTCAATAAATTTGTCAGCAACTGCAACCGCGCTTGTTATAAGTCCGCCAGGATTATCTCGCAAATCAATAATAAGATTTTTAAAATTCTTGTCTTTTTTGAAAGAATCAATCGCATCCTGAACGCGTTCTGTAATGTCTGGAGTGAACTGAATAAGGCGCATATAACCGGTATTTCCAATCATTCCGTATTTTACAGTAGGAATTTCTATCAGCGCGCGCACAAGCTCCACCGTAAACTTTAAATTTTTACCGCGAAGCACAGTAACTTTTACAGATTCGCCGACTTTTCCGCGCAAATGCCCAAGAACTTCATCCATTGTCATAGATTCTGTAGGCTCACCATCAATTTCTATAATATAATCGCCCGCAAGGATTCCGGCTTTTGCACCTGGAGTATCTTCAATCGGAGAAGCGACCTCAACATAAGCAGGTTTATCCGGTTTTGACTCAATCGGCTTGGAAATCGAAAGTCCCACACCGCCAAAAGAACCGTTCGTTGTGTCAGAAAGATCTCGCATGGTATCTTCATCAAGATAAGAAGTATAAGGATCGCCAAGGGAATCCATCATTCCTTTCATTGCGCCTTCATAAAGAACTCTAGGATCTACCTCATCAACGTAATTTTGCAAAACAAATTGAAACATTGAATCAAATTTATTCAAATAAGAAAATTTTTTAGAACTGCTGGAATTTGTTGACGACTGGGCAAAACACTGCGAAGAAAAAATCGAAATTGCCAAAAATGAAACAAACAAATTGAACTTACGTTTTAAATTATGCACTGTTAACTTCATAAAAATATTATATCACAAAATTATTTCTTTTTATATCGTGCAAAACGCTTAAAATGTTTAAAAACACAACTCATCTGTGTTATAATGAAAATATGCAAATTCTTCCTATAGCAAGCGGAAAAGGTGGAGTTGGAAAAAGCCTTTTATCAGCAAATCTCGCAATCGCACTTGGTCAGGCCGGCAAAAAAGTTGTTCTGTGCGACTTGGATTTGGGAGCGTCAAATCTTCACCTTGCAATCGGTCAAAATGTAAAAAACAGAAGCATTGGAACTTATCTTACTGACAAAACTGAATTTAAGGACATAATTGAACCAACTGAATATGAAAATGTGAGTTTTATTGCCGGAGACAGCCAAATTCCAGGTCTTACGAGTTTAAAGGCAGCTCAAAAAGCGAAACTTCTGCGGAATTTCCGTAGCATAGATGCGGATTTTCTGATTCTTGATTTGGGAGCCGGAACGCACCAGATTATTTTGGATATGTTTCTTCAGTCGCCGCAAGGAATTCTTATCACCGCACCGACTGTAACAGCAACTTTAGATGGCTACCTTTTTCTAAAAAACTGTGTTTTCAGGCTTATGTATACAACTTACAAAAAAGGAACTGCCGGACATGAACTTCTTGAACAAGTCCGGAAAAATTCCCAGCAGATGAAAAGTTTGTACATTCCTCAAATAACTCAAGCCCTGGAAAAAATCGACCCGGAAAGCACAAAACTTTTCAAGGCAAGAATGCAGCAGTTCTGCCCTCGTCTTGTTTTAAATATGATTGAAGACCCAAAAGATGCGGCAAGCGCAAGCAGAATCAGAAATTCATGCAAGCAATATCTTGGACTGGAAATTGACTATCTTGGACTGATGTTCCGCGACCAGCTTCAGGAAAAAGCGCTTTCTTCAAGGTTGCCTGTAATAATTTACAAGCCGAAAAGCGTTCTTTCGCAGGCAATTTATAGAATCGCAGAAAAAATTTGTGCAGCCGAGCCTCGGTATTTTGATAAGGCGTTTTCAACCGCAATTGATACAGCCGGCTCATTTGATAAAATAAATGATGAAGCCGCGGAAGATTTTGCGCTGAAACTTTCGGGAATCGACGATCTTATTGGAAGCGGTCAACTTTCAACTGGTGAATTAATTGAAATGATTAAAACCCAGAACTACGAAATCACTCAGCTGAAAAAAGAAAATATTCTATTAAAATCAAAAATAGTAAAAGCTGCCCAGCAAGGCTTTAAACTTTAAGGACGAAAAAAATGTTTTTATTTATCAATTATCCATCATGGATTCATCCTGAAATTTTCCCCGGCGTTCCAATTCTTGGACTTTTGCGCTGGTATGGACTTATGTATATATTTGCGTTTGCAACAGCTTTCGCAATTTTAAAGAAGCAATTAAAGGAAGGACTTTTGGATTCAGAAGGCTACAAGGCTTCCGAAGATGATATTTTCAGTTTTATTACAACAGGAATCATCTTTCTTTTAATTGGCGCACGCGTTTTTTCTGCATTTGTTTACGACACAAGCGGACTTTACAGACAAAAACCGTGGTTGATTTTCTGGCCGTTCAATTCAAGCGGACAATTCACAGGGCTTGCCGGAATGAGTTACCACGGCGGCGTAATCGGCGGAATTCTTGGAATGATTTTCTGGTGCATAAAGACAAAAAAATCTTTTGCAAAATGGAGCGACGCAATGGTTACTGCAATTCCTTTAGGCTACACGTTTGGGCGGCTTGGGAATTTCCTGAACGGAGAACTCTACGGCCGAATAACAACAATGCCATGGGGAATGATTTTTCCGGACGCAGAACGATTTTCAGGTTCGCTCACATGGGTTCAGAATTTTGCAGAAAAAATCGGGCTTACAATAACAGGCTCGCTGGTAAATCTTCCGCGACACCCAAGTCAGCTTTACGAAGCTTTTCTTGAAGGAATTGTGCTTTGGCTGATTTTATGGTTTTTACGCAAACATAAAAAATGGGACGGAATGATGGGAGCAATCTATCTTTCCGGTTACGGTTTTTTCAGATTTATAATAGAATATTTCCGCGAACCAGATGCTGATTTGGGCTACAGAATTGCCGCCGACTCTTCCGCTCCAATTTACACAAACACATCGCTTTTAAATTTTTCAACAGGGCAAATTCTTTGCTTTATCATGATTTTAGGCGGAATCTTTTATGGAATTGCAACCTTTTTGATTGCAAAAAAAAGAAATTCATCCAGAGGTTAAACAATGGCTTACGAAGTAACAGCGACACGCCGACGTCCACAAAAATTTGAAGATTTGGCCGGGCAGGAATTCGTTGCAGAAACACTAAAAAATTCTATAAAAACAGGACAGATTGCACACGCATATCTTTTTACAGGTCCACGCGGATGCGGAAAAACCTCCACAGCCAGAATTCTCGCAAAATCGCTGAATTGCCAAAATTCCAGCGGTCCAACTTGCACTCCATGCGGAATCTGCGAATCCTGCAAGGCAATCACAAACAGTTCAAGCATGGACGTAATTGAAATTGACGGTGCCTCAACAAACTCCGTAAACGACATCCGCCAAATCAGAGACGAACTTATGTTTCCGCCAACTAGTTCACGCTACAAAATTTACATTATCGACGAAGTGCATATGCTTTCAACCGGAGCTTTCAATGCGCTTTTAAAAACAATTGAAGAACCGCCTGCCCATGTTATTTTTATTTTTGCGACAACAGAACTTCAAAAAGTTCCGGCAACAATAAAATCCCGCTGCCAGCAGTACAACTTTAGACTTGTTTCCACAGAACGGCTAAAAAATCTTCTTTCTGACGCCTGCAAAGAAATGAACATCCAGGCTGATGATGAGGCACTTTATTGGATTGCAAAAGAATCTGGCGGTTCTGTACGCGACTGCTACACTCTTTTTGACCAGATTGCGGCTTTTAGCGAAAGTCACATAACTTATGACAAAATCCGCGATAAACTTGGACTTTTGGGCGTTGACCGATTAAATTCTATTTTTGAAGCCTGTGTTCAAGGAAATTCTGAAGAAGTTTTAGCCCAGCTGGATGATTTTCTTCAGTCCGGAATTTCAATTGAACAACTGATTTCAAATAGCACTGAATATTTAAGAAGCCTTTTGCTTTTAAAAAATGGAATAAAAAAAGAAAGTTTGCTTGGCCAATCACCGGAACGATACAGCAAAAGCGTGCTTGGCGCATGGAATTCTATTCAGACAGAACGCGCTGTTTCAATTTTCCTGCAATTGTACCGTGACATCCGATATTCACTTTCCCCTCGTTATGAATTGGAACTTGCGTTCTCTCGGCTTTGCTGGCTTACACAATATGTTTCCCCAAGCGAAGTAAAAACTGCAATTGATCAGGCAAAAAATCTGCTTTTAAGTGGAAATTCAACCTCAACTTTTAACCAGAATGAAACAAAAACGCAGAATTTTCAGAAAATTCAGAAAAATCCGCAACATCAGATTCAACAGATAGAATCTCAAAATCCGCAGGCAACTTCGCAAATGAACATGAACACGCAAAGTTCCGCCCCGGCCAATAATTTGAATATGGCTGCTGAAACAACCGAAAATTCTGAAAAAACTCAGACAACACCTGCCGGAATGAAAATTCTTTCCGGTCTGATTCAGCAACAATCGCAGGATTCTCACCCTTTTCCTGATGGCGGAGCTCTGCCGCCCAAAGAATCAGAGCAAAACCAAAACACGCAAGACTCTTTTAGCGGCAATTTTAACAGTTCAGAATATTATGAGCCTGAAAATCCTGATGATTTTTCAGATTACAGCGAAAATTCTGAGCCAGAACCTGCTTTTTCAAACGAAAACAACGAGGAAATCATTGCGGAATCTTATGAGGCGCAAGAAGAACCCGAAAATAATGCGGCGGAACAATTTTCTTCAGAAGAAATTCACAAAAGCAACGCGGTTTTTACCGCCCCGGATGGATTTTCAATCACTCTTGGAAAACTTTTTAACACAATAGTTGCGGAACTTTCAACTGTAAATCCAATGCTAAGCTCTGCTTTAATGCAAACTGGCGCATGGACATTGAAAGAAAACCGGATTTTCACAACAATTGAATCAGAATTTCAAAAAAATATTATACAAAATGGCATTGCCCAATTAAAATCTGCTCTAAAAACTTTTTGTCATACGGATATTGATTTTGAAATTTCCCTAGAAAAACGCGAAGAACAAAAAAATGAACAAATTGAACTGCCAGCTCAAGTGCAAATTCTTGTGAGTGCTTTTAAAGGAAGAATTGTTGGCGGAAAAAAATAAAAAAGGAATAAAAAATGATGAATCCATTTGATTTACTAAAAAATTCAGCAGCATTAAAGGAACAGGCTGAAAAAATCCAGGCAGAAATGGCGGCTCTTACTGCGGAAGGCTCTGCCGGCGGAAAAATGGTAACCGTAAAACTGAACGGAAAATTTGAAATGCTCGAAATTCATCTTGATCCGCTTTGCGTTGACAACCGCGATATTAAAATGCTGGAAGACCTTATCCTGGCGGCTCACCGCGATGCAATTTCCAATATACAGGAAAAACTAAAGGAACGCTCAACTTCTTTGCTTGGCGGTTTAAATATTCCTGGAATGGGATTTTAAAATGAGCATAATCGACGATTTGACATCAAGTTTTTCAAGACTTCCTGGAATTGGTAAAAAAAGCGCATCAAGAATAGTGAATCATCTTTTAAAGGCTGATTCTATGTACATTCAGAATTTTTCCCGTCAGCTTAGCGAACTTCAGCAAAAAATAAAACCTTGCTCAATCTGCGGATTCTGGACAGAAACAGATCCATGTCCAATATGTTCAAATCCGTTACGCGAAAAAAATACGATTTGCGTTGTGGAACAACCACAAGATGTGCAGACAATTGAAAGCGCCGGAAATTTTTCAGGACTTTACCATGTTCTGGGTGGAGTAATTGCGCCACTAGAAGGAATCGGCCCAGACCAGCTGAATATTGCAAGCCTTATGAACAGAATCCAAACTGGCGACGTAAAAGAAATAATAATCGCGACAAATCCAACTTTTGAAGGCGACGCCACTGCGATGTACCTGCAAAAACTTCTGAACGAACATTCAGACTTAAAAGTAACAAGACTCGCAACAGGAATTCCAGTCGGTGGAGATTTGGAATACGCCGACAAACTAACGCTCGCCCGAAGTTTTAGGGGCAGAACAACGTTTTAGAAATACCGGCTTACTCCAACACCAAAAATATGCTCCTGGAAATATTTGTATTGTGCAAAAATTTCCACAGATTTTATAAGGCACCCAATATGCCCGGTAAATTCCATGAAATATTCATCGTTTGTAAAAATGTGCCCCGCAGCTCCAAATTCCAGCTTGACCGGCTTTAAAGGATAAGATTTTACTGTTCCGCCAAAAACAAGCCCATTTAGATAATTCTCGTCATATTTTAAAGACCAAGCCGTAAAAAAATCACAAGAAAAAGGATTGTATTTAAAAAGCTGAATATATCCGCCGAGCTTTAAATTTCCATAATAATCACATTCAGAGCCAGGGAACATAAAATTTTCTATTTTTATGCCAAAAAACTTAAAAAATGAAAGATTAAGTTTCGCTTCAGTTCCTAAAGAATTAAAATTTTCGTTTCCAAGCAAAGAAAAATCCAGAACAAGCGACCAGTCTTTGCAAGCCTTGAATTCGTTTGCCTTTTCTGAAAAATAAAATTTGCCGTCATAAAATTGATATGGATAGGCGCTGTTTTTAATCTTTAAATTCTGCAGCACCCATCCATTGATAAAAGCATCCCAAAAATTTGATTCAAATTCAAAAAGCTGCTTGTCATGCTCCTTTTGCACCGGATTTTCTGGATATGCAAAAAAACTCAAAAAAAGAATTACAATACAACAGAAAATCCGAAATGTTTTCATAATTTAATTTTACTTCAAAGAATATTCAACAGTTGTTACAACGCGGATATTCTTTTTTTCTTCCAGACCGACTGCCGCATCATTGATTGAAAAAAGACCTTGAGTCGCTTTTTTGATTTTTCCAACTTTGCTTTTTGAGTCGCGCGCAAACTGCTCAGCCGCAAGCCGCGCATTCTCAGTGGCTTCCGCAATCATTTCCGGTTTTATTTCGTTCAAACCTGTAAATTCATAGACAACCTTGGAATCATAATCCTGCTGAATCGCAACTCCTTCACCAGTAAGCTTCAATGAATCAGCCTGCGCTTCCTTTACAATAGAAACTTTTGAAGTCCGCACCAGAACAGTTTCCTGCGCAAGATAATTGAAAACCATTTTTTCATGATCCAAATATGGATTTACAGTATTGTCAGTTATTTTTGGAGCCTGAACAGTATAATCTTCCGCAGACAATCCATGATTTTCAAGAAATTTAGTGATTATCTCAGTTTTTTTAACAGTTTCAGACTGAATTTTTAGCAAATCATTGCTTCCAACTGTAAAAGTTATAGGCCAAATCGCCAAATCTGCGTCAACTTCCCGTTCTGCAAGCCCCCGAACAGTAACAGAGCGGTCTTGTTTTACAATTTTTGTCATTCCTGAAGCCATGATTGCAGCCGCAAGAACAATCGCAACACACAAAGTAATATGAGCTTTCATATTTTCCCCCAAATAAAACTCTTTATTTCTTCAACTTATTATAAAGTTTTACAAGCAGACCTATTTTTCCGAACAAAAGCCAGAAAAGGAATGCAAGAACCGCAACCAATGGAATTCCGCAGATAATCACGTAGAAAATCACTGCGACAAATCCGCCAAAATACGAAATAATATTTGAAACAAAATGTCGGAATCCATCACCTAAATTTGGAAGTTCAAATCCGCCGCCCTGAACAGATTTATAAGGCAAACTCACAAAAACTGAAATAGTGGAAAAATCAATCTGCGAAGTAAGCCGTTTCAATCTTCCTTCCATTGATTCAATGTCAGACTGAACAGAATTCAATTCTGACTCAACTTTTAAAATATCCTGCATTGAATTTGCCTGGCGCAGATAACCGTTCAATTTGTCCCGAAGAACTTTTTTTGTTTCAAGGCGTGACTGCAAATCATAGAACTGGTCAGAAACATCCTGCGTTGAAATATTTTTATTTTTCAACGTTCCCAAAGAACCAACAGCATCCATCGCAGAATCAAATTTTTCAGAAGGAATTCTTACCGTGTAGCTTGCACTTTTTTCACCATTATTTGAGCCGGAAATGTAACCTCCAAATTCCTTTACCCAATTTTCAATTGCAGCCTGAGTTTTTTCAAGATCTGAAACTTCAATAGAAATGTCCCCATTGCGGATAAGTTTTCTTTCAACACCAGTTTCCACCGTCGCGCCAGAACCATTTGCATTTCCAGAGAAATTTCTTTCAACAGAATTACTTGCCGCCATCATTTTTTTTGACATTGCAATCCGCGGAGCAGCCACAGAATCGGCATACATAGGAGCAGACTCTTCCGCCGCATAATCATAAGAAATTGCCGATTTTTTTGAACATCCGGCAAAAACAATAAAAGTTAAACCAAGAAATATTCCAATAATCTTTTTCATACCATAAAAATAATCAAAAAGATACAAAGTTACAAGCGAATTGAAAAAGCAACGCAAATTCAGTATATTTTTTCTATGGATTTATTAAAAAAACTTGAAGAATGTGAAAATCGATACAAGGTTGTTCAGGAAATGGTTTTGGATCCGAACCTTGTAAAAGACCAGAAAAAATACAAAGACACAATGCGCGAAAACGGTTATCTTTCGGAATTAAGCGAGCTTTATGCGCAATACAAAAAAGTTTTGCAGGGAATCAAAGATGCAAAAGAAATGATTACTGCCGAAGATGACGTAGAAATGAAGGAAATGGCGCGCGAAGAATTAAAATCACTTGAAGAAGAGCAGCCAAAACTTGAGGAAGAAATAAAACTGAAGCTAGTTCCGCCTGATCCGCTTGATGAAAAAAACATTATTTTGGAAATACGTTCCGCAGCCGGCGGCGATGAAGCAACTCTTTTTGTCCGCGATTTGTGGGAAATGTATTGCCATCTTGCCGACAGAAAAGGCTGGAAATACGAAGTCATGGAACAGCAGGAAACAGAAGTTGGTGGATTTAACAAAATCGTAACTTCGATAAGCGGAAAATTTGTTTACGGAACATTGCGCTGGGAATCCGGCGTTCACCGCGTACAGCGAGTTCCGGCAACGGAATCCCAAGGACGACTTCAGACTTCAACAGCAACAGTGGCAGTTCTTCCTGAAGCAGAAGAAACAGAAATTGAAATAAAACCGGGCGATGTGCGAATCGATGTTATGCGCGCAGGCGGTCCAGGGGGACAGTGCGTTAACACAACCGACTCCGCGGTTCGGCTTACTCATATTCCGACTGGAATTGTTGTAATCCAGCAGGATGAAAAATCGCAGATTAAGAACAAGGAAAAGGCTTTCCGCGTATTGCGTGCCCGACTTTTTGACTTGGAAGAAAGCAAAAAACAGGCAGAAAGAGCCGCAGCCCGCTCAAGCATGGTCGGTTCTGGTGCGCGTTCAGAAAAAATCAGAACTTACAACTATCCGCAGGATCGCGTTACCGACCACCGAATCAACTACAGTCAGCACAATTTGCCGGCATTTATGATGGGCGAGATGGACGGAATGTTGGACGCTTTGAACGTTTACGCAAAAGAAGAGCAGCTAAAAGCAGACATTACAACGCTCGGAAACGACTAAATTTTTATGATATAAGGGAAAGGGAGAAGTCTCTCCCTCGGTTGCAGCCACGCCCATGCGCACTTGCTTTGGTCGTGCTTGCAACCTACCCTCTCTCCTAGGGAAAAATCCCTAAAACCCTTTTTATGACAATTCAAGAATTTAAAAATATTTCAATAAAAACCTTAAAAGATTCACCAAGTGCAAGTCTGGACGTGAATGTAATTCTGGAGCATTGTTTAAAACAAAACAAAACCTGGATATTAGTTCATTCAGAAGAAGAACTCAGCGCGGAACAATTTTCTTGGCTTACAGAAGCTGTTGCAAAGCGCAAAACTGGACTTCCTGTTGCATACATAACCGGGCACAAGGAATTCTACGGCTACGATTTTAATGTTTCTCCAAGCGTTTTAATTCCAAAACCAGACACAGAAATTCTTGTGGAAAAAGCAATTGACGAAATAATCGCAAAAATTGAATTTCGGCCAGAAATAATTCTTTCTATTTGTGATATGTGCGCAGGAAGCGGATGCATCGGAATTTCAGTTTTAAAAAATCTTATTGAAGAATACAAAATTCCTTCTGAAAAACTTCCAAAATTCACATTTGCGGATATAAGCGAAGATGCCTTGAATATTGCAAAACAAAACGCAAAAAAACTTCTTCCGCCACAAGAATTTGAAGAACTCAGATTTATCCAGACAAATTTATTTTCAGAAGTACCGTTTACTTTTGATTTGATTCTTACAAATCCGCCGTATATTCCCGCAAAAATGGTTGCAGAACTTTTAAAAGACGGAAGAAATGAGCCTAGGCTTGCGCTTGATGGCGATGTCGGAATTTTTGGCGAGCCAACAGAACAAAATGACGGTCTTGGAATAATCCGTCGGCTTGTTCCAGAAAGCTACGAGCATCTTGCGCACAATGGAGTTCTACTGATGGAAACCGGCGAATACAATGCGGCGGCAACAAAGAATATTTTTGAGCAGAACAATTTCCGTTGCACAAAAATATTCAAAGATTTGGAAGGCCAAGACCGCAATGTTTACGGAATACGCTAATTTTACAAATCTGCTTCCTGAACGCAGAAAAAGCTGATTCCTTCGCTGGCGAATTTCTGTTTTACAGCGGCAATTACGGCTTTTGCCTTTTTCGCGTCATTTCTAGAAAGATATGCAAAAAGCACAAAATTCTGTTCCGGCCAAGTTGTTGAACCAAGTTTTTTGCTGTGCGCTCCACGTCCTTGTACAGTAGGAATTACAGTATACTGAATTTCCGGGAGTTCCTGTTCAAGAAGTTCTGTTATATCTTCCTGAACGGATTGATTTGCAATAATTTCTATTCGATAATTTGTTTCTTCTAGCATAAAAACTCCATTTTTTTATTCATTGTATTCAATTTTTATTTTTGCGCGAGCGCTTTTTTTCTGATTTTTCATAACGATTGAATACAAAACTGGAATTACGAGCAGCGTTACAAATGTTGAGGAAGTTAAACCGCCAACAACTGCAATTCCAATTGGCTGAACCATTCCTGACATTCCTTGTGTGGCAAAACACATCGGCAACATTCCAAGAATTGTGGTGAGCGTTGTCATTAAAACCGGGCGCAAACGGCTTGTTCCTGCCTGAAGACACGCTTCCATAAGAGGAATATCACGGCCGCGCAAAAGATTTGTGTAGTCAACAAGAATAATTCCGTTATTAACAACGATTCCTACAAGCATAATCAGTCCGACCATCGACATTATTGAAAGCGGCTGATTTATCATTTTGTAGAAGAAAACAACACCGATTATCATAAATGGAATCGTAGCAAGATTTATTAACGGTGCCTTGAAAGATTCGTAGGTTGCCGCCATTACACCAAATACAAGAATGATTGCAAGAACGATAATCGCCATGTACATTTTCATCTGATCTGAAACATCCGCCCAAGAACCTTCGTAGCTGACGGTAACGCCTTCCGGAATTATGAATGAATTTGCGATTCCCTCACGGATTGCGTCTTCCACAAGGTTTGCATTTTTTTCTGAAACAATTGAAGCGGTTACGTGAACAATTCGAGTCTGATTTTCGCGGCGGATTGAAACTGGTCCAAGCCCGCGTTTTAATGTGGCAAAATTAGAAACCGCGACTTTTCCGTTGCTTCCGTTTACATACATTGATTCTAAATCGATTACATTTTTTCGGTCTTCCGGCTTATACATAACGACAACATCGTATTCTTTTCCGTTGTTTCTATATTCTGTGCTTGTAACGCCGTTGATTGCGTAATTAATCTCGCGCGCGACTGAAGTAACGTCCACACCGAATGCGTAGGCTCGATCGCGGTCGATGTCTACTTCAACCTGCGGAAGTCCACGTTCTGTATCGATGGAAGGTTCTCCAATATCTGGAATTGTCTGCATTACAGCCTTTACTTTGTCCGCAATATCAAGGGCAGCATCCAAATCGTCTGAACGAATCGCAATATCCAAATCATCTCCTGTCATCTGACCACGTGTACCGGCATTAAAACTGAATGAAGCTCCTGCAAAATCATTAAAATGGTAACGCAATTTCTGCTGGATTGTCTGCGCATTATCAATTTGTGCAGAACTTTCTGGAAGCCGAATCTGAATATTCGCTTTGTATGTCGCAGAATTTCCAAATCCACGTCCTCCTGAACCGACTGTTGTTGTAAGATATTTATACCCTTTTACTTCATCTTTTATTATTTTTTCAAATTCCAGCGCAACTGATTTTGTATCTTTTAGAGGAGTTCCAATCGGCATTGTAATATTCAGCGTTACAGAATCGTCATTTCCGTTTGGCATCATATTTACACGCATTGTTGGAATGAGCGCAACAGAAACAATCAGGAAGCAAACTGCAATCACAAGAGTAACTGCCCTGTATTCAAGCGCGGCTTTTAAAAGTTTTGTGTAGACTTTTGTAACTGCCTGAATTGATTTTTCAAAAGCCCCGTAAAGAATTTTAAAGAATTTCGATTTTACAGGTTTTTCATTTCTGTTTGTAAGCGGCAAAAATACTCCGGCAAGAACTGGAACAAGGAAAATTGCAACCAAAAGCGAAGAAAGAAGCGCAATTACGATTGTAAAAATAATTCCTTTAAACATCTGGCCCATCATTCCAAGCTCTTTCATATACAAAAGGAACGGAACAAAAACGCAGATTGTCGTAAGGTTTCCAGAAATTACAGAAGAAACCATTTCCTGAGAGCCAAGAATCGCCGCAATTTTAGGTTTTGCCCCGCGCATTCTGTAACTGTAGATATTATCAATCATTACAATTGAAGCATCTACAATCATTCCAACACCAAGAATAAGTCCTGTCATCGTCATCATATTCAACGTGATTCCGGCAAAACTCATTGCAAGCAAAGTAATAATAATTGAAAGTGGAATTGAGATTCCGATAATAATTGTTGACTTAAAATTCTGAAGGAAAACAAAAAGAACGATAACCGCAAGAACAAGTCCTTCAACCGCAGATTCAACAAGCGTATTTATTGTTTCGCGGATTGAATCCGTATCATCCTGCAAAATTGTCATCGAAATATCAGCAGGAAGAGTTTTTTCCAAATCCGACATTTTTTGATAAACATTATTTGCAACCGTTACAGAATTTGAACCCGACTGCTTTGTTACAGAAACATAAACTCCAGGCTCGCCGTTTATATAAACCTCGCTGTTGGAATCTTCGTAGCCAAGAAAAGCATTTCCAACATCGCAGAGTTTTACATCATATCCATTTATGGAAGTTATTACCGTGTTATTAATTTCTTCTATTGAACTGAATTCGCCGGTCGTGCGCACAACATAATCTTTCTGCCCTTCATTCATCTTGCCGCCGCCTAGTTCCAGGTTCTGCTTTGCAAGAGCGGAAGAAATTGTGCTGACCGTAAGTCCATAAGCCGCAAGACGATTCTGCTCAAGCTCAACACGCACAATTTTTGTTTTTCCACCAGAAACGCTAGCCTGAGCAACACCGTCCGCCTGTTCAAGAATGTCAACAATGCTGTCTTCTGCAATTTGTTTTAAGTCGCTTGCGGAACGATTACCTTTTACTGCAATTCGCAAAATCGGCATTGAATTTGAATCCATCTTGAAAATTGTTGGTGAACCCGCATTATCCGGCAAATTTCTTGAAACACGGTCAAGTTTATCGCGCACATCGTTTACGGCTTCATCTATATTTGTTCCGTAATTAAACTCCAAAGAAATTCTGGAAGAACCTTCGTTTGAAGTTGAAGTCAAATTTTTCAGTCCGCTTACGCTTACAAGTGAACTTTCAAGAACCTTCGTAACAGTTTTTTCAACGGATTCCGGTCCCGCATTTGAATAAGTGGTAGAAATCATTATGTAAGGCGAATCAACTTCCGGAAAAAGCCCGATTGCAACATTTTTTACGGTGAAAATTCCAACAAATCCCAAAAGCGTAAAAACAATCAGAGCCAAAACCGGATGATTTAATGTTTGTCTGGAAACGCTCATTATTCAGCCTCTTTTTTTGATTCTGCTTCCGCAGCTGGTTTCGGATTGCTAAGGTCATTGACTTTCGCCCCTTCACTTAAACTTAACATTCCTTCATAAACAACTTTTTCATCTGCCATAAGATTGTCTGTAATCTGAATCATTGAATCAACAGATTTTCCAGTTTTTACTTCACGGCGACTTACAGTATCGTTGTCGTTCACAACAAAAAGATATGCAGAACCATCATCATTCAAAACAACTGCATCGGAAGGAACTACAAGCTGCCCCGAATATCTTGTTGTGTACAGTTTTACCTTTGCAAACATTCCGGCATTAATGCGCGAATCTTTTTTGTCGAAATTCAGGATGATTTCTTTTGTGCGCGTTGAAGAATCAACAACCGGACTTACGCGGCTTACCGTTGCAGAAAACACAATGCCCGGATACGCTTCAAGAGAAACTTCCGCCTTCAAGCCTGTTTTTAGCTCAGCAACATAACGTTCTGGAATTGAACAGCTGATTTGAAGATTATCAATATCTCCAATCATTGTGACCGCTGAATTTGTTGTAACTGTTGTTCCAATTTTTAATGGAGAAGAAACAATGCTTCCGCTGATTGGCGCTTCAACCGGACTCAAAGCATATTTTGTTCCAGGCTCGCTTGGGTCAACTTTTGCAATAACATCACCGCGATTTACGTGCGAACCAAGCATTACATTTATCTGCGCGATTTTTCCGCTCATTGAAGGAAAAACTTCCACAGCAGTTTGACTTTCAACTTCACCATTTGTGATTACATAATCTGTAAGAACCGCTTTTTTTGCCTCAACAGAACGAACTGTAAAAACGGTATTTCCGCCCGCACGTCCCATTCTAGGTCCACCAGAAGGCATTGCTCCGCCAGATGCACCAACTTTTTTTGAAATATTAATCGCCACAAGAGCCGCAGCAAGCAGCACAAGAACAATTCCAATAATAATCAATGATTTTTTTTGTTTATTTTCCATATTTTCACCTTATTTTTGATTTTCCAAAGTTCCAAATTCAAGACCAAGCACACTTTCCAAATCAAGAATTGTGCTTATCAACGTATAAGCCTGACTTTTTAGATTTACGCCGGCACTCAAAACTGAATCATTTGCATTTTGAAGCGAAAGAAAATCAGTTTTTCCATAGTTGTATGCCGTAAGCGTCATCTGATAAGTCTGGTTCGCAAGTTCTTCGGTCGCCTTTAATGAATCAATCTGCTTTACCGCCTGATTAATTTTTCTGATGTAGCTTTCCGTCTGCACCGCAACTGTAGTTTTTGCGTCCTCTAGTTTTTTTTCAGCCGTATCAAGCGCATTTGCATTAGTTTTTACTGTTACAGCGCGCGTTGACCAAGGCAAAATTCCATCCAAAGGAACAGAAACTCCCACAGAAAGATTGTTCGTTGTTGTCCAATCATCCTGGTTTGAATTTTTTGATTTTCCGTAGCTATAAGTTCCAGAAATGCTTGGCGCATACGCCGAAAAACGCGAATCCAAAAGCGAATTCTTTGCAATTTCAACATCGTATTCCGCAGATTTTACGTTTGGCGCAGGTTCTTCTACTTTTGGAAGCAAATCGAATGAAATTTCCTTTAAATTCAAAATTTCATCCAACGAACCTTTTAATTCAATTTCAGTTTTTTGCGGAATTCCCAAAATCTGCTTAAAAGCTGCCAAATCATTCTGAAAATTAATTTCCGCGGATTCAACAACAGGCTTTTTTGCCTCATAATTTACGCGGCTTGTGAACGCATCAAGTTCGCTGATTTTTCCGTTTTTAAATTTTTCTTCATTATTAAGATATTGCGTCTTGCTCGTCTCAAGACTTCTGTTTTGCAAGACAAGATTTTCCTGCTGATAAATAAGATTGTAAAAACTCTTGCGGACAGAAAGTTCAATCTGACGCACAGCCTCTTTGTACGTCAGAAGCCCTTTTTCATAATTCAGTTTTGCGCCTTTTATTTCAGAATAAAGATTTGTCTTTAAATTAAGGTTTATCGAACCAGACAGACTAAAACTTGCAGAATCGCTTTCCAGATTGTCAGAAAAATTTCCATTCAAATTTGCAGTCGGACTTACGCTGTTCCATGAATATTTGTTCTTTAAATCCAGATTGTTCAAAGTGTTTTCCGCTGTTTTTATAGAAATATTATTTTCTTTCGCAAGCTGAACCGCATCCTCAATTGTCAGAACTTTCTTTTCCGAGTGATTATTTAAATCTTCCGTTTGCGCAAATAAACCGTTCAACAAAAAAAACGATACAAAAAGCGCAAAAATACCTTTTAGATTCATTCCAGAATCCTCCACATTTTTAAAACCATCAACAAATAATTAACCACATAAAAAATTGAAAAGTTACTTTAAAAATAGACAAAATTTTCATTTTTTTGAATTCTGAGTTTTTAATCAAAAGGAATAAAAGCGCAATCGAATTTACAATTTGTGAAGACTTTGAGCGATTGCACCAATTAAAGTGCGGAGCACCCCAACAAATACAAGCGTAGCGCGAGCTCAACCGTCTGGAGCAAATTGAAAATTCGATGAGAGCGTTTTTTCACAATTTGTAAAAACTCAGAATTCAAGTCAATTAATATTTGCCACTTAATCAGATTTTCGGTATCTTTTTAAATGTGAGTAAGAATGTAATTTTCAAGTCGCCGGAAAATGATGCGGCAGGTTTGCTTGCTGAATTTTTTGAGACTTTTCCGCAATACAACTCAGATGACTCAAAAAAGAAAATCACCGATGCCTGGAATTTTCTTCTAAAAAAAAGCGACGGACTTTTGCGCTCATGTGGAAAACCTTATTACCTTCATCCAATGAGAATTGCGTTCATTCTTGCTCAGGATGAATTTGACTCCGACTGCATTGCGGCAGGAATTCTTCACAGCACGCCAACTTTAGGCGCGACTCATGAAGAACTTGAGCAGAATTTTGGAAAAGATGTCGCAACTATAATCGATGGAATAAGCCGAATCACAAATGTACAGATAAAATCAAAAACGCTCCAGCAGGCAGATGCAATCCGAAAAATGCTTTTTGCAATGGTTGATGATGTCCGGGTTATTTTTGTAAAAATCGCAGACCGGCTTGACCGAATCCGAAACATAAAAAATGTTGAAAAACCGAAACAACGCCAAATCGCAGCGGAAGCCCTGGATATTTGGGCGCCGCTCGCAGATCGGCTTGGTATGTCGAACGCAAAAAATGAATTTGAAGATTTAAGTCTAAAATATACAAATCCAGACGCTTTTCAGCAGATAAAATCTGTAATCAACTTAAAAAAAGAAGAACGCTCTGAATATCTGAATAATGCTGTAAAAAAAATTCAAACTGAAGCAGACAAATTCGGAATAAAGGTTACAATCACAAGCCGAGCAAAACATTTTTATTCAATCTATCAAAAAATGCGAAAACGAAACAAAGAACCTGGAGAACTTTACGACTTGCTTGCGCTTAGAATAATCTGCCAGAAAAAACAGGAATGTTACACGCTGATTGGAATTGTCCACAGTCTTTGGAAACCGCTTGAAGGTCGGTTCAAAGATTATATCGCAATGCCAAAATCAAACGGCTACCAGTCGCTGCATACAACAGTTATGTGCGAAGACCGACCGCTGGAAATTCAAATCCGGACGCAAAAAATGCACGACATCGCAGAACGCGGAGTTGCCTCGCATTGGCTTTACAAAAAAGGCAAAAGCCACGATTTGGTAGACTCAAACCAGCTTACGATTTTTAACCAGCTTCAGGAACTGCGAGAAAAACAAGTTACAAACGAAAATTTCTTTGCAAGCCTAAAAAGCGATCTTCTTGGAAATGAAATTTATGTATTCACTCCAAATGGCGATGTAAAACATCTTCCAGAAGGCTCGACTGCAATTGATTTTGCCTATGCAATTCATTCTGGAATCGGCGAAAAAATCATCGGTGCAAAAGCAGACGGAAAAATAATTCCTATTACGCAAAAATTAAAAAACACGCAGATAATAGAAATTTTAACAAATCCTCAGGCTCACCCAACCGAAAACCAGCTGAAATTTGCAAAAACTTCAAAAGCTCGGCAAAAAATTCATGCGTGGCTTGTTGCAAATGACCCGAATTTTGTTGATAAAATCGCAACCGAAAAACTTGAGGCTGCAAAAGCCGAACACGAGGCACAAAGTCACGCAATTCAGGATGAAAAAAGAAGAGGACACAAAAAAGGAACTGGACCAACTGAAATTCCAAAAAATATCACAAAAGTAAAGGTCGCAGGTTCTTCAAATTTTATATATAATTTTGCACAATGCTGCAAGCCAGTCTATCCAAATCCAATAGTGGGATATGTTTCAATGTCAAACGGAGTAATGATTCACCGCGCCGACTGTCTGACTTACCTTAGAATTCCAAACCACGAAAAAAAGACCGTTCCTGTTGAATGGGATGAAAACTATTCATCCAAATAATAACATTTTGATACCACTTTTTTAGTATTCTCATCAACAGAAACAATCGCCCAACCGCGTTTTTCCAGATAGCCAGGCAAATTGTATTCCATAAAACCAAGATTACTCGTAATTTCCTTGTGCGTATGACCATCAATAAGAGCAATAACATCATTATCTGCACAATATGAAATAAATTTATTGCGCTCAACAGTATTTTGCATCACAAAATAAAAAAGTCCGCCAGCATAAGCCGGAACATGCATAAAAACAAGTTTTTCGCGCCCATTTTCGTTGTATTCCATATCACGTTTGAACGCAGTAAGCTGCTCATCGCCCAAAGAACCGCTCGCAGAATCTAAAAAATAATACGTAAGATTTTTTGTCCTAAATTTATAGAACGAGCAATAAGGGAAACTGTGTTTTTCAAAATTTTTCCAGCCTGCGTTATACAAATCGTGGTTTCCAATAATATTGTAGGTTTTTATTCCAAATTGTGATTCAAGTTTTTCTGTAAATTTCTTGTAATCCTTGAATTCTGATTCCAATCCATGTTCCGCAACATCGCCAAGACAAACGCAGAATTTCGGCATTTCTTTTTCATCATTTTCAAAAGTGTCTTTTATCCAGGCAAAAAATTCATCATCCCGACGCTCTCCGTTATGACCAATTCCTTCACCGCCAAAATGAACATCTGTAATCACAAGAATTTCATAAACGCCGGAAACAGAATCTTCCAGCCCTTCATTTAATTCCTTCAATTTTGACGAACGGTTTCTGATAGAATCATCGCGGTACAAAAATTCATCCAAACCATAAGAATAATATTTGCACGACCAAAAAAGAAAAACAAAAATTACAAAAAAAGTGGCAAATCCCAATCTTAAAAATCTTTTTTTAATCAAATTCATCAAAACTCAAGCCTTCCATAAATTCTTATATCAATGCTGTTTAAATTTGAACTCAATGTGAACATATCAATATATTGAATTTCAATCTGACCACCAACAGCAAACATATCAAAAAACTTATAATCCGCGGAAAAAGAAAAATCCGGCGCAAACCAAAGCATATAACGGTACATTGAATAAGAAGAAACTGACAAATTCAAATTCAGCTGAGAAATCGGTCTAAAATTGAATTCAGTTTTAAACGCAATCGAATTATTTTTTAGCCACGGAACATCGTCTTTTATCGCAAAAATACGTGCAGCTTTTCCGTGATAAAGAAAATTTGCCATGCAGTCAAACTTTTTTGGAGTGTGAAACGAAAGATATGCACCACTAAGATAATCAAATTCTGAAAAAATATCATTGCAATGCACAAAATGAAAAATTGTTCCAACACCAGCGTTAAAGCAATTGAAAAAAGTCGGCCAATAAATAAATTCTGTGGAAAAATCAACTTGGCTAGGCTGAACTAAATTTCCGGCATTCACACGAATTTCCTGCATATTCAAATCAACAGAAATATCAACCGCAGAAGTCAAAGGCGCAAAATCCGCACCATTTTCAAAACTCAAACCGTTTGTAACGCTCCACTGCATTTTTGGCGTAAAAAAATTCACAATCTCAGCATAAGAAAAAACTGAAAAAAAGAGAAAAATTATTGAAAATAAAACAAAATGCCTTGTTTTTGTCAAAATTTATCTTCCTGTGTCGCGAATTTTTCCCGGAACATAATCAGGATCCTCGATTCTAATCAGCGCACCAGCCTGAAGCGGAATTTTTGTGTAAAGAACACAATTATGTCCGTCGCAAACCCAATTTCGTAAAGTTCCAGTTTCTGGATCAACCAGACACCATTCATCCGGTTCGGCTTTTTTTGCAACAATATCTGGCGCAACAAATTCAATTTTTTCGCCAGATTTTATCATATTCAGCGGAATCATTTTGTAAATATGCCAATCCGTTTTTTGTTCAGCAATCTCAGGATTTTTTTCCGGGTGAATTTCGTAATCTTTTAGCCGAGCCTCGCGGGCTTTGGGGTGCATTTCATCTAATTCCTGTTGTTTTTGAGCCTTAAATTTCTTCCCAGCTGCAAAAATTTCTTTAGCTTCCGTTTCAGAAAGTTCCTCGCCGATTTCTGCCGCAAGAATATAACGGCTGTCCGTTGCACCGCTGACAGTTTTATTTGCATCTGCAGGATTATAATAAAAACCAGTTCCACTTTCGCGGTGGCTAACATTTTCCAGTTCATCAATAAAAGGTTTTGCCTCTTCAGAAGAAATTTTTCCTTCAAGAGCGTCCAAAGCTTTTCTGTAGGCACGAGTCACAAGCGCAACATAATAAACGCTTTTCATCCGACCTTCAATTTTTATTGAATCAACACCGGCTTTTTTCATATCTTCAAGATGTTCAACCATGCGCAAATCTTTGCTGGAAAGAATCGCCGTAAAATCATCACCTTCAAAAACCGGAAAATATTCGCCTGGACGTTTTTCTTCCTCAATAGAAAGAAGTCCAGATTCTGCAAGTTTTTTTGCATTATCAGCTTCTGACAAAAGTTTAAAATTCCATCTGCAAGTGTGGCTACAAGCCCCAGCCTGTGCGCTTCTTGCTGTAAGATACGCGCTCATAAGGCAACGGCCAGCATACGCAATGCACATAGCACCATGGGCAAACGCTTCAAGTTCCATATCAGGAACAGCATCTTTTATTTCACGGATTTCTTTTAAAGTAACCTCGCGACCAAGAACAACGCGCTTAAATCCCATTGATTTATACATTTTTACAGCTTCTCGGTTAACGCAACTAGCCTGAGTGCTTACATGCAGTTCAACATCCGGAAAATATTTCTGCAAAATCGGAACGATTCCAATATCCTGAACAATAAACGCATCAATCGGATACGCTTTAAAATAATCAATATTCTGTAAAAAATTATCAATATCGCGGTTGTGGAACGAAATATTCAGCGCACAATGCAATCTTCGCCCAGGAAACTGTTCCTTCAACGCAATAACTTTTTTGTATTCATCCTCGTAAAAATTATCAGCCTTTACACGGAGCGAAAATCTTTTTAGCCCGATATAAGCCGCATCCGCGCCATACGCATACGCATAGTAAAGTTTTTCAACATTTCCTGCCGGAGAAAGTAATTCTATCATGATTCCGCCTTCAAACTCTGTTCAAGTCTAGGTTTGTTCTCATAAGTCTGACGTTCCGAATTTTCAGAAGTTCCTGTAATCTGGTCGGCAATTTTAGAAAGTGCAACATGACTCGCCTCAAGGTAACCTTCCGCAAGCTGAAACAAATGCATCATATCCGGGAAAATTTCCACAGTCGAATCCACGCCACAACCTTTTAAAATTGAATCAAGTTTTTTCGCATCCTCAACAAGAATTTCCTTTTCACCAACCTGAATATAAGTTGAAGGAAATCCTAAAAACTGTTCAGAAGAAGCAAGCAATGGCGAAACCAGCGGATTTTCAAGGTTCGAGGCATACGTGTAAACATCCGCGCTTTGCCTAAGCACATCTTTTGAAATAACCTCATCCTGCGCCTTTTTTTGGGCAAAAAGCGTAGAATTCGGGCTTAAATTAAGCCACGGAGAAAGAAGTACAACTTTTTTTATGCAATTTCTGTAACGCTCACGCAAATTCAAAAGCAACGCCATCGCAATTGAAGCACCTGCTCCATCAGCCGCAATTATAAATTCCGGCAAAGATTCCTGCCGGTTTCCATCTTCATCAACAGAAGAATCCAACGAGCGCGCAATTTGCTCCTCTGTAAACAACGCACGGAAAACCGCCTGAATATCCTCAATGGCAGAAGGAAAAGCATAAGTCGGAGCAAGACGATATTCCGGCACAACAACGCGGCTAAAAGTCCGATTTGCCAAAATTGAACAAAAACTTCTGTAGCTTGCCCTAGAGCCACCAACAAACGAACCGCCATGAATATAAAACATAACTCTTTTTGAAGAATACAGTTCCGGTGAAAGCACATCGCAGTTCACACCGCCGTAATTATGCTCCATCCGCTCAACATGATTGGGAAGAATCGGACAGTAAAAAGCATCCTCAATTTTTTTTCTAAAAGAATTTATATTCAACTTTGAAACATAAGACAAAAGCCTTAGTTTTTTCAACGCCGCCTTTCTGTTATCACTTTCTGCCATAAATAAAAGTATAGCAAATCACTATTTTTTTTGCTATTCTTAAATTATGCCAATTAAGATTAATGCTGATTTGCCAGCCGTAAACACGCTGGAACAAGAAAATATATTCGTAATGACCGAACAGCGGGCCGAAACACAGGAAATCCGCCCTTTAAAAGTCGCAATCGTAAACCTTATGCCAACCCGCGAAGTAACAGAAGTCCAGCTTTTGCGTCTTCTGGGAAACACTCCGCTTCAGATTGAAATTTCATTAATCCGCATGGAAAACCACAAATATAAGCACACCGGAAAAGAATATCTTGAAAAATACTACATTCCTTCAAGTGAAATATTTAAAAACAAATACGATGGAATGATTATAACCGGCGCGCCAGTCGAGCAGCTTCCGTTTGAACAAGTTGACTACTGGGATGAACTCTGCAAAATAATGGATTACGCAAAAAAACACGTATTTTCAACACTTTATTTGTGCTGGGGCGCATTCGCAGGTCTTTATCACCTTCACAACATACAAAAAATTCCACTAGAAAAAAAACTTTTCGGAATTTTCCAAAACGAACGCACAACAATGAATGACTCGCTCCTTCGCGGTTTAGATGATGATTTCCCAATTCCGCAAAGCCGCCACACAACAATAAACGAAAACGACATTCTTGCTCATCCAGAACTTACAATTCTTGCAAAATCAAAAGAAGCTGGCGTAACACTGATAAAATCCAACAACGACCGCGAAATTTTCATGACCGGTCACCTTGAATACGACACAAACACCTTGGCAAACGAATATTGGCGCGACAAAAACAAAAACCTACCAATCGAGCTGCCAAAACACTATTTCAAAAACAACGACAGCACAACATTTCCAACATCCACATGGCGAAGCACCGCGCACCTATTTTTCAGCAACTGGATAAACTACTACGTCTACCAGGAAACACCTTACGACTTAAAAAATCTGGAAAGTTAAATAAAAAAAGGCGGGCAACAACGTTCGCGTCTCCGCCGCTCACTAATCTGCAAAAGCCCAAGGTCTTTTGCAGAGCCATATTCTCAAACAGAAGGGCGGACAACCGCCCTCCGGCCGCACTTCGTTGCGTCCTACCCACCGTACGGGCTCAAACGCCGCCTGTAACGCCCGCTAGTAAAACGCACAACGCCTGCTAGTTTGCCGATCCAACTAAGCACATAAGCCCATTCGGGCTCATGTGATAGGAAATTTATTTTACACGTAGGCTCGCAAACTTAGTTTGCTGCGCCTACTAGACACATCCACTCGGCTTCGCAGCAGAGTGTATCGCCAACGTAAAGTTTTCCGGCCTGTTTTATCATTTTTGGACTTGTGCGCAAATATGTAATTTCCATTCGCGCCTTATCGCCAGGACGAACCTGATTTCTGAACTTTACTTTGTCCAAAGTCGCAAAAAAGAACAGACTGTTTCCCGGAACAATTCCCTGGTAGCGCAAAGCCGCGCCACCTGCCTGAGCCATTGTCTCGCAAAGAATCACGCCAGGAACAACAGGATATTCCGGAAAATGTCCTTTAAAGAAAAATTCATTTTCAGTAAAAGTATGCTCGCAAACAGCACCTTTTTCATCCGCGCTAATAATAGCATCAACAAACAAAAAAGGTTCGCGGTGCGGCAACAAAGATTTTATATCAGTGGTCAAAGCCATAATTATCTTACCTTCTTCAAGATGATTGCGCCGTTATGGCCGCCAAAACCAAAAGTTGCGCTCATAGCTGCATCAACATTCATTTCAATTCCTTTGTTTGGAACGTAATCAAGATCGCAGCCGCCCTCAACATCCTGTTCTTCAAGATTGATTGTAGGAGGAACAAAACTATCATTAATCGCATTGATACAAGCAATCGCCTCAATTGCGCCAGTCGCTCCAAGACAGTGACCGTGCATTGATTTTGTAGAAGAAATCTTAAGTTTGCGCGCATTTTCCTCGCCAAACGCAAGTTTAATCATATTTGTCTCAGAAGGATCATTGATATGTGTAGAAGTTCCGTGCGCGTTGTAATACTGAATCTCCGAAGGATCCATTCCAGCGTCCTTCAAAGCGCGTGTCATACATTTAGAACCACAAATTCCATCAGGATTTGGTGAAGTAAGGTGATAACCATCGCAAGAAGAACCGTAACCAGCAACTTCCGCATAAATCTTTGCGCCGCGAGCCTTTGCATGCTCATATTCCTCAAAAACAAGAACACCGGCACCTTCGCCCATTACAAAACCATTTCTTTTCTTGTCAAAAGGACGGCTAGCCTTTGTAGGATCATCATCAAAACCAGTAGAAAGAGCGTGCAGAACTTCAAAAGCAACAATCGCATAACCATTGATTGTAGATTCAGCACCACCAGTTAGACAAACATCAAGACGACCGGAACGAACCATGTCAAAAGCAACACCCATCGCATCAGTTCCAGAAGAACAAGCAGTAGAAACAGCCTGAACCGGACCATGACAACCAAACTGCATAGCGATATTTCCACCAGCTTCGTTTGGAATAAGTTCAGGAATTGTCATAGGCGCAGTTTTTGTGCATCCAGAATTAAAATAACCTTTTGCAGAAGCCTCTGTTACTTCAAAACCGCCAATTCCTACACCAAGAATACAACCAGTTTCATCCAAAACTTCAGCATTTCCAAGCAATTTTGAATCTTCCAAAGCCTGTTTTGTTGCCGCAACCGCATATTGAGAAAAACGAGCCATTTTTCTAGCTTCTTTTGGATCCATATAATCGCCAGCGTTAAAATTTTTTACTTCAGCCGCATAATGAACCTTGTTTATAGAAGCATCAAAATGAGTAATCGGACAAATTCCGCTCTTTCCTGCCTTAAGTCCGCTCCAAAATTCTGCAACACTATTTCCAAGTGGAGTAATTGCTCCCAAACCTGTAATTACAACTCGTCTTTTTTCCATATTTTTTCCTTAAATTAGATTTTATTTTTTCAAGGGCGGGCAAGCACCGCCCGTAACGCCTGCTTCCTGTTTGCATTTCTCCTTTAACAGCCCATACCACCGTCTATACCAAGAACTTGTCCTGTAATATATGTAGACAAATCGCTTGCTAGGAACAAAGCTGCGTTTGCAATGTCTTCAGGTTTTCCTGCTCGTTTCAGCGGAACAGAATCAATCATAGATTTTTTCAAGTCTTCGTTCAAAACAGCAGTCATATCAGTTTCAATAAAACCAGGAGCAATGCAGTTTACACGGATTCCACGCGCGCCAACTTCTTTCGCAAGAGATTTGCTGTACGCTATCAAGCCACCTTTAGAAGCCGCATAATTCACCTGTCCGCCCTGACCATGGATTCCAACAATCGAGCTCATATTGATAATTGAACCAGCACGTGCACGGAGCATTGCGTTAGAAACAATCTGAGTTACAACAAAAGTTCCTGTAAGATTTACATTCAGAACATTCTGCCAATCTTCCATTTTCATTCTGAAAGAAAGTCCATCGCGCGTAATTCCTGCATTATTTACAAGAACATCAAAATTTCCAGCTTCAGCAAGGGCCGCTTTTACAACTTCAGAAAGAACCGCCGCATCACCCACATTTGCACAAATTTCATGAAAAACAGTTCCATTTTCTTTTGCAAATGATTCAAGTTCAGCTTTTGCCGCAGAAGGTTTTGAGCACAATCCCCAAACTTCAGCACCATTAGCCAAAAAAGTTTCTACAATTTTGCGACCAATTCCACGGCTAGAACCAGTAACAAGAGCTTTTTTTTCTTTTAACATCAATAGAACTCCAGAATTTACAAACTTAATCCATTGATTGAATCAACAGTATTAATAGAAGGAACTTTAAATTTTTCACCAAATTCAGTTTTTGCCCAAAGACCAGCAAGAACTTTTCCAGGACCAACTTCAAGAATCTGCCAGTCATCTGTTAAAATTGAAGCAAGAACAGCTTCCTCAGAAGTCCAGCGAACCGGATTTGTAAGATGAAGAACCGCATTCTTCTTGATTTCTGCTCCGCTTGTTACTTTTTTGCCAGTAACATTGCTGAACAATTCAATTTTTGGATCGTTGAATGTTACACCAGCAATCGCTTTTTCAAATTCATCTGCGGCTTTCTGCATAAGCGGCGAATGGAACGGACCTGCAACAGCAAGACGAAGCGCACGGCGAGCCCCAGCTTCTTTTGCCTTTGCCTCAACTTCTGTCAAAGCATCAAATGTTCCAGAAACTACAGTCTGAACTGAACTATTTAAATTTGCAGCGTAAGCATCTTTGATACCAGAAGCAATTTCTTCAACTTTTTCTGGAGAAAGTCCGATTACAGCTGTCATTCCAGGCGCATGACCTGCGTTTTCCGCAGCAATTTCATCACAGACTTTCTGCATAATCTGACCACGCTTCTGAACTACTTTAATAACATCCTCAAAAGAAAATACTCCAGCGGCATACAAAGCAGGAAATTCTCCAAGTGAAAATCCCATTGAAGCGGCAGGAACAATTCCCTTGCCTTCAAGAACTTTCATTGTTGCCAAAGAAGCAGTTGTAATTGCAAGCTGGCTATTATCTGAACGGCTAAGAACTTCCTTTTCTGATTCCCACATAAGTTTCGGCATATCTACGCCAGTTATTTTTGAAACTTCATCAACAACCTTGCGTGCTTCTGGAAAAGCTTCGCAAATATCCTTTAACATTCCAGGTTCCTGCGCACCCTGACCAGGAAATAAAAATGCAAATTTCTTAGACATAATTACCTCATTAATTTTTCAAAATGACATTTTTCTATTTTTTGTCATCATTATTTAGTCTAACAGAATAAGAGAATTTGTCAAGCAAAAAGCCCCATTGCTGGTAAAAGTGGTTGGTCAAAAATGTCTGCATTTTTTTGTTGATTGAGAAAGAAACGCTTTCGGCGGATTTATTCATTCTCCAATAAAAAACAACCATTCAAACAAATTCCCCAAAAAATAATTGTAACCTTTTGCGTGCAATTTGGTTGTTTTAGTGTAAAGCGAATAATTAAAGAACATACTCCAGTCCCTGGTGATTTTCCTCCTTTTTCATCAGGGACTTTTTGTTTTTAAAGAATTAGAAAAATCGGGCGGCGAAGCCGACCTCTGTTCAGAGGGGTAGACGAAGACCGCAGGGCTGAGGCGTAGGGCAGGCGCCCTTCCAAAAAATCTTAATTTGCAATTTTAAGTGGCTACCAATATAATCAAATCATGAAAAACGGCTTTGAATCTGTAAAATGCGACGAAAAAAATCCAAAATGGCAGGAAGCTACAAAACGCGAAACTCCAATTTACGACAGAAATGACATCCGCTCTGACTTTGAGCGCGACTACACGCGAATCCTTCACTGCCAGGCATACCGCCGCCTAAAGCACAAAACCCAAGTTTTTTATGCTCCGCACAACGACCATGTCTGCACAAGAATGGAACACGTTATGCATGTGGCAAGCGTTGCAAGCACAATCTGCAAATATCTTGGTTTAAACGAACAGCTTTCTAACGCAATTGCCTTGGGACACGATATTGGGCACGCGCCATTCGGACACCATGGGGAAGACTGCCTTAATTCTCTGATGGAACAAAAAGAAGGAAAAGACGCACCAAAAAAATTCTGGCACGAACGGAATTCTCTGTTTTTTGCCGATTTTATAGAAACTCTTCCAGATCCGGACGGAATAGCACAGCCGCTGAACCTTACTTATGCCGTGCGAGATGGTTTAATCTGCCACTGCGGCGAAATCGACCAGCAAGGAATAAAACCACGCGCAGACGCAATCGATTTATACTCAATAAAACGCCCCGGACTGATTCAGCCTTTTACATGGGAAGGATGCGTAGTAAAAATCGCGGACAAAATCGCATATCTTGGCCGCGACATAGAAGATGCCCGGCAATACCACATTCTTGATATGGCCGCATACCGCCACATGCGCGAAATTGTGGCAACCACACTCAATTCAAAAGGCAACCATGCATTCCGCAGCGGAAAAGCGGTAAACACGACCGTATTAATAAATGATCTGATTGTTGACCTTTGCCAGCAAAGCACCCCGGAAAAAGGACTTTGCTTTAGCGAAGAATACTTTAACTTCATCCTGGAAATAAAAAAATTCAACTTTGCGCATATTTACAACCATTGGCGGCTAAAAGAATTTTCATATTACGCAGACAACTGCCTTCAGACAATTTTCCGAACCCTTATGCGCTACTACGAATACGCAAAAAACGGCAGAATGGCGCAAGCACTAAAATATTATCCAGTTTTAGGCAAAACATTTGTTGAATGGCTGATAAAATACACAAATTACCGCCCGATAACATGGAAAACCGAAATGGACCGAAAAAAAATCCTTCGACTGAACACTGTGCAAGTATTCAATCTTAACGACATCGGCTCATACATAAAATGCGTTGTAGAATTCATCTCTGGAATGACCGATGTTTTTGCAATCCAAGTTTACGATGAAATAATTTCATTTTAAAAATTTTCTATATAAATCAGAATTTCTGACAAACCATAACCATAGTCGCAGCCGTCTGGTCATAAGCCTGTTTTTCATAGCCGCCATAAATTTCAACAGTTTTGTAACCCAAATCCAAAAGAATTTTTTTCAATTCTGGCGCAGAATAAAGACGCTGAACAAATTTATGCTCAATTTTATTTCCATCTGGAAAAACAAGAGTCCAGTCGGAGCAAAGTCCTTCCCAAGCTCCAACAACGCTAAAATTTGTAACAACTTTTATTTCCGAGCGTAAAAATTCCTCGCCTTTTGTAAAATTAATAATCGCAGTTTCGCGGCTAATCGTTTCAAGAATAAAAATTCCGCCCGGCTTTAAAGAATCATAAATATTTTTCAAAATTTTATAATCATCCTGCACTGTTTCGCAATAACCAAACGAAGTGTAAAGATTTACCGCACAATCATATTTTTTTTCGCTGGAAAAATTTCTAAGATCTTCTTTTAAAAGAGTCAATTTTACGCCCTCATCGCGCGCACTTTCCAAAGCCGCATCCAGCTCAGACTGAATTATATCAACGCCTGTAACATCAAATCCAAGCAAAGCAAGTTCAACGCTGATTCGTCCAGGCCCGCATCCAGCATCAAGAACCGAATCTCCCAGTTTTAATTCCGCCAATTTTTTTACGGCTTCTGCAACAGCAGGCGCTTCCGCCCAACGATTTTCATCAAAAATCACCGGCGAGTACAATTCCCAAAATTCCGCATTTTCAAACCATTCTTTTTTCACAATATCCCGACCTATTTTCATATTGAAGTTTGAGTTTCTAAAATCCGTTGAGAGCGACCTTTCAGAATTAATAAACTCAAACTTCAATATGATAAATTTTTCCGTTATTGATAATTTTTTTCAAAAATTTATCTAAAAAAAATCTGGATTTCTTATTATATTAAAAAAAACACGATATTGGAATTTTTTATTAAGCTGGAGGAAAAAATGGATTTGGCTGAAATTGATGAAAACGGAAAAGGATTGTTATTTTTTGGAGAAACAAAAGTTGAAAAACTTGAGCAAATAGAAGGTCAACCAAATGTATTCTTGCTTGAAACAACTGCAATCTTAGACCGAAAAACTCAATTAAGCCCAAAAGCCGGTCAATTTTATCTTATAAGAAGCAAGAAAACCACAACAAATTACAATCGTCCAATCAGTGTTTACCATTCAGAAGAAAAAATCAACAAAAATGGCAAAAAAGAAGTAAAAATTCAATTTATGATTCTTGAAAAGGGCCGCGGAACACAAGAACTTTGCCATATGTACATTGGCGAATCTTTAAGTTTGATTGGACCGCTCGGAACAGAATGGCCGCTTGAAGATGCTCAAAAAATCATTGCAGACAACAAAGAAAAAACTCCAAAAATCGCAATTGTCGGCGGAGGAATCGGTGTTGCTCCAGTTGCAAATCTTGCCTCAACACTGCCTGCCGGAACGTATGATTTTTACGCATCTTTTAAATCTGGTTCTTATGGACTTGAAAATGTAAAAGCCGCAAATACAATAATCACCACAGATGACGGAAGCGTTGGAATTCACGGAATGCTTCCAGCAGGATTTTCAAAAGAAGCGATTCAAAAAGCTGGTTATCAGGTTATTTACGCCTGCGGTCCGACGCCTGCCTTGAATTATGTAAAAAATGTCGCAGAAGAGCTTGGAATAAAATGCTGGATTTCCATGGAACACAGAATGTTATGCGGACTTGGAGCTTGCCTTGGATGCACAATTGAAACAAAAGAAGGATTAAAACGTTGCTGTAAAGACGGTCCGGTTTTTGACGCAAAAATTATAGAATTTCCAAAACCTGCTCCACGAAGAAAGCCGCTCGAAAAAGATGAAGAACCTGATTTGTCCGTTAAAATTGCAGGCGTTCACTTTAAGAATCTAACAATTGCCAGCGCAGGAACTTTTTCCTATGGACAAAATTTCCGTGGCGTAAGCGATGTTTCTGCTTGGGGCGGAATTGCTTCAAAAGGCTGCACATTTGAACCGCGCACGGGAAACAAAGGCGAACGAAGCCTTGAAGTTCCCGGCGGAAATATGAATTCAATCGGGCTGCAAAATCCAGGAATTCCAACCTTTATAAAAGAACTTCTTCCAGGAATGTTGACTCTTGGTCCAGTTGTAATCGCAAACCTTGCCGGAAGCGATATTGAATCTTATGTTGAAGGTGCAAAACTTCTTGACAAAACTGAATGTGATATGATTGAACTGAATATTTCATGTCCAAACATAAAAGCTGCTGGACTTGCATGGGGAATGAGCGCCGACACAGCCTACTACTGCGTTTCCGCGGTTCGAGCCGTAACAAAAAAGCCACTCATGGTAAAACTTTCACCAAATGCTCCAGACAACCGCCCAATCGCAATCGCCTGCATAAAAGCCGGAGCAGATGCAATCAGCCTTATAAATATGGTTCACGGAGTTGCAATCGACATTGAAAAAGGAATGCCATTCTTTAACAATGTTCATGCAGGATATTCAGGTCCAGGATTAAAACCGCTCGCACTGCGAATTGTCTACGATGTAATAGAAGAAATCAACAAACTTCCACCAGCGCAAAGAGTTCCGGTTGTTGGAATCGGCGGAATTTCAACATGGCAAGATGCAGTTGAATTTATTATGGCTGGAGCCGAGGCAATTGAAATCGGTCAGGCAAAATTTACAAATCCTGACGTTGCAATTGATATTGTAAACGGCCTAAAGAATTTTATGAAAACTCACGGTTATCATAATCTTGCAGAAATGCGCGGAATTGCACAGGTAAAAAATCATTCAAATGAACTTGGCTCTGGCAATGAAAAAATAAAATATGCAGAATTAAAAAATATGATTCTTGCAGACAAACCTGTCATTCCAAATATAACAGGCTCAAATATCTAATCAGAAATATCGAGTTTTATAAATTCAGTACAGAAATTGAATTAGCTATCAGAAAAAGCCTCGGCATAAAAACCGAGGCTTTTACAAACTGAATATCAATATCCATCGCTCATCGCGCGGTTGTTGTCTTTTATGCAAAGTTCATCGTAAACAAGACTTCGCTTGCGCAACTCCTGCTTTAACGAATCTGGGTACGGCATATTTCTCCAGAAAATTCCCCGGACTTCTTTATCCAATCGCTGAACGCCATTAGATTCTTTCGTCATCCACAAAACATAATCTTCAATAAAGAAAGCTTTCAAATCTCCCTTTAACTTCTGACGATCTATGTACTGATAATATTGTCCTGTCAAACCTTCTTCCATCCAATAGTAAGAAGCTTTTTCTTTTGCAACTTGCCAACGCAAATCCGCAACAGCTGTAAGCACTGCGATTTTCAAATCCCGTGGATACATAGGAATAACAATACGTCCGCGGCTTGTAACTCTGTTGTAACGGTCAAACGGTTCCCAGCAAAAACCTCGGTCACCATAAGTAGGAAGCAACAAAACATAAGGAACAATTCGGTTCGGAACATTTTTATGAACACGACAGAATGCCCCCGGATCAATTGATTCAACCCAACGCAAAATATCGATTACATTTTCACGAGTTCCGGTTCCTCGTTCCATACAATGATAAAATTCCCGCGTAAAAAGAGGAAACTGGTTTCCCTGGCGACCTACAGTCATTTTTGCCATTTGGCGAACAGTTTCAAATTCAACATTTACAGCATCCGTATCTGCTGCATGAGTCTGACTTCCGCTGCTCTCAGAAAGTTTTCCTTCAACGCTATCGTAAACGCCCTTCGCATCCTCAAAATCTTTTAAGCAGCGCACATATTCCTTTCCATTTTTAGAAAGCCGATGCAAACGGTCAGTAATTTCACTAAAAAGACGCTGTTGACTTTCAGAATAAGCCGCCCGGTGAGGCTCAAGTCCAGGAATTGTATTATGCTCGCAAAGTTCCTCAAAACGCTCGCGGATTTCCTGCTCAAGCACGCTCCGTTCATTTTCTTTAATATTAACAAGATTTTCAGCCGCCTGCATCTTTCCAGAGTTTTTTGACTGAAGCTGCTGCAAACGGCTCTGTTCCATTGAATTTGCTTCTTCTGGAGTTGTAGCTTTTTTTGGCGCACGTTTTTCATCGGTCATTGAATTTGTAAGCCGACCACTAGCAATCTCGCGGAACCATTCATCTTCGTAAAGAACCGGCTCGCCTGTACGGTTTTCAAAAATTATCTTGGAAAAAAATTCTTTTTGTTCTGGTCTAAAAAGAGAAGGAAGCAAAACGCCGAACCGAACAAGCATTCGCTTTGGCATTGGCAAATTTAAATCCGCCATTTTAGGAGCCATTCCGCGCACAAGTTCCCAATATGCAGAAATAATATTCTGTCTGTAAACTGTTCTATCCTTTGGATCTTGGCAAGTAAGATATTTTGAAAGAACCTGGTGCAATCGCTGAGCAGAAGCATTTTCACCTGTCAAAGCAGTCTTGTAGTAAGTTGTGTCATCAAAAACTTTTGAAGGAACAGCTTCTGTGAATTTTGTGATTTCATCAAACTGCCGTTTACTTAAATCAACTTCGTGAATTGAATGTTTTTTCGGCGCAGACTCAACTTTTGCATTGAACAATTTTGAACACCGAGTAAAATCCTGCATCGAAAAAGGGGCATCGCTTTTCTGTTCAAATTCTGATGAAACATCAACGCCTTCGCTGGAAGGATTGTCCACATCTGCAAGAAGTTTATTTATTTCATCCTCAAAATCGTCAGCCATTCTTTACCTACCAGTTATATTTTGAATAATTTATATTATAACACGATTTTAGAATGAATGGAAACTTCTCCGCTGTCAAGAATTTTTATTTCACCGTTTTTAAGTTTTACAACAAGTTTTGCGTCTTCTGTAACATCCTGCACAACGCATTTAAAATTCTTATCTTCTGTGTTTATAACAGGAGAAATCTCGATTTCTTTTCCAATCAAAAAAGAACGAGATTTATATTCCTGCATTGATTTTTTTATTTCTTCTTTGCCACCATCAAGAATTGAAAGAAATTCGTTTATAACTTCCGCGCAAAGTTCCGCCTGCCTTCTGTTTTTAGAGCAAGAAATTACGCCTCCTGCAATATCTTTTAATTCTTCCGGCTGATTTTTATTTGTTGTAATGTTGATTCCAATTCCAACAACCGCAGCCTCAATCATTCCTGTTTCAAAATTCGCAACGCCTTCCGCAAGAATCCCGCAGACTTTTTTTCCGTCAACAAAAACATCATTCACCCACTTTATTTTTGCATCAACATTGTAGATTTTTTTCAATGCACGAGAGACAGCAACTCCAGCAGAAGCTGTAATCACCGCAGGTTTTGTAATATTTCCGTTCGCATAAACAACAGAAAGATAAATTCCGCTTTCTTCCGGCGAATAAAACGGACGTCCCAAACGTCCTCTTCCAGAAGTCTGCTTTGCCGCAACAAAAACAGTTTTGTGAAGAGATTTTCCATCTTTTTCTGCCAATTCACGCTTTGCCTGGGTGCTTGTAGAATCAATAACATCAAAAAATTTGATTTTTACATCTTTATCTGAAACATACTTTAAAATTTCAGAAGCATTGTAAATATCATTTGAAACAAGCCTGTAGCCTCGATTTGTAACAGCTTCAATCTGCGCGCCTTGTTTTCGCAATGCATTGATTGCCTTCCAAACAGAAGTTCTTGTAACTTTGCAACGTTCTGCAAGTTCCTGACCCGAAACAAAACCATCTTCTGTTTTTGCATTTTGCAGAACTAAAAAAACAGAATCTTTTACAGTCATTATTTTTTCTTTCCAAGCAACGTAAAGTTTTCAGCAGGATTTGAAAAAACAATTCCGCTTCCTGGCTTTGATAGACAATCCAATTCCTTTACCGCATCAATAATCTGGTTTGCCTTTGCATTTTCAGCAAGAATAAGAATCATATCTTTTTCTGGAACAATTTCCACGCCGAAAAAAGTTTCATCTCCGGGACGGGCAGTTCCTCGCGCAGAAAGAATCGTTCCTCCTGTAGCACCTGCATTTCTTGCCGCAGCCATTGCGTCTTCGGCATAACCTTTATTTACAATTATAGTAATAAGCTGATGTGTTGTTTCTGTCATATTTTCATCCTTTCCGGTTGTCTTACCGGATTTTACAAACTGGGAAACCTTTGTGCTGAACAAAATCCCAAAAGGTTGTTTTTTTTCAGAAGAAGATTCTTCCATCGCAGCCATGATTCCTTTTGTGTTTTCAGAAGGAACCAGAACGTAAACTATATCTTTGTTTGAATCTGCAATACCCAAAATCTGAAGAAATGTGCTTGCCGCAGTTCCTTTTCCGCGGGAAATTGTTCCACCATGAGCACCCGCATCAACTGCCGCATGCGTCAGAATTTCACCGCAGTTTCTAGGAACAATCCCAATAATCATATCGTACATCACTTTTCCTCCATTTTTGTTGAGATTTTGTTTTTCCGTTTCTTTGCCGCAAACAAAATTCCCAGAACCTGAATCGCAATCAAAGGAGTCATAGCAACAAGCGCTATAACGCCAAAAGCATCGGAAGAACCTCCGGCCGCATGCGAAGCTCCAATTGTGAACGAAAGAACAAATGTTGAAGTAATCGGTCCAGAAGCAACTCCACCGGAGTCAAAAGCAATTGCCGTAAAAAGTTTCGGGCAGAAAATCATAAGGAGCAAAGCAATCGCATATCCCGGAAGAATTATCCGCATAATGCTAAAACCTTGAAGAGCACGCCACATTGTAAGACCAATCGCAACCGCCGAACCTGCAGCCAAAAACGTAAGCATCAACTTTCGTTTTATTGTGCCGCCGGAAAGATTTTCAACCTGCTCTGTAAGAACCCAAACTGCCGGTTCAGCGCAAACAACAACCGCACCAAGCAAAACACCTGTTGCAATCAGAAGCACATTCCAAAATCCACCGAACTCAGCAGCTTTTGCGCCAAGAACAGTTCCAAGCTGTTTTCCGGCATCCATAAATCCGCCATTCACTCCAACTAAAAATATTGCAAGTCCCACAAAACTGTAAACAAGACCGACAATTACTTTTGCAACTTTTCGTGGAGGCAAATGCAATAAAAAAATCTGAAAAAATACAAAAAGAATAAAAAGAGGCAAAATTGAAAGAGCAGCTTCTTTTGCAACACCCGGAATCAACCGAAGAAAAATTCCAAGCCCGACAATATTTTCAGATTCAGCCAAAACCTCATGTCCAGAATCAAGCGCGCCTGAAAAAGAAAGGAACATTCCATAAGCAAGAACCGCCATTATCGGTCCGACAGAAGTAATTCCCGTAAGCCCGAAACTTTCACTGTCTTTATCTGCTCCAGTTGAACGAACAGAAGAAACACCGATTCCTATTGCCAAAATAAACGGTACAGTCATCGGACCAGTTGTAGCACCGCCGGAATCAAACGCAATTCCACGGAAACTTTCTGGAGTAAAATATGCAAGAATAAAAACACAAATATACAGAATCAGCAGCGTGATTTTTAAAGACCAGTTCAAAATCGATCTTAAAAGTCCGATTGTAATCAAAAGTCCAACGCCCGCCGCAATAATATAAACAAGCCCGGTTTTATTCACCGCAGAAAAAACGCTATGAATCTGATCGCCAAAAACCTGAATATCCGGTTCCGCAACAGTGACCAAAAATCCAATCACAAACGAAACGCTAAGCAGCAAAAACAAATTTCTTTTTGAAACCAATGCCGCTCCAGTCTGTTCACCAAGCGGACGAATTCCAATATCAACGCCAAGCAAAAAAACTGTAAGCCCAATTATAAGCAGAATCCCACCGACAAGGAACCGCAGCAAAAGTGGCGTTCCAATGGGGGCGACTGTTAAACCAAGAACAAAAACAATCAGCATTACAGGCAACACTGACGTTACAGTTTCTTTAAATTTTACAAAAATATTCAACCGTTAGCCTCCTAAAAGAAAATTATTTATTCTGCGTTAGTTTATTTTTTTACCGTAACAGTCCCAGCCTTTGCGCTCAATTCCTTCAACCCATTTTTTTGCCCAAGATTTTGCGCCTTCCAAATCCTGATCTTTATAATTTCCACATTCCTTTTCTGTTGCCGCCGGAACTGGCTTGTCCCAAACTGCAACTTTTCTAAGAATATTCAACATTCGTTCTGCAATATATTTTTCATCGCGGTCACCAAAAACTGTAAAATAAAAACCAGTTCTGCAACCCATAGGACTAAAATCAATTACACCGTCAACTTCGTCACGGATATACTCAGCAATGATATGTTCCAAAGAATGAAGTGCACCAGTTGTCATAAATTCTTTGTTCGGCTGACAAAATCTTATATCAAATTTTGTTACAACATCACCTTTTTCGCCGACTTTTTTTGCCGCAAGCCTTACATAAGGCGCAACAACCTTTGTATGGTCAAGATTAAAACTATCAACTTTGTAATGACCTTCTGAATGTTCTGACATATTTCCTCCAAATATCAATTTTTAGTCCAAAAACTCAAGCATCTTTAAAACAACTGACGCACATTCTTCCGAAGCAATTCTCTCATTGAAACTGTAAGTTACTTCATAACTGTCATCCGCATTGTCAGAAATGCAACGTAAAATCACAAACGGAACCTGATTCAAAAAACAGGCATGGGCAATCGCCGCACCTTCCATTTCAACACAAGCTGGCGAACAAATTTCTTCAATATGCTCTTTTTGTTCCGCATACGAAATAAATTGGTCTCCGCTGGCAATCCGTCCACGAATCAACTTATATTTTTTTGCACTTTCAGACTGGGCAAAAGCCTTTTCGGCTGCCGCAATCATTTTTTCATCCGCATCAAAAGCAGAAGTGTGCATCTGTGGAATTTCAGTAGGTTCATATCCGAACGCAGTCGCATCCATATCATGATAAACTGCATCTGTTGAAACAACCATATCATGAATATGCAGATTTTCCTGAATCGCGCCGGCAATTCCCGTATTAATTATTTTTTCTACACCAAATTGAAGAATCAGCCGTTGAGCGCAAAGAGCCGCATTCACCTTTCCAATTCCACTTTTTACAACAACAACATTTTTTCCGCAAAGATTTCCTTCATTAAAAACAAGATTTCCACATTCAGTTTTTTTCAAACTGCCGTTTTTTTCCATTTCCTCGCAAAAAATATTTATTTCAACATCCATTGCGCCAATTATTCCAATTTTATTCATATTTTTTCCTATTTATTTTTCATTTTTCTTTGATTTTGATTCTTTTGCAATTTGAATCAAAAACGAGGCAACCAGCAAAATTCCACAAACAACAACCGCTGAATCAGCAACATTAAAAGTCGGCCAGCGTTCCATTCCAAAAAGTCCGTAAAATTTCACATCAATAAAATCAACAACACCGCGCGCCCTAAAAAAACGGTCAATAAGATTTCCAAATCCACCGCCAAGAACTCCACAGATTGCCCAACGCTGAAGCATTGAAAATTCTTTGTTCCTAAAATAAACAACCACAACCAAAATCATAACAATCAAAGGAACTAGTCCAAAACTCAAACGTCTAAGAGCAAGAGGCCAAGAATCTCCCAAGCTAAAGGCAACTCCTGTGTTATAAACCCTGATGATTCTAAAAAAATCTCCAAAAAAAGCCGGACCAATTCCCAAATGTCCATTCGCATAATCTAAAGGAATGTAAAATTCAACTAAAAATTTTGTAAGCTGATCAGCCAATATTATGGCAAAAGTTAATATAAATGGAAGCAAATTCTTTTTTTCAATATTCATATATCAAATATACCTTTTATAATTCTTCTTTTAAAGAAAAAATGAAAAATTTTATAATCCAGTCGGAAAATCTATAAATTCAGTTTCAATGCCAGTTTCTTCTTTTAACTTTTTTGCAATATTTTGAACTCCAACTGTCTCGCTAAAATAATGTCCCATCGCAATAAAGTTAATTTCAGACTCTTTTATAAAATGAAACGAACTATGTTCCGCCTCGCCAGTAATGTACACATCCAAATTTTCAGAAACTGCCTGAGCAATGTCAGATTCGCTCGCACCACCACCAGAAACAATTCCCACAGTTTTAATCTCTTTTTTTCCAAACGGAAGAACACAAAGCGGCTTTTCGCCTTTATTATGCGCGCGCTGAACCAATTCCTCCAACGCGACAGAATTTTCCAACTCACCTTTTACACCGCATAACATTCCTCGCCATTCACCAAACGGCTGCAAGTTTTTTAAGCCAATCCGGGCAGCAAGTCCATAATTATTTCCATACGGATTATTCGCATCAAGCGGAATATGGCACGCATATAACGCAACATCGTTTTTCAAGAACGGCGCAAACCTTTTGTACGCAGCGCCCACAAGAATCTCTGTTTCCGGCCAAAAAAGTCCGTGATGAACAAAAAGCACATCCGCCCCAATTTCAACAGCTTTAAGGGCGGTTTCCTGACAAGCGTCCACCGCAAACGCAACTTTTTTTATCTGCTTTTTATCCGGCTCGCTGTTTTGAATTTGAATTCCATTTCTTGAAACATCCGCAGGATAATTTTCAATCTTTAAAAAACTTCTAAAATAGCTATCAAGTTCATTTAACGTCATTTTTTCTCCCGTAAAAAATCAATCAAAAAGTTCCAGATTTTGCGATTGTTCTTCCGCATGATTTTGCGGCTCGATTATTTCTTTTTTATAAAGTGGAGCGGGAATTGCGTCCAAAGTTTTTTCAACAATTGCAGTTAAATTCCCAAGATTCGGCTCTCGCTCCAAATTCAAAAAACGGGCGGTAAACGGCGAAGTCTGCTGAACAAAACCAAAACCTTTGCTGGAATATTCCGTCAAATCAGAAAGTTTAAAAAATCCGCTGACACTCTCCAGATTTTCCTTTGAAAAATCATCAAAACAAATATCGCTCATCCAGTCGCCAACCACAAAAATCGGCTCAACAGAAGATTCAGCAGTTTTTTCTTCCGCAGAAACAAAATCCAACATTGCACGAATTTCCCGCGCCTCATTGAATGAATAAAATTCCTTTTGCATTTCAAATTTCACAGGATTCTGAAAATAATTTATCTGCATAAAAAATTTTCTGAAAACCTTAAAATCCGCAAGATTATGAAACCATTTTCCATCGCGGGCATAAAAATCGCCGGAATAAACCTTAAAACCTTTAGCCGCAAGCATTTTCATATACGGAACGTATTCAACAGAATCAGCGCGCTTATCCGAAATCAAAATTATTGACTGGCCGTTAAAATTCTCCTTTTTTACCGGAGAAAAAACGCGAATTTCTGCCGAAGAAAAAACAAAATTTTCTGATTTTTCAAAACCGGCTGAAAAATCCCCAGAAAGTCTGAATTTTTCTTCTACTATATTGAATTCTTTTCTGTTCAAAAAAACAGGACGATATTTTACAAGAATCGCACCCTCAAAAAGGCACAAAAGAATCACAAAAAATGTTCCGATTTTAAATCCAACGCTATAATGATCAACGTAAAGTCCGCCGGAAAAACGCAAAAATGCGCGGAAATTTGTAAAAAAGCAAAAAATAGAAATCGCAAGAATTGAAAGTGAAAAAATATCCACATTCCAGGCAAAAATCTGCAAAATGGCAAGAACCACACTGATTGGCGCAAGAATTGTAAGCGAGTCAATTTTCCCAAACTTCAAAAGAAAAATCCGCACGCAATTCAAAAGAATCAAAAAAATAATCAGCAGTTCGCCCAAAAAAGGAGTTTCCATACCTTTTGATTTTATATGATTTTTTTTATTTATAGAAGATAAAAATTTGTTGGTTTTTAGATTGAGTTAATTTTGAAGAGTATTGAGTGAAAGAAATTGAACAAGCTTCCAGTCAAAAGTCAAGTATTGGCTATGGTGAAGTGTTTTTTGGGAAGAATTATCTGCGCTTTTCTTTCAGAAAATGCTCGACAATTCTTTTATGCCATTCGGCAAAAAGCACTTCAAGGACGCCAAACTTGCCTTTTTCCTTCGCGCTTATTCAATTTGTGGATTCAGTAAAATCCTTAAAATCAACTCAATCTAAAAAATCTTTGATGGTTTGCCGGTAAGCAGAATACGCAGATTCAACTTTATGTAGCAAAGGATTTCGCGAGAATATGCATTCAGAACAAAAAGCCACGGAGTTTTTGCGGAAACTCCTACAACATTCAAAAATCCCATCCGGCGTGCAAGTCGTTCAGCACGCGCAAGATGAAAATCATTTGTAACAACCGCTATCGGCGCGGCTAAAATTTCTTCAGCAGAACGACCAGAATATTCAGAAAGAACCTTTACGCTAAACTGAAAATTCTGAATCGTATCTTTAGCCTGATTTTCCGCAAGAACACGTTTTTCTTCAATTCCAAAAGATTCCAACGCAGGTTTTAAAACATCACTTTCCGGGCAAGGAGCAAAAAGTCCTTTTCCGCCGGTAACAACGCAAACCGCACTTGGATTCGTCTTCAAATAATCTGCCGCCACCGCAACACGGCGCTTTACACTGTCCGTCAATTCCGCATCTTTTGTAATTCCTCCGCCAAGAAGAATCACATATTCAGGATTTTCTGAACCATCAGCAAGTTTAGGATGACAAATAAACCACAAATTAACACCAGCAATCAAAATTCCTGCACCAAAAACTGAAAAAACGGTAATTTTCAGCGCACGTGGCGATTTTTTCCATAAATGATGTTTTCTTAGACAAAAAATCACAAAACATACAACAGAAAGCCAAAACCAAATGGAAGAAAAACTGAAGAATGAGCCAAAAATGGTTTCCGGTGAGCAAATCCGCATCACAACAAAATAAACATTAAATAAAACCGCAAGAATCAACCAGATTATCATAAATTCTCCAATAAAAATTGAGTTTTTATAAATTGCGAAAAATCGATTTCCGTTATTTTTCGTCATCCACACCTAAACCAAAAAGTGCAAAATCACCTTTACATGGATCTTCTGGCCAAATTTGCTTTAGCTGAGCAGTTATTCTTTTGGCAGTTTTCATGGAAGCCGGAGAATTTTCTGGAATCAGATGTAATTTTTCCGCCTCCTGAATAACGTGCGTGTCCAAAGGAATTATCAAATCCGCTGGCGAAATCCAATTCCATAACCCCAAATCAACCGGAGAATTCTGGCGAACCATCCAACGCAAAAACATATTCACGCGTTTGTTCGCAGAATTTTTTCCTTTCGGAACAATTTTACAGTTTTCAAAAGCCGCAGAAATTGCCGCCACAGGATTTTTTCCAGAATCAAAATTCCTTACGTATTCGCCAAAAGTTTCATATTTTTCCAAAAGAATTTTAAAAGCTCGGAACAGATTTTTCATTTCTTTATACGAATAAAAACGATAGAATTTTTCATCATCATTTTCAGAAGCCGCACAAAAATCTTTTTCAAAAGCACCGTTTTTCAGCCACAAGAAAATTCCGCCAGCCTTGTCCGCAGTTTCAAAAATAAACCGAATTTTTGGAATAAACAGCTTCCTGTTTCCAAAAGAAAGCATTGCCGCAACAAAAGACGCAATCTCAACATCAGCCTGATTTTTGTACCAATGTAAAAATTGACTTGGATCAGACTCCAAAAATGAAGAATTTTCGTATTTATCCGCAAGTTCCCTTAGCTTTTGCTTAATTTCTTCCGTCATAAAAAACTCATCATCAAAAATTCAGCAAAATCAGTCAAACAAATCAGTTTTTTTGAGCCATTCGCATACAGCCTCAGCATCTTTGTCCAAAGCACGGTCATCTTCCACAAATGCGCTCATTTTTCTAACTTCGGAATGAACTTTTTTTGTGAACGGCGCAAAATCTTCCGGACCAGCTAAATCAACAGCCTGCATAGCCGCAAGCAGATGAGTCGCAAACTGAAGGAAAACCAGCTCAATCTGCTCGTTCAACTTGCGCGCAGAAATTGTTCCCATCGAAACTTTATCCTGATTCAAAGCCTCAGTCGGAGCAGAAGTTATGCTTACCGGAAAACAATAAGTCTGAACTTCACCGCGAATCGCAGAAATCGTAATCTGCGCTGCCTTAAATCCAAGACGCAAACCAGCACGCGGGCTATCCGCCGGAGTAAACGGAATCAGATTTTCCGTAAGCCCATTAAATTTTCCATCAATTATAACTTCTGCCTGCTTGTCAGACAAATCAGCAATATTTGCCAACGCAGTACGCATATAATCGCAAGAAGCGCAAATATGACCGCCATAAAAATTTCCAGTGTTATAAATGCGTTCAGCCTCAATATCAACAAGCGGATTATCATTTGCGCTGTTCAATTCCTCCGTAATCCATTCGCGGGCAATCCGCAAAGTATCACGGTAAACGCCATTAATCTGCGGCGCACAACGAATAGAATATCTGTCCTGAATTTTATTCTGCTGAACAACAAATTTCTTCCCGTCCATCTTAGAAATCTGGCTTTCCAAAAAATCCTCGTATCTAAAAACGCGCTTTGAATCTTTTATGATATTGTAAACATAAGCCGCAGACTCGCACTGACCTTTATGGTTCTTGATTTCACTTACTTTCGCAACAAACGGAGTATCTTTTCCGCGCGTAATCTCACTGGTAACCGCCGTTAAAAAATCAGAAATTTTCGCAAGCCGCTCAGCCTTTTTTATCGCAAGCGAAGCAACCGCCGTCATAACAGAAGTTCCATTCATAAGCGCAAGCCCTTCCTTCGCTTCAATCGGAAGAGGCTTTATTCCTTCCGCCTCAAACGCTTCCATCGTAGGCACAATTTTTCCCTTGTAATAAACATTTCGCTGGCCCATAATCGCCGCCGCAAGATACGAAAGCGGAGTCAAATCACCAGAAGCACCAACCGACCCCAACTGAGGAATCACTGGAATAATATCCTTGTTCAAAAGCGTAACCATCATTTTCGCAAGTTCCGGCCGAATCGCAGAATGTCCGCCTTTCACATTTCCATTCAATCTTGCAAGAACAACCGCGCGTCCAGTTTCCTTATCAAATTTTGGACCAAGACCAATTCCATGGTAAGTGCAGATAATCCGCTGAAGTTCCCCAGCCTTGTCCACACTAATCTGATTATGACAAGAATCTCCAAAATCCGTTGTAACACCATAAGTCGGAACACCAGTATTTATGTAATCCATCAAAAATTTTCGGCTTTCATCCAAAGTAGCCCAAAATTCCTTGTTTTCCGGCAATTTTACTTCTTCATTTTTATAAGCAACCGCGCAAACATCCTCAATCGTTAAACCTTCACCTTTTACCGTAACCGACATTTTTTCCTTCTTTCTTTTTTTATTTGGGCGCCAAATTTCATCCGCAAACGGGCTTTCCGTGGTTCCGCTAACCGCTCATTGCTCGCCGCCGCCAAAGGCAACGCTCGCAACCCGCCAAGGCGGGCCACTCCAATCCCGGGCGCACTCATTGTGAATAACCAATTGTATTGCAAAAACCATAAAAAGAAAACCGCGTTTTTTCCAAAGCAATAAAAATTGATTTTAAGTTTCTGTTGAACACAACAAAAACTTAAAATCAATTTTTTGTCAGTTCAAGCAGAATATCGTCGTCAAAATGTTTTATGTTTTTCAGCTTGAACGTAAATGCGTCCGCCGGATGTGCAATTCCTGTCCCAGCAACTGGAGTTTTTGCAGTTCCGCCAAAAATTTTTGGGGCAATAAACGCGTAAATGCAGTCAGCAAGATTCTTTTCCAGCACAGAAAAATTAATCTCTCCTCCGCCTTCAACAAGAACGCTGTCAATTTTTCGTTTTCCAAGCTCGCAAAAAAGTGCCTCAAGATTAATTTTTCCGTTCTCATCTTGCGGAACAATCAGAACTTCAACATTCTTTTCTTCCAGCAAAAGTTTTTTCTCTGCAAAAGTTTTTTCGTTAGAATCCAGCGCCGCAACAATAGTCTTTATCTCTTTCGCGCTCTGAACAATATTACATTCCAGCGGAATTTTTAAATGAGAATCGCAAATAATTCTAACCGGGTTGTTTCCGCCCTTCATACGACAATTCAGCATTGGATTATCTTTTAAAACCGTTCCGATTCCGCAAAGAATTCCTGCGAACCTGTTTCTAAGCCTTTGAACTTCTGCACGGCTTTTTTCTCCGCTAATCCATTTTGACTCGCCAGTTTTTGTGGCAATTTTTCCATCCAATGTCATCGCATATTTCAGGGCAATATATGGACGGTTCGTTGTTATATAATGGAAGAAAATTGCATTCAACGCATCACATTCATCTTTCAAAAAATCCTCAATCACTTCAACGCCGTGCTGCCGCAAATACTCGTTGCCTTTTCCGTGAACAAGCGGATTCGGGTCTCGGCTGCCAACAACCACTCTAGAAATTCCAGATTCAACAAGCGCATAAGTGCACGGCGGCTGCTTTCCAAAATGACAGCAAGGTTCAAGTGTAACATAAATGGTTGCACCTTTTGGATCATTTCCCAGTTCCTGACAATTTTTTAACGCATCGCGCTCCGCATGCAACTCGCCATATCTACGATGAAATCCTTCACCAATAATCTCGCCGTTTTTCACAATCACCGCACCAACCAAAGGATTAGGATTTGTCCAGCCTTCGCCATTACGAGCCAACTGAATTGCCCTGCGCATATATTTTTCTTCAGAATTTTCCATTTTCAGTTTTTCCCGATTACAGCTTTGAATTCAACAAAAATTCCCGCAAATCTTTTACAGTTTCACAGATGTAGTCCGCACCATTCTGCTCAAACTCTTCTTTTGAACCGTAACCGTAAAGAACAGCTACAACTTTTATTCCATTTTCATGCGCACCGTTAATATCATTTTCCCGGTCGCCAACCATTATGATTCGATCTTTGTCTTTTTCTGAAAGTCCACAATTTTTTACCGCATAATCAATAACCTGCGTTTTTTTACTGCGGCTTTTATCCAAAGAACTTCCGCCAACAAAATCAAAATATTTTCGCAAGCCAAAATGATTCAGAACAATATTTGCCTGCGGTTCAGGTTTTCCTGTAGCAAGAATGATGTGTTTTTTTTCAGATTTCAATTTTTCCAGAAGAGGAATAATTCCATTATAAACTTTATTGTTGAAAATTCCTTTTTCCGCATAACTTTTTCGGAATATTTCAACGGCTTCAACGCATTGTTCGTGAGAAAATCCACAATATTTTGGCAGACTGTCCCAAAGCGCGGGTCCCAAAAACGGCATCATCTCTTTTTCTGTCTTTTTTATTCCAAAATGAACAAAAACTTCCTGCAAAGATTCAAAAATTCCTGGTCTGGAATCGGTCAAAGTTCCATCAAGGTCAAAAAAAATATAATCTTTCATATTTTATTATTTTCCTACACAAAAACGACTGAAAATGCTTCCAAGAACATCATCGGCTGTAACTTCCCCGGTAACTTCTCCAAGAAAATTAAGGGCATCTTCCAAATCCTGAACAACCGCATCCAGCGCAAAATCTTTTTCCGCGGCAACAAGCGAATGTTTCACACTTTCCAAAGCTTCTTCAACAGCCATTTTCTGGCGCGAAGAACCAAGTCCTGCCTGCGGACGCTCATTTGACAACCCCGAAAAAAGAATTTCTTTAACAGCATTATAAAGCTCAGAAAATCCATTTCCTTTTTTTGCACTGATTTGAATTTCTTTCTTTATATTTCCCAGATTTTCATTTTTCAGCAAATAAGAATTTTGTTCAGAAATATTTTTTTCTACTGAATCAATTTTATTCCAGCAGAAAATTACAGGTTTTTCCGCGTTTTTTAAAAATTCAACATCATCTTTTGTAAGTCCAGATTTGCTGTCGCACAAATACAAAATAACATCAGCATCTTCTGTAAGATTTTTAGTAAGTTCAACGCCATGCGCCTCAATCACATCTTCTGTTTCGCGAAGCCCAGCTGTATCAAAAAGTCGAACCGGAAGTCCGCCAAAATCAACCCAACTTTCAAGCCAGTCGCGGGTAGTTCCTTCAATATCACTTACAATCGCGCGGTCTTCTTTTAAAATCGCATTGAACAAAGAAGATTTTCCAGCATTTGTTCGGCCGCAAAGCACAATGCGCGCACCATCCTGATAAAGTTTTTCGCCCTGCCACGAATCATTCAGCTCAGAAAGCCGGAGAATTGCCTCATGCAAATCTGAATGGTCAAAAGTGTCCGCTATAGTTTCCTCATCTTCTGGATATTCAATCTCCACTTCAATAGAAGCAAGCGTGTCCGTTATAAGTTTTTTTATGCTGTTGATTTCCTCAAAAAGATTTCCTGCAAGTCGCCCAACCGCACGGTTACGGCTTTCTCCAGTCCGGCTTTCAATAATTTCCTGAACGGCTTCTGCTTTTGTTAAATCCGCTTTGCCATTGATAAAAGCCCGAAAAGTAAATTCACCGCGTTCTGCCTGACGGAATCCACTGTTCAACAAAAGATTTTGAATTGCCATAACAACGCCTGGTCCGCCATGACAACTGATTTCAACCATTTCCTCGCCTGTAAAACTTTTTGGCGCGCGAAAAACGCTGACCATAACCTCATCAATCTTTGCGTTTCCGTTTTTAATCCATCCATAAACAAGAGAATTTCCAGTTGCCTGAATCAATGCCTTCGGACGCGAAAAAACTTTTGAAAGCAAGTGAACACAATCAGTTCCAGAACAGCGAACAATCCCCAGTGCCGCTGGAGCCAAAGCCGTAGCAATCGCACAAATCGGCTCTTCCGGAACATATTTTGGATTAGACATTTTTGGACTCCGTAAAAATTAAAGATTGATTTATTTCATGTGAATTATACAATAATACAGTTGTTTGCGTTTTTGTCCAAGGTTTTCTTTTTTCAAGTTAAACTGAATCTTACCCCCTGAACAAATTGCAAAAGCAACTTCACTTCCGCTGGATAAAATTCTGGAAATACAAGAACATCCGCAAACAGAATAAGTTTAATTATCTTTTCTAAAATTTCTCAACATTCTTATTAAAAAGTTTCATCTGAAGAAATGGCGTAAACACAGATTCTCTTGAAGTCCGCAGATTCTTTTCGTGATTATAAATCCTATCAACCCGAGAAAGTCCTTCATTCACAAAACCTGGAGCTTCTTGAGTTCCTAACGCAGGTTTTCTAAAATTCAAGCTAGATTCCGGGCAAGTTCCAATAAATGGATCATCTTTTGAAATATCCGGAGAAAGCATTTCGTAATTTCCAGAATTATTCCAATACATATAACCATGGTCAACAGAATCCCGGACTCCAAAAATCTCCTTCAGAACATAATCTTTGTTGTAATACTGCCGATCGTAACTTACATTAAGATAAAAAGCCTGAACCCAAGGACGAACAACAACACGATTTCTGGCAAGAATTGAATTTCTGTAAGTTCCGTAATAATAAATTCGGTAAACCCGATCTTCAATCGGCGGGAAATTCATGAACGCATTTTCAAAATGGCTCGGATAAAACATCGGACCGATAACGTCAACATATTCCGCCATCATTTCAACATCCTGACCAGTTCTTGTACCGCTTCTGTACCAACCGTTTGCGCCATAAATATCAATTCCGATTGGAGCTTTTATGTTTTCGCGTGCATATTTCAAGAAAGAAACAAGTGCACTTTCCTTATCCATTCCTTCGCTTTTCCAACGGTAACTTGCCTGTCGCAGATTGTAACCGTCAGTCGGAAATCTTATATAATCAAACTGAATTTCATCAAATCCGCGGGCAATAAGTTCCTTTGCAATCGAAACATTATATTCCCAAACTTCCGGGCAATACGGATCAACCCAGTTTTCATCGTAATAAACAGGATTTTTTCCAGTAATCTCGCCAGTTTCCTCGTCAACAATATCCTCGTATTCTTTTATACCGACCCATGGAGATTTTGTGTTGTAATTCCAGACCGCATATTTTGAACCGCCGAATTTCGCAAGATTTCTGTCCTTAAAAACAACGATTCGGGCAATAAGATAAATATTGTCTTTTTTGAATTCTTCAACAAAATGATCAAGGTTAACCGCATACTGAGTAACTTTTCCCTTGGATTTTACAAGTTCATCCTTTGTATCATACCGAAGAAGTCCATAATCATCTTTCATGTCGATTACAAGACTATTAAGTTTGTTGTCTTTTATAATTTTTTTAAATTTATCAATTCCAGATTGAAGCCGACATTGATACGCTGAAACATAAATGCTTTTTTGTCCAAGCGCTTTTTTGCCATACTCAGAATTTACTGTTCCCGGATACAAAAGCCAAAGTTCGTTTAAAAGAATTCCTTTTTTTAGGCCAGTCCGATTGAATGGAATCCACGCAGAATTTACGTTTCCGGGAACGCATGAAAAACTCTTTTTCCATTCATCAAGTTTTTCCGGAACTCCAGGATTTGTGTAATCATCAAGGTTTAACGCACCAAGATTTTCATTTTTTGAATAAACCAGCTTATTATCAACAACTGTCAATCCGTCGATTGTTTCCGCCGGCTCTTCCCCTTTGTAGATAAGTTCCCCCTGACGGTTCGGCCAGTCAAATTTATAAATACGAGGAATAAATGTCTGGCTTAAATAAATATCAACGTAAGAAGTTCCATATTCATCCTGCACAAGAACAGGAAGAATGTCTGCAATCTCATCTGGACTTGTAAGGCTCGGCATCATCTCAAAACCTTTTGCAACATCATACCAGGTCGGGCGTGCAGCATCTGGTTTGATATACGAAAGTCCAAAAATCGGATGGCTCATAAAAACAACAAGTTCTGTTCCCAAAGAACCGTCGCTAAGCGTAACTGGCATTGAACCGATTGCACACGCTTTTACACCTGGAGTAGCCGCGCTCATGGAACCTAAATTTTTCCAGTTTTTTCCACCGTCGCGAGACAAAAACACCGCGTCCTTAGTTGCTGTAACAAGTTGCTGCGGATTAAGCGGATTCGCGCATAAATCTTTTAAATTCTGAACACGAGTTTCAAATTCTGTATTTTGTCCATCATAACTTTTTATCGTAGACAAAGGTAATCCTGAATTTCTATATTCAAAAATTTCCAAATCTGAACTGAAAAGAATTCCTTTGCTTGTTCTAAAATACCAGTTTTCAATAAGTTTTCCATCTTCACCAGGAATAACAGTGCGTACTATTTGTTCAACAGAACCTTCTGCCCAAATCGGAAAAAATGAATCTCCTCCAGAAACCTTAAAAAGTCCCTTGCTTGTTCCAACAAGAAAAACTTTTGATTCTCCAGCCGGAGCAAGTTCCTCCACCGCCTTTGATTTTTCCTGCATTTTATATAAAGGTTTTGCCTGTTTTTTTGCACTTAAAGCTGATAAAACAAAAAAAGATGCGATAAAACAAAATACGTATTTTTTCATACATAGTTTATCGGCATCTTTTTAAAAGTTATTTAGATTGAAATTCGAGTTCGTATAAATTTTGAAACAATCTTTTTGATATTTTCGCATACGAAATTGAATAGGCTACCAAAAAAAGCGCGTCAATTCGCCATGCTGAGCGTACAAAGTATCAGACTAGGCTATCTCGATGAATAGCTCGGTTGCCGCTTTCTTTTTCTTCCCGCCTATTCAATTTATAAATTCAGAAAAACTCGAAATTTCAACCTTATATAATTTCTTCCAACGCTTTTAATACATCCGGATCGTAAAGGTTTGATTCCGCCTCAAGTTTTTCCAATGCGGATTCTTTGTCCATGCCACCGCGGAAAGAACGTCTGCTGGAAAGTGCGTTGTAACTGTCCGCAACACGGATAATTCTTGCAATCTGAGGAATTTTATCTCCTTTCAAACCTTCAGAGTATCCTGTTCCATCAAAATTCTCATGGTGATATTTCGCGGCATCACTGAAAACTGACCAATATTTTTTTGGAACAAATTCCAGTTCTTTTTCCGCAAAATCAATATGATGTCTAAGTTTATCTTTTTGCTCTTCCGAAAGACTTTGAGCCTTTAAAGTTTCCGGCTCAACAGAAAGAAATCCAACATCATAAACCATTGCAGCACAGAAATAAACCATCGCATCATGCTGACGGCAACCAAGATTTGTCGCAAGTTTGAACACAATCTCTGAAACATTTTTTGAATTATTTTTTCTTCCTGTTGCAGCATCAATTTTTTCACCGATTTCGCGGCATTTCTGCGCAAGTTCAGCAAGAGCTTCTTTTTCTTCTGGAGTATCTTCCGGCTCAGGCAATGAGCTTTGGCTCCAAGTTGAAGAACCCGCAAGTTTCAACCCCTCGTCGCTGTAAAGCCCCGCAATACCTCCAATCATAAGCTGATTTGTCTGGCTCTGGTTCGCCGCCAAAAGTTTAAAGGCTTCCGCATACTGCATCTGCTGGATATGATTCTGTTTAACGCTAAAATGAACAATCAGCAAAATCAACCCGACAATCAAAAGAATCATAACAACGCAAATAACGACAACAATAAAAATCTTTGTCATATTTGTGTTCATTGTGCGGGAAACTTCCGCCATCTGCTGGGAATTCTGCTTGCTCTGGTCAAGCATTTTTTCGCCAAGATCAGAAATTGCCGTCTGCGTGTTATTAGTCGATTCTTTTATGCTATCCAAAAAATCCTGCTGTTGTTTTTTGTCAGCGGCTTTTTCAGCGGCTGTAACATTCGCCTCAATCTGGCGCATAAGTTTAGTAAGTTCAGGCGTGTTTACTTCAGGATATTTTTCAACAAGATTTGTTTTTATGTCGATATACGAACTTTCAACATATTTTCGCTGCAATTCCTTTAAACGCTGAGTATAAATTGAGCGCGCAAACACAAGAACATTCGCTGGAATAATTCCGTCATTCATCTTTCCAAAATTAAGCGAAGCATTTATATTTTTATACGCATCAGAAAGATTTCCGTCATCAAAAGAAGCAGAAGCACGCTCTAGATAGCGTTGAACCATCGCATCGTTTGATGTTTGGGCAAACGCTACGGAAAATGAGATTAAAAACATCAACAAAGCTGAAATTATTTTTTTATTTGATAACATTTTGTGCTCCAATTGCAAGAATAATTCCGGCACGGTTTTCAATGCCAGAATCTTTTACAAATAATGTGTCTTTTAGTCCAATATTAAAATTAAGCTGAATTTTATCCATCTTCATAATTGGCAATGCAAAATTAATAGCAGAATTCAGCGCAAAATTCAAACCGTCATACGCAAGATGACCAAGAAGATAATCCGCATTAAGCGTAAATTCCGCACCTCCAAGATTTATATGATTCAATCCAAGTCCAAAAACCGGGCTATAAACAGTTTCCTGCAGGCAAGAATCATTGCCATTGCCAGAATCCATCTTTATAACGCTCGCAAATCCAGCCCTGAATGAAAGCCATTTTCCCAAGTTTGAAAAGCTGATTTTTGGAATCAGGCTGAAATTCCCGACAATTGTACTATCATCCCCAAAGAACGGAATAATAATCGCATCGCCACCAATATCCGCGCCAATCATCAGTTTGTCAAAACTATATTCATAAGTAAAATCGCCACCCAGACCATAGCGGAAACTTGAATAATCATCGCTTGTGTCAGAAATAAAAGTTCCATCAAAAAGCCCGAATCTGAACGCCCAGTAAGTTGAAGAAAGTTTTTCATTCTTGCCTTTTAAATAAACCGTGTTTCCGCTTGCAGTATTCATTGAAACATATTCTTTTTCAATGATTGTGCGCTGCTTTGCCTTTTCTGCCTCAAAACGCGCCTGCTCAGCCTGTTTTCTTTGTTCAATCGCAAGTTTTTGCTCTTTTTGTTTTTCCAATGCAGAAGAAATTGTTGAATAAAGCTCAACCGCTTCCATATTATCAAGATTGTTGTCTATGACAACCAAAGTAGCTTCGCTCGCAAATTCATAATCTTCAGCAACCACAAGATGACGGATTTTTTTCATCGTGTAGTTTTCAATAAGATAATAATTTCTGTCTTCATTTGAGCTAGAAAGAATTCCGTCAAGTTCTTTGTCAGATCTGTCCACAAACGCAACATCAACCTGCCGGTAAATAATCGTTACGTAGGCGTCAATCGCAAACGCTGGAACAAATCCGCAAATCAAGGCGAAAACAACCGATGTAATAAATAATTTAAAATTATGCTTCATAAAACCGCCTTAGAATACGCTTAACCTTATACCTTCTGCAATCTGAGGCACGATGTTATTAATATCAACTGTTGTACTTGAAACGTCAGTAGGAATGAACCACAATGAGAATTCTGTGTACAACGAAAGTGAACTAAAGCACTTCATATTCGGGAACTTGACTTTCGGGAATTCAAGTTGTGCAAGAATCGCAGAAAGAATCTGAGCTTCTCCAGAACCTGATTCGTTGAATCTGCTGAACTGCGCGCCAACCGCAAAATTTGCGCTGAGCCAATCAAAATCACGTCCAAAGAAGAAACTGAACGGAATATTTGCAACATTCGCAAGAATCTTGATTCCCATAACATTGTCGCCACCATAGCGCATAGATGTATTGCTGAACATATCGCGCTGCGCCTGAGTGAATTGTCCCCACTGGAACTGAACTTTTACAATATCATCAAAGAATGTAAGTCCAAGACCAATATCGAACAAAGTCGCACCCCAGAAATGCCAGTCCAAATACAATCCCTGGATAAATGATGGAACTTCATAAGAAGCCTTATCGCCTTTGCGGAGCGTAAGCTGAACATCTTTTAAGCCGACTGTATCGCTAGAAAGTCCGCTGAACACAAGTTCCTGGTTGTAACGTCCTCCAATGCTTGGACTGATAAGACGAATATTTGGCGCAGTATTATCAATCTGAATAATCGTGCGTTCAATTGCTGTTTCCCCATTTCGCATAGTTGCACGTACAATCATAAAATGGAAACCTTCCGCAATATCCTGGTTTTCTACGCGGTACATCCATTTTTCACCTTTAGAAACCTGAGTGAAAGTCTTTCCGTTATCAAAACTGATTTCTATTTTTGCAACTTTTTTATTGTTAATCGCATCTTTCTGGTCTTTTGTAGCTTTTTTTGTTGAAGCCACAAGTTTTTCATCCTCGCTCAAAGAATATCCGGCATGACCTTTTATGTATGGGCGACCTGTAGCAAAATCACCGTAGGTAAAATTATCGATTGTAACCCAAGGTCCAACAGAATTATATTCAATAGTCTGAATTCTTGAACGAATCACCTGACCTGTCTCAACTTTCGCATCAACTCTGTAAGTGTGTTCGCCATCTGTAATCAATTCAGGATTTATCTCAAATTTAAAATAATCGCTGTCAGTCAAAGTTGTTGTCGCAACAAATTTGTCATCAATATAAAGGCTGAGTGATTCAATTTTATTGTCAGCCTCGGCACTTCCGTAAATATTGAATGTACCCTGTTTATGTTCGCCATTCAACGGATACAAAAGATTTACAGTTGCAAGCGCCTTGTTTTTATTCAACATGATATTTCGGCTAACATGAGTTGCATTCTGAGCCTTATCCAACGCAGTAAGCTCAATGTTGTAAGAACCATTTTCCAGCGCAGAAATATCGATATTCTGGGCAATAATTCGGTCAAGCGTAAAATCAATCTTCTGCAAATTTCTAGGAACAGTTTTTCCATCAAGGCTGCGGATTGTAACAAACAAATCTGTAATATTTACATTATCAAAAGCATAGCCGCTAAAGAACAACGGTCCTGTTGTAGAAGAATAATCCAACGGATAATCAAGAACCATTTCTGGTGCTTTGTTATCAATATTTATCAAACTTGAATACAAACCGGAAATTCCATATTTATCAATAACTCTGATAAACACAACGCTTGTTCCGTTTGGAATCGCACGGGAATCAAATGTGTAAGACCAGTTTGTTGTTCCAACTGCATTGTTGTAGCTGTTTCCGTTATCCAAAGAGACTAAAACTTTTTCAATGCCGTTTCTGTCGCTTGCAACACCAGTTAAAGTTATAAGACCTTTATTTGCCTTATCGATTGTCGGAGTTTCCACCGCTCCCTTTGGCTCTTCCGTGGAAACCCTAAATTTTCTTTCCGCAACAGGTCCTTTCACACCATTTATATCAACCGCATAAACATTGATTGTATGCTCATTGTCCGTCATTGTTGAAAAAGGAACATCGATTGCAAAACTTGTTCCTGTTTCTTCAAGCTGAATGTACGAACCGTTGTCAATTCGGTAAAAAATTGTAGAAGGGCCGTCATCATCGTAAACAACACCGGAAATCGTAAAATCGCGTGTAACAACATCTTCATAAGTCGGAAGATGAATTTCCGCAACTGGCAAGTCAGACTGTGAATCAATCAGGAATTTCCACGCCTCATAAGAAGAAACATTTCCTGCAGCATCAACAAATTCAAAAGACATTCCGTCATCAATCGGTTTTTCCAAAGTTCCAACATGAGTTGAAACAAAAGTTTCAGAAATATCAGTCAATTCAGTTTTTGCACCAGAAGATTTTCCCGTCGGCGGCGCAATATAGAATGCTTTTTCAAAACTTGCATTGTCATAAACATTGAAGCAAACAAGATTATCTCCATTTACAGTTGCATCATCGTTTGGAACAACGACTTCCACAACCGGCGGAGTAACATCTTTATAAACTGCAGTTCTTGCGTAGGCAACATTTCCTGCAACATCAAAAACACGGACGTCCAGCTCAACAAGACCTTCTTCCGCAGAACTAATGTCTGCCGTTCCACTGAAAGTCGCACCCACCGCATTTTTGCCTGCTGAACTCAAATTCAGCATTTTCCAAGTTTCGCCTTTATCCAAAGAATATTCAGCAGTTTTTATTCCACTTGGATCTGCAACAGTTCCTGTAATCCGCAAAGAATTTTTTACCCACTGATGAATTTCCGGAGTAACAATTTTTACTTCTGGCGCACCATTATCAACAATAAAATTCACCGCCGCAGAAGTATAAGAAATTCCATTTGAATCTTTTACACGAACTGCAACTCCATTGTACGAGCCTTCTTTTTCAGCAGTGATTTTCACAAGATTTCCTTGACGTTCAAGTTTCAGACCGTTTGCCGCAGAAACAAAATCCGCGCTTACAAGTTCCGGAACATTTGCATAAAAATCAAAACTTTCATCCGTGCGCAAAATGTAGCAACCTGTATCGCGGTCATATTTTGCACCAGAATCTTCTATTGAATAAATTGCGCGCCGGTCATCAATCATAGAAGACTCAACCGGGCGAACAATCGCAAACGTTCCATAAAAATCTTTTGAAACTGAACCGGCTTTTACAGAAAGCTTTATTTTATTCATTCTTACCGGCAGATTTTCCAAAGGAATTTCAACAATCCAGCGGTTTTCTTTTTCTTCTGATTTTGAGACAATTGCAGAACCGCCCGTTTGCCTTGAACCGCCGGGAACATCTTCCCCGGAAATTTCGTAACTTGCAGAAATCTGCGCCTCTGAATCAACATACGCAACCACAGAAGATTTTTCGCCTTTTGCCAAAACAACAGGAATTCCGCTCGCGTAATTTTTTTCACCGGCTTTTACAAATGCAGCTTTTATTTCTGGAATTTTGCTTGCATTGAATTTTGAAGAAACATTTTTTCCGTCGCCATATTCAACAGACATCTGCAAGGCATTTGAGCCAACCGCCATTTCTGAACGTTTAAAAATTTTGAAAGAATTTACAAGCTCACCTTGATATGCGGCGCCCGCGTAAACATTTTCACCATCCGCCCAAACAACCATCGGAAGTTTTGGAGAACCTTTTGCACCTTCCGGGAACGCCGGAATATTTCTGAAACCGACAACTTCACTTGACTTATTTCCGCCAACGCTTTCCGCAATTAATTCAACAAAATAAATTCCGTATGCGCTTGTATCAACCGGAATGTTGAAAGAACGAACAGCACCAAGAGAAATAATTTCTCCGGCAGAAACTGTTTCCATTGAATTTACAATTCCAGCATTCATCACGGCTTTTGAAGTAAAAATACGATAAGAAACAGAGCCAATTCCAGAATCACATGAAACAGAACCAGAAACCGTTACACTTCCACTGCTTGCGTCCAAAAGCTGAACATCGGAAGTTTCAGAAATTCTAATCCGAGGAAAAGCCGAATCCTGCTTGAACACTATTTTTTGAGAATCATAAGTAAGTCCCTGGTCAGTTGTAACACGAATAACCACAGGCTCTGAAGAACCGTTCACATCACCAGACGCAAGAATTATCTGATTTCCAGAAAGTCTTGCCGTTGCAAAAGGAGTTTTTGGCACAATTTCAACGCTACGGGCATTTCCGCCGATAAAATAAGCGCTCGCCCCGAATTCCTTGCTGCCCAGAATCACTCCATTTTCATCAATCACACCATCATCAAAAACGATTTTTGGCTCATTTCCCTGAACAACAGAAGTATTTGTAACATCAATAATCGCCTTGTAATTTCGGGTTCGCCCAACAATATCCGTTGCTGAAATATAAATTTTTGCGATTCCTTTTGGAAAATCATCATTTATAGGAATATTCACCGTATATGAGCTGGCAGAATTCAGTTCGTAATCATTTTGAACAAGTCCATCGCTTCCCCAGCGGGTTTCAACATGAACAGAAGCAAGCCCAACACTGCTAGAAACCGTTGTTGTAAAATTTGAACCGGCTTCTGGATGAACTTGAATTCCGTTTACAACTGGAGTTCCTGCGATTTTTGCCTCAGAAAATTCAGGAATTGCGCCTCTAGCTTGAAATTCAGAAGTCGCAACGTTGCTTTGAACTCCATGACGGTCTGTAGCAATTACAGAAACCGTATGTTTTCCAGCAGAAAGTTCCGAACCTTGCGCAAGAACACCATAAAAAACACCTTTTGTCTGTTCCTCAATCCATTCACCGTTATCAAGACGATATTTTACAGATGCAATTCCTTCCTTATCTGTTGCAATTCCCCGGACATAAACAGAATCTCCGCTTTCAACAAGGGATTCTGCCGTCGGGAATGAAATTTTCACTTCTGGCTTATCAAGAGCTTCATCAATAAGAACATTTTGAGAAATTGTTATAACGTTACCAGCAACATCTGTCGCAGAAATTGAGAATTTTCTTGACTTTTCAGTCACTCCAGCAAGGTCAAATTCTTTTGCCCAGAACGGATTTCCCGGAACAATCTCAAAATCTCCAGATTCTTTACCAAAAGTCCAGTGCAATTTTGAAATTCCAACTGTATCTTTTGCATAACCGGCAATCGCAACTTTTCCATACTGAGGATTTTTTTCCGCCGGCTGAAGAATTTTCACATCAGGACTTGTGTTATCAATAAAATAAAGGAATGAATAAACTCCTTCTGAACCTGCATTGTCAACAGCTTTAAACCAGATTACAGCCGGACCATCCGGGAATTTTTTTGTATCAACAGAAATATCAAATTCAATTTTGTCCTTTTTCCGCGAAAGTTTTACATTCTTAAAAGAAGCTCCCTGATCAACAGAATAAGCAAGACTTTTTATTCCATTTCCGTCCGCAACAGTTCCATGAAATTTTACAGTTTTAGAAACAAGCGTTCCCATAACATGATTATCAATATTTGTGACCGGCTGGCGTCTGTCCAAATTCCAAGTAATTTCAACCGGTTTTCCAACAAGTCCGTTCACATCGCAGCCAACAACCTTGATTGTATGCAAACCTTCCTCAAGTTCAGTAGTATCAAGATAATAAGCCCAGAATTCTTTTCCTTTTGCGCGAACTGGATGCTCTTCATCACCATCAAGAATCAAATCAACATATTCAACAGCATCATCATCAACACAAGTTCCAACGATATTCAAATTTCCAGCAATCCGTATTCCAGGCCGAGGATTCGTTATTCCACAAACAGGAAGATCTGAATCCGGATCCAAATAAATATTGAACGGACCTTCAAGCGCAACATTTTCGCTCAAGTCCGTCGCCTTTACCATGATATTATATTTTCCAGCTTTTCTGCTGTTCAAATCAAAAGAATCCTGCCAGCTTTTTAAATTTTCAACACTATGAGTTTCAACGTCCCTAGCAAATAAAAATGAGCTCAAGAAAAAAGCAACAAAAATAATAAAAAGCGATTTGGCTTGTTTCATATACAATTTCTCCATTCTTTTTTTAAATACAGATTAATTTTAATCCACAAATAGGTAATTGACAAATTTTTACAGTTTTTTATCGGAAATTTAACCTGAATTCTTTAAATTTTCAGTCCAAGTGGTAAAATTGAATCATGATGAATAATTTTGAAGAAAAAATCGCGGCTTTTCAAAAGATTTACGACGACGCAAAAAATATTGTGTTTTTTGGAGGAGCGGGCGTTTCCACAGAAAGCGGAATTCCTGATTTCAGAAGCCAGGACGGACTTTACAGCCAGGAATGGAAATATCCACCGGAAACAATTATCAGCAGAAGTTTTTTTGACGCAAATCCTGTTGAATTTTACAGATTTTATAGAAAAAAGCTGATTATTAAAAACGTTGAGCCGAACACCGCACATTTTCAACTTGCAAAAATGGAGCAGCAAGGCAAGCTAAAAGCGGTTGTAACGCAAAACATTGACGGACTTCATCAAAAAGCAGGAAGCAAAAATGTTTTTGAACTCCACGGAAGCACCCTGCGCAATTTCTGCATGAACTGCGGAGCAAAATACAGCATTGATTTTATTGCAGAAAGTGAAAATTCCCCGGATAAACTGCCGCACTGCACAAAATGCAACGGACTTGTAAAACCGGATGTAGTTCTTTACGAAGAAAGCCTTGACCAAAATGTAATAAACGGCGCAATAAACGCAATCCGAAACGCAGATACACTTATTGTTGGCGGAACATCTCTTGTAGTTTATCCAGCGGCAGGACTGATTGATTATTTCTGCGGCAAAAATATGATTCTTATCAACAAATCAGAAACTTCCAGCGACCACAAAGCAAATCTTGTAATCCATGAAAGCATTGGAAAAGTTTTTGGCGCGCTAAAAATTTAAAATCGCAACGTGGTCAATTTTCACGAATAAATTATTCCTGATTTGGCGCAATTATATTGTAAAGACGATTTAAATCTTCTTTTGTAAAATAATTTATCTCAATTGAACCTTTATCAAGAGTTCCCTTCAGCGTAACTTTCGTACCGAAAACATCGATAAATTTTTGCTCAATCCGCGAAACTTCAGGGTCTTTTTTTACAACTTTTTTTGCCGGCTTATTAGATGCCGCCCGACCGCCATTGTTATAAAGCTGAGCCAACTCTTCTGTTTCCCGAACATTCAAGCCGCTGCCAACAATTTTTCCAAACATAATCCGCTGGTCAGCAGGATTAGAAACTGAAAGCAAAGCGCGTGCATGACCGGAAGTAATCTGCCCATCAATAAGCGATTTTTTCATATCATCAGGGAGCTTTAAAAGGCGGACAGAATTTGTTACCGTGGAACGATTTTTTCCAACTCGTTTTGCAACTTCTTCATGCGTAAGCTCGCCAAGTTCCATCAAATTATAATATGCCTGAGCCTCATCAATCGGGTTCAAATCCGCACGTTGAATATTTTCAATAAGCGCAACCTGAAGCCGCTGAATCTCATCAAATTTTCTAATCTGAACAGGAACTTTTGAAAGTCCTGCAAGCAACGAAGCTCTTGTTCGGCGCTCACCGGCAACAATATAGAATTTTCCGTTTTCCGCCGGCTCAATAATAATCGGTTCAATAACACCGTTTTCCCGGATTGAATCCGCAAGCTCCTCAAGTTTTTTCTGGTCAAATTCAGTACGAGGCTGCTTTGGATTTGCAATAAAATCAGCCGGATTCGCCCACAATGTTCCATCATCATCAACAGTCACACCATCTGGAAGATTCGTAGGTTTTCCATTTTCATCTTTCTGAATATCTTTTGCGCTTCCAAGCCCAGAAAGAGGAACATTATTATTTCCGCCAATAAGCGCGTCCAATCCGCGTCCAAGACCTAATCCACCTTTTTTAGCCACGATGCATTATCTCCTCTGCAAGTTTTTTGTAGCTTTTTGCACCGGCACATTCAGGATCATAACTGCAAATCGGAAGTCCACGGGAAGGCGCTTCAGACAATCTGACATTTCTTGGAATTATCGTGCTGAAAACAACATCCTTAAAATAAGTTTTTACCTGCATAACAACATCTTGTGCAAGGCGGGTTCGAGAATCGTACATTGTAAAGAAAATTCCGCCAATTGTAAGTTTTGGATTTATTCCCTGCTGAACTTTATTAACTGATTTTAAAAGAAGAGTTATTCCTTCAAGGGCAAAATATTCACACTGCATCGGAACAAGAACCTGATCCGCAGCGGCAAGTCCATTCAAAGTCAAAATTCCAAGCGACGGAGGACAATCTATCAAAATATAGTCATAAACTTCTTTTAAAGGCTCAAGAACTTTTTTAAGAAAGAATTCGCGGTCATCCTGTTCAACAAGCTCTATTGCAGCACCAGACAAATCAATTGAAGCACTGATTGCATCAAGATTTTCAACAGGAGTATGTTTTATTGCCTGCTCAGAAGTTACCTGACCGGCAAGCAATTCATAAATCGTAGGTTTGTCTTTTGAAACGCCGACACCGCTAGACATATTTCCCTGAGAGTCAAAATCTACAAGAAGAACTTTTTTTCCAGAAAGAGCAATGTATGCTCCGATATTTATACAAGAAGTTGTTTTTCCAACTCCACCTTTCTGGTTTACAAAAACAATAGTTTTACCCATAACTTTAAATATATCATTTTTTTTACATTTGGTATACATTTAAACTGTTATGATAATATCTTGCACATTCAGCAAACCAGCAAAAAATATTGAAGAAATTCTTGATCGTCCATACTTGCGAATCAAAGCTCAGGCAGCAAATAATTCAAATAAAACCACATATTACATAGAAAAATTCACAAAAACCCAGGCTTTTCACGAACAAAAAACAGAAGAAGAGCTGAATGAATTCATAAAAACTCATGCCGGAACAACTTTTAAAAATTGCGTCCTGCGCACAGATTCAGAGGAAATAACTTATCTTGGAAACAAAAAAGGCAATGTAACAAAGCTCGTAAAAAAACTGAACAACGAAAATCAGCTGAAAAATAAAAATATCATCTGGAAAAACGGCGAACGACAAAAAAACTATCTTATTCCAGAAGGAAATCCAGTTCCTTTTATGGTTCTGCTAGGACTTATGACAAGCGACGGAAAAGTCATCAGCTCAAAGTACGACAAATTCCGACAGATAAATCGTTTCCTTGAATTTATAAACGACATTTTGCCGGAAGTCCAGAAACAGACCGGCGAAAATCCCATAAGAATCGCAGATTTTGGCTGCGGAAAATCGTATCTGACTTTTGCAGTCCATTATTTTTTGACAGAAATAAAACATCTTCAAGTAGAAATCATCGGGCTTGACCTAAAAAAAGATGTAATCGAATATTGCAATAAAATTTCCGCCCAGTTGAATTTAAAAGGAATAAAATTTGACACAGGAAACATCGCCGACTACGATTATAAAAATGCACCAGACATCGTGATTACACTTCATGCGTGCGACACAGCAACAGATTTTGCGCTGAACTACGCGGTAAAACACAACTGCAAGGCAATTCTGAGCGTTCCTTGCTGCCAGCATGAAATAAACAGCCAGCTGAACAAAAATTCCGTTCCAGAAGAATTTAAACCGCTGCTAAAATACGGAATCATAAAAGAACGCTTTGCCGCGCTTGCAACAGACGCGCTCCGTGGTGAATTTCTTGAAAACTCAGGTTACAATGTCCAGCTTTTGGAATTCATCGATATGGAGCACACTCCAAAAAATATTCTGATTCGCGCTGTAAAAAAATCAACAGCCGCAATTTCCGCGACACAACAAAAAACAAAAACTACCGCCCAAGAACTAATAACCGCGCTGCACATTTCCCCAACGCTACAAAAACTTCTTGAAGAATAAAAATGCTGAGTTATTTGTAATTTTTAAAGACTTTTTTAAGGAAAGGCACTTGCCCCTGAAGTGCACCACCTCAAAGTTGCAATGCCTTTCCCAAAAAATTACTCTTCGTGCCACTTCTTAAAAATCAAAGATGTATTGATTCCGGCAAACGCAAAGTTGTTGCTCATTACGTATTCTGCGTCGATTTTGCGACCTTCATCTTTGATGTAGTCCAAATCGCCACACTCAGGGTCAACATTCTTCAAGTTCAATGTCGGGTGGAACCAGCCTTCGTTCATCATGTTGATTGTAAGCCAAGCCTCAACCGCACCGCACGCACCTAAAGTATGACCGATATAAGATTTTGTTGAAGAAATCGGAACTTTTCTGCCAAAAACGCGGGCTGTAGCAGTTGTTTCTGCAATATCACCGTGGTGAGTTGAAGTTCCATGCGCATTTACGTAAGCAATATCATCAGCCTTAAGATTTGCCGAATCAAGAGCAAGCTGCATACAAATTCCCATAGTTTCACTGTTTGGCGAAGTAATATGAGTTCCGTCCGTATTTGTTCCAAAACCAACAATTTCAGCATAGATTTTTGCGCCGCGTTTTACAGCGTGCTCCAAATCTTCCAAAATCAAAGTTCCAGCACCTTCACCAATAACAAGTCCATCGCGGTCTTTATCAAAAGGACTCGGAGCAGTTTCCGGATGTTCATTGCGAATTGAAGTTGAACCAAGCTGGTCAAAAATGGCAGCATCCGGCGGACAAAGTTCTTCCGCACCACCGGCAATCATCATATCCTGCAAACCGTTTTCAATTGTTTCATACGCATAACCAATCGACTGCGAACCAGAAGTACAAGCCTCGCTCGTTACAATCATTCGACCTTTAAGCTGATAAGTTACTTCAATATTCGCCGCGCAAGTGTGAGGCATACACTTAATATAAGTAGACGAATTTACTTTTGCAGTGCAGCGGTCTTCCATAACGCTAGTAAGTTCCTGAATCGAATCAAAAGAACCCATTGAAGAACCATAAGCAACACCAGTTCTGCCGTTTTTACATTCATCAACAATTGTGCCATCTTCATTCAAAAGACCAGCCATCTGCAAAGCCAACTGCGAAGTATGATAAGAAAGAAGCGCAACCCGTCCCATACCACGAACCAATTTTCGCGGATATTTTGGAATTTCGCCCTTAGCCGGACACGCAAGATGAGTATTCATCCCCTGAATGTCGTGCCATTCTTCCATATTCTTAATGCAATTTTTATAAGATTTAAGCTGAGCAAACGCTTCTTCCCAAGTCTGCCCAAGTCCACTCATCATTCCTGCGCCAGTAATCACAACACGACGCTTTCCATTAGGTTTTGTAAAATTCATATTTTTTTCCTTTCTTCTTTTTTATCAGGACGGGGAAAGCCTTCCCCTCGTGCGCACTTCGTTGCGCCCTACCCCTTCTGCGGAGCTCAAACGCCGCCCCGCAACGCCCGCTTTTTAAATTATCAGCCTACCATTCCGCCGTCAACAGTAATTACCTGACGGGTTATGTATGAAGCACCTTCGCTAAGCAAGAATACTGCCGCAGCCGCGATTTCTTCTGGCTTTCCCATGCGTTTCATCGGGATTGTGCTAAGCATTATCTCTTTTGCTTCTGGAATAATATTCGCCGTCATTTCGGTTTCAATTGCACCAGGAGCAATTACGTTGCAAGTAATATTTCTTCCGGCAAGTTCAACAGCCAAAGCTTTTGTTGCGCCAATAATTCCAGCTTTTGAAGCAGAATAGTTCGACTGTCCGCGGTTTCCGATGATTCCGCTTACAGAAGCCATTGTAATGATTCGTCCGCCGCGTTTGTTTTTTCGGCTTGCCATTGTCATTACCAAAGGTTTCAGAACGTTATAAAAGCTGTCCAAATTTGTATGGATTACAGAATCCCAGTCGCTGTCTTCAAGTCCAACAAAAGTGTTGTCGCGGGTAATTCCGGCGTTATTAATAATTCCCCAAAGAATTTCACCGTTTTCTGCAAGTTTAGAAACCATTTCTCCGAGTTTTGCCTTACAGTCCTCGCGATCGGCAACATTGAACTGAATCAATTCTCCGTTTCCACCGGCAGCTTTTATTTCCGCAAGAGTTTCTTCAGCACGAGCCTTATTTCCATTGTAATGGCAAATAACATAATATCCGGCTTTTGCGGCTTCAACAGCACAAGCACGACCAATTCCACCAGAAGCACCTGTTACTAAAACTTTCTTATTTTCGTTCATATTTCCCCCAAAAATTATAAAACTTTCGCATAGTGCATCAGCTTATTCAGCTTTACCTTTAAACATTGCAAGCATATCTTCTGTTTCCATTACGGTAATCTTTGCAGTTGCAGCTGGCTCTGTGTCGCCAACAGCAGCAAAAAGACTGCACAAATAGCGATAAGTATGAGTTTCTTCATCACGGTAATCTTCTGCAATTTTCATCTGGCAAGTCGAGCCATTCTTTAAAAATCCAACAGAAGCCTTAAAATCAACAACGCTCAAAATCATTCCAGGAAGAGGCGTTCGTCCTTTGATTTTATTTGTAATTCCTGTGAGTGCCGAAATTCCCTGAGCCATAAGTTCAAATCCTGCCCAAGTCGGAACTCCATCAAATTCTTCTTCGTAAAAAATACAATCTTTTGTAATGTCGTATTCACTGGTGATTGTATGTTTTTCAACATCGTGCTGAGTAACTCGACTCAGCAAAAACATCTTCCCTTTGTGCGGAAGATAATTTATAAGCTCATCGTGGTCAATAAACTGAGCCACATTCTTAGGTTCAACATCTGCCATTTTTTACCCCTATTTAATTCCGATTATCAGACTGGAATTTGCACCGCCAAAAGCAAACGAATTGCTCAAACAGATTTTTACTTTTCCAGAATTTTTACTATTTTCATCAACAATATTAAGCACAGGCATTTCAGAATCCTGCTGTTTATCCCAAACCTGAACAGGAAGCTTTATTTCAGCTTTTCCATAGTTTTTTTCAATGCAAGTATAGCAGATTGCCGCTTCCAACGCTCCCGCCGCGCCCAAAGTATGTCCTGTAACAGGTTTTGTTGTGCTCACCGCGACTTCATTTTTTCCAAAAACCGCAGAAACTGCATTTGCTTCCATACTATCGTTGTATTTTGTGCCAGTTCCATGAAGATTTATGTAATCAACTTCTTCCGGCTTGATTCCGGCAAAATCCAGAGCTTTCTCCATCGCCCGCTTCGCGCCATCCCCAGTCGGATCTGGACTTGTCATGTGATATGCGTCCGCAGATTCGCCATATCCCAAAAGTTGAACCGGCAATCCATCCTGCAGAATTTCTTTTGTCATAACAAAAAATGCTCCAGCTTCACCCAAAGTTATTCCGTGACGGTTTTTGCTGAATGGATTTGTGATTTCAGAAGAAATCGCCTCCAAAGAATCAAATCCCATAAGAACAGTGTCGCTTGCAATATCAATTCCGCCGGCTACAACAGCATCGCAAATCCCTGAACGAATCAGTTCCGCCGCCTTTATTATTGCGCCTGCACTGGAAGAGCACGCTGTTTCAAAAGCAAGAGCCGGACCTTTCAATCCGTATTTTTCGCTGATAAAAGAAGCAACATAATCCGCGCCCTGAATTTCCAGCGTATAATTTTCAGAGAATTCACCGCGCGCAAAATATTCTCTATGCCCTGCGATTGAAAATTCCGTTCCGTTATCACAAGAGCCAACGCAAACGCCAATTCTTTTTTCGCCGTATTTATTTTTTACAAATTCAATTTCGTTTTCAAGCTGGCAAACCGTCTGTTCTTCAATGCGGATAATGCGCATATCGTAACGCCCGCTGGATTTTTTCAGCAAATCATCAGCAATTCGTGCCGCAAAAAATTCCTTGCCGTTCAGCGCCTTTACGTGGCGAATTCCTTTCTGTGAGCCGGAAACAACGCTTTCCCAAAGTTCATCGATATTATTTCCGGCGGCACAAAAAACTGCCGGTTTTGAAAAATAAACTGGTATCAACTATTCAACCTCCTGAAGGATGTATTCGTAGCCACGAAGTTTATTTTTTATCACAATGCTTTCCGCAGATTTCGTTATTTCCTCAATCAAAAATGGACCGTTATAAATTTTGCGCTTTTCGGAATCTTCTGTTTTTTCAACAACCATCTTCATCTTTATAGACTTTAAAAGCCTCTGAATCGAATGAACTTTGTAATACGCAAACTGTAAATCCGCAACAATGTATTCAGACTTTAGATTTTTTGGAAAAACCGGCGAATCAAATGAGATATTTACGCCATCATAAAAAAGCGTTCCCATTCCTGTTCCAAAATCATTGAACATAGAAAGAAAAATCTCATTTTCATCAGCTTTTAAATAAGCCAGAAAAGCCATTGTGTTGTCGCCAAAAGTCGCAGTCAACAATTGCTCGCTGTCAATATTTTTTTCAATATCAAAAGGAGGAAGAAGATACAGTTTTTTTATATTCGTTATGTAAATCGGCTCAATATTTGAATCACCGATTATTTTTGTGCTCGTACAACCTGAAAACAAAATCCACGCTGAAAGAAGCAAAAAAAACACCTTTACAAAATGACACTTTTTCATATTTTGTAAAGGTATTGTAAATTTTATAGGATATTTAGTCAAATCGGCACAACTAATATTTTAATTTTGCATCCATTTTTTCAATAATTGCGTCAAAGAAATTATCAATAACGCAACCAATAAAAGCAAAAAAGACTGTTCCAATAATAATGCTGAAAAATATAATTATATAAAACATAAAAAACCTCTGATTAAAAACAAAACTCTCTCCTAAAATAAAATTAGTTAAAGAAATATGCGCAAACCGCAACTACTCCAGTAAAAACAAGGAGTCCAATAATAAGTGGAAACATTCAATCCCCCTAAGTGATTTTTTTGAGAAAATAAAAATGTAAAATCAATAAAAAAAGGAAGATTAACTAAAAAAGAGTCTGCAAAAACAGAATTGACTTGAGATATTTATTTTTTGAGAGAACAATTTTTTTCTGAACAAAGCAAAAGACACAGAACGAGCAGAAAATTTTTGCGGAAACCGACGAACACAACCATAAAACAAAAGAAGAAATCCGTTTTTCCGAATTTGCAATAATTTTTACAGGCTGAATTTCCAGCGCGGCAAAAATATCTTCCGTGTGCACAGAACTGTTGTCCAGCGTATGAATATTTTCAGCACGCTGAACCAAATTCGCTTCAGAAAGTTCATTAAATACAGGAACAGTAATACTGCAAAAAACGCAACAGAGAATTATTGGAATGCAGAAAAAACTATTCCTGAACTTCATTAAAAATCAGCCCTTGTATAAAAGAATGTCGAAACAAATGCTGTTGTCAGTCCTATAAAGATTGAAAGACCAATCATGTGAACCGGAACAAATTTGCTCAAAGCCAAAACGCCAAAACTTACTGCGCTTGTAATAAAAGACAACGCAATTGCAAACGGCTCAAGTTTTGCGTCTTGAACTTCATCCACGCGTTTTTCATTTTCAATCATATAAATTACATAGTCAAGTCCAAGTCCGAACACAAGAATCATTCCTGTAATTGAAAAGAATTCAAAATGGATTCCGCAAAGTGCAAAAATTGCCGCCGTCATTAAAACAATAAGTAGCGGAACTGAAACAATTTTTGCCGTCTGCTTTAATGAATAGAAGAATTTCAAGATTATGAACAAAGCAATATAAACCACAACAAAAAGATTCAAAATCATTGAAGAAAGTCTGTCCAAATCAGCATTCATAGAACGAACTTTGCTGATAAAGAACACATTTTCACCATCTGCGATTGATTTGTACGCATCATAGTCAAGAACGCTTACCGGAAGCACAACCGAATAATATTTTCCGTCAATTTCGCCAAGCCAAACCGTAGAAATTGCGCTGGAAAGATATTCAGGCACATTTTTTCCGATTTCAATAAAATCATTTTCCCCGGCATTAAAATCAGAAATCAGATTTTTTGCATAAGATGAATCATAGCCAAGATACCCATATTGTTCTTCTGCAAACGGCATAAGTTTTGCAGCAGCCGCGCGCGATTTTTTCTGCATTTCAATAGAAGGAATGTACGAAGTTGTGCAGATAAATCCGCCTTTTTCTTTTCCGGCATTCATCTTCTTGAGTTCAGCAGTAATTTTTTCCTCATTTTGCAAAGTTTCCTCAACCGTTGAACCGCTCACAATATACCAGCCGCTTGGACTGTACTGAAGAACCTGAGCCGCTTCCTTTTCGTTAAGCATTTCGCGCCCTTCCATTTTATAAAGCCGGGCAAGATTATTTTCAATTTTTACATTTTTATGGCAAATCAGCAAAACCGCAATTGAAAAAACAAACATCACTGTGATTGCAATTCTTCCAACGAATTTTTTGTTGTACCAGCTTGGCATAGTGTAATACTTTAACAATCTGATTTCACGTTTTGTCTCTGGAACTTTTATAAATGGATAAACACAAATTACAGTCAAGAATGAAGAAATAATTCCGCTCATGCTAAAAACCGCCATCTGCTTTAACAGATTGAACGGCGCAAAAACCAGAATAAAATAACAAATCACCGTAGAAACAAGCGAAAGCGAAAGCCCTTTCATCAAATGATTTCTGACCTGATAACCTTTGTGGCACGCAAGATTTCCTTTCCAGTTGATAAAATAATGCAAACTGTAATCAATGCACGAACCAATCAGCGAAGTTCCAAAAACCAATGTCAAAATGTGCATTTTTCCAAAAATCGCAAGCGTTGCAAAAATCGCCATAAGGCTTGACCAAAAAATTGAACCAATACTGAACAGAATCGGAGAAGGTCTCTGAAAAACCAAAAGCAAAATCACTAGAACTGCGGCCATTGAAACTGTCGAAATTGTTGAAATTTCTTTTGTTGCGTTGGTGGAACTTTTGTAACTGTGAAAAGGCGTTCCCGAATAAATAAAATGCGTTTCCCCATCTTCCAAAGGATCACAAACCTGATGAATCTGAACAACCGCATTTTCCTTGCTGGCAAGAGCCGCACCTTCTTTGCTAAGAATTCCACGAATCATTACATACCAGCGACCATTGAATTCGCTCGCAAGAACTTCATCTTTTAAAGACATTTTTGTTCCGCTATCCTGAAGCTGCTTCAGAAAACACAATAGATCGTGTTCGCCAATCATAAATGGATCTGACTCAAGATTTTCAAGCGAAGTCATTGTGAAAGCACCATAAGCCTTTGACAAAGCATCCTGCGCAAAAGCCTCTGCACCGCCTTCTGAATTAAGTTCTTCAACCGTTTCGGGCTCAATCAGGTTATATTTATATTTATTTATATATTCAATTATTTTTCCAAAAGAATCTGTATTCTGATAAAGCGAAATTGATTTAAAACGCGGGCTTCCTTCCAGCTGACTATAAACTTTTTCCGCAACTTCCTTAGCTTTATTAAACTCAGGATTAGAAACAAGAATAAAAACGTTTTGCCCCGTAACTTCTGTAAGTTTTTCATCCGCGGCATTCAGAGCTTTTCCCATTTCCGGTTTTGGAAGCATATTAAAAAGATCAGCGTCAATATTTATGCCTTTTTTTACAGAAAGCATTACGCAAAAACCGACAATAATCAGCGCATGGAAAAAAATCCAGAACTTAAAAAAAGTTTTATTTTGAAGAGAAGTAAGATTTTTCATCAGCAGTCAATTCCTTTGGATATTTTTGGTTGGTAAAATTATAAGTAATTGTGTCTCCGGTAGCTTCCGCCATTACAATTGAATTCAAATCGGCAGAATTTTCAGTCGCCTTTCCACCAATTGAAAGAGAAAGCAATATTTTTTTTACCATATTGTCTTTTGGAGAAAGAACCGCTTTCCAGTCCGAGCCAGAAAAACTGAAATCAACATCAAAATTATCTTGCAAAACAGCAGCATTTCCGCTGAACATTGCACTTAAAGTTGTGGAAATACTTGTAAAAATCTGGTTCGACGATGCGTCAATCACAGTTTCTTTTCCATTTGCAAGAGTTTGCTTTACGCTTGTCATTCCGACAACCATTGTAGAAGGAAATGGCTTTTCTGTTTTCCACATAATTCCATCAAGACTGAAAATAAATGTTCCGCTAGATTTCATGGAACGGTTCACCGCGGAAATTGTTTTTACCTGCGAAAAATTTCCTGTCATATTCGGATGTTTTGCAAGATTTTTGCAGACAGAATCAAATGTTTCAGCATTTACCGATGCAATCAAAAAAAAGGCTGAAATTACAGCTAAAATGATTTTTTTCATTTCAATTTTCCTTCTTCTTTTAATATTTTTTCAACTCTCTGAATAAACCAAGGCGTACATTCAAAGCGAGATTCGTTTGTTTTCAAATCAATTGCCATTTGAGTTGATTCCGCTTTTGTGCAAAGTTCACCTTTTTCATTGAAGATTTCATATTTAATTTTTATGCAGTTTTCATATTCAACAAGATAAGTTTTTACAGTCGCTTTATCGCCAAAATACAAAGAACGAACATATTTTAAATTGATAGAAGTTACAGGATAGGCAAAACCTTCTTTCACCATTTCCTTGTAACCGTAACCAATTTTATCCAGAAGCGCACAACGTGCAACTTCCATATATTTTACATAATTTCCGTGCCATACAACATTCATCGCATCAACATCGAAAAATTCCGCCGAAACAACAGTTTCATTTATAATATACGCATTTTTTTCCAAATTCGTCATTTTTTTATCACCTCCGAAAAATCAATTTGCAATATCCTCTAGCTTCCAAAAGTTATAGAAGTTATACCCACAATGCGAGCAGTGGCGCAGCATTGTGCATTCTAAAGTTTTCAGAAAACACATCAAGTCGCAATATCCTCCAGCTTCCAAAAGTTATAGAAGTTGTACCCACGACACGAGCAGTGGCGCAGTGGCGTGCATGCTAAAACATTCGCAACCCACATCAATTCGCCGCATCCTCCAGCTTCCAAAAGTTATAGAAGTTGTACCACTGATACGGAAACTGCACGCAGTATTTTTCCAGCTTATCAACAAACTCTCTGCACAGAGCGCGGATTTTTTCATCTCTTTTTGAATGGGAACTTTCAAAATTGATTTTCGATTTTTCCACAAAAACATGATATTTCGGCCTTAAAGAAGCGGTTTTTGTACGCAAGCCGAAAACATAATAAGTCGGAGCTTTTAAAAGAAGCGCAAGAATAAAAACTCCATAAGGAAAATCCGCATCCTTGCCAAGAAATTTTTCCCGGATAACCCTAGAACGCGCCCTTGCACTTGTCCTGTCACCTGTAACAACAACAAGACCGCCGTGCTCAATCTGCTCCTGAAGTTCAACAATTGTATTCACACCAATTTTAGCCGGATCAATCACCTGAAAATCAACATTCGGATTCACTTCTTTTAAAGTCCTGTTGAACTGTTCTGTTGCGCCCAATTCCATTATCGTTGTAACAGAAATTTTTTTGTTTACACCATTTTCACCAAAACTAGAAAGACTTCTTAAAAGCTCAATATTTCCAAGATGGGAACCAATAAAAAGCGCGCCCTTCCCTTTTTCCAGCTGCAACTGAAGCGGCTTTAAATCATCATCATGCGTTACAAGCTCATCATAATGATAATTCCCCAGCCAACCTTCCATTTTTTCCATAACACAAAGCGAAAAAGAAAGAATTTGCCTAAACGGACTGATTTTTAAAGGAATTTTGCCGCCCGTAAATTTTTTCATCTGTTTCTGATAATTCTTTGACTCAATTCTGCCACGCCTTGAAAAAATATAGAAAAAAAATGCAATCGGATAAATCAATACAAAAATAATATAATCAGGAAGTTTTCGCATTAAACTGAAAACCAGCAAAAGCGGTTTATTTGAGGAAATAACTTCTTTTTCATCAGCCCAATGCAAAAGCTCTTCAGTTTTATTTTTCACACTTTCTCCGTTTTATTTTCCGGGCAACAAGAACCGGAAGCCGCAAAATCATTCCAACGCAAAGTCTTGCATAAGTTCCAGCAATACGGAAATTGTCGCGCACCATCCTAAAATTTGAAACTCCATCTTTTGGATAACGTATTTTTACAGACTCTGAAATCACAGGAACGCCGGCCCAGCACAAATGCACAAGAATATCAATATCATAGCCCATTCTTGCATCAAGAATCGCGTGGCTTTTTGTAATTTTATAATATGGCTCAACAGGATAAATCCTAAAACCAATCAGCGCATCTTTAATGCTCCAGTCCAAAGAAACAAGATGAACCCATCCGTTTGCTATTTTTCTTCCATTCACACGGTGAGTTGGCGCATTTTCGTCATATTCAGGATAACCGCAAATAACCGCCTCTGGATTTTCTTTTGAAAGCTCAAGAAATCTTTCAACTCTTGCAGCATCATGCTGACCATCAGAATCAATCTGCAAAATATGAGTAAGAGCCATTTCGTGCGCTTTTTTCAAGCCACTTTCCATAGCCTTGCCCTTTCCGCCATTTTTTTTGCGTTCAACAACGGTTACAAGAGGATATTTTTTTTCAACATCGCGGATAAACGCCTTGTTTTTTTCATCATTTCCATCATCAACAACAATGATTGGAAACTCGTAAGGCAAAAGATTTTTTACAACATCTTCAAGCGTAGCACCGTGATTATAAACTGGAACAACAAATCCGTATTTCATAAAAACTATTCAGGAATAACGCTAAAAGAGCCGGAAGAATAAACGTGTTCCGCATTTCCAGCATCATACATACAAAATGTAACAGAACCTTTTTCAACTTTATGCTCAAGTTCCAACTTTACATTTGAATCAGGAAGAATCGGCGCAGAAAATTTTATTCTTTTTATATGCGGAATGTAACGCTGCGTTCCAAAATATTTTCTGCAAAAACGAGTGATAATCTCAAATTGTGCAACCGCAGGCAAAAGTTTGAATTCCGGAAAATGCCCATCAAAAAAATCACTTGCCGCAGGGATAACAAATTCCAGCGAAACTTTATTTTCTGATTTTTCAAGCACTTTTTCATTTTCTACGTTGTGTAAGTTAGTCATTTTATTCCTCAAATTTAGTATACCAAATTATCCGCAATGAAGTAATTCATAACGAATTTATTCATTGAACATAGCCGCAATTTCATCCTTATGCTTTTTTCCTTGAACATCAACAGGAAGTTTTTCCACAAAGCGCCATTTTTTCGGCAAAACGACATTTTCAAAATACTGCATAAGAAAATCATGGAAAAAGCGATTTATGTAATATTTTTCCGTATTTTCAAATTTCTTTTTTCCTTCCGCATTAAGAACAACCGCAGCCGCAAGATACTGACGGACATCATTCTGAAGCGCAATAACTTTAACATCCTCAACAAGACCTGTCTGCAGAAGCCGGTTTTCAACTTCGGTCAAAGAAATTCGTTTTTCTTCTATTTTTACAATTGAATCCGAACGACCTTTCAAAATAAAGCGTCCGTCATCAAAAAATTCCGCCAAATCAGCAGTAGCAAACCCTTCCGGATTTTTTATATACGGAGAAATAACGTGCAAACATCCGTCGTCACCGAGCCAAAGTTTAGCATTTGCAAAAGGAGTGAATTTCAGTCCATCTTTAGACTGCTGACGATACGCAATTCCCGAAGTTTCCGTTGAGCCATACACCTCCAGCGGACAAAATCCGAACACTTTTTCAGTTTTTTCCGCAAGTTCTGTAGAACAGGCACCGCCACTCGTAAAAATCCATGGATTTTTTAAGTAAAGTTTCTCTTCAATCTCAACAGTTCTCTTTAAAAACGCCGGAGTTGCAATAATCATATAATTTTCATCCGTAAGAGTTTCAAATTCTTCCGGAAATTCAATTCTTTTTCGTCTAAAAGGGACACCGAGCGTAAACGGCAAACTCATTCCAAACAAAAATCCATAAATATGATGCTGACTGACCGTTGTAACCAGTTTTCTGGAAGTAAATTCCTTTCCCCACTTTGAGATTATAAACGCATTGTCCTCTTCAAATTCCTTCATGCGCTGCGGAACTGCTTTTGGTTTTCCTGTTGAACCAGAAGTGAACATCATAATACAAGTTTCTTCACTATTTAAAACTGGAATTTCCCGAACAAATTTTTCATCTGGAACAGCAGATTCTTCCACAAGTTTCGGAATCGAAATTGCGCCATCCACATTCTGATCCGTCAAAAATTCAACGCCAGGCTTTTTAATTTCCGCAATAAAACTTTCAGAAATATTCTGCGTAAGAAGAATCCGTTTTTTGCACTGAAGCAAAGCCACAAATGTGCACAAAAAACACCAGTAATCCTCGCAATGCAAAATCCAGTCAGTTTCAGATTTTTCAGAAACAAACGCACGGATTTTTGCGCTGTCAATCAAAAAATCTTTCCACGTTTTATATATTTTTTTAGACCAACAGTCCTCATAACAAAGAATGTGATCATCTTTTCTAGAATCAGATTTAAATTTTGTAAAAGAAAAAGCTTTTATCATTTTTTTATCCACCATTTTTCGGACAACAAATTCCACTGCAAAAAGAAGCCCCATAAGCACATAAGAAATTCCGCCGTTATAAACAGACCAAACCTTGTCATTCAGAGCATCATTTCCAAAATCATAAAGCGCCGTAAATGCAGAAGCGCTTCCATTCAGAATAAAAAAAACGCACCAAACAACTGTAACCTTTTTGCAATAAGCGTTCACCTGAGCTTCAAAAGAAGAACCTTTTATTGACTTATCACCAAGACACGCAAACCTAAAAATAATATTCGGCTTAAAAAACAAAGAAGAACCAAACACAAAAAGCATTGTCGCGCTGATTACAACCGAATAAAGTTTTAGGAAAATCTTTTTGTTAAAAACAAAACAAAGAATTCCTGCCAATAAAAAAAGCGCCGAACTTAGCATTGGCCGCCAGTCTAGCGCTTTTTTTTCTGATTTAACGTCAGATTTGCGGCTGCCAGTCGCACTCAAGAAAAAAGCGCAGGCAAGAGCAACCACACAAAGCGACAAAATTCTTACCGGCATCTTGAATACAACAAGCATTGAAAAAACAAGAACCGGATAAACCGCCGCAACAACGTAAAAAAGAACTTTCAGGAACTTTTTCATTAGCCCATGTATGGAACAAGAACGTCTACAACATCCTGAACAGTTTTTACTGTCTTGAAAATTGCAGGATCGAATTTTGTGCCAGCAGGCATAAATTCCTTCATTTTCTGAATCAAATCAATTGAATCAATAGAATCAAGCTCAAGATCATCGAACAATGTCGCCTCTGGAGTAATAGATGCTTCATCAATTTCAAAATCTGATACAAGGATTCCCTTTAATTTTCCAAAAATTTCGTCTTTAGACATTTTTAACTCCTTCTTGCCTGAGTAATATATTCAGCCAAAGCATCAACAGATGCAAAATGTTTTTTATTATCCGCACTTTCCGTAGAAAATTTTACGCCAAAATGTTTTTTCAAGCCAACGCCAAGCTCCAACGCATCAATTGAATCAAGCCCAAGCCCGTCCCCGAACAAAGGTTCTGAATCAACAATATTTTCCGGCTTTACATCTTCAAGCTGAAGTGTAGAAATAATTACTTCTTTGATTTCGTTTTTTAGTTTGTCCACAACACGACTCACCTTTTTTTTGATTTTTATATTTTATAAAAGCAACAAGAAAAAAGCAACCCTAAGAACAGAATCCGGAGGGGAACATTCCCCTAAAGCCCCTTGTCGCGGTTCGTCACATACAAAGTGTCATTTTTATCAACCGCAGAATAAATCACTTCTTCCATTTTATCCGTAAGACGCTTTGCCGCAATTGTCTCAGAAAGCGAAACGTATTCATCTATCTTGATTTCAGGCAATCTTGAAAAATCATACACATAAGTTTCCGAATGATTGTACGACCAGAACGGATCATGCTTTCCAAGACCATATTTGTCGTTTCCACCAACAAGAACCGGCTGAATCCCCGCCTTTGAATAATATGCTATGCGTGCCGCACCTTTTTTATACGGATTTTTTCCGTGGCGCGGCGAACGCGTTCCTTCTGGGAAAATAATAACATTGTTCCCCTCATCCAAAGTCTGCTTGCAAAGCGCACAAAGTTCATCAAAATCAAGGGTATTCACTATGTAACACTGCTTTATTACGCCGGCAAGAACAGTTTTTGCAAGTCCGCCGCGCACAATACAGTTCGCATTCGGCACAAGCGACATTATGAACACAAAATCCAGCATCGAAGGATGATTTGCAACAATCACTTTTCCATGAATATTTCTGAACGCATCTTTGTCATCAACTTTTAACCGAACAACGCCAGTAAGCCGCATAAAATTTATAAAAAATCTAAATGACGCAGAAACAAATGCCCTTGCCTTTATCTGAAATTTATGTTTGTCATGCTCAAAAACGCGAATCCACGGAAAAACAAAAATCGCAAGGAAAACACTTCCGGTTCCAAAGAAAAAATAGAAAAACAGCTTCATAAAAGCTGAATATCCATACCAAAGAAAATTTTTAACTTTTGGCAATTCCTTATGATTATATTTCCGCTCGATTTCTTCTTTTGATTCTTTTGCCATTTTCCTACCTGCAATTTTTTTCTAAAAATTCAAAAGGACTTTTGAAAGTTTTTTCAGATTCAGCACAATTTATTGACACAGAATCCTTTGATTCGGTTGCGCTTAGAACACAGGCAAACGCGATTCCTGCATTATTTTCAGGTTGAAGTTTCCCATATTGCTCAGGAACATATTCATCAGCATAAACGAAAACAATTTTTTCTTCACTTCCAGAAAGAACCGCAGACGCCGCAGCCAGAAAAGCCGAATAAAAATCTCCTTTAGAAGGATAAACAACTGAATATCCAGCTTTTAATTTTAGTGCCAACGAAGCCGCTGCAATCGGAGTATTAAAAACCGAAAGGCTGAATCCTGCCGGTAAAATTTCCGAATCTTCTATAATTCCTTTATTAATAGTAAATTCTCGTTCAATTTCACCACGAAAAGAAACAAAAACCTGTTTTAAATCTTTTGCATCCGGAAATTCTTCCAGCAAATCATGCAAAACTTGAATTGTCATTCTTGTGCATTGACTAAGCCGACGCTTAAAAAGCGCATCAACAAATTCAAGTTTAGGCTTTTCTTTTGGATTTTCAGGAGACGCTTGCCATTTATGAATATTCGAAACAAAGATCTCTTTCATTTATTTCTTCCTGAAAACCAGGAGCGAATAAGCATTTGAACCAAGATTATGATGCGCAGTCTTCAGTTCAAATCCAGCCTTGCAAATTGCGTTCACAAGTTCTTCATAACGATACATTTTGCTGTTTCCGTTCGCAATGCACGTAAAATAAAGCGAAGTCGCCTGCAAAGAATAAGAGGCAGTTTCAAAACGCTGCTTATCCCAAAGTGGTTCAAGCACATACACATTTGTCTCTTCCGTTGCCGCCTCGTGAACTTTTTTAAGAATTTTAGTAATTTGAGAAAGGCTGAAACAGTCCAAAAATTGGCTCATCCAGACTGCATCCGGCGCTTTCGGAAGCCTTGTTCCTTCTGAAAGAACATTTCCTGTGCAAAAACCAATTCTTTCCGAAAAACCAGCCGCTGCCGCATTTTTTTCCGCAACGGCAGTTTGCCCCGGCAAATCAACAATCGTCATTTTTACATCCGAGTTATATTTGCAGCAAGCAATCGACCATTTTGCCGTGTTTCCACCAATATCAACAATAGACTTTGGTTTTTCCGCAAAAACAATCGGAAGTGCCTCTGGAAAGGCAATATCACTGTAAAAATGATCAAAATCAAACCAGGATTTTTTTGCTTTTTCCGGAAGTGTTGAAAGCGCCTCGTAAACCGTTGTCCACTTGTCGCCAAAAACTTTTAACCCTTCAGGTTTTCCATCCAAAATCGATTCTTTTAATTTAAATGCGCCTTCATAGCAAATATCATTTGAAAACCAGAAATTTACCTTTGTTAGATTATCCTCCAAAAGCATCCAGCCGATTTTTCCAAGCACAAATTTTTCTTTTTCATCAGACCCCGGAACAGAATCCTTGCTGAATTTTATAACGCCCATTCCAAGAGCCATTTCACAAAGAACGCCAACTCCATACTCGCTGATTTTTGTTTTTTCTGACAAGTCGATTCGGGTAATTCCAGAGTCACCGGCATTTTCAATTTCAGAAAGAATTCCTGTTTCAAGCATTGTTCTGATTGCCTGATATGTCAGCGGCGCAAAAGCAATTTTTTGAGCCTCAAATTTTGCATCTATCGCACGAATATTATCGTTTTTAAATTTTTCGTAATCAAAAAAAGAAGAATCCATCAAAAACCCACCAAGTTAAAAGATATTCAACTGTAACACGGATAAAAAAAATTTACCACAGCATTTGTAAGCCATCTTTTTTATACTGCTCGAACTTTTTATCTTTGCTTATAAGAATAAGATTGTTCCGAATCGCAGTATGAATCAAAAGCCTGTCAAAAGGATCACGGTGCTCTTTTTTAAGAGGAAGTTCTGAATATGTTATAAAATCATAAGGTTCAGGAACAAGAATTGAAAAATTATACTCATCCGCAATGTTCGGCAGATGATATATCTCAAGATTTCCCAAATCCAATTTTTTTAACTGATATTTTATCGCGATTTCCCACAAACTTATTGAACTTAGAAAAATCTCATTTTCAGCATCACTTATCACTTCGTAAACTTTTTTTGATAATTTTTCCGCACTTCTAAATGACCATATAAAAGCATGTGTATCAAGCAAATATTTCATACAAGCGGCTCCACTTCATCCAAAGAATTTACACCTAAGAATTCTTCAAGTGTAATCTTTCCATCACCGACTTCGGTAAAAGTTCCCTTGTAAGTTCCAAGAACACGACGTTTTTTCTTCGCCTTTTCGACTCCTGTTATGCGGGCAACAGGCTTTTTTGAGCGTCCATACAAAATTTCCACATCATTGCCAGCTTTAATCTGCTGCAAAACCATAGAAAACCGAGCCTTTAAATCTCCAACTGTCATCTGCAACATAGATTTCCTCCACAAATCAAGAATAGCAGACAAGTTGACAACTTGTCAAATAAATTCATGTCAACTTGACAAGCTTTTTTTTGTAAATTCTTAAAAAAGCGGGTATTGTACGTTTCTCTATCGGGAAAGCGGGCGTTGCGGGCGGCGTTTGAGCCCGCAGAGGGGATAGGCCGCAATGAAATGCGGACGCAAGGGGAGACTTCCCCTTCATTATTTTTTATGATTCGCCTTGTTTATTTTCCTATTTATATTCCTTTAATTGACAGTTAATCGTATAAAATGTAGTATTTTAGATACTAATATCTATCTCTTTTGGAGTAAAAATCAATGGCTACAAAGTATGTTTACTTTTTTGGTAACGGCGACGCTGAAGGTGATGAATCAATGCGTCCAATCCTTGGTGGTAAAGGTGCTAACCTTGCTCAGATGGCAAAGGCTCCTTTAAGTCTTCCAGTTCCACCGGGATTCACAATTTCTATCGACGTTTGTCAGGAATACTACAAGTTGGGAAGAAAATATCCTGCTGAACTTGCTGCTCAGGTTGATGAATATCTTAACAAACTCGAAACTGTATTCGGCAAAAAACTTGGCGATGAAAATGATCCACTTCTCGTATCAGTTCGTTCTGGTGCTGCTGAATCTATGCCTGGTATGATGGACACAATCCTCAACCTTGGTCTTAACGATAAATCTGTTGTTGGTCTTGCCAACAAAACAAACAATCCACGCTTTGCATGGGACGCTTACCGTCGCTTTATCCAGATGTTCGGTGATGTTGCTATGGGCGTTGAACATGCAAAATTTGAAGCTATCATTGATGAAGTAAAAGCTGTTCGCGGAATCAAACAGGATACAGAACTTACAACAGAAGAACTTCAGACAATCGTTGCTAAGTACAAGGAAATGTACAAGAAAGAAAAGGGTGAAGATTTCCCTCAGAATCCAAAAGATCAGATGTGGGCTGCTATCGGTGCTGTATTTGGTTCTTGGATGAACGAACGTGCTATCATTTACCGCAAGCTTAACAATATTGATGAAAATATTATCAAGGGAACTGCTGTAACTGTTATGGCAATGGTTTTCGGTAACATGGGTGAAACTTCTGGAACTGGTGTTGCATTCTCTCGCGACCCTTCTACTGGTGAAAACCACTTTATGGCTGAATATCTTATCAACGCTCAGGGTGAAGACGTTGTAGCTGGTATCCGCACTCCAATGGATATTTCTGCTCTCGAAAAACAGCAGCCAGAAATCTTCAAGGAAATTTCTACAATCCGTGACCGACTTGAAGCTCACTACCGCGATATGCAGGATATGGAATTCACTGTTCAGGAAGGAAAACTCTTCATGCTTCAGTGCCGCAACGGTAAACGAACTGGTCCTGCAGCTGTAAAAATGGCTGTAGACATGGTTGGTGAAGGAATGATTACAAAAGAAGAAGCACTTCTTCGCGTAAAACCAGATCAGCTTGATCAGTTGCTCCACCCACAGTTTGATTCAAAAGCTCTTAAATCTGCAAAACCTTTGGCATCTGCACTTAACGCTTCTCCTGGAGCTGGTTGTGGTCAGATTGTATTCACAGCAGAAGAAGCTGTTGAATGGGACAAAGCTGGCAAGAAAGTTATGCTTGTTCGCAAGGAAACTTCTCCAGATGACATCGCAGGTATGTATGTTGCTCAGGGTATCTTGACTTCTACAGGTGGACGAACATCACACGCTGCCGTTGTAGCTCGTGGTATGGGAACTCCTTGTGTTTGCGGTTGTTCTGATGTTGTATTTAATGGAAAAGATTCTGTTACAATCGGCGGAAAGAAATTCAAGAAAGGTGATTTCATTTCTATCGACGGTTCAACAGGTAACGTATACGGTGAAGTAATTCCTGTAACTCCAGCTGCTGTTTCTGGCGACCTTGAAACATTCCTTGGCTGGGCTGATGAAGTTCGAGCTGCTTCAGTTCGCACAACTCCATCTGGAAAAACTGTAAAGGGATTTGAAGTTCTTGCTAACGCTGAACAGAACGAAGCTCCACAGGCATTCCGCTTTGGTGCAGCTGGTATCGGTCTTTGCCGCACAGAACACATGTTCTTTGAAGAACCAAAACTTACTTCTTTCCAGAAGATGATTATTTCTGACTCTACAGAAGAAAGAAAGGCTAACCTTGCTGCAATTCTTCCTTATCAGAAGAAAGACTTCTACAATATCATCAAGACAATGGAAGGTCACTCTGTAACTATCCGTCTTTTGGACCCACCGTTGAACGAATTCGTTCAGGCTGAAACACCTGCTTTGGCAAAAGCTTTGGCTAAGAAACTTGGCGTAAAGGTTGACTTCATTGAAAAGAAATACTCTGAATTGAATGAACACAACCCAATGCTTGGACACCGTGGTTGCCGTCTTGCAATTACATATCCAGAAATTTATGAAATGCAGGTTGAAGCTATCGCTTTGGCAACAGCTCAGGCTGAAAAAGAAGGTCTTAAGCACGATGTTCGCATCATGATTCCAAACGTAACTACATTTGCTGAATTGAAACAGATTCGTGCTCAGGCTGAAGCTGTAATCGCAAAAGTAAATGAATCTGAAAAGGTTTCATTGAAATTCCAGATTGGTTCTATGATCGAATTCCCACGTGCAGCTGCTACAGCAGACAAGATTGCTGAATACGCTGACTTCTTCTCATTCGGTACAAACGACCTTACACAGACAACATTCGGATTTAGCCGCGACGACTACTCTAAATTCATCGATTCTTACTTGGATCAGAAGATTCTTCTTCAGGACCCATTCAAGACTTTGGATGAAGATGGTGTTGGTGTAATGATTGGTCTTGCAGAAGAAAAGGGACGCTCTGTAAAAGCAGATCTTCACCTTGGAATCTGTGGTGAACATGGTGGTGACCCAGCTTCTATCGCACTTTGCTACAAGCTTGGCTTGAACTACGTTTCTTGCTCACCATTCCGTGTACCAGCAGCTCGTCTTGCCGGAGCTCAGGCTGTTATTAAAGCTAACAAATAGTTATGGCATGCCGCGAGTTTTGTGAGTATAAACGAACAAAACTCGTTAGCAAACCGCAAGGTTTGCGCCGAGCACAGGCTGTAATTAAGGTCAGCAAATAACCGAGAATTAAAAACTCGGAACAAAATCGTAAGGCTTTGGCTAAATTTGAACGCTCGGCAACGTTGTTGGGAGATGTAAAAGTTTAGTCAGAGTTTAACAAATCGGGCTAAAACAAAAAAAAGAAAAACAAGTAAGCAAATATAAATTGCCGGATTTGTTATAGAAGAAAAATAAATTGATGTTGCTTTTTTGCGATTTCAATTTTCACCATAGAAGTTTTCCATAGTGAACCCAGAAAACTATGGCTTAGCTAAAATCCCCCAAGAAAAGTTTTTTCTTGGGGGATTTTTTTTAACCTGAAACTTTTTTATTAAATTATGCTCTTTTCATCATTCTATTTACATCGGTAATCCCTAAGAGCAAGTTTGGAACATATAGATCTTCATCTAAAGAATCCCAATGAATTCCTAAACCACCACCGCTCAACTCATAGTGACTCAAATCTTCTTTAGATGCACTAGAAAGATTTGGAAAAAAAACCAAAGGAACTGAAAGTTGCCGTCCATCAACCAAAAGAAGCCACAAATTTTCTTTGTCTGTCCAAACTTTTTGAGCCTTAGCACTATTCAAAGAAATATCCATTCCACGCCCCTTTATTTTTGTAATATGAATATGACAAGGTTCTAAAGGACTTCCTTCATTCGAGAAAAAGTTTAAAAACTGAATTGAGTGAACGAATTTTAAAAGATATTGAAGATGTTTTAAATTTACTGTAATCAACTGGGGTTTTAGGGGCGGAGCCCCTAGGAGAATGGGGTATGGCGAAGACACGAAGTGGCTGAGCCTAGGGGAAAGGCTTTTCCCCCAAAAAAAAATAAAAAAAAGTCGGGAAATTTTTAAATGTGGAGTTTTTTTGGTTGTTCAGAAAAAATAAAAGCAATATAATTTTTGTATGAAGAAGAGTTTTTTCGGTGTTTTTTTGAATGATCATTTTGTGTTGTTTACGAGCGTCCTTTCGGGGATTTTGTGCGCGCTGTACGTTTGGAAGGGTTTTTCCGAGGGATTTTTTATTGGAACTTGGGTTATTGCCCTGATGAATTTTTTGTATATTCCGGCGGCGGCAATTTTTAAGCGCAAATGTTTTTCGTATTTTTATTTGGTTTATGCGGTCATTCTTGTTTTTATGATTGCGTTTGAAAAAACGTTCCTTTTTAACAATTATACTGCGCTTTTTCTTGTTTGCATTGTTATTATGATTAAGCCGCAAGTGAGGTTTGTTGCAATTTCGCTGTATATTGCGGCAATTTGCGTGGCATTTTCGATTAATGGCGAGAGTGTTTTTCATTTTCTGATTCATTTGACGCGAACTTTTTGGTTTTTTGGAACGGTTTTCTTTGTTACTGAAAATAATTTTGAGCGCAAGAAACTGATTCTTTATGAGGATGAGATAAAAATTCTGGCTCAACTTTGTGATGGGAAAATTTATCAGAAAGAAGTTGAGGGTTTTAGCGAAAATACGGTTTACCGAAAACTAAAAGCTGCCCGCGAGAGAAACGGAAATCTTACGCGCGAGCAGCTTGTTGAATTATTCAAAAAAGAACAGATTGAGAAAAATTCTCTGCACGAATAATTTTTTGCGTTCGGTTTGACTTTGGTTGCTTTTTGAAATTTATTTGCGTGCGGCCAGTTCTTTATCCAAAAGATACAAACCTTCCGGCGTGGAACCGAAATTTTCATACTTTTCAATAAGATTTTTGGCATTTTGTTCTTCTTCTAGCTGTTCACTTATAAACCATTCCAAAAAATTCTTGGCAAAAAGGTCTTTTTCTTTTTCCGCCTGAAAGTAAAGCGTGCTTATAAGGTTTGTAACGTATTCTTCATGCTCAAGGGATTGTGATAAAACCTGCGAAATGTTTTCAACTTTATTTTTAGGTGCAGAAATTGGAAGCAGTTCGATTGGCTGATTCACTTTGCATAGATAATCGTAGATTTTCATGGCATGGGATTCTTCTTCTTTTGCCTGAATTTTGTACCAATTTGAAAAACCGGAAAGTCCTTTTTTATCAAAAAATGCGGAAAATCCAAGATAAATGTACGCAGATTCAAATTCTTTCTGAATTTGCGTGTTTAACATTGACGATAATAATGTGCTCATAAATTCCTCCTATGATTAGTGTCAATTACAACACTAAGTTTTTGGGCTCTCCAGCCCTCTAATTAACTATATTCAAGAGCTTCTTCTGCTAATTTTGAAATCCTT
>ONHK01000031.1 GCA_900317625.1 uncultured Treponema sp.
TCGCAATTTATTCTGCCTTCCACCGGCTCTCCAGATCCGTCAATCTAGAGTACTACGCTTTTCTCGTTTTTTCTAATTACTTAATCGTAACGACTCCTTAGTCAAGTTCCTCTACTTCAGAAGCAGCCGAATCAAGATTTTCCATAGTTTTTGCAAAATCTTTTTTTATTGCCTCTGCCTCAGCTTTTTCAGATGCGTTAGACTGAAGATATTTCATTACCAAGACACTTACGTCATCTTCCATTTCGTGAGACATAAATTTCATCAATTCATCATATTCAAACTGAGCCATGCGGCTTGCAGGATACATTGCGTTTGCAACCATATATCTTTGAATACGATCTTTTCCGAATTTTTCACCACGAAGAGAATGTGACTCAATCAATCCGTCCGTGCAGACAAGAACAATATCATTCTTGTTCAGCTTGATTTGCTTTACAGAAACATAAGGAGACAAATCCTTTACGAAACCAAGAATATGTCCTTCGCCCTGAATTTCAATTACGTTGTTATAAGATTCTGTGTACAAAAGCATCGCAGGAATTCCGCAGTTGATATAATAAAGAGTGTCGTTGTCAAAATTCATGATTGCAAACATTCCGGCAAAAATTGTTCCTTTCGGAAGATTGTCGCGGATGAATCGGTTAACTTTTACAACAAGCTGCTTGAAATCATGCGTTTCTGCAAGATATGCGCGGATAATCGCCTTTAGGATGACCATATTCATTGAGGCGGCAATACCTTTTCCGCTCAAGTCGCCGACAACAAACATATGGCGCGATTCCGTAAGACGAATCATGTCAACAAATTCACCACCAATATTGTGCGCCGGAACCATTATACAGCCAGCATCCATTTTAGGATTTGTAACATTGTCAATGTTATCCTGAATAGAAGTAATAATCTGGCTTGACATACGAAGCTCGCGGTTTACAGTACCGATAATCTCCTTGTTGGAAATGTTTCGCATAAAATAACCGAATACAAAAAAGTATGAATAAAGTTTTGTAAATACAGTGTAGTCATAATCTTTATAATGATCTTTGCTGGTCTTTATTCCAAGAAGAATCAAACCATGAACATCGCGGCCTTCATTCAATATAAAAAGTGCGTCCGATTCTGTTTCCGCAAAGAATTTCATAAGTTCAGTTCTGATGTTAGAAAAATCATGCGAAGAATCAACCTGCGAGGCAACAACAACATTTCGCTTTAAATTCAAAAGCTCCTCAAAAAGTTTTCCTTTGTTTTCAAGTTTGTGCGCTTTTCCTGTGGAAGAATACGCGACTTCAAAAGAATCGTTTCCTCCATTTATATAAACTGTCATTGAAGAAGATTCCGCGTTATTCTTGAAAATCTGGAACATATTGTCTGCAATTGCATCCATTTCGCCGTTATAGTCAATTGAAGCCAAATCCTTTTCAAAAGCAACAGCGTAATCAGCAGAATGTCCGAATTTCGACTTTGAAATAAGTTTATTGATTGCCTGAACAAGATAAAGAACACAACCGGCTGTAATAAATCCGCAAATAACAAACAGAACCGGGTAGCGTGCGCGGAGCGGATAAAGAACCATAAAAATCAGTCCCATTATTCCGGCTGGAAGAATGTACATAAAGACAGATTTTACAATAAATGAAAGAGTTCCTCGTCCAGAAGGCGCGGCAGAAAGTTTTGTACCAAGCGGAAGAATAACAAGAACTGGAATAAAAATTATATTATGAAGCAAAGAATAAACCGGGCATCGTTGAACAACAGCATCCAGGAAGTATGCGGCCGCCCACATCGAAGCAATTCCGAGCGCATAAATATAACTTTTGAATTTATCAAGTTTTGTTCCAATAGATTCCGTCTTGCAAAGCATAACAACAGACATGAACGCAGGAATCAAATAGCGGAAAACAAGATTATAAACCGTTACCCATGTCCATGGGAAAAATTTCCGTGCATCACCAGAAAACAAATAATCTGAGCGGACAGAAATTCCAAATTCTGTGCTCAAGGAAATCTGCTTAAATTTAAAGAAAACAATCCACAACGCAAAAGCATAAAGAATCATTTTTCCAATCGATGTCAAAGTGTTTGTGTATTTCCATGCATAATAGGTAAGACAATTTGAAATATTCACAAGAAGACACGCTTCAATCAAAAAACAAATCTTCATCAGAATTGTAAAAAGAGAAGAAGTAATAGAGCCGCCTGTAGCAATAAAAAACGTGAATAAACCGGCATTCACCGCCATCAAAAGAATATTAGGAATAATCGGGTCTGTTCCACTATCGCTAACATTTCCGGAACGGTCTGTATAAAAAGTCTCAAAAAAGAAAAAAAGTGTAAGAACTAAATTTATTACAACGAACAAAACCATATTAACCTACCTTTGCAACCATCATAGTAACGTCATCATGCAATCTTTTATCGCCATTATAACGCATTATAAGATCAACAATATCTTCAACAAACTGCTGAGGCTGTTTTGCAGCACTTGATTTTAAAGTCTGAATATATTCTTCTGTGTCACCAAGCTCAACACCATTATCATCCATAACTTCAGAAACACCATCAGTTGCAAGAAGGATTGTATCGCCCCGGAACAAACGCATTTCATTCACTTTAACGTCATCCATATCAATAATACCAACAACGCTGGCACTCGAAGTAAGTTCCTTTATTCTGTAACCATCCGGCGCGCGCGAAAGAACAATCGGGTCAGACATAGACGCATTGACATAACGGATTTTCATTTCTTCTGTGTCAACAATTCCAAGGAACAGAACCGTATATTTATCCTGAAGATGCATTCCCTTAATCGCGCTGTCGACCGCCTGGATAAGTCCAACCAAATCTTCCTTGTTTTCTATGATTTTAACAGTGTTCATTACCAAACCCATAATAAGGGCAGCCGGAAGACCTTTACCAGAAACGTCTCCAAGCATAAGCAAAGTTTTTGAGCTGTCAATCGGAAGAATTGAATAATAGTCGCCGGAAACGTTAACCAGCGGACGGTAATAAGTCGCAATCTTAAGGTGAGGAATATTCGGAATATTGTGCGGCAAAAACGAAACCTGGGTTTCTGCAAGCTGTTCCCACTCTTTTGTAAGGGAAGAAATTTCAGAAAGATTCGAGATAATCTTTGTTCTTTCAATAAAACGGTAAAATTCTTCTGTGAGTTTTGCATAGATTTCTGTATCAAAGAGCATTGTATATCTATTGAATACAAAGAATTGCTTTCCCTGATAGCAAATGAAGAAACCACGCGCCTGATGATAAGAAGAAACTACACCGAAATTCTTTCCCAGGTAATAAAATCCGTCCTTCCAGCCAATAGGGAAATTGTTCGCAAGCGCATCACGTGTTGAATAATAAGAAGAAATTCTGTCAGGACTGTTGTAAAGCACATAATTTTTTTCACGGTCAATAAAAAGAACCGCACAGTCAGCTTGAAGCTCAAGAATTTCTGAAATCTGCTTGTAAAAATCATCAAAAGAATAGCAGAATCTTAGAGCATCTATAAATTCATTGATATATGCCGTATAACCAGACTCAAGGTTTTTTACACGAAGGTATTTGTCTGCATGGCGACGAATTGAAGAACCAGCAGTAAGAAATGAAAGAAAAATAACCGCAGGTATTCCCAAATAAATAAATCGAGAATGACCATCATTATCTTTTAAGACAATCAAAATCGAAACTATTACTGAAAGAAGCAATACTGCGGCATTAATTATAAGATATATGACCCGTCTTTTAGTCTTGTACATATTTACCTCGAGTATGTCAAATTTTCTACATTTAATTATAACACACTATCGGCAAATTAGCCTAAAAAAAGAAGTATTGTTTTATTTTTAATTATCCAGCTCGCTAAGAGAAATCATCTGTGGATTAGAAACCGGATTTTCAAGTTCCATATATTTTGTGAGCAAATCTTTTTGCGCACCGGAAATTCTCTGCGGAATGCGGACAATTATTTTTACGTACAAGTCGCCTCTTCGAGAAGTTCCTGTGTAAGGAACGCCTTCCCCACGGATTCTTAAAAGTTTTCCAGAAGCTGTTCCAGCCGGAATCTTCAAATCAATCTGCTTTCCGTCAAGCGCAGTAATAGAAATACTTGCTCCAAGCGTAGCCTGTGTAAATGAAACAGGAATCGCACAATACAAATCCTGCGCGCTTCGCTCAAAGAACGGATGGCTATCAACATGAAGAATAACAACCAAATCTCCAGAAGATCCGCCATTTGCACCGGCATCACCCATTTTTGGAATTGTAATCCGCTTTCCGTCATCAACACCAGCAGGAATTGCAAAAGAAATCTTTTTTGCCTTTTCAACAACTCCGCGGCCACTACATTCGCGGCAAGGTTTATCTATTTTCGTTCCAGAACCGTTACAGTCCGGACAAGTCTGCTGAACAGAGAAAAATCCAGCGCTGCGTCTTACCTGTCCCATACCATTGCAAGTCGGGCAAGTTTTTCTTGTTGCGCCATCAGCACATCCAGAACCGTGACAGGCTTCGCAGGTTTCATTATGTTTAAAGTGAATCTCGCTTTTTGTACCAAAAACAGCATCTTTAAAAGAAATATTAAGGTCATAGCGCAAACTTGCACCTTCAGCAGGACCACCTCTTCTTCTGGAAGAAGAACGGGCTGAACCGCCAAAAATATTGTCAAAAATGTCGCCGAAACCGCCGCCCATTCCGCCAAAAAGGTCGCTAAAATCATGGAACGCATGCGAATACTGAGCTCCACCTGCGCCCTGATCCATTCCATCAACACCGGCAAAACCATACTGATCATACAAAGGACGCTTTTTTTCGTCAGAAAGAACTTCATAAGCTTCTGTTGCCTCGCGGAATTTTTCCTCTGCTTCTTTATCGCCAGGATTTCTGTCCGGATGGTATTTTATAGCAAGTTTTCTATAAGCTTTTTTAATTTCTTCTTCTGTAGCACCTTTCTGAAGGCCCAAGACTTCATAATAATCACGTTTTGCCATTTCGTATTTCCTTTTATAAAATATAACACTGTATAAATAAAAATTGCAACCGCCTGAGCAGTTGCAATTTTCGAATAAAGCCTAAAAGAACTTTATGCAGAGCGTTGTTGACAACTATTTGTCATCATGAACTTCAAAATCAACATCGTCAGCTTTTCCTTTGTTGAATTTTGAATCATTTCCTGCATTTGCGTCGGCACCTGCATTTCCAGCATCCGCACCAGGCTGAGCACCGGCTCCGGCAGTTCCCTGAGCACCCTGCTGCTTGTACATCTCTTCAGCCATCTTGTAAGAAGCCTGTTTCAATTCTTCAGACTTAGCCTTGATGTCAGCAGTATTTCCGCCTTCAATAGCCTTTTTCAAAGCAGCGCAAGCATCTTCAATCTTCTGTTTTTCAGCAGCACCAATCTTGTCGCCAACTTCTTTCAAAGTCTTTTCAGTCTGGTATACAAGTGAATCCGCCTCGTTCTTAGCGTCTACAGCTTCACGTTTTTCTTTGTCGGCAGCAGCATTTGCCTCAGCATCCTTAACCATTCTGTTGATTTCATCTTCGCTCAAACCAGAAGAAGAAGTAATCTGAATGTGCTGTTCCTTTCCAGTTCCCAAATCTTTTGCAGAAACATGAACGATACCGTTAGCATCGATATCGAATGTAACTTCAATCTGTGGAACTCCACGTGGAGCCGCAGGAATACCTACCAAGTCAAAGTTTCCAAGAGTTCGGTTCTGCGCAGCCATTTCGCGTTCACCCTGAAGTACATGGATTGAAACCGCAGTCTGACCATCAGCAGCAGTAGAGAACACCTGACTCTTCTTTGTAGGAATTGTTGTATTTCTTGGGATAAGCTTTGTCATAACGCCACCCATTGTTTCAATACCAAGTGAAAGTGGAGTTACATCAAGCAAAAGAACATCTTTTACATCACCTTTCAATACACCGCCCTGAATTGCAGCACCAATAGCAACTGCCTCATCCGGGTTTACAGCTTTTGAACCTTCTTTTCCGAAAATCTGTTTTACAACTTCCTGAACTTTTGGCATTCGTGAAGAACCACCAACAAGCAAGATTTCATCAATCTTGTCAGCAGTAATTCCAGCATCAGCCAAAGCCTTGCGGCAAGGTTCTTTTGTGCGTTCAAACAAATCTTCAGTCATCTGCTCAAACTGAGCGCGTGTCAAAGTTTTCTGCAAGTGTTTTGGACCTGTAGCATCAGCAGTAATAAATGGAAGATTTATATCTGTTGAAGTCTGGCTAGAAAGCTGAATCTTTGCATTTTCGGCAGCTTCCTTAAGTCTCTGCATAGCCATAGGATCGCCACTCAAATCGATTCCAGTGTCATTCTTGAATTCTTTAAGCAACCAGTTGATGATTGCGCGGTCCCAGTCATCACCACCAAGCTGAGTATCACCGTTTGTTGATTTTACTTCAAAAACACCATCTGCAAGCTCAAGAATTGAAATATCAAAAGTACCACCACCAAGGTCGTAAACAGCGATTGTCTTTTCCTTGTTCTGATCCTGCTTAAAACCAAAAGCCAAAGCAGCGGCAGTAGGTTCGTTGATGATTCGTTTTACATCAAGACCGGCAATTTTACCAGCATCTTTTGTAGCCTGACGCTGAGCATCGTTAAAGTAAGCTGGAACTGTAATTACAGCTTCTGTAACAGACTCACCAAGATAATCTTCCGCAGTTTTCTTCATCTTCTGAAGAACGAAAGCAGAAATTTCCTGTGGAGAATACAGTTTCTTTTCGCCATTCTGTTCAATTTCTACACGAACATCAGCACCGTTATCAATAACTTTATAAGGAAGTTTTGTAGCTTCGCCCTGAAGTTCGCCAAATTTATGACCAATAAGACGTTTTGCTGAATAAACTGTGTTCTTTGGATTTGTTACCATCTGGTTTTTAGCAGGCTGACCAACAACACGATCTCCTTTTGCAGTAAAACCTACAATAGATGGAGTTGTACGACCACCCTCAGAATTCTGGATTACAACCGGTTCACCGTTTTCCATTACGGCAACACAAGAGTTTGTTGTACCCAAGTCGATACCAATAATTTTAGACATATATTGCTCCTTTAATAATTACTAATTTTCGGGGAAAAGGCTTTCCACCGTTCGGAACATACGTTCCTCACTACTTTCCAAAAGCCTAAAGTCTTTTGGAAACACGTATTTTTCATATTAAAGGGGAAAGTCTTCCCCTACGGGCGCAAGCACAGCTTGCGCCCTACCCTTTCGCCTAGGGCTACGCCCTAAAACCCTCTATTTGTTTTTCGGAACGTTAACCATAACTTTCGCATGGCGAATGATTTTATCGTTCAATTTATATCCCTTAAGATAAACCTGCTTCAAAGTTTCATTCTTGGCAGCCTCATCTTCCACGCGGCCAATCGCCTCGTGTTCCTCAGGATTAAATTCATCACCTTCCTTTCCAAAGCTCTTAAGCCCATATTTAGACTCAAGCATGCTTACAAGATTTTTATTGACCATCTTGATTCCGTCCGCAATTGACTTAGCATCTTTTGCGTCCTTTGCCGCATCAAGCGTTCTGTCAAAATTATCAAGACTGTCAAGCAAATCCCCCAAAAGAGAAGCGTTTGCGTAAGCCACAGCCTCATCTTTCTGCTGCATCATGCGTTTGCGCCAATTGTCATTTTCAGCAGCCTTGTAAAGCGCCTGATTCTTTAAATCTTCAATCTGCTTTTCAAGAGCCGCAATTTTTTCTTCCGGAGAAAGTTCTTTTTCTTCAGTTTTGCCTTCTTCAGGCTTTGCATCAGTTTTTTCTTCTTTTTTATCAGAAGCGTCCGAAGATTCAGTTTCTTTTTCTACTTTTTCGTTCTGATCTTCAGCTTTTTTTTCTTCTTCCTGTGCCATTTCTAATCCTTTTCTACCTTGTTTATATAAAAATACTCATAAATAAAATGCTTCGTCAACAAAAAAATAAAATTAATTCAATAAAAAATCTGGTTCAGATTCAATGCAAATCATCTTTCCAGAAACCGGATGCTTAAACTCAAGCCGCGCCGAATGAAGCATAACCCTTTTTTCAGGTTTTCCGCCGTAAAGAACATCGCCAAGAATCGGCAGGCCAACAGAACTTAAATGCACCCGGATTTGATGCGTCCGACCGGTAAAAAGATTCGCCTGAACTGCAAAGCAACATTCCCCGCCGTAAGAAATTTCCTTTAAAATAGAAAAATCTGTTTTTGAATAAAGGCCGCCGAATTTTTCTGTAACAGCACCCCATTTTGCGGATTGGCTTTTCGGGCTAATACGGTTCATGAACATTTCAACAGAAAATTCTTTTTTCTTAACTGTTTTTCCGGAAACATTGCTGCAAAGCGCAACATAAATCTTTGTAAAATCATGCTCCGCAAACATTCTTTGAATTTCTTTATTAACAGAACGCTGCTTTGTAAACAGAATTATTCCGCTGGTTTCGCGGTCAAGACGATGCATAATTCCCACGTACGGCGGATTTCTTAATTCAGGATTTTTCTTCCATAAATAACGCACAACCGCATCGTGAAGATTGTCGCGCTTTTCGCCGCCAACAACAGTTTCTTCTGTTGGAAAAAGCGCAGGCTTATTCACGCAGATTAAAAAATCATCCTCAAAAAGAACATTTTTTCCAGAAAGTTCAAATTTTATGTCATCAGGCTGTTTTTCAAAAAGGAATTTTTCTTTTTCGTAATTTATTGTAATACTTGAATTTCCACGCAATTCAAATGCCGGACGCCGGATTTGTTTTCCATTTACGCAAACCGCACCGGCAACCACAAGCCTTCGGATTTTTGAATTGCTTACATTTTCTTCATTTATTGCCGCCGGAAGAGTTTTCCGCAAAAATTCGTCGAGCCGTTCTTTTTCCGAAGTTGAAAAATTCAAAATCATCGCAGAAACCTTTAAAGAACCTTAAAATCCGGTTCGCCATTTTCATTTAAAAAAATCTTTACCGTGCAATGCTCCATGCAAAGGTCATTAAAAAAAGCATTCAAATCCATTGCCTCTGGACCAAAAATTTCTTCCGGGTCATAGTCAGTTTCAAGAACACTTTCAGTTCCATCAGAAACAAGACGGCTTAACGCTCCGTTCATGCAGACAATATCATTGCAGGCTGTAAACATATTGATTTTTTTCTTTTCCTCAAACTTCTGCTGAAGAAAAATCAACTGCATCTTTTCAATTTCGTGATGATTGGCATCTTCCGGCACAAAACCTGACTTATAGTCGCAGTTATTGCAACGCTGCCATTCGGCAAAATCGCTGAAAAATGCAGAAGGAGAAATCCGCAGTGCGCACAAAATACTTTTGAACCACGGAACAGCCCTGCCGGAAGAATAAAACGTTCGGCACGCAAAAGCAATATTCCGCGCGGTCCTTATCTCTTCCGCGCTAAAAGTCTGCTGTACACGCGCCGTTTGCGCCATTTCCGAATCTTCCGTCTGCGGAAAAGAAATATGGTTCGGAAACTGTTCAATAGTAAAATCAAGGCGATCCTTAAACGATTTCAAGGAATCCTTGTCGTTGTCCGCATAAAAAAGCTGAACACCAAACACAAGCTCAGAATTGTTCAACATTGTGGCGCGGCGCGCAAAAAATTTCTTGTCAAAAAGACCGTTTTTTTGAGCGCGGAATGGAATTTCCAGTGAGATATTGATTTTCATGCACAGGCGGCAAATTTCCATGTCAAGAATCTCTGGATTTACAACAACAGAAACAAAAAGTTCAGGAACATTTTGCTCAACATAACGCAAAAATCCCATCAGCTTGTTTTTGTCATTTGCATAAGCAGAGTCATGAAGATTGAATTCCGTCATGCCCTGCTTTACACATTCAGAAAGTTTTTGTTCTATTTCACCGGAGTTTAAATTAAATACAGTTTCCAAAACGGCTCCAGACGATTTCTTAGAGAACTGGAATTCCAGCTTTTTCACAAGCTTCAAGTTCGCTGGCAGGCCATTCGCTTACCTGAACTTCGCAGATATGGGCTTTGCGCAAAAGGAACATGCAAAGACGCGACTGACCAATTCCACCGCCAAGAGTAAATGCTAGCTCACCGTTCAAAAGTTTTTTCTGGAACGGAAGTTTCGCACGCTCCTCGCAGCCACGTTCAGCAAGCTGGCGCTTTAAACTTTCAGGACTGACACGGATTCCCATTGAAGAAAGCTCGAAAGCACGGCCAAGAGTTTCATTCCAGACAATTATATCACCGTTCAAACCAACATGACCGTCACCAGCATCGCTAATCCAGTCATCATAATCAGGCGCGCGTCCATCATGAATAGAACCGTCCGGCAATTTTCCGCCAATTCCAGCAATAAAAACTGCACCATATTTTTTTGCAACCGCATTTTCGCGTTCTTTTGGAGTAAGATTTGGATATTCACGCAAAAGATCATCTGAATAAACAAAAGTTATTTTTTCCGGCAGAATCGGCTCAAGCACCGAATAGCGGTCATACAAGAAAAATTCAGTACGCTTTATTGTGCGGTAAATTTTCTTTACAATATCCTGAAGATAAAAAATCGTGCGGTCTTTCTCGTCAATGCACATGCACCAGTCCCACTGGTCAACATACAAGGAATGAACTGCATCCAGCTCTTCATCCGGGCGGATTGCGTTCATATCTGTATAAATGCCAAACCCTGGTTTTAGCCCAAGTTCTGTAACCTTAAGCCTTTTCCATTTTGCAAGAGACTGCACAATTTCCATTTTCTGACCGCCAATTCCTTTTGCGGCAAAAGAAACAGGTTTTTCAACGCCATTAAGATCATCATTTATACCAGTTCCTGCAGGAACAAAAAGCGGAGCTGTAACACGCGTAAGATTCAATTCTGTTGAAAGCGAAATCTGAAAAAAATCCTTTATGCTCACAATCGCATGTTCAGTTTCTTTTACACCAAGAATAGGCTTATAGTTTTTTGGTAATACAGACATAATTCTTCCTTATTTTCCACTGTAGTTGATTAAAGTTGTTACCCGCGTAGGGGCAAGTTTTTCTTCAAATTTCAATTCCGGCAAACCGATAACGCCAAAAAAGTCGCTTACAGTTCCACCGCCCTGCTCAATAAGATTCTTTGAGGCAGTCAAAGTTCCGCCGGTTGCAATCAAATCGTCAACAACAAGATAATTTTTTCCAGCCTGAATGTCAGCCTTGTGCGCCTCGATGACAGCAGTTCCATACTCAAGCGCGTATTCGCAGGAATAAGTTTTTCCAGGAAGCTTTCCTTTTTTTCTTATTACAACAAGCGGAATTCCCATTCGTTCCGCAAAAGGAGCAGCAAAAAGAAATCCCCGCGATTCAATTCCGGCAACCGCATCAATTTTTTTATCTTTATAGATTTCAACCATTCTATCAACACAGAATTTGAATACATCCGGCTGAGTAAAAATGCCCGTTATATCATAAAAAAGAATTCCCGGTTTTGGAAAATCCGGAACCCGTCTAATTGCCTTATCAAGCGTTTCAATAGTCATAATCTATATTTTAGTACGCTTTATGTTGTTTTTCAATAATCAATGCAAATCTTACGGCTATTTTTTTACAGTGCGGATTGAACCCATTCTTAGACGTTTTTCGCGCGTATCAGAAAGGAGGGCTTTTAATTTTTCAGAATCCTCGTTTTCTATCGCGGATTTGAATTCATCCATCATTTTTTCAAAATTTTCTATGTGATGAACAAGTTTTTCTTTATTGGAGATAAAAAGTTCTGTCCAAAGCGGCGCGTTTATCATCGCAATCCGGGTTAAATCCTCAAAACTTCCACCGCCAAAAGCAGTTATTTCCGGATCTTCGGCAGATTCAACCAACGCACTTGCAATTATGTGGCAAAGCTGGCTCGTAAAACCGATTTTATAGTCGTGGATTTCACAAGTTGTCTCTGTGATTCTGGAAAAACCCATATCGGTAATCAGCGCGCGCATTGTCTCAAGATTTTCTGGTTTATTGTAAGTTTGAGGAATAAGAATATAATTATGGTTCACAAAAAATTCTGCTTTTGAATTTACATATCCTTCTTTTTCGCCGCCTGCCATCGGATGTCCAATTATAAAATCAACATCTGGACGCAGAATTTCCGGCAATGATTTTTCAAAGATTCCTTTTACACCTGAAATGTCCGTAACAATCGAGCCGCTTTTGAAATTTTCTTTATGCTGAACAAGAAAATCCAGCGTCGCGTGCGGGTAAAGGCAGATAAAAATCACATCGCATTTTTTTACCATTTCTGAAACATTTTCTGTTGAAAAACCTTCGTCTATCACACCTTCAGAAAGTGCCTGCTGGATGCAAGCCTGGCTTCTGTTGCAGGCAAAAATTTTTCCATTTGATTCCGCCATGCTAAGAATATTCTCGCGGATTGATTTTGCAAAAGAGCCGCCCATTATTCCAAGACCAACGATTCCATAATTAAGATTCTGTAATTTCATATTCTTCCCGCACATTCAATTATTTTTTTACTGAAAATTCTTTAGTCCGCGTTTGAACTGAGGAATTCTTGCGCAGGCTGTTGTATCCCAGCCAGAACGGTCGCCACGCTGCAAAAAGTGATAAGCCACGCCAGCAATCATCGCGCCATTGTCGCCACAAAGTTTTAACGGCGGAAAAATGCAGTTCAAATCCTTTCGCTCTGCCAAAAGGGCACGAAGCCTTGAATTTGCCGCAACTCCACCGCCTGCAACAACTGTTTTCAATCCAGTGTCTTCCACCGCCCTAAAAAGCCTGCTTATAAGAGTTTTGCACGCAGTTTCCTGAAAAGCCGCACACATATTTTCTTTTGAATGTTCATAGCCTTTGTTCCAGAACATATCACACTGATGGATTACCGCAGTTTTCAGTCCGCTGAACGACATATCATAGCGGTGCTCTTCGCCATCAAGTTTTGGAACAGGAAAAGATGCCGCCTTTGGATCGCCGTTTTTTGCAAGATTATCAACAATAACTCCTCCAGGATAACCTAGACCATAAAATTTTGCGACCTTATCAAAAGCCTCGCCAACAGAATCATCAACAGTTGTTCCAAGAACTTCCAAATCATCAAAGCCGTTCACTTTTGCAATGATTGAATGTCCGCCGGAAACAAGAAGCCCAAGATATGGATAAGGAATATCATTCTGAAGATGAGCCGCATACATATGGCCAAGCATATGGTTTATCGCAATAAACGGTTTGTTTGCCGCCCAAGCGAGAGTTTTTCCAAATGTAAGACCAACCAAAAGCGAACCCATAAGCCCCGGCCGGTTTGTGGCAGCAACCGCGTCAATCTCATCAAGCGACATATCCGCCTGTTCAAGAGCCTGCTTCACAACCGGAAGAATCCATTCAGCATGCTTACGGCTTGCGATTTCCGGCACAACGCCTTTATATATCTGATGAAAAGGAATCTGCGTTGCAACCACATTGCTTATAATTTTATGACCGTCCTCAACGATTGCCGCAGCAGTTTCGTCACAACTAGATTCAATTCCCAAAACTTTCATATCTTACCTTCTATATTTATATTCATCCTATCCGCGTTTAAGTGCGCCACTATTTGAGACTGTAGTAAATTTATAGCCTTTCGCGCTAAGAACCGGATACACTTCCCTAAGAATTCCCGGAAGAATTTCCGCAGACCAAACATGTCCTATCATTATAGCAACACCATTTTTATTTGCAAATTCAACGCCTTTTTCAATTTCTGCAAGAATATCTTTTCTATTTTTTGTGTTGTCTAAAAAAATATTCCGCTCATAATAAGGATAGCCCATAACGCTTGAAACATAACGCACTTTTGAATCAGAATTTGTACGGCTGTCAAGAAAATAAATTTCCTGCTGAGAACAAATCTGCATTACCGCGGCGATTTTTTCAGCATCGGCAGTTATAAGAGAACCTTCATGGTTGTTCAACCCGGAAATCGGCCAAATTTCGTAGATATTCGCAAGAACCGTAGAACGGATTTTTTCCTCATCCATGTCAGGAGTTATCGCGCCGTCGCCAGGATTCACATTCAGATTCACAGACTGCATAGGCTGATGCAAAATAACCTCGTTTCCAGATTTTCTTACACGTTCAGCCGCCTGCGCAGAATGACTAAGACGCGGAAGAACCGCAACCGTTACAGGAAAAGGAAGCGTAACACATTTTTCAAGCTGCTGCATATTGTGCCCGCCATCATCAAAAATGAACACAAGTTTTGCATTATTTCTTGCCTGCGGAAAGTTTGGAATATCCCACGCGGAACTTTTTTCTTCATTTTTTTTAGTTTCTTCTATTATACTGGATGTTTTTTCTGCAATTGAATTTGATTCAACCTTTGGACTTGAAGAAGTCTGTTTTTTTTCTTCGTCCTTTTTTTCAATTTTTTCTGGCTTTTCAGTCCTTTCTATTTTTGGTTCAGGATTTTGAGTCTGATTTGCCTTTGAACTAGAATTCAATTTTTCTTTTGGAACAGAAACCGGAGGGGAAGAAACTTTTTTTTCCGGCTGAATTTTTACAGAAACTTGCCGCGGAACGCCCTCTTTTTTACCAGCAAAACTAAAAGCAAAAAGCAAAACTGAGCAGACACCAACAATAACCGCGCAAAGAGTTATCACACTGTTTAATGGCAGATAAATTTTTCCGCGCGGAGATCTCCGTCTATTTCTTCGGGTTTTTGAATCAACCCTTTTTTTTGTTGATGAACATTTTTTTTGCGGCATAACAATTAATATTCTAGTGAAAACTTATATTTTTCGCTATACTTATAAAAAATCAAACTATAAAAAGGAAGAAAAAATGTATATTACTTGTCTTGACCTAGAAGGTGTACTTGTGCCAGAGATTTGGATTGCTTTTGCAGAAGCCACAGGAATTCCAGAACTAAAAAAAACAACCCGAGATGAACCTGACTATGATAAACTGATGAAATACCGAATCAACATTTTAAAGGAACACGGACTTGGATTAAAAGAAATTCAAAATACAATCGCAAAAATAGATCCGCTTCCAGGTGCAAAAGAATTTCTGGATGAGTTGCGCTCTTTCACTCAGGCAATAATTTTAAGCGACACATTCGAGCAGTTCGCCTCACCTCTTATGAAGAAACTTGGGCTTCCTACAATTTTCTGCAACACTCTGGAAGTTTCTCCAAGCGGAGAAATAACAGGATACAAAATGCGCTGCGAAAAATCTAAATACACAACAGTAAAAGCATTGCAGTCATGCGGATTTGAAACAATTGCTTCCGGCGACTCGTTTAACGATCTAGGAATGATTCAAGCCTCAAAAGCAGGATTCCTTTTCCGCACAACAGATAAAATCAAGGCAGACTACCCACAATATCCAGCGTTCACAGAATATTCAGAGCTGCTGAATGCAATAAAAAAAGTTGTGGAAAAATAAATTCTTCTATCAAATAAAACAATAAAATTTTAGCCGGACGCATGATTTCTTACATTTTTTAGAAATCATACGTCCGATTTAAAAAAATCCTTTATATTTCCTGCTTGATTTCAAGAACTTCTTTAACAGAAAGCTGAGTGGCAGTTGCGATTTGGTCCACAGTGCCAAGATTCATTTTCAGCAGTTGCCGGGCGGTTTCAATGGCTTTTTTCCGTTCGCCTTCTAGAAGTCCTTCTGCGAGACCTATGGCTTTGCCTTCAGCTATACCTTCTTCACGTCCTTCTGCAAGTCCGTCTTCCCGGGCCTCGTCCTTCCATTCACGTATCTGGTCTTTCCACAGCATATATTCTGCCCTCCATTTCTGGTGATTCTTGCATGAGTCGACTGCGCTTTGGATCTCCTTTGTCAGCCGGTCGGTG
>ONHK01000007.1 GCA_900317625.1 uncultured Treponema sp.
TCTTTTTGACCTTGATTCCCAGCAGGTTCTGCACGACACCCTTTGCGATTTGCGGGTCACGCATAATCTTGGTAAAAAGGAAGTCGTCTGTGAAAAACAGCTCGTCGTATGGTTTAAGTGTGTATTTTGATTCTTTCTGCATATTTTTGCTCCTACATAGTTAACGCAAAAATATTTCAGAAACGGAACTGAATCACAAAAAAAATTACAACCTATGTACTGTAGACCATTATATTTTGTTACTGTAAATATAATATTTTCAGTAACAAAACATTCTCCTGAGTTAAACAAAAGATTATATTCTCATTAACAAAACATTATGTTTTCAGTAACAGAATATTATGTTTTGTTTAACAAAATATTTTGGTCTTGTTACTGGAGAAAAATCACATTCTCCGATATTCTCTTGCCAAAAGTACAGTGCTTGTGATTGCGGAGCAAGTTGTGGCGAGCGGCTCGGCAAAGAAGATTCCTTTCTCAAACTTTTGGAAAAGGAGATTTCAGCAGATGTCCTTAAAAAAAATTAAGTATTCTTTGTCAGTTAAATATATAAATATTTTTTGACATTTATACAGGCTGCAATTTCTCTGCCGACTAGTTCTCACAACATTCTACTGTCTCTTACAGAATCCACCTACCAGTTTTGCAATGCAAAACTGTAAACAAAACCTTAATCCACAGAATATTGAAAAAAAATATAGGTTTTGTTTGTGATTTACGCAGGTTACAATTCCTCTGCCAACTAGTTCTATCAACCTGCTACCAAGTTTTTTACAAAAATTTGCAGAATTTTTTGTGATTTATTTCATTTTCTGAAATCTTTTTGCGTTAACTAGTTATATGGAAAAAATTGAAAACAAAATCTATCGAATCAAGCCGGTCGAGGAACTGAAATTCACCGACGACTTCATGTTCTGCCGCGTAATGCAGAACCCTGATTTGTGCAAGGGCGTAATCGAGCGCCTCCTTGGAATCAAAGTTGACAAGATTGAATATCCCGAACTACAAAAAGAAATCCGCCCGTACTACAGCGCGCACGGTGTCCGCATGGATGTCTATGTGAAAGATAGCGACCGCATTTTTGATATTGAAATGCAGACAAGCGTCCCCGATGACCTACCGCGCCGCATGCGCTACTACCAGAGCATGATAGACATCGACACACTTATGAAAGGTAGCGAGTATGAAACTCTAAAGGAAAGCTACGTAATATTCCTCTGCACAAAAGACCCGTTCGGGGTGGGGCTTCCGGTCTATTCATTCAGCACAGTCTGCAAGGAGAAAAAAGATTTTGCTTTAAATGACGGAATCAACAAGCTGTTCTTCAACGCGAGCGCCTTCGCATCAGAGAAAAACCTTGAAATAAAGGGCTTCTTGGGTTATCTTTGTAGCGGAAAGCCTTCCGACACTTTCACAGAGGACATCGAGCAGCGCGTCGAGAGGCTCGGAGCGACTATATGATGGATGCACTGCCACTTCACGACGCAAGAAAAGCCGGTCTAAAGGAAGGAATTGCCCTTGGTGAAAAACGCGGAATTCTAGCAGGCGAACGTAAAAAAGCCCTTGAGACCGCAAGAAAAATGCTAAAGAAAAACATTTCAGTAGAAATAATCGCCGAATGTACGGGACTTCCAACTGATGAAGTTCTTAAGCTCAAGCAGGAAATATAAGCTAAATTTCTACCCAGTTATGCACAAATCCACATTGTTTTTAGCTAAACTTGCGCATTGAACTGATTTTAAAGCAAAACGCATTCCATTCATACACAGGCTGATTTTTTGCCCACAATTTTTTTCAGCCTGCAACCAAACTGCTTTATAATTGTCTAAATCATTAAATTCATATACCATAACTAAATACCATTTTTAGAGGTATCAAAATGAAAAAAGTAAACGGATTTTCTTTAGGCGCTCTTATTGCTTCAACATTAATTTGTTTTGGAGCTTTGGTTTTTGCGGGCTGCCAGAATGACTTGCTGGAATCTCCTTCTTTTCAGAACAGAGGCTCTTATTCAACCGGAAAAGTTTCCGCACCAACAAATGTCACTGCAACTCAGGGCGGATTCAGAAGCATAACCCTAAAGTGGACGGCGGCAAAATCTGCGGTTCTTTACAATATATATTCTTCTGATACCGCAACCGGAACTTTCGATTTTCTTGAACAGACACCGGACGCAACCTGCAGCTACACATTAAGTGAAAGCCCGGACGTAAAAAAATACTACAAAATCAAGTCAGTTGACTCAAATGGCGAAGTTTCCGACCAATACAGCCAGATTTGCTTTGGAACAACGCTTGCAACTCCAATAATCACAAGCATAAAGCAGAACGCAAACGGCGACGCAATAACCGTGCGCTGGTACAAAGGCGTAAACTGCACTCCGGAAACATACTTGAACAGCGGACTTATCTACACCGTAATTCTTTACAACGCAGACGGAACACAGGTCTTAAAAGAAGAAACAATCTCTGCAATGGACGTAAAAGAAGCCGCAGACACAAAATACACATTCACAAACCTTACGCCGAACACAGAATACTGCATTCAGATAAAAGCATACACAAAAGCAGCCCAGGACTCAAAGTCAACAGAAAACAGCGACATCCTGAACCAGTCAACGGCACACTCATTGATTCCAGCCGCCCCGGAAAACTTTGAAGTAACAAAAGGAACTTCAAAAGACTACGTAACACTTTCATGGACACTGCCAAAATTCGCAGAAATAAAAAGCTCGACAGCCTTTGAAACACGCCCAGTCTACTTTAAAATCTACCGAAAGTTAGAATCTGCCCCGGAAACCGCCTATGAACCGATTGTTAGTTATCTGGGAACAAAAGCTCCTATCATAAATGAAAAAGATGAAAACAATACCATAAAAACAAAAATTGAAAAAACTGCAATTCAATTTACAAGACCTACAGATGAAGAAAACACAACTGATGATTATATAAAAATCGGAGAATCCCTAGCCGCTTCAAAAACAAAAGACGAATCAGGAAATGAAATCGAAATTCCTGCAAAAGCAGAAATTGAAGTAACATATCCATCAGAAGTTACAGAAACAGACCCGAACTATCCAGACTATATTCCAGGAACAAAAATTACACTAAAAGACCTAACAGTTTCCCGAGGACAAAAATATTCCTACCGCATACAGTCATTCATTGACGACAACGGAAAGAAAAACGTAACCTCAGATGAATCCTACAGCGAAGAAATAGGATGGCTAATCAACAGCCCTACAGTCTCAGTTTCTTCAACATATAAGGAAAAACCTAAAGAAAATGAAGATGAACCTACTAAAATTGAAAGTTTCACAGTCACATTAAATTTTAAATTCAATGACTTTGGTCAGCCTTACAACTATGTAATTACCGAGATATGCAAGAATATGGAAAAAACAGAAATTGAAGGCGAAGATGATAAAGAAATCAGCACAGAAGAACAATATATTTCAAATTCATCATATTCTTCTATGTTTCCAAAAACATTTGAATATATTCCAGAGGATGATGATAAACATTACAAAAAATACTCATATACAGTATATATTTGTGATGCTTCTTCAGAAGATATTACTACTGCCTATTATACAGCAGAAGTTCCTGGATGTGTGATTGTAATAAATGATGAAAGTAAAATTCCTAATGTAGATGATTTTACAATCGCAGATGGCTATAAAGATAAATTCGTACTTTCTTGGACTTATAATAAAGACTGTAAATATACATTAACCTGGAAAAACATAGATAAAAATAATAATGAATCACCTTCTACCCTAATAGAGGTTTTAGACAATGAATTCCTCGAAACAAAACTAAATGAAGAAACAGGAATTGTTACATTTGAACATTCGGCAAACAGTGGCGATATAAGAAAACAATACACTTTAACCGCAAACAATGGATTGGAAGCAACAAATACACTTCCTAATGAATACAAAACACTTGGAACTCCAGAGCCCTCTTTTGAACCTTCATACAAATCTATAAAAATTATATGGAAACCTGTTCAAAAAGCTGCAAGATATGAAATAACAACAGAATATAAAGGAATTCCAATTGCAGCTGAAAACATTTCTGAAATCCAAAATGATGAAAACGGCAATTTTTATTGTATAATAACCGACCCTTATGGAAAAAATGAAGATGAAACATCTAGAACGACTGATGCCGAAATTTCAGGTCAAAAAATTGATTTTGAAGTAAAAGCAATTTCTGAAAATTCAGAAGCAGAACCAACTGTTTCTTCTGAAAACTTTAAAATTTTCACATTAGGTCCAGGAGCAATAGAACACATTGAATCAGATAATGGAAATCCTAAAATCGTACAGGGAATTTCCGCAGAAGGCTCGAATGATTACATTTCTCTGAAATGGAATAAAGTCGAAGGTGCAAATGGTTATTTAATTATCCGCAAAAAATATAGTGAAGAATATTATTCCGACATAAAAAATAAAGCAGATATTTATTATTACTCTACAGAAGATAAATCAATTTCACTTATACAAGATGAATCAACAATATCTGCTTCATGTTATGAAAATGGAAATGAATTCACATTTAAAGATAATTATCATCCTGCAGAAAATTATGATAATCAATATGAAATAGACCAAGCGCAACTAAAATGGGGTTTACCGTATGGTTATACAGTTATTCCTGTTCTAAAAAATACAGATTTTACAGTAGATGACGATCTTAAAATACAAGGAACAGAAAGCTCTATTGCATACACTGAATCATCATTAGACAATATTGAAAAGCAAGTTTCTACCTATGGTTATGGACTTGCATTAAATGCCTCAAAAGCAACAAGTAAATCTCAAGTTGCTCTTTCATGGGCAACTCCATACAAAACTTCACAAAAACCTACTATATATTACCGTGGTTATAATGAAGCAAATGGCTCTGAATGGATAAAAATAGATATATCAAATAGCCTTACAACCGCACAAATCACACCTGAGAACCCACATAAAGCCTATGATTTTATGGTATGCTATTCTCCAGACTCACCTAAAACTATAAAGGTAGATTCATACTTTGAAAATTACATCGCCTCAAAAAAAGACTCTAATAATGAAAAAAACAACAAAGGTTATATATTATCACTTGAAGCACCCGCTGCTAAATACGGTGGAATACAACAAGGTGATGATTATATCAAAGATAAATACTACTATTCAGAAAATCTATCATGGAAACAGTATAACCCAGAAGAAAAAAGACAAGGTTTTGATAGTGTAGAAATATTTATGCTAAATACAAATAAAAAAGACGGGTGGGTAAAAATTGTAGAGTTAAATCCAAGCGATTTTTCAGTTTCAAATACAGAAATTGCCTCTGCAGAATATGACTTATTCATTGAAAAAACAACAAACAGCGACATTGCCATTATGCCAAAAAGTATAATAGAAGGCGGAACAAACACAAACGGATTATTAAAAGTTCTAAGAGATGCAAAACACTATTATATGATAAAGGCTTCTAGAACAATTACTGATTCAGAAGGTAAAAAGAAAACTATTGAAATTTCAATTGGCGATAACGGCACGATAAATGCTTATAGACAGATAACTGATGAAGAACTTGTAAAATCTACAATGCTTGTAATTGCGGAAATAATAAAAGATTCCAAAATGGAAGATTATGGAACTGGAACTGCATTTGGAGATTCAAAGCCTGTCTATGGCTATGACAGTACTGAAAAAACAGGAAAATTCACATGGGAACAAGATGCCTCAAGTAGATTTAATTGGAATATTTCAAGTTTTATATATGGGTGGGATAAATTACCTTATCAGAGTTTTAATAGCGTTACAGAATTGACTGATAAAGAAAAATTGAAAAACTTTATAACTATTTCAGATGCAAAAGGTCTTTCAGGGGATTTTAAACGAGGAAGAAAAAATGCCAAAACGTTGGAATATCTTTCAATTAGAAAGCTTGAAAGAGAGTTTCTCGGTATAAAATCATATAAAGATTTTGATTTAAATGAAAAAATTCCTCTTTCAATCACAGCTTCGCAAGAACCTTTTAATTCTTTATCTTCTTATTCAGGAACTGTAAAATTTGCAACTTCAGATACTCAATTTTCTGTTACAGTTGAACACAATGGTTCTCAAACATTCAATAAAGATGTCTCTGGCGATGAAGTAAAAAAATGGTTTCCTGCAAAAATTGGAAATAACGCATACATAGGCGAGTCAGCCGAATACTGGTGGGAGGACTAAAAATGAAACACACTACAAGCTCTACTTTACACAATGAAAAAATCAAATCTCACTTTACCCCCCCCCTATCGCTTTGTGGCTTAATTTTGGGTGGCAGTTTGGCATTGGCTTCTTGTTCAAGTTTTTTTGAGTCGGATGTTTCAATGAACTCAAACAGCAACAATTCCAGCATTTACGACCTTTTAACTCCGCCGGAAAAAATTGAGCAGCTTTCCGCGCCGACAGAAATCTTTATTTCGCAAGGTTTGTATTCAGGTGTAATAGAAGTAAGCTGGTCGGCTGTTCCAAACGCAAATTCATATAAAATTGAACGCGCTGTTGTAAAAGAGAAAAATGCTGACGGCACTTGGGAAATGCCAAAAGAATCAGACTTTGAGCTTTTGACTTCCTCAAATATCTACAACACAAAATACACGGACACAATCATTCAGGAAGCAAAATACACAAGCCTTGAACTGAACTATGTGTATTATTACCGTGTTTTTGCGCAGAATCCTTCTAAGGGCTACACAGAAAGCGAATATTTTCCGGACTATTCGGAGCACAAGATTCTTGACGCAGAAGGCAAGGAGACTGGAAAAGAAGTTTACGCTGACCCAACAAAATATGGAACTCTTTTAAAGCCGGTTACAGAAATAGAAGCGTCAAAGGGAACTTCCTCTGATTCAATCACAATAAAATGGAACGCTGTTCCAGATGTATGGAAATACAGAATTGAACGCTGCGAGCGCGAGCAGGGAAACTACTACAAGATTGCGGAAGTTTATTCAAACGAAACTGAATACATTGATGAAATGGACGAAGCTGACCAAGGAACAGAATTTTACTACAAAGTCTACGTTATAAACAGCAACAGTAAAGTTTCCTGTTCAAGTGCCGCCGCAATGGGTTATTCTTTGCAGCCGGGTGCGCCTACTGTTCCAGAAAATATCCACGTAGAAAACGGTCTTGGAACAAGCAAGGAATCATTGACTGTAAGCTGGACTTCTCTTTCCGACCCATCTGACGGTAAATTGACTTACAATCTTTACAGAACAAGTTCAAATGATTCTGTATATAAACTTATAAAATCAGGCTTGGAATCAACCGCTTCTTCTTACACAGATTCTAGCGTAAAACCTGGAATTTACTATTATTACTTTATCCAGACTACAAAAACAAACAATGCTGATGGTGAAAAATTGAAAAGTTCTTTCAGCGAAACCGGAAAAGATTCTGCAAATCCGGCTTACGGATTCCTTTTAAGCGCACCAACTTATATCGAAGTTGATGACGGTTCAGACGCAGAACATAAAAAAATCATCTGGACGCCGGCAATAAACAGCCTGAACTCAGAAAACGCAGTTGATTTTAAATACAATATTTACGCGGATTCAGAAAGAACTGGAATTTTTGACAAAATGATTGCAGGCTCAATTACAGGAACAAGCGAAAATGGAAATCTTTACGCAGAAGTATCTCTTGCTGATGAAAAATTCTTTGTAATTACAACTGTAAACGAAGACGGTGTAGACAAGGAAAGCGCAAAGAGCGAGATTGTTGCGCCAGTTCCAGAAGCTCCACAAAAAGTCTACGCAACAAAAACCGCTGGTTTTAAGACAATCCAGAATAAAGTTGTTACAGCAGGCGGAACTTTTGATGAATCTTTGTGGACTGTGAACAAGAACGAAGTTTACCCGGTTCTTATAACTTGGGACGCTCCTAAAGATGGTGCGGACGGTGGCTACGACATTTACCGTTCAACAAAAGCGGATTCAGGATTCAAAAAGGTTGATTCTGTTTCAAAAAATGAAAAATATTACATTGATTCTTATGCAACAGCAAAATCTGGAATCATGTATTTCTATAAAGTTGTTTCTTTGAACAGCCTTGGTCAGGGAAGAAAATCCAACACACCGGAAAACGACATTGAGCACAACGCACGTGGCTATGGCGCAATTACCCGCGAGCAGTGGTTCAGGGAATACAACAAGAATATTGCAAGCTCGCAGAAAAAACTTACGCTTATGCACAATCCTAGCGATTTGGACAAAGTTGGTTCAGAAAGCGTAAAGGGAAACATCAGCGGAACTTTGGGCTACAATGCAAAAGTTGCCGGTCTTGGCGCGGAAATCACAATGCCGTACACAAATTACGCGGATCACTTTATTAGCGATGACAGCACTTTGGGAATCAAGTTTATTCTGGACGGAAATACGGACACAACTTCAAACATGAGCGCAAACGGACACATGCACGAAACTGTCCACTGCTTCTCTAGAACTATTGATGTAACAGATGCCGCACAGATTGAAAAAGCATTTGAAAATCTTTCTGAACCGGCAAAAAATACAATCAAAAATACCGGCGATAAAAATTATCTTTGCGGAATGTATCCAGGCTACGCAATTTACAACAATCTTGAAATCAAAGGTGGAGCTGCCGGCGGTGGTTATTACCTTGTACAGACATTCGAGCTTGACAGGAAAGACAAAAATTCTGGAACAGTTGTTCTTGCAGAAGACAAAGTAAACTGGCTTGTAGGAGAAGAAAAATGATAAAAAACAAAAAAATCTTATTTTTAGGAACTATTTATCTTTTGAGTTCGGCAATTCTTCTTTATGCAGAACAAAATGAACTGAATAATGAACAGGATATTGAATATCTGAAGATATTTAACGAATCTTCTTTGAGCAGCCATAAAAAACTTACGCTTATGCACAAAAGAAGCAATCTTGCAAAGCTCGGAAAAGAAAAAATCAATGGCAACATAAGCGGAACTTGCGAATACTGGGCACGCGTCCGCGGATTCAAGGGCGTTGTTACAATCGTTTACAAGGATTACTGCGACATAGACGGCTGGATTTTAAACGGAGAATGTAACACAAGGGCAAATATTCATGCAAATGGAAAAATGTACGGAAAAATTGAAGTAACCGGCACAAATCCTGGAACAGTCTACTACGAAAATGTGATTATAAAAAAAGGAACAAGCGCAGGCGGAACTTACGGCGTTCAGCGCGGCGGTTTTGAGCGTTCAGAAGTTGAATACAATGTTCTTCCGCAAGAAGTTGAAGAATCAATTGACGATATAAAAGAGCAACCTGCATAAAAAAATACATTCTGTTAAAACTGGAGTAATTATGAAATCAATAAAAAAAATATTTTTGCCTTTGACTGTTATTTTTGCATTTTTTGCAAGTTTCTTGCTTTCTTCATGCTATGAGCCTTCGCCTTTATACGGAAAATGGGCAGATGACTACGGAAACTACATAACTTTTACCTCTGATGGAACTTTTGTAGCAAAAATCTACACAGAACCTCAGGATGAAAAAAGTGAAATCAACTATCAGGGTGATTATTCGGTAATAGACAATGTTCTTGTTTTTACCGTCTCTGAAAAAGATGGCGAAACTGTTTCTGAAACAATAAACACTGAATGGGACATCCGTGGCTCAATGCTTTATCTTACTTGGACAAATGCCTCTAACAGCAAAACATTGAATCTTACTTTGTATCATGTTTCAAAATAAGGCGGAAAATATGAAGAAAATATTTTTGATTTTTGCGTTCTCTTTTCTGCTTTTTCCAGTTATTTGCCAGGAGACTAATCTTTTTGAAACTTCCACCGCAGAAGAAAAAGATGACCCGAATGTAGAGATTAACGAAAAAACCGGATTCCCAAGAATCAAGGCAAAACCGTTTGTTATGTTCAACGAGGGATTTGCCGCCGCTCAAGTTACCAGAATCCAGACTGTAAGCGGCAGAAGCAACTTTGTGTGGCAGAATGATTTTATAGGCGCGTTTTTTCAGATTCAGACAAGAAATATGAAGCCGCTAAATTCTGTAATCCGGACTTCTGTATTTTATCCGTTTTACAATACTTTTAATGACGTAAAGCAGTTTCCAAAACAGACAGTTTTGTACGCGTTCGACTTGTTTGCGGGACCGATTCTTGAAACTGATATGTGGAAATATGTCCGCCTAAAATTCGGGTTGGGATTGCATTATATGTACCAGCTTTCGGATGAATATCACCTTCATTATCTTGGAGGCGGTGCTCTTGCCGGTCTTGAACTTCCTGTTGAATCAAGATGGTCAGTTCTTTTGGACGGAACATTTTCTTTTGATTACCCGAATTTTGGAACAAACAGTCTTGTTCAGCCGTACGATTATTCATGGCAGTACCAGCTTAATCTTGGAGTTCGCTACAGCGTAAAGGGCAAAAACAAATATTCTTACATACGCCAGTCTGCAAAATCTTTGCAAAAAGAAGAACTAAAGGCCGAAAAGAAAGCGGCAAAAAAAGAATTAAAAGCCCAAAAACGCGCAGAACGCAAAGCGGCAAAAGCAGAAGCAAAAGCCCTTAAAGACAAAGAAAAAATCCTAAAAGCCGAAACCGCCGCCGCAGAATCCGCTGAAACTGAGGCGGATGCTAAAGGGGAAGAAAAATAAGTTGTTGACAATAAAAAACTTATTTCTATAGTGCGAATATGGAAAAAAAATTAGACTTGATTTCTGGTGGAATTTCTGGAGCAATAACTGATATTTATTCAGAAGAGGCTTTACACCATGCAGAATTGTATTACGAAGAAATTCGACATATGACAACAGATGTTGAAAAAATCGCAAGAAATACTGAGTTTACTGAAAGTCAAATTTTACTCGTAAAGGATTACCTTTTTGTCTCAAAACATGAAATTTTTGGTGGCTTCAGACGTTTTGACCCATGTTTTGAAATTGCAGAAAGCTGGAGAAGACTTGCTTTTGACAAAGAAAATATAAAACCACATGACATTACACTCATAAATCATGAATTAACAGAAATGACTCTTGTGGCAAAAGGTGTTTCTCAAGAAGAAGCCCATAGGCAAGCTTCATTGAAATATAATTATTCTCTTGAAAAGAATGAATATTATGCTAAACTTGGAATTGAGCAAAGTTCTAAAAACATGGAAAGAACTTCTGGTGGGATTACGGTGCATAATTTGCATGATGATAAAAATTATGATTTTTCAAGGTGGTAAGATATGATAAAAATGACAAATATCAATAAACAGGGAAACATAATAACTCTTGACTGTCATTCAGATGAAGCATATCCAAATGAACAGTCATACAAACTTGCTTTTAATGCGGAAACCAAAGAAATTCTTTCAAAACCAGAAAATGCAGAAATGTCTGATATAGCAAAAATAATTTACAAACTTAGAAAATACCTTTTAAATGGAATTTCTTTACCCTCAAAAGACTGTATTGCGTGTTTTTAACTTTTCTATTCCACAAATTTATGTGAAATCAAAAAGCTTGCGATTTCTATTATGGCAATCATGAGGGCGTAGACTTTTAGGCAGAGTTTTGTGCTTGCATCTGTTGGAAGAAGATTTTTCCAGTAAAAATTCTCTTCCTTGCGAAGGCATAAAAAGATTATTGCGTTGTAAAGTATCAGAGCCATCAGAGCAATTTCACATACTAGAAGAATTTCTTGTTCATCTTCTGTTATGCCTGTAAAAAGTAAAAGGCTTGTAAAAAGCGCAACGCTTACCAGCGAATAGATTCCGCAATTCCAGACAGATTGTGTGTAGCCCTGCCCGCCTGCAAAAATCGCGGCCGTTCCCGTGGAAAACAGCGCAAACAAAAAGAATGTGCAAAGCAAAAATCCAGTAAAGACATAAAAAAGCCCCCATCCCAAATCAGGGGAAGCAACAAAAAACGCAAAAGAATCTATATTTCTTGCAAGAACAGGAATTGCCGCGGCAAGCGCAAACATAAAAAAAACAATACCAAAAATCCGTAAAAATACTTTAGACATAATTTTATTTTATCACATTGAGAAAGTTTCTGTAACGTGCTAATCTTGTAAAGTTATGATTAATGATATAAAAAAATCCATTCTTTCCGGGCTTATGATTTGCATCGGCGGAACTGTTTATCTTTCTTGCATTGCATTGAACCTAAAACCGCTCGGTGCATTTTTATTTGCGGCAGGACTTTATTCAATCTGCGTGTACGGCTTTAATCTTTACACAGGAAAAGTTGGCTATATTGCTTACAATTTCAAAGATACAAAATATATCCGCCTTGTAGTTCTTGTGCTTGCGTTCAATCTGCTTTCAACATATATTTTGGGAATTTTGGCTTCATACGCGTTCCCGATGATTGTTGAACCGGCAAAAAATATCTATGAGGCAAAATACAAGACTCCGCTTTTACGCCTTTTTATTTCTGGCATTTTCTGCGGACTTTTAATGTTTCTTTCTGTTGACACCTGGAAAAAAGGCACAAAAATTGGAGTTTTTATCTATATTCCAGTTTTTATTCTTTGTGGATTTGACCATTCAATCGCAAATTCATTCTACAACGGAATTGCAAACGGACTGAACGCATTCTCGCTCCAGAATTTTCTGATTTTTGCAGTAGTAATTCTAGGAAACGCAATTGGCGGAATGTTGATTCCACTTATTGCAGGAAAACCCGCCGACGAATCCCAGAATTAATTGAACGCTAAAACAGTTTTTTCAGAGCATCCACTGCCGCGCCTTTTGCGGCATTGGAAAGCTGCTTGTTGATTTTCGCTTTTTGATCTTCAAGCTGTTTCTGCAGATTGTTCACAGAATTCATCTGGTTGTTCAAAAGTCCTGAAATATCTGTGAACGCAGAAATCTGTTCAGTTGCGATTCCTGTTTTTTCGCTAAGAACTTTTGTTACATTCGCCTGCGCTTCAGAAGCAATTGAATTCAGTTCACTTGTAAGAGCCTGAGTTACCGGCGTTACAAGTTGCTTTGTAAGCCTATCGATATTTGTAAGCTCAACGTTCATTCCGCCATTTTTGTTGTACAAAACATTGAATCCGACCGAAAGATTTTTTATGCCAGAAATAGCCTTTTTGTAAAGCTCGGAAACTTTTGCCGGCTCAAAATCCATTCCCTGAATTTCAGTTATTTTCATATTCAAAGTTCCACCAACAGAAAAACTTCCGTCTGTCTTGCAGGTAAGAACCGCATCAATATCGCTTGCCGAACTAAGATTGAAAACCTGAGCATCCGCGCTGATTGGATAACCTTTTCCTGAATAATCAGCAAGAATCAAAGGCGCATTGGAATTGTCGCGGGCATCAATTGTTACAGAAGCCTTGTTTGGTTTTCCCATGACTTTAAAATCTGCGTTGATTTTTGCAGGTTTTCCGCGCATATTCTGGTCGCTGGAAATTTCAGTGGCAGTTCCTTTGAACAAAAGTTCGTCTGATTTGTATTCGTAGCCAGAAGCCACAACATTTTCAATCAAAAGTTTTGGAACTGTATCTTTTTTGTAATAAACCATTCTTCCGGCAGACCGCGCGTGTCCAGTTGAATTTTTTGTTTTTTTCGCTTTCTTTTCAGTTTTTTCCGCAGATTTTTTTGAATCTGCCGCCACATTTGAATTTCCTTTTGAATTCATTGCGGCAGTCAATGCTTTGTCAATGTACGGATAATATTTTCCAGCTTTTTCAAGAATGATTCCCCGAACGCCTTCTGTAAGAATATTTTTTAAGCCGTCAGCAGAAAAAAGATTTTTCATTTCCGCAATTTTCGCGTCAACCAATTTTGAATCGGCTTTTATTGCGTTCTGAAGTTGCTTTGAATAATCATTTACAGAGTTTGTGTCAGCCTTTATATCTTTTGAAGTTGCCGCCATCTTGTTTTTTAGGGAATTTGTTTCGCTCATCGCAGTTTCAATGTCGCTTATGGCTTTTTTTAGCGTTGTGGCGTTTGTAATGTTTCCCCAGTTTGTTTTTACCAAAGAATCAACGCTTGTAGAAAGTTTTGTGATTGAAGTCTGATATTCGTTTGGAACATTCTTCCATTTTTCAACTTTTGTCTTTACGTCCGCAGAAATTGAATTTGCCACAGCCGGAGATTTCAGCTCATTCTGAATGTTGGAAAGCATTGTTTCCGGATTGTAACTTTCAAACATTTTTTTAAGCTGGTCTGCCGCTGCCATCATTATTGAGTCAGATTCTTTTTTTGTGTCAGCAGAGACTTCTTTCTGTTTCTTTGTTTTTGCCTTGCGAATAAGCTCGCCGGACTTTTTGCGTTCAGTATCAATCGCAACTCCGGAAACTTCTATATTTTGCGCATGAAATTTTCCTCGGAGCAAATCTGTAAGATTAAAGGCAACGTCAATTTTGTCTATCTCAAAAATATTTTTCATCGGAGACTCAGCGTTTGCCTGGGCAAGCCCATCAATTTCCAAGGACGCTCCAAAAATCTGCAAATCAACTTTTTGAATATCGGTTTTTGCTCCAAAAATTTCTTCCATTGCGGCGGTCAGACCTTTTTTTATCACAACATTTTTAAATAGCGTTACAGTGATTCCAATTCCAGCAATCAAGCAGACAACAGCAAGAAGCGGAACGAATTTTATTCCGAATTTCTGATTTTTTACATCGATTGCAATTTTCTTGCAGCGGAAAAAGTCTGCTTTGGCGATTTTTGCGGTTCGATCAAAAAACAAAATCTCACGGCCTTTTTTATCTGTTCCTTTTTTAAACTGTGACTGAACTAATTTTTTATCCGCATCAATGTAAATCTTTTTAAGGACTTTTTTTTCAAAATCTTTTTCACTGAATTTTTTTCTATAAAAGCCTGGAAGTTTTTTTGCCGGAACGAGTTTTATCTTCTTTTCTTTTTTTGCCATAGTTTTTGAAGATTTTTCAGTTTTTGCAGGAACTTTTGATTTTTCAGCTTTTTTTTCTATATTTTTTTCAGTTTCAATTTTTTTTGCCATGATTTTTTCCCTTTCCTTAAATTAATTCCGTCGCTTTTGAAGCAATTTTTCCAATTACCGGAATATGATAGATTGTCTTTAAGATTTTTGAATCGTTGAATCTTGGCGCAATATGTTTTCGCCAAAGTTTTATCACAAAATACATAAGAACAAAAAAAGGAATGTAAGCAAAAAGCCCGAACACAAGCGAACCGGCAACAATTGTATTATTGAATTTTGTAAATCCTACAAACGGAACGTCCAAAGCCCAGGCGTAAAAATTTTCCAGCGGAGCAAAAGTAAGAACAGCGTAACCGATTTTATCAAAAAGTGGATCCAAAAGATAAGCACAAAGTGTTCCAATAATAATCATTATATAATAGCCGCACTTATTTATGCGCACAAAAGTAAAGAAGATAAAAATCACATACCACAAAAGATTGTTTTTTGGCATAAAACCAAGAATAAGCCCAATGCAAAACGAATTTGCAATCTGAGACGGCTTTGAATTTGAATTAAGCGCTTTTAGGAAATTAATTAAATATGCAAGCATTTTCTACAGACTCCAACAAATTATTGTAATAAAATTGAGTTTTTTGCTAATACAATAAAATGAATAAGCGGAAGGAAAAAGGTAAGTTTGGCGTCCTTGAAGTGGCTTTTGCCGAATGGCATAAAAGAATTATTGAGGATTTTACAAAGTAAAACCGGAAATAATTCTTCCCAAAAAACACTTCACAATAGCCAATACTTGACTTTTGACTGGAAGCTTAGTCATTTTCTTTCACAATCATCAAAACTCAATTTTATTCTATATATTATATCACATTTCAAAATAGAAGGAAGTTCATTCTTCAATCTGAATTTGAATCGGGCAATGGTCGCTTCCTGTTACATCTGAAAGAATTGTTGAAGAAACGACTTTGTTTTCATAATTTTTGTGAACGCACCAATAATCAATGCGCCACCCGATATTTTTTTCACGCGCATGGAATCTGTAGCTCCACCATGTATACTGCTTTGGCTCCTTGTTGAATTTTCTGAATGTGTCAACGTAACCGGCGTTCAGAAAACTTGTGAACCATTCGCGTTCCTGCGGAAGATAGCCCGGATTTTTTTCATTTGTAGAAGGATTTGCCAAGTCAATCGGAGTGTGGGCAACATTATAGTCTCCGCCAAGGACAACGTTAAAACCGGTAGCAACAAGTTCATCACATTTTTTTAGAATCGCATTGTTAAACGCAAGTTTATATTCAAGGCGCGCTCCCGCTTCCTGACTGTTTGGAAAATACGCGCTGATTACGGCAATTTTTCCAAATTTTGCAATTGTAACGCGGCCTTCGTCGTCAAAAAGTTCATTTCCTAAAGTTTCAACAGAATCTGGCCTTTTCTTGCTATAAATTGCAGTTCCGCTATATCCGGCTTTTTTTGCGCTGCTGAACGAGGAATAATATCTTTGGCAATCGTCAAAAAGTCCTGCGCCACCAGAAGAACCGGAAAGCACAGAAGAGGCGTTTTCTCCATAAGGCGGAGCAATCAGATTTTCAGAAAGTTGTGCCGGGTTCGCCTTTGTTTCCTGAATGCATACAACATCCGCACCGCAAGAAGCTAGCCAGTTCAAAAAGCCTTTTTTTTCAACAGCTCTGATTCCGTTCACATTCCAAGAAATTATGTTCATTTTATGTCCTTAAAAAATTTTCTGTATTATTTTTCGATATTTAATTGTAGCAAAAAAACAGCAAATTACGCAAATTCTTATTTTCTATTTACCCACAGGAAAAAAATCGCTAAACTGAGTTCGAACAGTTACCCAAAAGGAATTGATTCACCGCGGAAGAGCAATATTTTCCGCAAAAACAAAGCTCTTTTACAAAAGACTTGATCTAAAAGGACAGGTACTATGACTTCTCTTGATTTTTTTAAGTACAAAACGGAAAAACACAAAATTTCCATGGTAACGTGCTACGACACAACTTTTGCGCGTCTTGTGGAAAAAACAAACGTTGACTGCATTCTTATAGGCGACAGCCTGAGCATGGTCATGCACGGCGAAAACACAACAATTCCTGCAAAAATGGAATGGATGGAAGAACACACAAGAAGCGTGCGGAACGGAACCCAAAAATACATTGTTTCGGACATGCCATTTTTAAGCACGCGGAAAGGCATTGAATTTGCGACAGACTGCGCCGGAAAACTTCTTGTTGCCGGAGCAAACTGTGTAAAAATTGAAGGAATTTTCGGTCAGGAAGAAATTATCCGCCATCTGGTTTTAAGCGGAATCCCGGTCATGAGCCATTTGGGACTTACCCCGCAGTTTTTTCAGGCTTTTGGCGGACACAAAATGCAGGGAAAAACTGAAGAAGCCGCGGAAAAAATCCTGGAAGAAGCAAAACTCGCGGAAAAATCAGGCTGCGTGGCAATCGTTCTAGAATGTATTCCTTGTGAACTCGCAAAAAAAATAACTGAAACAGTAAAAATTCCAACAATCGGAATCGGGGCAGGAGCAGAAACAGACGGTCAGGTTCTTGTGCTTCAGGATATGCTCGGAATGAGCGGATTCCACCCAAGATTCGTTAGACAATATTTGAACGGCGCGGAACTGATAACAAATGCGCTAAACAAATACGCAAAAGATGTCGCAGAGCAAAATTTTCCAGGACCAGAGGAATCAAAATGAAAGTAATAACAAAAATCCCAGAATTAAAAGAAATCCGCAAAAATATTCAGAATAAGAAAATCGGTTTCGTTCCAACAATGGGCGGACTTCACGCAGGTCATTTAAGCCTTATAAACCGCGCCAAAAACGAAAATGAAATCACAATCGTAAGCGTTTTTCTGAATCCGACCCAATTCAACGACAAAAAAGATTTGGAAACTTATCCAGCGAATCTAAAAGACGACATTGCGCTCCTTGAAAAATCAAACGTAGACTTTTTATTCGCTCCAGATTACACAGAAATGTACCCGGACGACTACAAATACAAAATCACCGAAAATTCATTCTCAAAAATTTTGTGTGGAGCAACCCGCCCCGGACATTTTGACGGCGTTCTTACCATTGTAATGAAACTTTTCAACCTTGTGCGCCCGACAAATGCGTATTTTGGCGAAAAAGATTACCAGCAGTACAAACTTTTAAAAGGAATGGCAGAAGCATTTTTCCTGAACATAAATATAATTCCGTGCCCAATTGTCCGCGAGCCGAATGGACTTGCGCTTTCAAGCCGGAACAGAAAACTTTCGCCAGCAGGCCTTGCGCTTGCCCCGAAATTCCACGAGATTCTTGCTTCCAACAAAACCGCCGAGCAAAAAAAATCAGAACTTACACAGGCGGGTTTTACCGTGGATTACGTTACCGAGCTTGCCGGCCACATTTACGGAGCAGTTTTTCTTGAAAATGTGCGCCTGATTGACAATCTGGAGTTATAAAATTCAAGGGGAGAAGCCTCTCCCTCGGGCACACTGCGTTGCGTCCTACCCTCTCTTACACAGGACGCTGCCTTCGGCCGTCCTGCATTTTGGAGATTCTATGAAAAAAAATATTTTGCTTCATGTTTCAGGCTCAATTTCCGCATACAAATCCTGCGCGCTAATAAGCCTTTTAAAAAAACATGAATACAACGTGCGCGTAACCGCAACAAAATCCGCGTTAAAATTTGTCGGAAAAGCCAGTTTTGAAGGTTTAAGCCACAACAAACTGGAAACAAAAATGTTCAATAATTCAGATCCTATTCCGCACATAAATCTTGCGCAAAACTGGGCGGATTTAATAATAAGCTATCCGTGCAGCGCAAACACAATAAACCGTCTTGCCGCGGGGCTTGCAGATGATTTATTCGGGGCAGTCTGCCTTGCAAATAATTTTGAAAAACCGCTTCTGATTTCTCCTGCAATGAACACACAAATGTTCCTTCATCCAAGCGTTCAGGAAAACCTGAAAAAACTGGAAAATTGGGGCGCAAAAATTCTTCCGACAGAAAGTGGCGAACTTGCATGCGGATCAACTGGAATCGGCAGGCTTATTTCCCCGGAAAAAGCATTTGAATTTATAGAAGAATATTTCACTGAATGTAAAAATTAGGAAGTCAACATGAAAATTCTTATTACAGGCGGCGGAACTTGTGAACCAATTGATTCTGTGCGATACATTACGAATTTTTCAACTGGAAAAACCGCATCATTTCTTGCAGATTTTTTTTGCTCAAAAAATCACGAAGTAACCGTTCTGATTGCAGAAAATGCGCAAAAACCAAAAAATGCAAAAATTCTTACATACAAAACCTTTTCAGATTTGCAGAAAATTCTTAAAAAAGAATGTACAGATTCAAATTACGATGCGGTAATCCACGCGGCGGCAGTCAGCGACTATTGCGTTAAAGAAATTTCTGTGGACGGAAAGATTTTTCCAGCTGGTGAAATCTCAAAAATTCCTTCCGGCAAAAATATTTTGTTAAAAATGCAGAAAAACCCAAAACTTCTTTACAAAATAAAACTGTGGGGCGGAAAACAGACAAAAGTTGTGGCGTTCAAATTAACAAGCGGCGCAACAGATGCAGAACAACAAAACGCCGTCCATAAAATCTTTTTCGCAGAAAAAGATTTTGCCCCGGATTTTGTTGTTCAAAATGATAAATCAGAAATAACCGAAACAGAACATCTGTGCAAAATCTACAAAAATTCTGATAAAATAATAGCAAAAACCAAAAACCTTCAGGAACTCGCAGAATCCTTGAACAAAATCATTGAGGAAAAATTATGATATTGACTTTAGACGTGGGAAACACTCAGATAACTGGCGGACTTTTTGAAAACGACAGACTTGTTTTGCAATTCAGAAGCGCAACCAAGGCAAACTCAAGCTCGGATGAAATCGGGATTTTTTTGCGTTCTGTGCTCCGGGAAAACGGATTTGACTGGCAGCAGATTCAAAAAATCGGAATTTGCAGCGTTGTTCCGGCAATAAATTATTCACTTTCCAGCGCAATTACAAAATATTTCAAAAAAGAATCAGTTTTTGTTCAGGCTGGAATAAAAACCGGGCTAAAACTCAAATATTCAAATCCAAAAGAAATCGGTGCGGATAGAATCGCCGGCGCAATCGGAGCAACAAATCTTTTTACGGAACAAAATATAATCATTGTTGACATGGGAACTGCCACAACCGTTGACTGCATCACAAAAAACAAGGAATATCTTGGCGGCGCGATTCTTCCGGGATTAAAAATAAGCGCAGACGCATTGGCAAATGGAACGGCAAAACTTCCTTCTGTGGAAATTGCAAAACCGGAACACATTTGCGGAACCACAACAATCGAAGCGATTCAAAACGGACTTTATTTTGGAAATGCTGGCGCGATAAAGGAAATCCTGTATCTTTTCAAGAAAAATGTATTTAAAGGCGAGGAAACTTTTATCATCGGAACAGGCGGTTTTTCCAGAATTTTTGACGAATACCACCTTTTTGACACAATCTGCCCGGAACTTGTTCTTTTGGGCGTAAAAAAAGCCGTAGAAATGAACAGCTAAAATCTTTAGGAGCAAAAAATGGAAATCACAGTTTTAAAGGCAAAACTTCACCGCGCTACAGTAACAGACGCAAATTTGAATTACGAAGGTTCAATCAGCATAGACACAGAACTTTGCAAAAAAGCAGGAATGCACAACTGGGAAAAAGTTGATATTTTAAACGTGAACAACGGAGAACGCTTTTCGACTTACATAATTCCGGGCAAAAAAGGCGAAATCTGCCTGAATGGAGCGGCCGCTCGAAAAGCCTGCCCCGGCGACAAAGTAATAATCGTAACATATACAAAAATTGAAGAATCAAAGGCAGACGACTGGAATCCAAAAATCGTTTTGCTAAACGAAGACAATTCTATAAAAGCCGTAAAAAATTAAGTTTGAATTTTGAGTTTTATAAATTGTGGAAATCGCTTTCGCCAGATTTTCAATTTGCTCCAGACGGTTGAGCTCGCGCTACGCTTGTAAAAATCTGGGTGCTGCGCACTTTAATTGGTTCAATCGCTCAAAGTCTTCACAAATTAAAAACTCTGGCTACGCTTTTATCTCTTTTTCATTAAAACTCAAAATTCAAACTAAAAATCTTAATGTTTTTCTTGACAGCAGATTAGCTTCATATTATTATATGAACAGTTGTTCAAGTGAATAACAAACACAAATCAAAGGAAAATTTATGGACAAACAGGAAATTCTGGAAAAAATGCCAGATGAGGACACTTTGTTTGATCTTGCAGAACTTTTTAAGATTTTCGGTGATTCAACACGAATAAAAATTCTTTTTGTTCTTCTTGACAACGAAATGCCTGTAAACGCAATTGCGGATGCGCTCGGAATGACTCAGTCCGCAGTAAGTCATCAGCTGCGTATTCTAAAAACAAACGGACTTGTAAAATTTGCACGCGATGGAAAATCGCTGATTTACTCGCTTGCCGATGCGCATGTACATTCAATTCTTGCGCAGGGGCTGGATCATATCGGGGAATAAAAGGAGCTATTATGGAACACGAACACATTGAACACAAGGAAGAGGAAAATTCTTGCGGCTGCAAATGTTGCTCTTCGCATGAATCTCAGCAGGAAAAAAAGGCGATACACGACCATGAGCACGAACACGAGGAAGAAGAAATTTCTTTATCAAGAATTATTGCCGCCGGAATTCTTCTTGTTGTAGGCGAAATTCTTGAACGGATAAAAATTTCAGATTTTATTCAGAATATCCAGGGAATTGATTTATACCAGCAGTACATTTTTATCGGCGTTTGTCTTGTCGCATATCTTTTGGTTGGTTATGGAGTTGTAAAAAGCGCAATCAAAAATCTTTTCCACGGTGAAATTTTTGATGAGAAATTTCTGATGTCGGTTGCATCGTTAGGCGCGGTTTGCGTTGGTCAGCTTCCAGAAGCAGTTGCAATCATGTTTTTTTATCAGATTGGAGAACGTTTTGAAGATTATGCGGTTGACAAATCCGAAAAATCAATTGACGCACTTATGGAAATCCGCCCGGACACAGCAAATGTAATCCGCGACGGAAAAGAAATCAACGTAAAAGCTGAAGAAGTTCAAATCGGTGAAACAATTATTGTAAAACCCGGCGAACGAATTCCAGTTGACGGAATAATTTCAAAAGGAACATCTTTTGTTGACAATTCAGCCATCACCGGAGAATCCGTTCCTGTGGAAATTTCCTGTGGCTCAGAAGTTTTTTCCGGCGCAATCAACAAAAATTCTGTAATCGAAATAAAAACAACGCGCCTCTCAACTGATTCAGCCGCTTCAAGAATCATAAAAATGGTTGAATTCTCTAGCGAAAAAAAGACAAAAACTGAACGGTTCATCACAAGATTCAGCAAAATCTACACTCCGGCAGTCTGTGCACTTGCGGTTGCGGTTGCAATAATTCCATCTGTAATCATCGGACTTTCAAAAGGTGAATGGCAATGGTCAACATGGATTTACAGGGCAATCACTTTCCTTGTTGTTTCTTGTCCATGCGCAATTGTAATTTCTGTGCCGCTGACATTCTTTGGTGGAATCGGAGCTGCCAGCCGGAACGGAATTCTTATGAAAGGTTCATCCGCGGTAGAAGCGCTTTCCAAAACAAAAACCGCAGTTTTTGACAAAACAGGAACACTGACAAAAGGCATTTTTGCGGTAAGTGAAATCTGCCCGGCAGACCAGTCGATTTCCAAAGATGCGCTGATTGCACTTGCGGCGCACGCTGAGGCAAAATCAAACCATCCTGTTGCAAAATCATTAAACGCGGCTCATTCAGGCGAATGTTGTAAAAACCAGAAACTTACACAAGCTGAAGAAATTGCCGGCCAGGGAATAAAAGTCAACCTGAATGGAAACGAAGTTCTTGCCGGAAATGCAAAACTTATGCAAGAAAATAAAATTCCAGATTTCAATGAAGAAGATACAAAAGAAAAAGCCGGAACAATAATTCATCTTGCAGAAAACGGAAAATATCTTGGTTACATTGTAATCTCAGACCAGATAAAAGATGATGCGAAGGATGCCATTAAAAATTTGAAAAAAGTCGGTGTTTCAAAAATCGCGATGCTTACCGGAGACAGCAAGAAAGTTGCACAAAAAGCGGCAGAAGAGCTTGGAATCACAGATGTCTTTGCGGAACTGCTTCCTCAGGATAAAGTTTCAAAAATTGAAATTCTTCTGGATGAATTAAAAGGCAGCAAAAGAAAAGTCGCTTTTGCAGGAGACGGAATAAATGACGCTCCAGTTCTTGCCCGCGCTGATGTTGGAATTGCAATGGGTGCGTTAGGTTCGGATGCAGCAATTGAATCAGCAGATGTTGTAATAATGACAGACGAGCCTTCTAAAGTCGCAGATTCAATTCTTGTCTCAAAACGAACCATAAGAATTGTTTACCAGAATATTATATTTTCAATTGGAATAAAAGCGCTGATTATGCTTCTGAATGGAATAGGAGTTGGTTCTATGTGGCTTGCTGTATTTGGAGATGTTGGAGTTTCATTCCTTGCCGTGCTGAATTCAATGCGCGCACTTGGCTATACAAGTCTAAGAAAAACACACAAGGGAAAATAAAATATTAATTCCGAGTTTTAATTGTTGTGAAACAGCTTGAATAAGCTTTCCGTGCGCTCATTCAAGCTATCGATTCAGCATAAAAACTCGGAATTATTTTTTAGTACACAGAAAGTATTTTCTGCAGTTTTTCCTTTCCGATTATTTTCATAAATGAAGCCAGACGCGGTCCCTGATCTTTTCCAATCAGTGCCTGATACAATGCTGTAAACAATGCCTTTGCATCAAGTCTAAGTTCAGTTGCAATATCATACATCGCCTGCTGACATTCCTTGTCCACAGCAAAAGTTCCTACACGTGGAACAACTTCGTCCCGCACGCGCTTTACAGCTGTAAGCATATCGCCAGAAAGTTCAGCTTTTGAGCCATCTTCCCTAAGCGCAAAACAGAAATCTTCCGCACAAGTAGGCGCACATTCCCTAATCCAATACCACGCGCATTTAGCACGGCGGCGCAAAGCCTCTTCCTGCTCAGGTTTTACATCGCCCAAAGATTTTATTACAGCATCAATGTCGCCAGAATAAGTCTGAAGCAATGTTGTCATCATTCTAAAGCCAATCTGATATGGCATTACAGCAGGCATTTTGTTGTCAATCTGAGAAAGAACATAAATTCGCTTCTCTTTTGCAAGAATTTCCTCTGACTTTGCCTTGTCAACGCCCCAGACAATTCGTTCAGTTTTATCGTAATCTTCATAAACCTTGTTTACATCAAGGTCAAATGAAATTGCAAATTCTGTGTTCGGTCTTGTTCCGGCAAAAATATAACGCAAAACTTCAGGCTGATAAACTTCCAAAGCATCAACCAAAGAAATAACTTTTCCTTTTGAAGAAGACATTTTTCCAGGAACACCTTTAAGATTAACAAAATCATAACGCATTGTAATCGGTGCATCCCAACCGTAGATTTTTTTAGAAACAAGTTTTGCTGTGTCGTAAGAACCGCCTGGAGAAATATGATCCTTTCCGCCTGGTTCAAAAATAACTTTTTCCTCGTTCCAGCGCATAGGCCAGTCAACGCGCCAGCCAAGCTTAGCACCTTTAAATGTACGCAAATCAGCAGTCTCGCAGTTGCCACACTCGCATTTGTACGAGATACCATATTCGCCGTCATAACCAGTGATTTCAGTTGTATCTTTGTTGCATTTTCCGCAGAAGATAGAAACCGGCCAATAAACATCCTCAGGTTTCATTTTGTGCTGCTCATCGCGGTATTCGTTAAGGCACTCCTTGATAAGCTCGCGGTTCTGCAATGCTTTTTTCATTCCTTCTGCATAACGGTTTGCTCTATAGCGAGAAGCCTGATACAAAAATTCAGGATTAATTCCCACGCGCGGAAGTTCCTTTTCAATGTCAACTTCGTGATGGCGCGCATAATTTTCGTTCCTGCCAGTAGTATCAGGAACCATTGTAATTGGATATCTTAAATATTTTGTAAGAATTTCTGGATCCGGCATATTTGCAGGAACCTTTCGGAAAACATCGTAGTCATCCCAGGAATAAATAAAGCGGACATTCTTACCGCGGTCGCGCAAAGCACGAACAACAAGGTCAACAGTTATAATCTCGCGAAAGTTACCGATGTGCACTGTTCCAGAAGGTGTAATTCCTGATGCACAAGTATATAAATCAAGGTCGCCTTTTTCCTTGATGATTTTGTCAGCCATCTGATCTGCCCAATGACTGAACTGCGAATTCTTTTCGTTATTGTTACTCATAATAATTAAATATTATATTGAAAGCGTCCAATCTTTTCAACGACACGAAAGACTGAAAAAAATCAAGAAGAATTTTGAGTTTTCTTAAAATATGATAAAAGCGTAGGCAGATTTATAATTTGCGAAGACTTTGAGCGATTGAACCAATTAAAGTGCGTAGCACCCAATTTTTTACAAGCGAAGCGCGAGCTCAACCGTCTGGAACAAATTGTAAATCTGCCGAAAGCGATTTCTTCAAAATTTATAAAACTCAAGATTCTTCTTATTGATTCTCGTCCGGGATATTCTCGAACATTTCGTCAAAATCAGAATCTTCTGTTTTTTCCGCAGTTTTTTCATCATCCCCTGACTTTTCGGAAGATTCATCAACAACAGAAGAAGGATCAAATTCCACACCAGCCTCTGAATTTTCTGCGTTTCCAAAATCGGCCTCAAGTTGAGCCTGAAGTTCCGGTGAAATAATATTTTCAATTGTTGAATTTTCTATTTCTTTCTGAACTTCCTCGGACTCATCGCTTGTTGTCTTAAATTTTTCAAGGACATTTTCAAGCTCTGTCATATTCTTGTAGCTTTCTTTGCTCAACGAGCCAACCGCCGCCATTCGTTTTACAATTTCTTCTGTTCCAGCGTTGATTTCCTTGATTTCCTCGAACGCCTTGTTAAAAAGTCCGTTCACAGAAGAAATTTCTGAAGCCACAGTTTCCTGGTTTTGCGCAAGATTTTCACAATAATGATTGATTTTATCCGCAGTTGTAGCTGTTATTCCTGTTTTTTCCGTAATATGTTTTGTCTGTCCGTTAATGTTTTCAATCTCTTCTGTAATCGCGGAAAATGCAGAAATCATTTCGTTTGAATGGCTCGAAACTTTTGCAAATGCCTCGGAAGCAAGCAAACTTGAACGGTTCGCCTCTGTAACAGCCTCAATCGTGCCTTTTATTGACTCAGTGATTTTCTTGGCATTGTTCGCCGTAGAAATCGCAAGGGAACGGATTTCTTCCGCAACAACTGCAAACCCTTTTCCATATTCACCGGCGTGCGCCGACTCAATCGCTGCATTCATAGAAAGAAGATTTGTCCGCGCGCTTACAGAATTTATAATCGTTACAATTTCTTTTATCTGGTCAAGCTGATTCATAACTTCACCAAGAATTTTGTTTGTCGCCGCAATTTTTTCATCACCATCTGCAACAAAAACGCCCATTTCTTCTGCGATTTTTGAGCGGGTAACAGCATTTTCCTTAATCTGCTCAATTCCATGAATCATATTTGCAACAGCATTCGTGCTTTCGTTTATTGCAGAAACCTGATGATTATTGTCCTGAACAAGAGTTTTAACCTGAACATTAATCTGGTTCACCGCCTCTACAGAACGGGCAATGGATTTTGTAATCTGCTCAAATTCATCTGTAATATTTTCAATATTCAGATTGATTTCATTTGTCGCAGCCGCTGTACTTGAAGAAGAATCATTAATTGAATAACCAGAAGAAATCGCCTTTGCCGCAGTTTTCTTTACAACAATGAAGAAATCATTTATCTCTTTTACCATGTTGTTCATATTGTTCATCAAATCCTGCATCTCATTGCTGCCCTGAGGAACAATTTTTGTGGTAAAATCCTTTTCCGACAACAGCTGAGACATATCCCTGACGCGCCCGATATTTTTAATAACAATTGTTGTTCCATAAAAAATGCTGACAAGAACAATCACTGAAAAAATTCCACCCAGCAAAAAAACACCGATTCTGTAAAGATTTGTGTAGAACTGAACACTTTCACTGAGCATGACATTTATTTTTTCCATAATATCGCGGAGAGTATTGCTGTTCTGAATAAGCGCCTTCATCTGATTTTCAATAAGAAGCGTGCTGTTGCTGATTGCCTGAACTGACTCAGAATCTTCATAACGTACAACAGCGGCTTTAATTCCGTTCCGGGAAATAAAATTTCGTTCCTCCTCGTTAATAGGAGCTTTCTGGATATTCTGGAAATGAATATTAAATGGATTCACCTGATTTACAATTTTTGTCCAAACGCTGTTCGCATTTTCAACTTCAGTCCTAAAATCCTCTGAAAAATATTTTAATCCGCCATAACCAGTAAATTCGTGGAATTTTTTATTCGTGCTTACAAGTTTTGATTTCCACGTTGTAGAAGCCTGAGGAGTATCTACACCATAATAAACAGTCTGGTTCAAATAATTTATCATGTCGGCAACATCAAACTGACATTCCTGCTCCAAAAACTGGAAATTCTGAAGCCGCTGAACAAAACTTGCCCCAATCATTGTTAAAGTCGCAAGAATGAACATTTCAATCGCACATACCAAAGCTATAATAGAAAAACGTCGTCTTAATTTCATGAAATTAATCCCTAAAAAAAAATCTCTCTATTCAACTTAATATTATAAACCAAAAAATCAGATATACAAAATAAATCTCTACCAAAAATTTTACTTTATTGTTATATTTTTTATATGCTAAGTTTATTTTTCAAAAAGAATTTTTACGACGGTTGGGACAATGTCATGTTTTTCTTTGTTCCAAACCTTTTGATTGACGCGCTGATTATTTTATGCACTGGAATTTCCAGCCTTGGAGTAACAGTTTTTAAAGATGCGAATTTCTTCCTTTACATCTGGATTTTTCTTGCGCTGGTTCTTGTATGCGGTTCTTCAATTTTTACGCTTGCGTGGGCTGAATCTTCAAAGAGAATCGCAGACTATGAGACAGTTGAATTCAAAGATTTCTTTAAATCGTTAAAAAGCTGCATAAAAGACGGAATAAAATACGGGATAACGCTTGTTGCAGTAATCACAATCGCTGTAATCGGCGGAATTTATTTCTTAAAGCCCCAAAACGGACAGATTTCCTTTGCTGGACTTTTAGCTGGAGTCTGCTACATCTGGGCAGCACTGATAATAGTTGCTTCCCTTCTTTGGTATCCAGCGCTAAGAGCATATATGCACAACCCTTTCCTGAAATCTGTAAAAAAATGTTTTATCGTTTTTTTTGACAATCTTTTTGTTTCAATTGTGCTTGGATTTTACAACCTGTTTCTTTCCGCGATTTCAATAATAATGCTGGGAATTGCCCCGGGAATGTGCGGGATTGAGCTTGCGCGCTCAAATGCATTCCGCCTTATAATGAAAAAATATGATTATATAGAAGAATTAGACAAAAAAGGCGAGCCTTTAAACAGCAAGACCCGCCGCAGAATTCCATGGAAAGAACTCCTAAAAGACGATATTGAAGCAAATCCAACGCGCGGCTTCAAAGCATTCATTTTCCCATGGAAAGAAAACCAGTAGCGCGCAAAAAATTAATGCGCGGATTTTTCTAGTTTGTCATCAGCATTGTTTTTGCATCAAGTTTTACAGCCGCTGATGAAGATTCTTTTCCATCTGCCTTTAAAACTGAAAGCTTCACGCATTTTCCATCAGAAGCAAGATGAGCCACAATATCAAACAACGGAAGAAGTTCCGGTTTTACAGTTTTTGAAAGTTCCGTATTTTCATTTGTTCCGCTGAACCAAACCTCAACTCCTTCAGCCTTTGCAAAATCAGAGACAGCCTTTACATCCTGAACAGAAACTTTTTCCATATCCTCGCCGTCAATCACCAGGGATTCAACCTTGATTCCGCCTTCCTTTAGAGCCTTTAATGTATTAACAACTCTTGGAAGTGTAAAAGTTTCCTGATTGAAATTCAAAATTGTACGGTCACGGATAATCGACTCGCTCAATTCGTTCATATCATCAATGTTCTTTTTTTTGCCCATTTCCGCAAGAACGCTCTCATACCAAGCTATTACATTAGAAGATTTCTGGTCAAAAGAAACATGAACCAAATGCTTATCATGCAACAAAGCGTCTATCCCAAACTGAACAAGAACAGAAGTTTTCCCAAGCCCTTTTTTAGCTGTAATTATGCCCATCTGACCAGCTTTTAATCCGCCAAAAGAAGCGGACTCAAAAAATCGCACAGGGCTTGTATTTATTAAATCCTGCTTTACCATAAAATCCTCCATGAAAAACAAAAAGTGGACTTAATAACTATAAGTCCACTTTTAATAAAAGTCCATTCAAATTTATTTTGAAAACTAAGTTTAAAATAGGTAAATCCTAAATCAATGCAACGCACAATTTCTTGTGAAAATACATTTTTAATAAGGATGAACCTAAAATCTTGCGGTTTAAGACCACAAGATTTTTTAACGGTTCTTCTATTTGTTACCTTTTGCCTTTTCTTCCTGGTGTTTCTTGATAAGTTCTTCTGCTACTGCGTTTGGAACTTTTCCGTATTTTTCAAATTCCATTGTAAATTCACCTTTTCCCTGTGTTGAAGAGCGGAGAATTGTTGAGAATCCGAACATTTCAGAAAGTGGAACTTCTGCATTTACTACAGATGTATTGTTTTCATCAGTTGTTTCACCAATGATACCACGGCGCTGGTTGATAAGACCAAATACGTTACCCTGGAATTCGTTTGGAGCTGCAATCTGAACTTTCATAATTGGTTCAAGAATAACAGGCTTAGCCTTCATGTAGCCTTCGCGGAAAGCACCAATAGCTGCAATCTGGAAAGCGTTATCGCTAGAGTCTACCGGGTGATACTGACCATCGTTGATTGTAATCTTAACACCAACAATCTGAGCTCCAATCAATGAACCTTCCTTCATTGCTTTCTGGAAACCCTTATCGCAAGATGGGATATATTCGTTAGGAATAGCACCACCTTTGATTGCATCGATAAATTCGTAATCTTTTTCTGAATCTGGTTCCATAAATCCGGCAACACGACCGTACTGACCAGAACCACCAGTCTGCTTTTTATGAGTGTAGTTAAAGTCACCGCGAGCAGTGATTGATTCGCGGTAAGCAACCTGTGGCTGACCTGTAATAACTTCACAGTTATATTCACGTTTCATTCGTTCAACGTATACAGCCAAATGAAGCTCACCCATTCCCTTGATGATTGTTTCATTAGATTCAGGATCTGTATAAGTCTGGAATGTAGGGTCTTCCTTAGTAAATCGGTTCAAAGCCTTAGACAACTGCATAGCAGCCTGCTTGTCTTTTGGAGTAATAGACAAAGAAATTACTGGCTCTGGAACGAACATTGAAGCCATAGACAAGTTCAATCCGCCGTTTGTGAATGTATCACCAGAAGCACAATCTACACCAAAGAGAGCAACGATATCACCTGCGCAACCTTCGTTAATATCTTCCATCTGTGCAGAATTCATGCGAACAAGACGACCAACCTTGAATCTCTTCTTTGAGCGAGTATTGTAAAGTTCCTCACCCTTCTTGATTTTTCCCTGATATACACGTGTATAAGTCAACTGACCGTACTGTCCATCATCAAGTTTGAATGCCAAAGCAACACATGGCTTATTGTCAACTGATTCAAGTTCAACTTCAGCTTCATTGTTGTCAAGGTCAAGAGCAACGTTCTTTACTTCGTTTGGAGCTGGAAGATAGCGAACTACAGCGTCCAAAAGTGGCTGAATACCCTTGTTTACGTGAGCAGAACCGCAGAATACACCAACAAACTGCTCAGAAATTGTTCCCTTGCGGATTGCTGCGATGATTTTTTCCTGGTCAAGGTTAGCGTAATCGTTTTCCTCGTCCATCATTGCATCTTCCATAAGAGCGTCATCAAAGTTGATTGCAGCTTCAATAAGTTCCTTGCGGTATTTCTTTACATCTTCAACCATATTTGCAGGAACATCTGCATAGCGAAGCTCTTCACCGTTTGGTCCATCAAAATAGATCGCCTTCTGGCTGATAAGATCAACAACACCTTCGAGCTTGTCTTCGAGACCGATTGGAAGTTCCATCATATATGCGTTCAAACCAAGCTTTTCGCGAAGCTGAAGACGAACGCGCAAAGGATTTGCACCCTGACGGTCACACTTGTTTACAAATGCTACACGAGGTACATGATAACGTTTCAACTGGCGGTCTACAGTAATTGACTGAGACTGGACACCCGCAACGGCACAAAGAATCATGATAGCGCCGTCAAGAACGCGGAGTGAACGTTCAACTTCTACAGTAAAGTCTACGTGGCCTGGAGTATCGATAAGGTTGATTGTGTAATCTTTCCACTGAACCTGAGTTGCTGCAGACTGGATTGTGATACCACGCTCACGCTCCAATTCCATGTTGTCCATAACAGCACCAACACCGTCTTTACCGCGAACTTCATGAATCGCATGAATCTTGTTACAATAGAACAAAATTCGTTCAGAAGTTGTTGTCTTTCCTGAGTCAATGTGAGCACTGATACCGATATTTCTCATCTTTGAAATATCAAAAGCCATATTGTTACCTCTTAAAAAAAATAAATTTACTATTTAAGTTTTAGCAGAATAAAATTTCCAGAAAATAAAATTTCCAAAAATCCGTTTATCAATAATACTAAAAGATGAAATGTTGTTCAATAGTAGTTTTTTTGATAGAATATATGATTATGATAACTTTAAACAGCAAACAGAGAAAACTTCTTGAAAAATACGCAAATAAAATTGAATCTGTAGTCATTGTGGGCGCAGGCGGAGTTTCTGAAGGCGTAACAGGAAAAATCAGCGATGAGCTTGGAATCCATGAACTTATAAAGGTAAAATTCAATGATTTCAAAGACGAAAAACGCGAGCTTACAGAAGGAATTGTAAATTCAACAGACGCAACGCTTGTAAGACTGATTGGAAATGTCGCGATTCTTTACAGACCGGCAGAGGAACTTAAAGACAGAAAATACGAAAAAGAACTGAACAAACTTTCGTAACATTTTGCGCAGAACATTGTTTTTCTTTTATAACCAGAGCTGAATAAACCAGCTCTTTTTTTTACAGAATTTGAACATAAAATTGGAGGATATAAAAAGTATGATCGAAGTATCTTACGTTTCCCGTACTTTCGGTACATTTCGTGCGGTAAACGATGTAAGTTTTTCCATTCCTACAGGACAGATTGTAGGTCTTTTAGGTCCGAACGGCGCTGGAAAAACAACAACAATGCGAATGATTACAGGATTTTTGAAGCCAACCGACGGTTCTGTCAAAATTGATGGAATCGATATTACGGAACAGCCTGTTGAATCAAAAAGAAAGATTGGCTACATGCCAGAAAGCGCACCACTCTACGGTGATATGATTGTCTGCGACTATCTGAATTACATTGCGGATATTGAAGGAAAAAATGCGGCTGAAAAAGTTCCTCTCCTGTGCAAGGAATGCGGACTTGAGGAAGTAATGCACAAAAACATAAGCGACTTGAGCCGCGGCTACAGACAGCGCGTGGGGCTCGCCCATGCACTTATGAACGATCCTGAAATTCTTATTCTTGATGAACCGACATCCGGACTTGACCCGAACCAGATTGAAGAAGTCCGTGCGCTTATAAAAGAAATCGGAAAAACCAGGACAGTTATTATTTCAACCCATATTTTAAGCGAAGTTGAAATGCTCTGCTCCCGCGTAATAATTATAAGTGGCGGAAAACTCGTTGCCGACAGCCCGACCGACCAACTTAGAACAAGATTTGGAAATTCAGCTGTAATAAAAGTTACAACCAGCGCAACTGAATCACAGATTTCAGAAATCCTGCATGGAATCCAAGGAATCGAAAGTCTTTCTTTTGAAAAAACGGAAAACGGCTCAACTGCACTTCTTTCTGTAAAAGGAACAACAGAAATCCGCCCGGCAATTGCAAAGGCGGTTCTTTCGGCAGGCTACGACCTTTTTGAACTGGTTCTTCAGCGCAACAGCCTTGAAGATGTATTCCACATTCTTACCACAGAAAACAGTGCTGAAAATGGAGTAAAAGATGAAAAATAAAGTTAAAAATCCGGCAATTGTAATTTTTAAACGTGAATTTGCCGCATATTTTGCAAGTCCAATCGCTTACATCGTTACAGGTTTGTTTCTGATTATTACAGGAATCATGTTTTTCACAGCATTTTACCTTCAGAACCGGGCTTCGATGAGAAATCTTTTTCAGATGCTGCCGCTGATTCTTTCATTCTTTATTCCGGCACTTACAATGCGCGTTTACGCAGAAGAAAAACGAGTCGGTTCAATTGAAACGCTCTACACTCTTCCTGTTACAGAATTTGATGTTGCCGCAGGAAAATTCCTTGCATCTTTTGCGGCTTCTGCAATAATGATTGCTCCAACTCTGCTTTATCTTATCGGAATGTTGCCTTTTGGAATTCCAGACGCAGGTCCGGTAATCGGCGGTTATATCGGCGCTTTGTTTTTGTGCGCGGCTTTTAGCGCGATAGGAATTTTTGCATCCTCAATAACAAAAAATCAGATTATCGCATTTTTTACGGCTTTTATAATCTGCATTGCACTCACAATGATAAGCGATTTTCTTATATTTTTGCCTGCACCGATTGTAGGATTCCTTCAGTTTTTAAGCGCAAACGAGCATTTCACTTCTATTTCCCGTGGAATTATTGACTCACGCGACTTAATCTATTTTGTTTCACTTACAGCTTTGTTTTTTAGCCTTACAGTTGTAACTCAGGAAAAGGAGGCAAGATAATGAAAAAATTCCTTGAATGGATAAAAAGCCCGAAAAGCGACTTTGTTCTTTTTGCAATGATTCTTATTCTTGCAAATCTGGCGAGCCGAAAAGCATTTTTTAGAATTGATTTGACAAGCCAAGGTTCTTATTCAATAAGCCAAGCTTCTAAAAATACAGTGAAAACTTTAACTGAACCGCTTTCTGTAAAAGTTTTTTTCAGCGACAATCTTCCAGCACCTTATAACGCGACCGCTCAGTACGTAAAAGATATTCTGGTGGAATATAAAGGCGCGGCGAATAAAAATTTCAGCTATCAGTTTTTTAACATGAAAAAACCTGAAAATCAGCGGATTGCCTCTGGATACGGTTTGCGCCAAGTTCAGATTCAGCAGGTAAAAAACAGCGAAGTCGGAGTAAAACAAGTCTGGATGGGGCTTGCAATAACTTACGGCGATGCAATTGAAACAATCGACGGAATTTCAAGCGATTCAGGTTTTGAATACAATCTTACAACAAAAATTTCAAAGATGATCTCGCAGGCGGACACTCTCGCAGGACTTTCCGCGGACGACAAAATCCGGGTAACTTTATACACGAGCAACGAACTTGAACAGTTTAGAATCGCAAATTTTGAAAATATCCAGAAACTTGCGCAGACAGCATTCAACTCGCTTAACCAGAAAAATAAGAACCGGCTTCAATTTGAATCAGAAACCCCGACAGCAGAAGAAATGGATTCTATCGCCGACAAATATGGACTTCAGCTTATAAACTGGCAGAACAAAGACGGCTCTGAAGGAAAAGGAATTTTCGGACTTGTGATTGAACACAACGATGCGTTCCGTACAGTTCCACTTTCAATCCAGCGTTCTTTCTTTGGCTATGGAATTTCTGGAAGAGATAATATAGAAGAAAATCTTTCGACCAGCCTGGAAAGCCTTCTTTCAAAATCAACGGAAATCGGCTACATAAAAGGACACAACGAGGCGGAACTTTCAGATCAGAACGGAAGCGACACAAATTTCAAAAAATTGCTTTCAGATTCTTATTCGTTCAAAGAAATAAACCTTGCAGAAAACGATATTCCATTGAACATAAACACAATTATAATCAACGCACCAAAGGAAAAATTCGCGGAATCAGAGCTTTACAAGATTGACCAGTTCCTGCTTAAAGGCGGAAACGTTATGATTTTCCAGGATCCGTTCAATTCAACTCAGGAAAATTATTATCAGGCACCAAGCTATGAAAAAATTGACACCGGCTTGAACACAATTCTTGAAAAATACGGCATAAAACTTGAATCAAATTACGTTTTTGATGAAGATTGCTACACTTACAACCAGCAGGGCTACGGAAAAATCAGAATGTACTGGGCTCCAATGCTCGCAAAACAGCAGCTTTCCCAGAAAAATGTGATTTCTAAAAATCTTGGATATGTTATTCTTTTGCAGCCAGGAGAAATTTCTGTGGCAGAAGCAGAAAAAAACAAAGACCTTAAAGTTTCTGTCCTTGCAAATTCTTCTCCAAAATCATGGACAATGACACAAAATTTTGACATTGGACCGAATATGCAGACGCCTTACGACAAGTCAATCTACAAAAAACATAATCTTGCAGTTCTTGTTGAAGGCAAATTCCCTAGCGCATTCGCAGAAAATCCGGAAGAAAAACAGAATTCTGCCGACGCAAATAAAAAAGACGGACTGAAAACAACCGTACACTTGCAGAAAGGAACTCAGACTGGACGAATTTTTGCTGTAAACACAGCGTATGCAACTTCAAATCAGCTTATAAATGATGATGGTTCAGAACCAATCGCAATGTTTGTAAGAAACGCAGCTGATTATATGAATGGAAATGCAGATCTTTGCACAATGCGCACAAAAGGTCTTACATTGAACACAATGCAGAACACAAACGGCGCGCTGGCTTTGATTATAAGATATTTCAACCAGTTTGGCCTCGCAGTTCTTGTTGCAGCCGCAGGACTTGTAATGTGGAGAATCCGCTCAGTCAGAAAAAGAAAAATCCACGACAAATACAATCCTAATGACAAACGGGAAATAAAATTAAACAAAGGAAGGAAAAAATGACAACCAGAAAAATAACACTTCTTGCGGTTTTTGCATTTTTGCTTGTAGTCTGCATTGTTCAGGGAATTACAGGCGCAATAAATCCTGTAAAAACAATAAAAACTGACGCAGAGCCAGACGCAATCACAATTTCAAAAGACGGAAAAACAGTTGAACTTACAAAAAACGGATTTGGATGGCAGGTTGGTTCAGAAAATTATATTGCAAACAAATCTGACGTTGAAAAAATGATAAAAGAGATTCAGGAAGTAAAAATCCTTGATAAAATCGCGCGGCTTGGAAACGCAGAAAACGACGAGAAATATAATCTTTCAGAATCACGCGCAACTTTTGTAAGAGCATTCAAAGACGGAAAAGAGATTCAGTCTCTTATGCTTGGAAAAACAAGCCCAACAGGTTCTCAGACATACGGCTCTGTTTCCGGCAAAAAAGATATTTTCCTTTTTTCAGGCAATCTGATTTCAACTTTTGACAAGACAGAAGAATCTTTGCGCTCAAAAACAGTTTATTCTATAGAAGAAAATAAAATTACCGGCGCAAATGTTGAAATGGGCGCACAAAACTGGACTTTAACAAAAGAAAGCGGCAAAAACGCAAAAGATTCAGGATTATGGAAAATCTCAGGCACTGCTGATTTTGAAATTGATTCAAATGAGGCAAAAAAATGGATTCAGAATGTTGCGTTCATGAACATTTCTTCATGGGTTGATGACGGAACTGCACTTCCAAAAGACAAACTTGTTTCATTTAAACTTTTTACAACTTCAGAAACGGTTTCTGTTGAAATCTACGAAGCAAAAAATGGCGATGAAACAAAATACTATGGAACTTGCAGCAGAACACCGCATAAATTTGAGCTTACAAAAACTCAGACTGAAAAATTCACAAAAAATCCGGAATCGTTAAAGGCAAAAGCTGAGTAGCATTTCTGGAAAAAAAATTAAAGTTTATTTTTTGTAAAAAACTCGCTCACGACAGATTTACAGTTTGCTCCAGACGGATTGGGCTCAAGCTACGCTTGCAAGACTTCGGGTGCTTCGCACTTTAATTTATACAATCGCCCAAAGTCTTCACAAACTGTAAATCTGTCTGCGCTACAGTTGGTTCAATAAACAATGCAGTTCATGCGCTTTTTCTGGTAGTTTATTCAATTTCTTTCACAATCCCTATCTTTTAGTTTTATCTTCCAGTCAAAATAAATCACTTTTTTATTGCTACACAAATCTCAAATCATTATAATTTTTGTAAAAATATTCAATTGGAGTGTATAAATATGCAGTCTGAAATCAAATTCATTGAAGGTGGCGTAACTGCTGCCCAAGGATTTACAGCAAATGGCATCTTGTGCCACATCAAAGCAAGCCGAAAAACAAACGATACAGCATTGATTTATTCTGAAAAACCTTGTGCCGCATCTGGTGTTTTTACCCAAAACCGAGTAAAAGCTGAAAGTGTAAAACTTACAAAAAAGAATATCGCTAACGGACGGATTCAGGCTGTCATTGCAAATTCAGGAAATGCAAACTGCTGTACCGGCGAACAAGGCGCAAAAGTCGCATACAAAATGGCGTGTCTTGCCGGAAACGCGCTGAATGTAAATCCAGATGATGTTGTTGTCTGTTCAACCGGCGTAATTGGAGCGCAACTCCCAGTTGAAAAAATTGAAGCAAAAATCAATGAGCTTGCAAAAGGACTTTCTAAAAAAGGACACGAAGAAGCCCGAATCGCAATAATGACAACCGACACAAAATACAAAGAATGTGCCGTAGAATTTGTTCTTGACGGAAAAATCTGCCGGATGGGAACAATGTGCAAAGGTTCAGGAATGATTCATATAAACCTTGGAACAATGCTCTCTTTTATAACAACAGATGTTTCAATCAGTCCAAAAATGATAGACAAAGCCTTGCGCGAATCAATAAAGGGAACTTACAACTGCGTTTCTGTTGACGGTGATACTTCCACAAATGACACTTTGGTTCTTATTGCAAACGGAATGGCAGGAAACAAAGAAATAACAGAAGAAAATGAAGATTATAAGATTTTTCTTGCCGCACTTAACAAAATGAACAAAATAATGGCAATGAAAATCGCGGCAGATGGCGAAGGAGCAACACGGCTTGTTCAATGCACTGTAAACGGAGCAAAAACCGTAGAAGCGGCACGAGGACTTGCAAAGGAAGTAATTTCATCTTCTCTTGTAAAAGCCGCAATGTTCGGAAGCGATGCAAATTTCGGAAGATTCTTATGCGCAATGGGCTACAGCGGAATAGATTTTACCCCGGAAAAAACAAGCATCTGGTTTACAAGCAAAGGAAACGCAAAACGCTACTTTGAAAATTACGAAGATTTTGACGTTCACGGCGAAAATAGCGTTCTAGTCTACAAAGATGGAGTTCCAGAAAATTTCGACGAAGAAAAAGCAAAAAAAATAATGAGCGAAGAAGCTGTAGAAATTCTTGTTCAATGCAAAGACGGCGAATGTTCAGGAACGGCCTGGGGTTGCGACTTAACATACGACTACGTTAAAATTAATGGTGACTACAGAACTTAAACAGGAATAAATTATGACAGAATTAGAAATACAAAAAGATGAAAACCGTGGCAGACTTTTGGACAATGAACATTGGTCTGACGTTTTGATTCAGGCAATGCCATATTTTAAGCAGTGGGTTGGAAAAACCGTTGTTGTAAAATACGGCGGAAACGCAATGCTGAATGAAGACTTAAAGCAAGCCGTAATGAAAGATATTGTTCTGCTGAACACAATCGGTGTAAAAGTTGTTTTGGTTCATGGCGGCGGTCCAGAAATCAACAAAATGCTTGAACGCATAGGAAAAGAGTCAAAATTTGTAAACGGATTACGCTACACCGACGCTGAAACCATGGAAATTGTCCAGATGGTTCTTACAGGAAAATTAAACAAAGATATTGTAGGACTTTTGCTTCAGGAAGGCGGACGTGCAGTTGGACTTTCTGGAGTTGATTCTGGATTGCTGCGCGCAAAAAAAATTGACAAGAACGGTGCAGACTTAGGATTTGTTGGTGAAGTTACACAGGTTCATCCGGAAATAATAAATGATTTGCTTGAAAAAGATTTTATTCCGGTAATTTCAACTGTTGCACTTGGAGAAACTGGCGATCAGAGCCGCTACAACATAAACGCTGATACAGCCGCAGCAAAAATCGCAGTTGCATTGAAGGCGGAAAAATTTGTTCAGCTTACAAACGTTGCAGGCGTCCTAAAAGATGTGAACGACCCAAAATCACTGATTACACGTATTCCAATGCCGACTGTTCCGCAGCTTATTGAAAACGGAACTATTGCCGGCGGAATGATTCCAAAAGTTGAATGTTGTATGATTGCCCTGAAAGGCGGAGTTCCAAGAACCCACATAATCGATGGCCGCGTTCCTCATTCACTTTTAATCGAAATGTTCAGCGACCGCGGCATCGGCACAATGATATATTAGTTTCAGAAGGAAATTTATATGGGAAATCCGAAAGTTTTAAATAATTATGGAAGTTTTGACGTTACTTTTGCAAAGGGCAAGGGTGCGACGCTGACTGATGTAAATGGAAAAAAATATATTGATTTTTTGGCGGGAATTGCGGTAAATGTGCTTGGTCATGACTATAAACCACTTGTAAAGGCGATTTCGGCACAGGCAAAAAAGCAGATTCATGTGTGTAACTATTTTACGAGCGACATTGGAATTGAATACGCGAATAAACTTCTTGTGGCAACTGGTTTTGAAGGCGTTTATTTTGGAAATTCCGGCGCAGAGGCAAATGAGGCCGCAATAAAACTTGCACGGAAATACGGTCAGCTTAACGGCGGCTCAAAAAGAAAAACAATCGTTACGCTGGACAAGTCTTTTCACGGAAGAACGCTTGCAACGTTGACGGCAACCGGACAGCAAAAATTCCATATTGAGGCATTTGCGCCTTACCCGGAAGGTTTTAAGACAATCGAGGCAAACAATTTTGACGCGCTGAAAGATGTTTTTGACGACACAACGGCCGCGCTTTTTATGGAACCGGTTGAATGTGAAGGTGGAGTTATTCCTTTGAACCCAGAATGGGCAAAAGCCGCAGCAAAAGCCGCACGCGAAGCTGGCGCAATCGTTATGTGCGATGAAGTTCAGACTGGATTGGGCCGATGCGGCGCACTTATGGCAAACACTGCGCTTGAAATAAATCCGGAAGTTGTTACTTTTGCAAAAGCGATTGCAGGTGGCGTTCCTATGGGAGCATGCCTTTACCGCGGAAAAGGAAATGTTTTTCAGGCAGGAGACCATCAGTCTACTTTTGCAGGAAATCCGTTGGCATGTGCCGCGGCGAATGTTGTTCTTGACACAATCACTGCACCAGGATTTTTTGATAGCGTCCGTGAAAAAGGTGAATACATAAAAAATAAAATCGCGGGCTGGAAAATTCCTTTTGTAAAAGAAATCCGCGGAAGAGGACTTGTTATTGGCGTTCAGGTTGAAAAAAATCCAGCAGAAATTGAAAAAGAATGTCTAAAAAATGGGCTGCTTTTTTCTACTGCTGGAAGTGATGTGCTTCGTTTTGTTCCTCCGCTGAATATTTCCTACAAAGAAATTGACGCAGGACTTGAAATCCTTAAAAAAGTGCTGGAAGAGCAGAAATGATGAATAATAGCTGGAATGTAGATTTTTTCTGAATCCATAAATTGAATCAGCGGGAAGAGAAAACTCGTCATTCTAGCTAATATAAAAATCACAGGAAATTCTTTAATTTCCTTTTCATTTTTTTGTCGCCAGTGATTTTGTAAATCGTTTCGTTCAAATCTTTTGAAACTGACCAATAATCCGGGAAAATTCCAAATGTCTCACCGTGATATTCAGGATAAAAATCGCGGACTTCAAGGTATTTCATATTTCCAAAACGCACTTTTATTCCTGAATTTGGAAGAAACATATTAAAAATATTACCAAATTCAAGAACACCGCCTGTATTTGTTCCAATAACAAAAACCCGCTCGCCAAAAACTTCCTTAAACTGCAAAATCGCCCATTCCGCAGCGCTGGAAGTATTTTTATCCGTAATAAAAATGATTTTTCCGTCAAAATGATTTTCGCCCCAATCCATCAGAATTGCATCATGTTTATAGATAATCTTTTTGGGATTTTCTTTTTGTGCCTCAAGTTCCTTAAAAGTTTCAAAAGTATTTTTCCCGATGTCTAACTTCCTATGAAGAATTATTTCATTCACGCAAGGAGAACTTAACTCGTAAGCATCAAACATTGAATTTGCCCACTCATCTGTCACATAGCCAAGCTCCAAGGAAGCTGAAATATCTTTATAGCCGTCATGAAGAGCCAAAAGAAATCTTCCCGGAAAAACAACATAACCACCGGAATTTCCCCGCAAATCAATTATAATATTCTGCTTGTCCTGCCATTCAACGCTTTTCCGCAGAAATCTGTTTATCTGCACAAGGTTTCTATCTATTTTCTGGTTATGATCATAAGATGGAATAAACGTGTTGATTGAAACATATCCCGAATTTTCAGATTCCACGGAAGAAGAAAAGCCCATTGCAACAGATTTTGACGGCATTTCAGCCTTTACAGAAATTTCCTTCTCATCGTTGTCAAAAGAAAATTTGAATTTTTTTACGTCCGAAATATCATTCTCATCAAGAAGAACGCCAATTCTAAAAATATCATCGCCTTTTGCAGGATACAAAAACAGATTTTCCGTTGAGCCTGTATAAATTTTTCCGGCTTCGCTCCATTCGTCCTCTTTTACAACATATTCATCTTCGATTTTTTTAACGTAAACTTTTGTAAACGCAATGATTTTTGGGGCTGACGGCTTGTATAAAAACTTATCTCTCATAATAAATGAAAAGTGTGAATCATTTACATATTCTGAAAGCATCCGGCAAATTTCAAGAACAAAATCATCAGTCTGAATATTGCTTTTTCCTGCAAATTTTTGTTTCAGGTTCAGCTTGAATTTTTCAATGTCAAAACCTTTTTTTATCATATCATCGTAACCAATATATGCGCTCTGCAAAACATAACAAAGGGAATCCAAATCTTCATCAAATTCTTTGGGCAAAAGTGAATTCAAATTTTTTACATCTTGATTGGAAACATAGACTTTCTGCGGAACAACCGGCAGTTCGCTTACAAGCTCCGCCGCAAAACACTGAGCAACAAATATTATACTGATAAAAATAAAAATGGCTTTTTTCATAAACTCCCCATGATTTTGATTTTTTTATTCTAACATAATTTTGATTTCTAGTTTACCCCAAGGCAATTTTTTTATATTATAAAAAACTATGAAAAAAACAATTTATATTTTCGGTCACAAAAATCCTGACACTGACTGTGCGGTTGCGGCAACAGCGTATGCGCGATTAAAGCAACTTTTAGGTTTTGACAATTATATTGCCGCGCGTGCAGGTCATTTTAATCCTCAGACTGACTACGTTTTTAAGAAATTCAACGTTAAATCACCAAAATATATGCCTTCCTTAACTCCAAAAGTTGAATACTTTATGGAAAATGAGACAATGACTGTTCAGGGCGATGTTCCTGTATGGAATGCAATCCGCAAGCTTCAGCAGGCGCAGCTCCGCGCAATTCCAGTTGTTGACAAGAACGGAAAATACAAGGCTTTGCTTCACTATTCAGCTTTTGCGCAGAAAATTCTTACAATCTTGAATCCAGAGGCAAAGGTCAACATTTCTACAAGCATCGGAAACATTATAAAAACAATGAATGCGCAGCCTCTTGTAGTTTCAAATCAGGAAGAAATCTTTAAATCTTCAATTCTTGTGGGTGGCGCAAGCGACAAGGCTTTTGAGGCAATGCTGGATGAACATGCGAGCGAAAATGTTATTGTAATCACTTCTGACCGAAAGGAAATTTACGAGGAATGTATCAGCCGCAAAGTGAAACTTTTGATTATCACATCCGGCTACATTCTTAGCAAGGAACTAAAAGAAAAAGCGCAGAAAAACGGCGTAAGTGTAATAATGAGTCCCTACACAACCAGCGACACAGTAATGATGATTGCGTATTCAACGCCGGCAGAACTTATGGCAGACCCGGAAATAAAGGCCGTTCATATAAACGATACAATCTCCAAAATCAGAATGACAATGCAGGATTCGCCAATCAGACGACTTCCTGTTGTGGACGAAAATGACAAGGTCATAGGAATTATTTCTGAACATGACCTGAACAATGAACCGAACATTGAAATTGTACTTGTTGACCACAACGAGCTTCTTCAGGCTGTGGAAGGAATCGAGCACTACAAAATTGTGGAAGTAATTGACCACCACAGAATCGGTTCAATCAGCACAACATATCCAATCACATTTATAAACAAGCCGCTTGGTTCAACTTCTACAATAATCACAACGCTTTACCAGGAAGCAAAAATTCCAATTCCAAAAGACATCGCTTCAATTCTTTTGTGCGGAATTTTAAGCGACACGCTGATTCTTCAGTCCACAACAACAACCGAGACAGACCGGCAGATTGCAGAATATCTTGCAAACATCACAGATTTGGATATTCAGGCACTTGGAAAAGAAATTCTTACCGCAGGAAGCGGAATCAAAGGACGAACGGCCTCTGAAGTAATTCATCAGGATATGAAGGAATATCAGGAAGAAAAAGGCTCTTACACTGTAAGTCAGATTGAAGTAAGCAGCATAAAAGAAATTCTTGACCGCAAAGACGATTTTATGACCGAACTGGAATTTGAACGTCGCGGAAACAAGGCAATTTTTTCAGCATTGCTTGTTACGGACATTACGCAGCTTTCTTCAATTCTGCTGATTGCCGCCGATCCGAAATTTGAGGCTTTTGTGACATTTCCAAAAATGGAAGACCACACTTACTATTTAAAAGATGTTGTAAGCCGCAAAAAACAGCTTGTTCCGCTGCTTTCTGAACAAGTTGAAAATTACGAAAAATAAAAAATCCCCGGAAGAATGAAGCAAACTTCAAAAATCCGGGGTTTTTTATTGGAATCCGTTTTTATTAGAATTCTTTTAATGTGCGTTCAATTCTTTCAATTGATTTTTCAACACCAAGAATAAGGATTGAACCAATAAGCGGTGGAGAAACCCGGCTTCCTGTTACTGCCATTCTGATTGGCATCATAAAGTCGCCAAGTTTGATTCCAAGTTTTTCTGCCATTTCTTTTGCAAGATTTTCGCTTGCCTCGTGGTCAAGAGATGGAAGCTGATTTACAAAATCTTTTGCAGTTTCAAGAACTTCTTTTGTTTTTGCCTCATCAAGTCGTTTTGGAACAATCTGTTCTTTTGGAGGAACTGCCGGTTCAGTAAACAAAAAGTGAACCATTTCAGCGGCATCTGTAAGATATTTCAAGCGTTCCTTGATAAGCGGCATAAGCGCAAGAAGTTTTTCTTTAACATCCGCAGAAGACATATTCATTGACTTATCAACGCAAATTGGTTCGCCATCGTCACCAAGCGCAATTCCTGAATATTCAGGGCCAACTTTTGGCGCAGGCTGAGGATTTTCCGGATTGATTTCAAGAGCGGCATCTCCTGTTCCTGTAATAAATGGAAGAGTCCACTTGTAAAGCTCTTCATCAGTAAGCATACGGATGTAGTTTCCGTTGTAATATTCAAGTTTCTTGTAGTCAAAAACTGCAGGCGCTTTGTTCAAATGTTCAAGCTTGAATGATTTGGCAAGTTCCTCCAGCGTATAGAATTCCTTTCCTTCTTCGTAAGAGCAACCGAGCATCGCAACGTAATTTACAATAGCCTGAGGCAAATATCCACGGGCACGGAATTCGTTTACAGAAGTTGAACCATGTCGCTTTGAAAGTTTTTTTCCGTCCTGACCGTTTACCATTGGAAGATGACAGAATTCCGGGTGTTCCCAACCAAAAGCACGGTACATCTGAACATGGAGCGGAGTTGAAGGAATCCATTCCTGGGCACGCATAACATGACTAATCTTCATAAAATGATCGTCAACAATATTCGCAAGGTGATAAGTTGGAAATCCGTCTGACTTAAGCAACACTGGATCAGGTGAAATATCCTCGTTTTTCCATTCAATGTCACCAAGAATGTGATCGTGAAATTTTGTAGTTCCTTCCATTGGAACTTTTAATCTGATTACATAAGGTTTTCCAGCATCAAGATTCGCTTTAACTTCTTCCGGAGTAAGATGACGGCAGTTTCTATCGTAGCCAGGAGCCATTTTATTTTCCGTCTGGATTTTTCGGATGCGGTCAAGACGTTCTGCATCACAGAAACAGTAATAAGCCTCGCCTTTTTCAACAAGTTCCATGGCATATTTTTTGTAAAGCTCAAAACGCTCACTCTGAACATAAGGACCATACGGACCACCTTTGTCGCCGCCTTCATCCCAGTCAATTCCAAGCCAAGCCATTGTGTCATAAAGATTTTTTACATATTTTTCATCATAACGTGTGCGGTCAGTGTCTTCCAGACGAAGAATAAATTTTCCGCCCTTTGAGCGCGCATACAAATAATTGAAAAGCGCCGTGCGGACACCACCGATATGCTGCATTCCTGTTGGAGACGGAGCGTATCGAACTCGAACTTCTTTGTTTTCCATAATATATCTAACCTCTATAAAACTGATTTTAAGACAAATCTTTACTATTATAATGAATCAAGCAAGGTTTCTCAACGGCAATCAACGAGCCATGCGGACAAAGACTTTGGTGATTTTTTTAGTACATAAAATTCAATCAGATTGAAATTCTTTATAAATTTTCTATTTTACGAACAAAGCCTGAATTGCCCCGAAAGCGCCAAGGCTTATCGCAAGCATAATAATTCCTGCAAGAAGAACACCGCAGATTACCGCAATGATTGTTTCCTTAAAATTCATGTCCAAAAGGCTGGCTGCCAAAGTTCCTGTCCACGCGCCAGTTCCTGGAAGCGGAATTCCCACAAAAATAAACAAAGCCACAAAAAGTCCACGGCCTGCTTTTTCTGTAAGTTTTTCACCGCCCCTCTTGCCCTTCGTCAAAAAAAAGCTGCAAACACCGCCGATAAATTTCTTGTCCTGTCCCCATTCCAGAAATTTTCGGGCAAAAAGATAAATAAACGGAACCGGAACCATATTTCCAATAATACAAAGCGCATAGGCAAAAACAATTTTAGAAATATCATCAGACGGCATAAGCCCCATTGCCGTTGCCACAGGAATCGCTCCGCGCAGCTCAATCAGCGGAACCATCGAAATAAAAAAAATTGCAAGATATTTTGTAAACATAAAAGTATAATAACGGCAAAAAATGATTTTGAAAATAAAAAGTATTATAAATCTTCTATTTGTGGTAAACTTTTTCTATGAAAAAGATTTTATTTGTTTGTCATGGAAATATTTGTCGTTCGCCAATGGCGGAATTTATGTTCAAAAAAATGGTTAAAAATGCAGGGCGCGAAAAGGATTTTTTGATTGAATCAGCGGCAACCAGCAACGAAGAAATTGGAAACGATATGCACCTAGGCGCAAAAGAAAAATTAACACAGATGGGAATTCCTTTTGAAAAGCGCAAAGCACGCCGCATAACGCCAGAAGATTATTCAAATTTTGACATTCTGATTGGAATGGACATGGAAAATATGTATTATATGCAGCGGGAATGGAACAAAGATCCGGACGACAAGGTAAAACTTCTTTTAACGTACGCCGGAAAAGACAAAGATATTGCCGATCCATGGTACACAGGAAATTTTGATGAAACTTTCAGCGATTTGGAGACAGGCTTAACCGCATTGCTAAATAAATTATAATAAAAAGAATGTTAAATATATCAAATTTGATATATTTTCTTGCTATCACTTAATGATAGTCCAAATGTTTATAATATAGCCATAAAACCCAAAAGGAGCATTTAATTGGCAGATATTCATATTTTTGACCCTGCGCCGGAAGGAACTCCGGTTTCTAATTTTGTTCATCTTCACGTTCACTCAGATTATTCGCTTTTGGATGGTTGCGCCAAGCTTGACTCACTGATTGCGCGCGCAAAACAGCTGAATATGCCGGCGATTGCGCTTACAGACCACGGAAATATGTTCGGTGTCTTGAATTTTGAGCATATTTGCCATGCGAATGGAATCAACCCGATTGTAGGATGCGAATTTTACTGCACTGAGGATCATCAGAAAAAACAGAATACCCGCTACGGAAAACACAACTATCATCTTATTCTGCTTTGCGAGAACAACACTGGCTATAAAAATATGTGCTGGCTGAATTCCCGGGCCTTTTGCGACGAGGATTCACTTTATTACGGAAAGCCGCGAATTGATTTTGAAATGCTCAAGCAATACCACGAGGGAATTATCTGTCTTTCTGCGTGCGTTGCCGGCGAGCTTCCTCAGGCTGTTCTGAACGGAAACATGGAAGATGCAGAAAATGTTGCGCGCCGATACAAGGAACTGTTTGGACCGGATCATTATTATATTGAAATTCAGGACCATGGACTGCCGGAAGAAAAAATCGCCGCAGAAGGAATGATAAAAATAGCGCGAAAACTTGACATTCCTCTTGTTGTTACGAACGATATTCATTACATAAACAAAGAAGACTCAGAAGCTCAGCTTGCCTTGAACTGCATCGGACGAAAAACATTGCTGGACTCGCCGGAAAGTGCGGCAAAAAGCATGGGTGGAGCAAACAGGATTTCTGAATGGTACTTTAAGTCGGAAGAAGAAATGAAGATGCTTTTTCCAGACATTCCAGAAGCGTACGAGAACACTGTAAAAATCGCAAATATGTGCAATCTTACGATTCACCAGTATTCAACGCCGGAACTAAAAGGTTGTCTGCCACGTTTTGAGCTTCCAAAGGAATTTCAGACACACGACGACTACACAAAAAATCAGGACGATTTTGTACGTTCAATTGTAGAAAAAGGTTTGCGTCAGCGTTATCCAGAAATCACGCCAAAAATCCGCGACCGTGCTGAATACGAGCTTGGAATCATCTTTAAAATGGGTTTTTCCGGCTACTTTCTGATTGTATGGGAATTTATCAACTGGGCAAAATCCACCTGGGACAACGTTAATAATAAGCCAAAACCTTACATTCCGATTGGTCCTGGGCGAGGTTCCGGTGCAGGTTCGCTGGTTGCCTATTCAATGGGAATCACGGATATTGATCCGTTCCGATTTAATTTGATTTTTGAACGATTTTTGAATCCTGAGCGCGTTTCAATGCCTGATTTTGACGTTGACATGGATTTCGACTACAGACAAGATATAATCCAGCATACGCGGGACCTTTACGGCGATCCGCAGGTTGGTCACATTGTTACTTTCGGAACTTTAAAACCAAAGAACTGTCTTGCCGATGTAGGACGAATTCTAAATATTCCGCTTTCTATTGTTGCAAAAGTAAAAGCCTGTATTCCAGATTCCCCAAAAGCAAAACTGAAGAACGCTTTCGAGCCGCCTACAGAAAAATTCCCGGATGGTGGTCAACTTATCGCCGTGCGCGAAAATCCAGAAGCCACAATCGGGCTGGACAAAGATGTTTTTGAACGCTGGATTGCGCTCTGTAAAAAACTTGAAGGAATGAACCGAAACACAGGTCTTCACGCATCCGGAATGGTAATCGGGCTTACTGCGCTCCCTGACTGGGCACCAGTGTTCAAGGATGCAAAAACTGGAGAAGTCGGCGTTCAGTACACAATGGACATTATTGAGCCGTGCGGACTTGTAAAATTCGACTATCTTGGATTAAAAACGCTTTCCCTTATCCGTTATGCAGAGGACATTATAAACCGTCATAAAAAACCGGAAGAACCAACATTCCTTACCGCAAATGTAAGCGAAACAGACAGCGAGACTTTCGATCTTTTTGACAAGGGCGATTCCGTTGCCGTGTTCCAGTTTGAATCTCCCGGAATGCAGAAAATTCTTCGTCAGGTTGCGCCACGTTGCATAGAGGAACTTGTCGCCTTAAACGCACTTTACCGCCCTGGACCGATGGACTACATACCTCAGTATATTGAAGGAAAATGGAAGCCAGAAACAATCCACTACCCTGACCCATGCCTTGAGGGATTACTGAAAGAAACTTACGGCGTTATGGTTTATCAGGAACAGGTTATGCAGGTTTCCCAAAAAATCGCGGGATTTTCCCTTGGTGCAGCAGATATGCTCCGACGCGCGATGGGAAAAAAGAAGCCAGAAGTTTTGATGGGAAAAAAGAAGGAATTTATTGAAGGCGCAATAAAACAAGGATTCACAGAAAAACACGCCGCAGATATTTTTGAAATCATGGTTCCTTTTGCCGGATACGGATTCAACAAGTCGCATGCGGCAGCCTACACGGTTCTTGCTTACCGAACAGGCTGGCTGAAATGTCATTATCCTGCTGCATTTATGGCTGCAAACCTTACAAATGAAATTTCCACAACAGACGGAGTTTCAATCTACATTGCAGAAGCAAAACGTATGGGACTAAAAATCGATCCACCGGACATAAACGCTTCTTATTCAGAATTTGACGCAGTTGGTGACCATATAATTTTTGCTCTCCGCGGAATGAAAGGAATGGGAAAAGAAGCCGCAGACGCCATCGTAAAAGAGCGCGAGGAACATGGACCTTACAAATCATTCATTGATTTCCTTGAACGCTGCCTTCCTCTTCAATCTGTTACAAAAGATGAAGAAACCGGCCGCGAAACGAAAAAAACTCTTATAAACTCAAAGGCAATTGAAGTCTGCATAAAAACCGGCGCATTCGACAAGCTAGGAAAAAATCGCCCTACACTTACAGCAAATATGGAAAGGGCAATAACTTATGTTCAGGACAAAATAAACGGAACAGACAACGGCCAGGGAGACTTGTTTGGCGACACAGATGAAAAAGTCTACGCAGATTTTGAATTTGAAGAGCTTCCAGATCTTCCGACTTTTGAAAAACTTAATATTGAAAAAGAAATCATCGGAACTTATGTTTCTGGCCATCCGCTTGGCGATTTTGAAAAAGTCATAAAAACCTGCGTTACGCTTACTTCTAAAACAATGGAACGCGCAGCCGCGGAAGACAAAGCCCTAAAAGCAAGTTTCACCGGAAAAGATGCCTGGCAAAACAGAAATTCCGGTAAAGTCTACACAGTCCTTGGATTTTTACAGAACCTTCATCCGATTGTAACAAAAAAGGCCACAAACATGGCATTTGCGAAACTTCAGGATTATGATGGCGAAATTGATATGACTTTCTTCCCAAAAACATGGGAAACGCTAAAAAATCAGATTCAGGATGGAAACATTTACGCATTCAAAGGAAAAGTTGACGGTTCGCGCGAGGAACCAAGCTTCATTGTGGACAGCCTTGAGGACATCAACAACCTTAAGCAACATTCCATCAAGGAAATTCATATAGCTTTGGAAAATACTTTCAATTCTGAACGAGATATTGTCAAAATGAAAGATTTTTTATTTGGCACTATGGGCAATTGTTCAGTATATTTTCATGTAGATACTTTAAATGGCGCATACATAGTCAAGGCAAACAGTTCGCTGACATGTTCTGCAACACCTGAAGTTCTTACAAAAATAAAAGATTTAGATTTTGTAAAGGAAGTCTGGTCTGAATAGGATGATTTATGTTAAGAATACTTATTAATACAGCTGCCGGCGCAGTTTCATTGTACTCAACACTTTGTTTTTTCAGAATTCTTTTAACATGGATTCCGTCGCTGAACTACAGCGCAATCGGAAAATTTCTTTCTTCAATCTGCGACCCTTATCTGAACCTTTTTTCAAGGCTTCCGCTCCGAATTGGAATGATTGATTTTACCGCAATGGTTGCAATCGGCGTGCTTTACGTAATTTCTTCAATTCTTGCAAATATCAGCGCTTCTGGTTATATTTCGCTCAGCATGATTCTGGCAAACCTTATCAATATTGTGTGGTCCATCGGTTCTTCAATAATAACAGTGGTAATGCTAATATTTTTTGTCCGTTACCTTGTTTCAATATTCAGCAAATCAAGCAACCAGTGCGATTCGCCATGGCAGCGTTTTGACGATGCAATCCGCATTATGGTTTTTAAAATCTGCAATTTTTTTACAGGCGGAAGAAGTATTTCCTACAAAACGGCACTTTTAATTGATTCAATTGCAATGCTTTTGATTCTTATAATCTCTTTCTTCCTGTTGAATTTGATTTTGCGCTTTATACATTATATTCCTTTTTAAATATTGAACTGAAAAATGAAACTGGATGAGATAAAAACGCCTGTCGCCTCACTTTCAGGAATTGGTCCTGCCGCAGAAAAATTGTTCGCAAAGCTGAATATTTTTACTGTGAGCGACCTTTTAAAATTTTATCCAAGAACATACGAAGACCGCCGCGAGCGGAATCCAATTTCAAAATTTGAATCGGCAAAAGTCCATACTGTTGCGCAAGTTACCGCCCACGAATTTTTTGGCTACGGACGAATGCGCACGCTAAAAATAATTATTTCAGATGGAACAGCGTCCGCAAGCCTTATCGCATTCAACAGAACTTTTCTGCAACATTCCTTGCCGGTTGGCTGCATCGTTTCTGTAACAGGAACTTTCACGGTAAAATACGGGCAGATTCAAAGCACTGATTTTGATGTTACAAAACTTTCTGAAAACGGAAAAATTGAAGATTTTGAAAACCAGCCGTTGCCAGACTCAGGAATTCTTCCGATTTATCCGCTCACAGAAGGACTTACGCAAAAAACTGTACGAAAAGCTGTTCAGGCTGCAATAAAGCAATACGACATTGGAATTGATGACAATCTTCCAGAAAAATATATCCAAAAGCAGAATCTTCTTTCAAAAAAAGATGCGATAAAATTCATTCATCTGAGCCAAACGCCTTCAGAAATTCAAAAAGCCCGAAAAACTTTGATTTACGAGGAACTTTTTTATTTTCAAAAAGCGATTGCAGAGCGGGCTTTTAGACACAAAGGCTCGTTTCCAGCGGCAAATCTGGAAGAAGCAAGACAAGCAGGAACTGAGCAGTGGAACAAAAGCGGCAGGGAACTTTCCGCGCAGGAAAAATCTGATTTTGAAAAAAGCCTTTCGCCGCTTCAGAAGGAACTTTTGAACAGACTTCCATTCGAACTTACACCTGATCAGATTTTTGTAATCGACCAGATGAACAAAGATATTGACAAGGGCTTCCAAGAACGAGCGGCTCTGCTGAACGGAAAATCCACATCAAAAAAAATTCCTTTTACAATGCAGCGACTTCTGCAGGGCGATGTAGGCTCCGGAAAAACTCTTGTTGCATTTTTTGCATGCCTCAGAATAATCAACTGGAAAGGTCAGTGCGCGTTTATGGCGCCAACAGAAATTCTTGCCCGGCAGCACGCGGAATCAGCGGCAAAACTGCTTGAACCGCTCGGAATAAAGGTGGCTTTTCTTACAGGAAACGTAAAAAGTTCAGGACGAACAAGGCTTTTAAATGCGCTAAAATCCGGTGAAATAAATATTGTAATCGGAACGCACGCACTTTTCAGCAAGCAGGTTGTTTACAATGATTTGCAGCTTGCAGTTATTGATGAGCAGCATAGATTCGGCGTTATCCAGCGCCAGTCAATCCTTGAAAAAGGTAGACATACAGAAACAGAGCCACAAGTAACTTTTGAGCCTCATCTTCTGATGATGAGCGCAACCCCTATTCCGCAAACGCTTGCCCTTACAGTTTTCGGCGATTTGGACGTAAGCGTAATCCGGACAATGCCAAAAGGACGCAAGCCAATTCAGACCTATCTTGTAAAAGAAGGAAATGAGCACAACGCATACGAAGCCGTGCGTAACCAGCTAAAAGCGGGATACCAGGCATATTTTGTTTATCCAGCAATAAATTCCGAAAACGAGAACGGCGAAATTCAGGATATAAAATCCGCAGAAGAAAATTTCAAGAATCTTTCACAAAATATTTATCCAGAATATAAATGTGCCCTGCTTCACTCAAAAATTGAAGAAGAACAGCAAATCCAGATTTTAAAAAATTTTCAGAGCGGAAAAATACAGGTTTTAGCGGCAACCACAGTAATTGAAGTCGGAGTTGATGTTCCAAACGCAACAAGCATCGTAATTGAACAGGCAGACAGATTCGGTTTAGCCCAGCTTCATCAGCTTCGCGGTAGAGTCGGCAGAGGAAATTCGCAGTCATTCTGTTTTTTGATTTACAGCAAAAAAATAACAGAAACTGGAATAGAAAGAATGAAAGTCCTTCGCCAGAACACAGACGGTTTTATAATCGCAAACCAGGATTTAAAACTAAGAGGTCCCGGCGAAATCACCGGAACCGCACAGGCTGGAAACCTTTCTCTTGGAATCGCAGACATCATCCGCGACCACGATATTCTTGTTCAAGCCCGAAATGATGCATTTGAATACACAAAAAGTTTATTCAACTAAGCAACATAACTTTCAAGCCGACGTGCACGAGTCGGATGCTGCATTCTAACCAGCGCATGTTTTTCAATCTGTCGGATTCTTTCCTTTGTAAGATTGAATTTATCGCCAACTTCTTTCAAAGACATCGGTTTTTCAACTCCGATTCCATAGCGCATTTTAAGAACTTCAGCTTCCGCTGGCTTCAAAGTTGAAAGAACATTATTCAAATCTTTCTGCATTTCCTTGTTGATTACAAAATCTTCCGGCAGAACATGAGCCTTATCCTCAAGCATTGCGCCCAAAGTTGTAACAGAATTATCTTTTCCAGCAACATCAGCATCAAGAGAAGCCATATCCCGGCTTATTTCAAGCAATTCCCGAACATGACTTGCATCCATATTCAACATTGCGGCAATTTCCGAAAATTCCTGTTCTTCAGAAACTTTGTCTTTTATTGTTTTCATGGCGCGTTCAATCTGAACAAGTTCATTCGCCTTGTTCTGCGGCAAACGAATCGCGCGGCTCTTTTCGCAGATAGCTTTAAGAATCGACTGACGAATCCACCAAACCGCATATGAAATAAAATGATAACCCTTTGAAACATCAAATTTATCAATCGCAGTCAAAAGACCAATATTTCCTTCGCTGATAAGATCCTCAAGTTCAAGACCTTTTCTCTGATATTTTTTGGCGACATTGACAACAAAACGAAGATTTGCATTTACAATCTTATTCTTTGCAAGTTTATCACCTGCGGCGGCCTTTTTTGCCAATTCAGTTTCTTCTTCATAAGAAAGAAGAGGAATCTTGTTGATTTCTTTAAGATAAATTGAAATTGTGCTGTCTGTCATAATTTGCCTCCAAAATAATCTACACTAAATATTATGCAAGAACCGTGCCAAGTTTTATCAAAAAAGTAAATTTTAATGTTTAAATTCATAATTTTTTTATTGAACCAACAAAAGCGTAGACGAATTTACAATTTGTGAAGACTTTGGGCGATTAAATCAATAAAAGTGCGCAGCACCCAAAAATATACAAACGAAGTGCGAGCCCAACCGTCTGGAGCAAATTGAAAATCCGTCGAAAGCGTTTTTTTTAGAAAGAAATAAAATTCATTTTTTGAGATAATTAAAATTCATAATTTTAAAACTGGGTAATTTTTCCCTACCTTCAAAAATCATATCCAAATTTGAGTAAATTTTACCCACACGATACATTTTTTTCATTTTTTTGTTGACGATTCAATGCAGATTTTCTTATATTTAATGGTAGAAAAAGAAATTATTTTCCAAAATAGGAGCAAAATAGAATGAAAATTAAACCATTAGCAGACAGAATTCTTGTAAAAAATGACGCAGCTGAAACAAAAACAGCAAGCGGACTTTACATTCCAGAAGCAGCACAGGAAAAAACCCAGACAGCTACAGTTGTAGAAGTTGGTCCTGGCACAGATGAAGACAAAATCACAGTAAAGAACGGTGACCGCATCATGTACGACAAATATGCAGGCACACAGGTAAAACTCGATGGAGAAGATTATCTTATTCTTCGAATGAGCGATGTTATTGCTGTTATTGAATAGTTTTTAAGATTTAATAAAAACGCAGACGAATTTGCATTTTGTAAAATCGCCTGCGCTTTTTTATTTAACACCAGATTTTATTTTTGTAACCAAAAGCTTTGCTTCAGCACTTTTCGGATTCAAAGTCGAGCTGTATTCCGCACAAATCCTTGCATTTTTCAAGTCATTTGAATCAAGGTAAATCAGCGCCATTCTAAACATCGCGAGCGACTTTATTTTTTTTTCCGAACTTCGCCCATTCACTTTTTTGTACAGTTCCAAAGCATCCGTTTTTCGCCCTATAGAATTATAAACTGCCGCCAGATTCATTGCCGCAGAATCACTCACCGCCACATTCACAAAATCTTTTTCACCATTTTCAAAAACACAATACTCGCCAAGCCGCACAGAATCAGAATTTCTCCCTGACAGAGCAGAAAAATAAAACGCATATTCACTTTCAACAGCAGAAAAATCATTGATTTTTTTTATGACATTCATCCAAAAATCGTTGTCACAAGGAATTTTATATTTTGCTGAAACATATTTGTAGAAAAGTTTCCACGCTTCTTCCGTCTGTTTTGTCTCCAAAAGAAAATTCAACGCATATTCAAATAAAATCTCTGGATAAACAGATGGAGAAACAGCATTTTCCTCCAAAATTCTCCAGACATCAGCAGTTTTTTCAGTTTCAGTAAGAGTTTTTTCTGTCTTATATCTTAAATCAAGGCGAACAACAAAAAGCAACGGAGATTTTTTTCTGGCAAGACTTTCGTCAATCCGGATAAGCGCATCACTCAAAGGAATTTTAGGGCGGCGGTCATAACGCTCCATCTCAAGAGAAGCCAATCCTTCATCGCGAAGCTGCATTTGAGTAAATTCCTTATTCTGCGGCAAGTTTGAATTGTAGGCAAAATTCGCATAAGATGTAAGTCCAGGAACATAATCAGGCCAATTTTCAACACAAAATCTAAGAAGCAAGAGTGCATGGCTTTCATCACCAAAATCCATAGCCCATTTTGCGCTGTTTACAAAAATCGGCGGCAGAAAGATATTTTCATCCCGTTCTGTTTCAGAAAGATTAAAATCTCCACTGGAATTTTCAATTGAATCAAGATAATTTCTTCGTATCGTTTCCGCGCTAGCCGAATCCCCAAGCCAAGTATAAGAATCCTGCAAAACCGCGCTTATTTCCGCAACAGAAACCTTACGCTTTTCCTTTCCAGTCCGCGAATCTGCAAAAGAAATTGCCATATTTCCATAATTCACCGCATCACCAAAACGAGCGGCATCATACATAACAAGCGACCAAAAATAACCGTCATTTGCCTCAAGAATATTGTTGCTTCCCGGATGAACAGAAGCCGCTTTCTCGTATGCACCTAGCGCAAGATGCAACAATGCGCAGTTTCTTAACCAGGCAGAATCTTTTGAACCTGCATATGCATCAAAATAAACTGTAAAATATTCCGGTGACAAAAATATTTTTGCGAGTTCAGATTTCTTTGACTTTTCAAGAACATTTCTAAAAACCGCTTCCGAATAAACCGAACCATACCGCGTTCCCTGAAGCCCCTTTCCAGCGGCAAGAGCTTCTTCAGTTCGTCCATTTTTAAGCAAAAAATACGCATAAACTGCGTTCAATTCATTATTTTTAGGATTTTTTTTAATTGCGCGGACAATAGTTTTTTCAGCTTTTTCAAAAAGGTCAAGTTTAATGTAACGCTTGAAAATTCCGATTTCAATCCAAGAACTGTAAGCTTTTTTCTCAATCTTATCTAGTTCCCGTTCGGCATCTTTGAATTGTTCCTGATTTATAAGAATATCAATCTGATCAAGCGCGGAAGAGATTGATTTTTCTTCCGCGCGGTTTGAACATGAAAAAAAAACCGGCAGAAACAGCACGGCCAACGCAATGCACAAAAAATTTCTGACCGATTTTTTTATCATTTAAGAATTTTTCTCCGCCAAATCTTTGCTGATATGATCGAGAATTGCATTTGTAAATTTATGGGTTTCGTCCTCGCCATAATCTTTTACAATTTCAACGGCTTCATCGATTACAATTTTTGGATCAATTTCTTTTTGATAAAGAAGAGAATAAACGCTCATTCTAATTACGGCAAGAGCAACCTTATTAAGACGTTCAATTGTCCACTTTGAAGAAAGATGACCTTTTATAATTTCATCAATCTGCTGAACATTTTCAACAGTTCCTTTCACAAGAATTCTTGCGTAATCAAAAACTTCCTGTTTTTTTGCAGGCGTAAGTTTTTCAAACTGGTTCATCTGCTTTTCCAACAGACAATACTTTACTTCCTCAGAAGAATCTTCACCAACTTCAGAAGCATCAAAAACATCACGCTCAAGCCACGAAAACGAAATAAGATCATTTACATCAACGCTGGCAACATCCCATGAATACAAAGCCTGAAAAGCAAGAATTCGGCTTATTCTTCTAGACATAAATTCCTCCCTGCCTTACCAAGAAAGAAGTTTTGTCAAAGCATCACCAGTCTTTTTGCGTTCAACATTTGTTTCTGTATCAAGTTCTTTTGCAATTTCCTGCGCCGCAACTGTAAAATACTGCATAACTTTCTGCTGTCCCAAAGAACTGCGGATGTAGTCGTAAACAGTTGTTGTTGAATCCGGCTGAACAACATCGCTCAAAGAAAGCATTTTAGCATCATATTTTTTGATGATTGTATAAAACTGAAAATGCGAATCAAATTCCCCAACGCTAGAAAAATAACCAACATTATTGTCAAACAATGAAAGAAGATCCTTGTAAGAAATTCCAAGCTGCTGAGCGCTTACCTGATTCTTATTGATAAGCATTTCTCCAGACTGGAAACCGGAATTTTCCTTTTTTGACTCAACAGTCATCTGGTTTACAGTAAGTTTTTTATCCTTCAATTTGTTGAAAAGGTCGTTTGCCTTTGCACGAGCGGCTTCAGCATCCTTGTCTTTTGGAATTACAACCATATAAAGCTTGAGCATATCAGTCCATACAAACTGAGACTTGTTCAACTCATAGAACGCGCGGATTTCTTCATCTGTTGCGGCAACAGACTTAATTTCATTTTCACGCTGATGAAGAATATACTGCTGAACCAATGTCTGGTTTTTAAGATAAGTCTTATATTCTGCAACCGACATTCCAATCTGCTGTTTCATAAAATCATCAAGGGAAAGATTTGTCTGCTGCTTAATCACCGTCTCAAGTTCAGACTGAGTTGCATTTCTTCCAAGAAGCTGCTGGCTCACCTGCTGAAGGAACATCTGTTCAATCTGACTGTCTGTGATTGAAATTCCAGATTTTTGTGCAGCCTGAAGAACCAATTTTTCCTGAATCAATGCGTCAAGAACCTTTTTTCTGTCATCAACAGAAAGAACAGAACCTCTTTGTTTCTCATACATTTCAACACGAGTTTTAATCTGCTTCAATGAAATTGATTCGTTTTTGTTAAGTTTTACCACTGCAAGAACCTGAAGATCGTTCTGTGCAAAAAGTGCCGCACACATAAATAAAGCTAAAAATGCAACTGCAAAACGTTTCATATATAAATTCCTTTTTTTTATTTTCTAATATTTTACACCATAAAACCCACAAAATGTAAAAATAGTTACAAATTTTTGAGTTTTTTGCAAAAATATTATTTGTCCAGCGGAAGTCCGCCGCTTATTGTTGCCCTGATTCTACGAACGCCGGAAGAAGAAGACTGTTCTTTTTCAATCTTGAATTTTCCAATCTGAGCTGTGTGCTGAACGTGCGGTCCCCCACAAACTTCTTTTGAATACCAGTCTTTCTTTGAATCGCGGCCGATTGTGTATACTTTTACCTGTTCACCATATTTATTTACGAACAAAGCCCTGGCACCTTCTGCTTTTGCCTGGTCAAGCGGCATAACTTCCATTGTGACCGGCAAATCCTCGTTGATTTTTTCGTTAACGATGTCCTCAACTTTCTGAACTTCTTCTTTTGTCATCGGTCGGCCAAAAGTAAAGTCAAAACGCATACGCTCGTTGTTTATATTTGAACCCTTCTGCGAAACTTCATCGCCAAGAACGTCAACCAAAGCCTGCTGAAGCAAGTGAGTTGCCGTATGATATTTTGTTGTGATATCTGACTGTTCCGCCAGTCCGCCTTTTGCTTTTCCAGCATCAAGCGATTTTGAAGCTTCCTGGTGCTTTTTTTCCGCTGCCATAAATCCTTCAACATCAACAGTAAATCCGTTTTCCGCACCAAGTTCCTGGGTAAGTTCAAGCGGATAACCGTAAGTTTCGTAAAGATTATATGCAACTTTTCCAGAAATAATCTTTTTTGGATTTTTCATAAGATTTGGAAGAAGTTTTTGGAATTCAGCCTCACCTTTTTTAAGCGTTGTGCGGAATTTTGCTTCTTCGGCAGTAAGTTCGCGGAAAATCTTTTCTTTATTCTGTTCAAGCTCAGGATAAGCGTTCTTGAAATTTTCAATTACAACTGCTGCAACTTCCGCAAGGAATTCCTTTTCGATTCCAAGTTTCATTCCGTGGCGGACTGCACGGCGAATCAAACGGCGAAGAACGTAACCTGCTCCAACATTTGAAGGAGAAACGCCTTTCTGGTCACCAAGAATAAAAACAGAAGCGCGGCTATGATCTGCAATAATTCGCACGCTTTTGTCTTTTTCGGCATCTGTGCCATATTTATAGTTTGAAAGTTCCTCGATTTTCGCAATTATTGGCTGGAAAACTTCTGTAAGATAAACCGAAGTTTTTCCCTGCAGGATGCAGTTTGTGCGCTCAAGTCCCATTCCTGTATCAACATTTTTCTTTGGAAGCGGCACAAGAGTTTTTTCATCAACGCGGTTGTACTGCATAAAAACATTGTTCCAGATTTCCATCCAGTTTTCGCTGTCTGTGCCTTTATTTGAGCCAGCCGGCGGAAGTCCTTCGCCAACCCAGTAGAAAATTTCTGTGTCAGGACCGCATGGACCGGTTGGACCTGCAGCCCACCAGTTGTCGCTTGCAGGAAGATATGCGATTTTGTCTTCCGGCATTCCGTTTTCTTTCCAGTAAGTAGCAGCCTCTTCATCGCGCGGAGCATTGTCATCACCGGCAAAAACTGTTACAGAAATTTTTCTAGGATCAAGACCAAGCCATTTTGGACTTGTAAGGAATTCGTAAGAAAATCCGATTGATTCTTTCTTGAAATAATCGCCCAAAGACCAGTTTCCAAGCATTTCAAAACAAGTAAGATGGCTTGGGTCGCCAACTTCATCAATATCACCAGTGCGGATGCATTTCTGATAATCTGTAAGGCGTGTTCCAGAAGGATGTTTTTCTCCCAAAAGGTATGGAACAAGCGGATGCATTCCGGCGGTTGTAAACAAAACTGATGGATCATTTTCTGGAATCAAAGACTGTCCAGAAATTTCAACGTGATTTTTACTCTTAAAGAACTCAATATATTTTGAGCGTAATTCGTTTGCAGTCATAATAGATAATTATAATGACGCGTGCCTTATTTTTCAATCTATTTTCTTTTCAAATTTATTTTGCCACGTTGGCTTCTTTCGTAAGAGTGATTTTCATTCCGTCAGTAGCGTAGCAAGTATCTGGCGAAAGTTTTACCGGCGACATTATTATTGTATTCTTGTCAATCGTCGTTTTTACAGTCGGCTTTTGGTTTCGTCTTTTTGCGGGAACCAGCTCTTCCGTTGTCTTGAACTGCATCGCATACGCCGGAAGCAAATTTGATTTCTGCGAATTTTCCGGGCGGAATTGAATCACCGGGAAATCTCCGACTGTATCAATAAGATAAGTTCCTTTTTCTTCAATTTCCGAGCTTGTAAGTGTATAAATTCCGTTTTTAAATGTGATTTTTCTGTTTTCCTCGTCTTTCCAATCTTGAACTTCAGAAAGATTTTTTTCGTATTCAGGATGAGGATAATTTATTTTTTCTTCACCAAAAGTGCTTTGGAAAGACATTTTTTTATAAGTTCCATCCCAATGGTTATTTTCTTTGATTAAAAGCCCGACATCCTCATGAACGCGTATATAAACTTCGTTCACACCGGTAAGCATAATATCCAGGCGGCGCTTCATGCTTGAAATGATTGAATTTACTAGCGTAAGATAAATTCCACTTCGTCTTAGGCTTGAATTTTCCCAGGAATAAACACCTTCTGTATCATTTGAAAGAAAAATCACCTCTTTTGTTCCATAATTAAAATAAATATAGCTGGCAGACTCATCTGTACTGGAGGTTTTATACCACAATCCGTCAAGATATTCTGCAAAAGTCGCCACATTTCCATTTTGAATTCTAGCAAGCTCGCGGGCGGCAAGTCGGCTTCCCGTAACACGAATCTGGCGGTTCTGCGTATATTTCTGCTCGGTCTCATTCCAAGTGTATTCTGTCTGGATTTGTCCTATCGCAACCGAGGAAGATTTTTGGTCGTCTGACTTATCTGAACTGTAAACCCAGACGCTAAAACTCTGTCCGCGGGTCTGGGAAAGCTCATACGCCTCTGAACGTTCAGTCTGAACAATAAAAATTGTTCCATCAGACTTAAAGTCGCCGATTTTATTAAGCTCAACAGAATTTTTCTCCCGATTGCAGATGTAAATTTTCATAACCGAATCACCGCTGTTGTCTACACCTTGATAAACAAGCGCATTTCTGTGATTTCCAATCATATCAACCGCATTAAAAGAAAAAGTCCGTTCACGCGAAATATCCGTTGAAATTTCTGCGACGCGTTCATAAGAATTTGAAGTTGAATTATAAAGACCAACAATAAGGAAAAGATTTTCTGAGCCGGCTTTGTGAATAGCAACAACCTGATCATCAAGATTGTCGCCATCAAAATCAAGCGTCAATGCGCTAATCAATGTTTCAGTTGGAAGCAATGGAATAAAAGATGTCATCATTATGTTTTCGCCGGAAATCTCAGAAGATTCTGTTCCGTTTCCAATATTGTCCGCAGAAACTGGAGTAACAACTTTTGCACGTACACTTTGAGTTTTTCGGAAAACAGTAAATCTTAAAACAAGAGCAACGGCAAGCACAGCAAAAAGCGTGCTAAAAAAAATGACAACAACTTTATTTTTCATATAATTAATATACAAAAAAAAATCGGCATTCGCAACGAATACCGATTTTTTTTGCCACGCAAAACTGACTAGTGGACTCAGGCTTAGGGCTCTACCGCCTTAATATCCCATGCCACCCATATCTGGGGCTGGAGCCGCAACCGGTTTTGGTTCTGGAATATCTGTGATTGCGCATTCAGTTGTAAGCAATGTGCCTGCAATTGAAGCAGCATTCATCAAAGCAGAAGTTGTTACCTTCGCAGGGTCAATGATTCCAGCCTGAATCATATTTACCCATTCGCCTGTGTAAGCGTTGTAACCAACACCATCTTTTTCATTCTTTGCGCGTTCAGCAACAACAGCACCGTCAATACCAGCATTGTCTGCAATCTGGCGGATTGGTTCTTCCAAAGCGCGGCGAACAATCTTGTAGCCAACTTTTTCATCTTCAGAAAGTTCAGCAGGAACTTTTTCAAGAGCCTTTGCAGCTTCAACCAAAGCAATTCCACCACCAGAAACAATTCCTTCCTCAAGCGCAGCGCGAGTTGCGGCAATTGTATCTTCTACGCGGAATTTCTTTTCCTTCATTTCTGTTTCTGTTGTAGCACCAACATTGATTACAGCTACACCGCCAGCAAGTTTTGCAAGACGTTTCTGAAGCTGCTCCTTATCATAAGTTGATGTGGATTTTTCAATAGCTTTTTTGATTTCCGCAACACGGTCAGAAATAGCCTTCTTGTCGCCAGCACCGCCAACAATTGTTGTATTGTCTTTGTCAATCTTAACAGATTTTGCCTGACCAAGAACTTCCGGTCCGCAAGATTCAAGCTTCAATCCAACTTCCTCAGAAACAACAGTACCGCCTGTCAAAATAGCAATATCCTGAAGCATATCCTTTCTGCGGTCACCAAATCCAGGAGCTTTTACAGCGCAAACCTTGATTGTTCCACGGATTGTGTTCAAAACCAAAGTTGTAAGCGCCTCGCCATCAACATCTTCAGCAATAATAACCAAAGAACGACCTGCGTTGGCAACTTTTTCAAGCAACGGAAGCAAATCCTTCATAGAAGAAATCTTCTTGTCATAAATCAAAACATAAGCATCTGAATAAGAAGCTTCCATTCTTTCTCGGTCTGTAACAAAATAAGAAGAAATATATCCACGGTCAAACTGCATACCTTCAACAGTATCAACAGTTGTGTTCATGTTCTTAGATTCTTCAACAGTAATTACACCGTCCTTTCCAACCTTTTCAATTGCCTCTGCAATAAGATTACCAATCTCTGGATCATTGTTTGCAGAAATAGAAGCAATGCTCTTGATGTCAGCAGAATCCTTGACAGGCTTTGCATTCTTTTTGATTTCCTCAACAGCAGTTGCAACAGCCTTATCAATACCACGTTTAATTTCAATCGGAGTCATTCCGGCAGCAACAGACTTAAAGCCCTCGCGGACAAGCGCATAAGCCAAAACTGTAGAAGTTGTAGTTCCATCACCAGCATCATCGTTTGTCTTAGAAGCAACTTCGCGAACAAACTGGGCACCCATATTTTCATAAGGATCAGCAAGTTCAATATCTTTTGCAACAGAAACACCGTCCTTTGTGATTGTTGGAGCACCATATTTTTTGTCCAGCATAACCATTCGGCCACAAGGTCCAAGTGTAACTTTTACAGCCTTTGCAATCTGCTCAACACCAGAAAGCAACTTTTTTCTTGCATCTTCATTAAATAACAACTGTTTAGCCATTTTCTTTATTTACCTCTTAAATTAATTTCTATTTGATACTATCAAAAATATAAAAAGATTTAAAAATCGGCAACAAAAAAAATAAAAAAGGCGCAAAGATTTTTTCCACGCGGCATAAAAAACCAAAAGCCCCAGTTTTTTCAGAAAACGGCACTTCCAGGGCCCGCTAACGCTCGGTCTCGCCACGCTCGCCTGGCTCCGCCACCCTTCCACCACCGCGCAAGTTCCACCAGCGGCATCCCGGCAACATTAATTTATCTGAATGTTGGGGTTTATTCCTTCTGAAAGAAATTGAATATGCTACCAGAAAAAGCACGTCAATTCGCCATGCGGAGCGCAATAAGGTATCGGACTGCGCAATTTTCTTCAAAAATTGCTTGCCATCGCTCCGAATAGCTCGGTTGCCGCTTTCTTTTTCTTCCCGCATATTCAATTTAGGAATTCAGCATGAAAAACCCAACATTCAGTCTAATTCATCAGCCCAAGCACAAATTTTCCCAGTACAAATGCCGCCGGGAACGTCACCAGCGTCAACAATGTTGAAATAACGCAGCTTCGGCTTGCAATCACCTGCTCGCAGTTGTGCTCAACGCACGCAATGCTCAATGTAACGCTTACCGGCGCGCTAAAACCAATCAGAATCGCCATAAGCGAAAATTCATTGAACTTATAAATTCCGGCTCTGTGTAAAAAAAGACAAATCAACGCAACCACAACCGGACCGGCAATATTCCTTAGCAGCGCGATAATCCATGCAAAACCATCAGACAAACATTCAAAAAGATTCGCGCCGCCAATGCTCATTCCAATCATAAACATACAAAGCGGAGAAACAAGCCTGCTTACAGAACGAACCGTCACGTAAAGAACCGGTAAAGTCTTATCAATCCTAAAAACTGAATAATTTTTTCCCTCAACCAGAACCTGCGGCATAAAATTCTGCGTAAGAAAAACAAAAATTCCAAGAAACATTCCAATCATAATCGGCGTAAGAAAAACTTTTTTAAGCGAACCGCCTAGATTTTCAAATGAAATTTTTTCGCCAACAATAACCGAAAGCCCGATAATATACACAAAAATCCTAAAAACAATGCTGATTGTGCTTATGTAAAGCATAACCTCTTCGCCACGGCCGGCATAAACAGATTCCAAAATCGGCATGCTGAACAAAGTCGTCTGACCAATCGCCATAAAAAGCGCGCTCACCGTAGAAATCTTTTTTCCTTTTTTCAAAAAAAGAATTTTCCCAATAAAAATCAGTAATAAATAGAAGAAAATCGCAAGAAAAAATTCAACAATGCTAGCCTTAAAACTTTCCCACTCAAAATCCTGCATAAATGCGTTGAATGCAAAGCACGGAACCGCAAGTTTCCACACCAAAGCCGAAATCGTTTTTTCCCCGGCGGAATCCACAAAACCGTTCCGCATAAACAAAAAACCAAGAAAAATCACAATTATCGTCTGAAAAAACGCGCTCAAAAAATGCGAATCAGTAAAAACAGCAGCAAAAATTTCCATTTCAATATTTTTCAGAAGGGAAAACCTTTTTATAAAAATAAACGGCGGTTTTTAAACCACCGTCAAAGACTCTAAATAACCCAAATGTCAAGTTTTACAAATTCAGTATAAAAACTCGACATTTTGGTAAATATATTTTTCCAAACTACAGATTGTCAAAAAATCCTTTTGCCTTGAGCAGTTCTGCGTTCAGTATTCCGCCAAGTGCTGCGCCGCGCTTTGTGTTGTGGCTAAGCGAAACAAACTTGATGTCGAACACATTGCATGGGCGAAGGCGTCCGATTACGCAAGCCATTCCTTTTTCTGTCTCGCGGTCGCGGCGTGGCTGCGGGCGGTTCTCCTCGTGGCGCACAACAATCGGATGTTCCGGCGCGCTCGGAAGATTCAATTCCTGTGGAACTGATTTATAAGAAGTCCAGATTTTCTCAATTTCTTCAAGGCTCGGCTTTTTGTCCGCAAATTCAAGCGAAACGCAAGCTGTGTGTCCGTCAATAACAGGAACGCGCGTACAAGTTGAAGAAACAACCGGATATTCAGCGTTAACGATTTTTCCGTCCTGAACTTTTCCAAGAATTTTAAGACATTCTTTTTCAGTCTTTTCTTCCTCGCCAGCGATGAACGGAACGATATTGTCAATCATGTCAAAAGAAGGAACGCCAGGATAACCTGCTCCACTAGTTGCCTGCAAAGTTGTTACAATCATTCTTTTGATTGGGTAGCCGGCCTGAATCAGCGCGTGAATCGGCATCATGTAAGTCTGGAGCGAGCAGTTCGGTTTTACTGCGATAAATCCCTTGTCCCAGCCGTGGTGCTTTTTCTGCTCAGCAATCACATCAAGGTGAGAATAGTTGATTTCTGGCACGAGCATTGGAACATCTTCCGTCCAGCGGTTTGCCGAAGCGTTAGAAACAACCGGAATTCCTTCCGCAGCGTAAGCGGCTTCAAGAGCCTTTATTTCTTCCTTGCCCATTTCAAGCGCAGAAAAAACAAACTGGCATTTTCCAAGAGCCTTTTTTTCATCATTTGCATCTTCTACAATCAAATCTGCAACGCCAGCAGGAATTTCAGCACCGATAAGCCAACGGTTCTTTACCGCATCTTTGTACGCTTTTCCTGCTGAACGAGGACTTGCCGCAACATAAGTTACTTCAAACCATGGATGATTTTCCAACAATTTTATATAACGCTGGCCAACCATTCCAGTTGCGCCCAAAACACCTACTTTCAATTTGTCTGCCATAATATTTCCCCTAAAAACTGATTAAATTTATAATTTACATTCAGCCAAAGCGTCTTTTATAATCTCTTTGGCTTTTTCTGTAACTTCAACAAGCGGAAGCCGAACGCAAGGTTTACAAATTCCACGAACGCTCATCGCATACTTTATTGAAGTTGGATTTCCGTCTACAAAAGCAGCCTTAAAGAAAGGCAAAAGTCTGTAATGCAAAGCGCGCGCTGTGTTAAAATCACCGTCCAAAGCAGAATGAACCATTTGTGTAACAAGTTCTGGAGTTAAATTTGAAACAACGCTGAAAACACCGTCGCCACCAGCCGCAAGCAATGGAAGAGTCAAGCTGTCATCTCCGCAAATCACAGAAAAATCAGGATGAGCAGATTTTACCTGTGCGATAACATCCATCATCTGGTTTATGTTTCCGCTGGCCTCTTTTACGCCTGCAACATTCGGAAGATTTGCAATTCGAGCCAAAGTTGGAGTATCAATATTTTTGCCGGTTCGTCCCTGAATATTGTAGACAATGATTGGAATTCCAACTTTTGAAACTGCTTCAAAATGTCTGAAAATACCTTCATTGCTAGGTTTATTGTAATAAGGCGTTACAACCAAAGCCGCGTCTGCCCCCGCCTTTTTGGCACGTTCACAATAGCGAACAGCATCACGTGTGCAGTTTGAGCTTGATCCAAGAATTATATTGATTTTTTTACCATTTGCCTTTTCAAAAGCCCTAACTTCTTCAAAAGCAATCTTGATAATTTCGTCTTCTTCGTCTTCTGTCAAAGTTGGAGTTTCTGCTGTAGTTCCCAAAGGAAGAATTCCATCGATTCCACCTTCAAGCTGGCGTTTGACCAATGCACGGAATCCTTCATAATCTACAGATTCATCTTCATGCATAGGTGTGACTAAAGCTGTCATTGAACCGCCAAATTTTGCCATACGAGCCTCCAAGTTAATTTTATTTATTCCAAAGTATTGCACTTTTATAGTAAAAATTCAATAAATCTGATAATCTTTAGTAGATTTTGAGTTTATATAAATATTGAGAAAAATCCGCTTGCGCTCATGTTTTTTCTGTAAAAACTCAAAATTTATTCAACAAAAACAGAGGTTCAAAAATGGCTGGAAATTCTTACGGTTCAATTTTTAAGGTTACAACTTTTGGAGAAAGTCATGGCGAGGCACTTGGCGTTGTTGTAGACGGCTGCCCAGCCGGAATTCCTGTCAACATTGAAAAAATCCAGCAGGCATTGAATAAAAGACGACCAGGAGCCGCAATCAATGGAATAAAATCAGTTTCCGTAACAGCCCGAAGCGAACCCGACACAGCCGAAATTTTAAGCGGAGTTTTTGAAGGAAAATCAGAAGGCACTCCAATCGCAATTGTGATAAAAAACACAAGCCAGCACTCAAAAGATTACGGAAACCTTGAAAACACATTCCGCCCCGGACACGCAGATTTTTCTTACGACGCAAAATACGGATTCCGGGATTACCGTGGCGGCGGACGTTCCAGCGGAAGAGAAACAGCAGCCCGAGTCGCGGCAGGAGCAATCGCCTCTCAAATCCTTGAAAATTCAGGAATTTCCGTAAAAGCCTACACTTTAAAAGCCGCAGGAATAAAAGCTGAAAAAATAGAATTTTCAGAAATCGACCAGAATTCAATGCGCGCCCCGGACAACGAAGCCGCAAAAAAAATGGAAGAAAAAATCGAAGAATTACGACAAAACCGCGACAGCGCAGGCGGAATCGTTGAGTGCGTAATAAACGGCTGCCCGGCAGGTCTTGGCGAACCAGTTTTTGACAAATTGGACGCAGAACTCGCAAAAGCAATGCTTTCAATCGGAGCAGTAAAAGGAATTGAATTTGGCACCGGATTTGCCGCAGCGGATTTTACAGGAAGCCAAAACAACGATAAAATGCACGCAGAAAACGGAATTCCTGTCTTTGACACAAACAACGCAGGAGGAATTCTTGGCGGTATTTCCAACGGAAACCAGATAATTTTTAGGATTGCGGTAAAACCAGTTCCAAGCATTTTTCAGGTGCAAAAAACTGTAAGCAAAAACGGAACAAACTACGAAAATGCCGAGCTTGAAATAAAAGGCCGCCACGACGTTTGCCTTTGTCCGCGAATCGTGCCAGTTGTGGAAGCAATGACAAATATCGTTTTGGCAGATATGCTTCTTAGGAACAAAACCGCAAGAATTTAAAGAAGGGCGGACAACCGCCCTACGTCTTAAACCTTCGGTTTTCGCAAGTTTCGCAGGGCGCAACATCTCAAACCGGCGGTTTTCGCCTACCCACCGTGCGGGGACACCCCTCAACGCCCCGTAAAGTTTGTGCAAGGTTATAAATAATGCTCAAAGGGTCAAAAAAATGAACAAAAAGACAAAAAAAATAATACAAATCTCATTAATTTCAGTGGCTGGAGCAGTTTTTCTTTCGTTTTTTGCAACAGTCTGCGTGCGCGCAATTACACTGCGAAAATCTCCAGCCCTGAATGAACTTGAACCAGCACAAAAAACTTTCCTCAATCTTGCGCTGGATGCCGCCTACCCGGAACGGACAAAAATTCTTCATCCGCTTCCGTATTCCGCAGAAAAACCCGAACTGAATATCTGGGCAAAATCCGCAATTGCAGTCAACGTGGGAAACGGCTGCGTTCTTTTCGAAAAAAATGCTGACCAGATAATTCCACCGGCAAGCATGACAAAACTCTTTGTAATGTACGTTATAATGGAAGAAATTGAAAAAGGAAACGCCTCCCTTTCAGACATTGTGCCTCTTCCGCCACAAACTTGGGCAGCAAATCAGCCGCCTCATTCTTCACTTATGTTTCTTGGCAAAAACCAGAAAGTCAGTCTGGAAGAAGTTATAACCGGACTCGATGTCTGCTCTGGAAATGACGCCGCAACCGCAATTGCGCTTTATCTTTTTGGAAATGTTGATTCTTTTGTTCAAAAAATAAATCAGCTTGCAGAGGAATTCAACCTTGAAAACACACATTTTTTTGACGCAAGCGGCTACAGCGAAAAAAACACAACCACAGCGCGGGAAATGGCTTCCTTTGCACGAAAATACATCGAGCGATTCCCGGAAACTTTATACAAATTTCATTCAGTTCCAGGATTCAAATATCCAAAAGAAGAAAATCTTGCACCGGAAGACAAACTTCTCTCAACGCGATACCAGGATTTTTCACAAGGAATTCCACAAAACATTTTCATGCCGATTTACCAGAAAAATACAAATCCGCTGCTTGGAACTCTTCAAGGATGCGACGGACTAAAAACAGGATACATTGATGAAAGCGGCTACAATCTTGCGCTTACGGTAAAACGCGAAAATATGCGTATTCTTTCTGTAACAATGGGAGGCCCGGGAAAAAATCAGAATGAAGGGCAAGAAGGGCGCGTTCACGATGGAACTGAAATCATGGAATGGGCATACAAAACTTTTAAAAATTACGAAAATCCACTCGTTTTGCGCTCATATAATATTCCGGTTATCTGCTCGAATGTTCAAAGAATGAATATTGTTCCCGCATGGTCGCCAAAAGCGTTATGCGTTCCGGTTTCTGCCGCAGAAAATCCTGAAAATGCACTTGAGGAAGTGCAAATAAATCTTTCCTTGCCTGATTTTATAAAAGGTCAGATTGAAGCTGGAAATGAATATGGAAAAATTGAATATTTCCTGAACGGCCAATTGCTTGAATCAATTCCACTTGTTGCAGACCGCCCGGCAGAACGCGCGAACTGGTGGATTTGTGCCGCTGATGAAATCGCAAAAATCGCGCTGAAAATATAAAAAAGTACAGATATTTTGAGTTTTTATTCTTCCAGAATGTAACGGAGCGGAACTATTTCGTAGCCAGCGTCAAGGATTGCGCTTATCAGCAGATCAAGGTTGTCGTACAAGTAGCTTTCCCGTGTTCCGCGCGAAATTCCTACTGTTACAGGAATCACTTTTTCTCCTTCATCAAGCGTTTTTACATAGGATTCTATCAGCTCGCCCGGGCAAAGATATTTTCCGTTTCCATTTACAGCTTGCTCAAGAGTCACAGAATCGCAGACTGAATTTTTTATATCAATGTAATCGTAACCAGCTTTTTTTCCATCCTGAATGATTTTTTCAGAAACAGCGTAATACGGCGCGTGCCACATCAGAGAAAGTTCCTTACCTGTAACTGCGTTGAATTCATCTTCGTTTCTGGCTAAACCACGACGTATATAATCTTCATTCACCACAAAACCTGGCTGAGTCAATTTTGAAGTGGAAAAGAACATCGAAGCACATTCATTACGGCTAAGAGAGATTTGTTTTGTTTCATTTGGATAGCGGCGGATAAATTCTCCGTTCAAAAAAAATGTTCCTGTAACCAAATATCGGTTCAAAGTATAAAGAACGCGCGTCAGGCCGTCCGCATTGTCATAAGCATCGAACGCAAGCGCAATTTTTTTCCGCTCCGGAACTTTTTTAACGCTTTCAGAATAAACTGGCTTTGTAACCGCTTTTCCAAAAAGAGTTCGTATGTAAAGGGCATTTTCAAAAATAGGATTTGCAGTTTCTCCGCAGAAAAGCCGGTAACGCTCATTCCTTAAAGCATTTGAACGCCGCGAAAAATCAGATTCTTTTTGTACCCACGTTTTTTTATCTTCATTAAAAACAAAGAATTTTCCATTTCCGGAATCCGCAATTATTTCATCATTGTTCCAAAATCCGTTTACAACTGAACTTACGGCAAGAATTTCTGGATTTTGCTCGAAAATTTTCCAGCTTCGGATTGTCCGATCGCCGCCAATAATCAAAGTTGAATTGTTTTCCCACAAAAGAGAAACAACATTTTCGCCCTCAATTCTATTCACTCTCTTCCAGTTTTTTGTGTCATAAATGTAAACAGAAGAACCTGAATAAAATGCGCAGTTTTTTCCATCCGGGGAAACAGCAGGCTTTCCAGAATCAGAAATATCCAGAAATTTTGAAAGACGGTTTTCCAGATGATAAACTGAAGATTTTATTTTTTGTCCTCCGTAAGGAAGCATCCGCATCCACACAATTGGCGAGCCGTTCAAATCCCAGAGAATTTCGCTTTCCAGCAAAGATGCGCTCAAATCAACATACGGACCAGAATAAACAATATCAAGATAATCGCAAGTATTCCGGTTTATTTTAAAATATGTGAAAATTTTTCCATTTTGAACAAGAACCATCGAGGAAACATCGTTGTTCACGCTAAAATTGTCTTTTGAAGCCATAAACTGAGACGGAAGCCGCCCGACCATCTGTCCTTTTCCGATAATTCCAGAATAAAGTCCAAGCGTATAAAGTTCTTTTGAACTGATTTTATAAACCAAATCTGAATCAATGTAGACAAGGAATTTTCCATCAGTCCAGTTCACTGAATTTATTGTTCCAGGACCGATTTTTCGGAATTTTTCATCAACTTCAACACCTCGCGCAACTGCGGAAGGATTGCAGAAATAAACATTTCCATTTTTTGCATAAACAAGAACTGAACTGTCCGCCGCCCATTTTACAGAAACATTTTCGTAATTGAACGAAGAATTTTCGTCCAGACAAATTTCCTTTGAAGAATTTATATTTTTCAGGAAAAGTTTTCCGGTCGCATATCCATTTTTTTCAGCATAGCAAATCCATTCGCTATTCGGACTTACGCTTACTTTTGAAAGCCGCATTGAATTTACTGGAACTTCAGCTGAATATTTTTTCCACTCAACGGATTTTTCCGCCAAATCAATCCATGCAGTTCCGTAACGGTTTCTGACCTGAAGAATCTTTCCGCCGCACAAAAGCTCCATCTGCTCCGGAAAGCACGAAATCAGCGCCGGTTCGCCGCTAACGGCTCCATCTTGAATTTTTGCCTTGAACAAAGAACGATATGAAAAAGCTCCAGGAATTTCCTGCCGGATTGTGTACAAAATCTCATCATTGTTATTTATGTCGGCATCGCCAAATTTTATTCCGGCAAAGCAATAAAAACCGCACAAAAACGCACCGAGCAGAAAAATTATTTTTTTTGAAATTTCAATTTTTTTCATAAATGTCCTCGTTTGCAAAGACTTAAAAATTCTTAAACCTTATTTTATCAATGAAAGCGGATCCACAAGTTTTCCGTTCTTAAAAACAGTAAAATGAAGATGCGGACCAGTTGAATATCCTGTTGAACCAACAAGCCCGATTCTTGTTCCCTGGCTTACCCACTGACCTTTTTGCGCAAGAATTTTTGACATATGACCATACAAAGACTGATAACCATTTCCATGATTTATTATGACATAATAGCCAAAAACCGGGGAAGTCCCCGAATATGTGATTGTTCCGCTTGCCGAAGCCAAAATCGGCGTTCCTGTAGGGCAAGCCATATCAACTCCAGTGTGATTTGAACGTGCGCCTGTAAAAGGATCAGCTCTTGGACCAAAATGAGAAGTAAGTCTGTAGCGAGTTTTTAGCGGACTCCTGAAAAGTTCGCCCATCGCCTTTGAAAGCGCCTGCGGCTCAAGTTTTGCGCCAGGAATAAAAATCACCTGACCAACAGCAAGCTCAGAAGACTCAAGTTCATTCACATCAAGCAAATCTTCCATTGTAACGCCATATTTCAAGGAAATTCCCTGAAGACTGTTTCCTTTTTGAACTGTATAAAAAAGCCCGTCAATTGAAGGAATTTTTAACTTCTGTCCCGCCCTAAGCTGCCGAACATTGTCAATATCATTCACCGCAATCAATGTTGAAATATTGCTAAGCCCGAATTTCTTTGTTATTGAGCTTATGGAATCTCCCGGCAGAACTTTGTAAGACTGAAAAGTAACCGGCTGGCAAAAAAGTTTTTCCATATCTTTTTCAGAAATTTTTGAATCAACAAGCGTTCCATCAGAAGAATATTCAGAAGTGCCTTCCAAAGCCAGATTATTCATAAGTTTGTTCAGCATTGACATTTCATATTCGTAGTTGTTTTCAAGCTTTACAGCGCCAGTTGTTGAATGGAAATAATCTGAGATTTTAAAAATGGCACAGCAAGAAATAAAAACTGCAAAAGAAACAAGAACTGCAAGACCGACTTTTTTTGCGTTGGACTGAACAAAAGTGCAGAACGAGCCAAGACTGCGCAAAAAAGACAAAAAATCAGCGGAAGAATAAGAATTATTTTCCCGACGATTTACTTTCCGAGCACCCAATCCTGTTTTTTTAGCGCGATCGCTATCTTCTCTTCTATTTATTTGCCCGGAATGAAAGATTTTTTTGAAATTTTCATTAATCTTTTCCGCAAAAGTCAAAACAAATTCAAAAGATGAAGAAGATTGTTTAAATCCTATGCAATTTACTATTTCCATATTTTCACTATCGACATAATGAAAACTGAAGTTTAGAATTAAATGGGCAGGGAAAATGGAATCAAAAAAATCTTTTTGCAAAGAAAAACCGTTCATATTTTTTTGTATCGCGATTGGAGTTGCGACCGGAATTATCCTAAAACTTTTTGTGGTTGATATTCTGCATATTTCGGGAACTTCAATGGAACCAACTTTGAAAAATGGTTCTAAAGTTGCGGTGAATAAACTTGCCTACGGGCTTGCAAAACCGTTCCGCGGAGAATTTTTTTTTCAATGGAATAAACCAAAACTGAATGACATAGTTATTTACTTACATGATAACAAAATAGTTATAAAAAGAGTTGTTGCCACAAGCGGCGACCAACTAGAATTTTCAGAAAATTCCAGCTATACTGTAAAAATAAACCAAAAGGAAATTTCTCTTACGCCGGTTCAGTTCCAGCGGATGAAGAATTTTAAGGAAATACCCGAAAATTTTGTTTTCACGCTTGGGGACAATCAAAAAGATTCCATCGATTCAAGAGATTACGGTTTTGTTTCGGTAAAGAATATCATGGGGAAAATTATCGGAAAATGAACGGATTTTTCAATAAAACTGCATTAAAGATTGTTCTCGCATTTTTTATAATATTCTTTGCCTACACATTTTATAGATATATAACATTGGCATTCACGCCGCCAGGAAAAATTTCTTCCCGCAGCCAGACTGTTGAGCGCGGCTCAATCGTTGACCGTTCAGGAAAACCGCTTGCCGTCCAGACAAATTTTTACCATGTTGGAGTAACACCAAACCGAATAAAAAACAACGAACAGTTTGCGGAAGATATCGCGCCGTATCTGGAAATGACAAAAGAAGATTTGCTCAGGATTCTTCAGCGCGCAGAAAATTCAAGCTTCGTTTATTTAAAAAAGAAGATTGATCAGAACACTTACACAGAACTAAAAAAAGTCACAAATGAAAAAAATTACCTTTTTGTAAGTTTTGACAGAATTCCAGGACGCGTTTACCCGGAAAATGCGCTTGCATCTCAACTTATCGGCTACATGGGAGACGACGGAAAAGGGCTTGCCGGAATTGAATATTCAATGCAGGAAGAACTTCAGCCTCCTGTTGAACCGAACGCGATAAAACAGCCGCAGGGAAAAAATATTTACCTTACGATTGACGCAAATCTTCAATATAAACTAGAAGAAATCGCACGAGACACAATGAAATCAACCCAGGCAGAAAGCATGATGCTTTTGTGTTCCGATGTAAAGACTGGTGAAATTCTTTCATATATAAGCCTTCCAAATTCAAATTTGAATGAATACAATATGTCCACAATTGAGCAGACAATTGACCGCCCGGCAATGAGCGCATACGAACCTGGCTCAGTTTTTAAGATTTTTACAGTCGCTTCTTTTTATGATGCAGGACTGATAAACGCAAAAACCAGTTTTTTATGCGACGGTGTTTACGAAAACCGAATCCGCGGTGGAGAAACAATAAGAATCAAATGTCTTGACCATCACGGCTGGATTACCGCGCGTGAAGCTTTAAAATATTCCTGCAATGACGCAATCGCTCAAATTTCAGACAGGGCTTCTGATGAAACTTTTTTGGAAATGATTCATAGACTCGGATTTGGAACAAAAACAGGAATTGAGCTTCCAGGAGAAACTTCTGGCTCTGTAAAAGACACGAACAGCCGCCTTTGGTCCGCACGTTCAAAACCAACAATGTCTATGGGGCAGGAAATCAGCGTTTCCGCATTGCAAATGGTTCAAGCCGCAAGCGCAATCGCAAACTACGGAATTCCTGTAAAACCGACTGTAATCAAAAGAATCACCAATAAAGACGGTTCAATCGCATACGAACATTCCCCAGAATATAAAGAACGGATATTTAAAGAATCAACTGCAAAATATATTCTTAGCTGCATGGAAACAACCGCAACATCTGGAACAGGAAGCCGGGCGCACCTTAGAGATATTTCTATCGGTGTAAAAACAGGAACTGCGCAAATGGCAGACAAAAAGAACGGCGGATATTCAGAAACGGATTTTCTTTCAAACTGTATGGCGATTTTTCCAATTGAAGATCCGCAGATAATTCTTTACATTGTCGTTGAAAAAGCCAAAGGCGAAACTTATGCTGGACGAATTGTTGCGCCTGTAATCGCAAAAACTGCTGACGAAATTATAGATCATCTTGGAATGAGCCGTGGTGATGCCGCAAGCCTTGAACACAGCGGAAAAATCACGATTTCGCCGGCAAAACCGCTTGAACTCGGCACAAAAATCCCAGATTTCACCGGAAAATCAATGCGCGATTTGCTGCCGCTTTTCAACAGAAACGATATTCAGGTAAAAATCAACGGTTCTGGCTGGGTAAAATCTCAGTCGCCTGCGCCTGGAACTCCAATCACGGAGAATATGCTAATTGAACTCAATTTGGAATAAAAATCTTTCGCTTTTCAAACAACGTTTTCCTCAGCTTGCAAAAATGATGGAAAACCAAATCAGCTTTTTTGAAAAATACGCAGGAACAGAAAATGAAAAATCACTATTGTATCCTTTCTGGGAAATTTCCAACGCAAAAAACGGCGGAATAACAGCAAAGGAAAATTTGCTTCAAATTCATTCTGCGTATAATCCGCAGCGGGAAGCCGAAAATCTGATTAATTCCAAAAAAGATGAAATAAAAGACGCAAATGCAATTATTTTTGAAGGTTTTGGGCTTTTTTATGCGCCGAAAATCGTTGCCGCACTTTTTCCCAAAAAAACAATAATTCTTATCGAACCAGACATAAATCATTTTCTTGCCGCAATGCTTCTTGTGGACGCGGAAGAACTTTTTTCTCACAATTCGATAATTTTTGCCTGCGGAGCCTCAACAAAGCAGACAATAACATTGATAAATCAGTTCGGAATTCTGAACAGCGTATTTTTTTCGTCGCCAGCGCAAATTTCACACGCACAAAAATATTTTTCAGAACTTTCAACATTAATTCAACGCAATAAAAACAAAGAAAAAATCAACAACGCAACGCTGGAAAAGTTCCGCACATTATGGTTCAGAAATTCAAAACGGAACATTTATAAAACGGCAATTCTTGAAGGCGTAAATATTTATAAATCCCGCGCAAAGAACCTGCCGTTTCTGGTTTTGGGGGCAGGACCTTCCCTGCAAAAAATTCTTCCGCGGCTGAAAGAACTAAAAAACAAAATGATTATTGTCTGCGTTGACACGGCTTTGCGCGCTCTTCTTCAGCAAAAAATCCAGCCAGATTTTATCGTTCTAACAGATCCGCAATATTGGGCGTACAGACACATCGCCGGGCTAAAAAGTCCTGAAAGCATTCTGATTGCGGAAAATTCAGTTTATCCTTCTGTCTTTAAATTTGAATGTAAAAAAATTGTTTGCTGCCAAAGCCAAATTCCTGTGGCTCAATTTTTTGAAAAATACTGCGGAAAACAAGGTTATTTAGGCGCGGGCGGTTCTGTTGCAAGCTGCGCCTGGACATTTGCAAAATTTTGTGGTGCGAAGGATATTTTTTTGTGCGGAATCGATCTTTCATTTCCAAAGAAACAGACTCACATAAAAGGAAGCACTTTTGAGCAGAAAATTTACACAACTTCAAACAAGATAAAACCGGCGGAAACCGCTGCAATGCCACTTCTTTTTGGTGGAAATGCTTCCTGGGAAAAAGATTTTTACGGAAATCCAGTTCTTTCAGATCAGCGCATGAAAATGTTCGCATGGTGGTTTGAAAGCAATATCGCCGCAAGCCCGGAAACAAGAACTTTCACACTTTCACCGGAAGGCTTGTTCATTCCCGGCGTGGAAATTTTTGAGCTGAAAAAACTTTCTGCCTTGCCGGATATTTTACCCAGAAAAAAGGAATTTCTTTCGGCTGCGCAAACTGCGGAAGAAAAATTGCGCCGAGAACAAGGATTTAAAGTTGCGGTAAAGGAATTCAACGCGGAGCTTCAGAATGCACTGAACATTTGCCGAAACGCCCTGAAAAGTCTGAACGCACCAAATTTCAATGCGGAAGAATACAAATCTCAACTTGAAAAACTTAAAATCGCATCAATCTTGCAGCTGGTGGTTCCAACAAATTTAAATTCTCTGCAAGAAAACGAACAGAACCTGAAAATATTTAAATCAATAGAAGAATTCTGCTCAAAATATTTTTTATAAATCAAAAATCACTGTTCGCAGGAAATTTTCAGTTCTCTATAAAATACTTATCATTTTTTTCAAAAAAACTAAAAAATTTCTAAAGTCGCGCCTTTCATTCCCGATAATATAATTACAGCAAGTTACGGACGTTATTCGACATCCAGACGCCTGTAAATTATGTGTCCTTCAAAATGGAAAATTCCATTGAAAACTTGAAAAACGTGTGAGGTTTTTCAAGTTTTTTTTTGCCTTTTTAGTCTTGCCAAACAAAAAATTAAAGATTTTCAGATTTCTTCCGATATTCAAAGTGGAGCATTGTCTATGAGTACAAAAGTAAACATTAACGCATTAAAACCTGATTTGACTTTTAAAAGCGACCTTATGCTTGATGAAAACTTTATACTTCTTCCGGTTGCAGTTCCTGTTACAGAATCGCTTACAAAAGCGCTGAATGAATGGAATTTCACGGAATTTAGATGCAATGCGGAAATGAGTCTTGGCGGCGACATGGGTTTACCAATTCAAAAAGTTGATAAATCAAAACAAGAAATCGCAAAAATTCAAGCTGAAGAAAAAGTAAAAAATTCTCTGAAACATGCGCTGGAACAGGCAAATTCCGGAAAATTCGCAAACACAGAACGTTCCCGGCTGGAATCAGTCCAGGCTGTTTACAACGAATATATGAATTACATAAATTCAGTCTACACTGATTACGCCACAAGAAAAAAAATAAATTACCAGGAACTTTCAGACACTGTAAAGGATTTGTGCATTTTTATAAAAGACAACAAACGATATGTTCTGCGGATTACGCCTTCTGCGGAACAACGAAGCAAAAATTTTCTGGTGATTCATTCAATGCGCTCAACAGTTCTTGCAATCACGCTTGGGCTTGAGCTTCATATTGCAATCTCAAAACTTATTGAACTTGGAATTACAAGCATCCTTCATGAAATAGGAATGTTGCGCCTTCCACCGCAACTTTATATGTCGAACAGAAAACTTACAAACAGCGAACGCACACAAATTTCTACACATCCGCTGCTTGGCTGTGCAATTCTAAAAGAACTGAATTTTCCGCTCAGCATTCAGCTTGGTGTGCTTGAACATCATGAAAAAGAAAACGGAAAAGGCTATCCTCAGCATCTTACCGGCGAAAAAATTTCAAACTATGCAAAAATAATCGCAGTTGCCTGTTCTTTTGAGGCAATCACAGCTCCTCGCCTATACAAAACTGCACGCACAACTTTTGATGCAATGATTGAAATGCTCAAAAATGAAAATCAGCAGTACGATCCGACTGTAATAAAAGCGCTTCTTTTCAGCCTCTCGCTTTTCCCGATCGGCGCGTTCGTTTATCTTCAGAATGGAAAAATTGCAATTGTCTCTGATGTTTCGCCAAATAACCCAAAAAATCCGATAGTTCAGCTTATAAATGAAACTGAACCAGACGGTTCCCCAAAAACGGTCCAGACTGACAATAATTTGAACAAAATTGTCCGGGTTCTTACAAAAGAAGAACAGGCTGATGTCCAAAAAACGCTTGATTTGCAGCGAAAAATCACAAACCAAACTGCGGAACTTACAAATGCGCTTGAAACAGCAAAAGCAAATGAAACAAAAGATGAGCAGGGATTCAGTTCTGTTGATTTAAGCGAGTTTAACTAAAAAACGCACGGATTTTTTCAACATCCTCATTGAATTTTTCATCAATAACCGGCGGATGCTCATTAAAATAAAGAATCTGGTCAAGTTCCTGCTGAGACTGTGCCCCCCAGAGCGGCACAACATTTTCATATTCATGCAAAAAACCGTAAGCCAGCGGAATTGAAGTAAGAATTCCTCCGCACAATGGCTGCATCGCAATAAACCCAATGTCATTTTCCCGGCAAAGCTGGACAAGCTGGCGCGTTTTGTCGGAACTAATCATGCTGAACGGAAATTGAATTGTATCATACAAACCACCTGTAATAGCTTTTTCCGCAATATCAAAATCTGTTGTAGCAAGTCCAAAACTTCTTATTTTTCCAGAGCTCTTCAATGTCTTGAATGCTGAATAAATTCCATCAATTCCGTTTTCTTCCGGAATAAAAGAATCCGATTCATACTGATACAAATCAATTGAATCCGTATGCATAACGTTCAGGCTTGTCTCCAAATCGCTTAAAACTTCCGCACCGCTCTGCGCGCTTGTTTTTGAGGCAATCACCACCGATGAACGGATGTCGCCTAACGCATCGCCCAAAAGCTTTTCACAGTCAGGAGTATTTCTTGACGTGTCAAAAAAATTAATTCCCTGATTGTAGGCGCTTCGAACAAGCTCAGCGGCTTTTTCATCGTCGCCAATTTTTGTTAATGACATTGCGCCAAAAGCTACGCGTGAAATCATAAGGTTTGATTTTCCAAGTCGAACGTATTCCATTACAAAACCTCCATGCAATTTCAGAACGCTGAGTTTCCATATCATCAAAACCCAGAAAAATTCTGAAATTGCACCGCGGATTCACCGCTTTGAGTTTATTTTTCGATTTATCTGTCTTTTCTTTCAACAGGTTTGTATTCGCGGATTGCCTTCTGAATAAAAGGAATCAAATCATCCAAGTGAACACGTTCCTGTTTCATAGAGTCGCGGAATCGAACTGTAACTGTATTGTAAAATTCGTTCTTTGAGCCGTCTTCTTTTGTTTCCTGAATTGTGTCGTAATCAACTGTTACGCAGAAAGGAGTTCCAACTTCATCCTGACGTCGGTAACGCTTTCCTACAGTTCCTGAAACATCAAAATCTGTTACAAAATCTTCTTTTAAATGATGTTGAATTTCCTTAGCCTTTTCAGCAAGTCCATCCTTTTTCATCAATGGAAGAACTGCAACTGTAATTGGTGCAAGGCGCGGGTCAAGATGAAGAACTGTTCTGTAATCTTCTTTGCCTTCTTCTGTTGAAACATTTTCTTCCTCGTAAGCCTCGCAAAGGAACATCAGGAAATTTCGGTTCAAGCCGGCAGAAGTTTCAACAACATAAGGAATGTACTTTTTGTTTCCGTCTTCCTGATCGATATAAGACATATCCTTCTTTGAATAAAGCTGATGCTGAGAAAGGTCAAAATCCGTTCGCGAATGAATTCCTTCAACTTCCTCAAAACCAATCGGGAAATTATAAGTAATATCGTAAGCATCTTTTGCATAGTGGGCAAGCTTGTCGTGATGATGCCATTTAAGCTGTTTTTCAGGAATACCGTATTTTAAATAGAAAGCCCAGCGTTCTTTTCGCCAGCGTTCAAAAGTTTCATCTTCTGTTCCAGGTTTACAGAAATATTCCATTTCCATCTGTTCAAATTCGCAGGTTCTGAAAATAAAATTCTTAAAGATAATTTCGTTTCGGAATGACTTTCCAACCTGAGCAACACCGAAAGGAACTTTCATTCGGTTTGACTGAACAATATTCTTGAAATCTGTAAAAATTCCCTGGCAAGTTTCCGGGCGAAGATAAATAAGATGTGAATCATCCGCAATCGGTCCCTGATAAGTTTTGAACATAAGATTGAATTCGCGGACAGCAGTATATTTTCTGTTTTTTGAACCACAAGTAGGACAGTTGATATTTGCGTCAATATAAGCCTTCATTTCATCGTGGGTCATTGTATCAACTGGTTTTCCAGGATCTTTATCTGGATTAGCCGCAACAAAATCTTCAATAAGTTTGTCTGCGCGGTGGCGTGCGTTACATTCAAGACAGTCAACCATAGGATCTGAAAAATGATCAACATGACCAGATGCCTTCCATGTTGTGTGATGCTGGAAAATTGCCGAATCAAGTCCAACTACATCGTCATGAAGCTGAATCATATAATGCCACCAGGCATTCTGAATATTTCTTTTAAAATCTACACCTAAAGGACCGTAATCCCAAGCACCAGCCTGACCTCCATAAATTTCTGAAGCCTGATATACAAAGCCTCTTCTTTTACAAAGACTGATGATTTTGTCCAATGTACACGCATGTGTATCTTTTGTATTTGCCATTTAAGACTCCTGTGTAAGACCGCCGGTCAGTGCGGTCGATGTTAAATAGCAAAGCGTCAAGAAAAATTGCGATGCGGCAATTTTTTAGCTTTACTTATTATCGACTCTGGCGTGGGCCGTTTTAGTTTTTTCGTTTCATGCATGACCAAGGAATGGCTGCATTGAATACGTTTTTATAGCCTATCATAAAAAAAAAGATTAAGAAAGTTCAAAATATGCAAAAGTGTAAATGAGCAAAAAAAATCACCAGAAATAAATCCCGGTGATTTTATAAACTATCTCTCAAAAAAAACTCTCAAGAAGTTTTTTAAACTCTCGAATATCTATATCAATCTCTCGTGAATAATAATACTTTCTTTTCCGCATAAAAAAAATACGTTAAAGTACGAAATAACCAAAGTTACTAAAAAATAACCGAGGTTACCCCCCCCCTCGAAAAAAATAACCCGAGTCATTTTAAAACACCCGAAAAATAACCTAGGTTACAAAAAAATAACCCAGGTTATTTTTTTTATTTGTAATTTTCAGGAATATACATATAATAGATACTCATGAATGCAAATATAAAACAGAAATTTTCGGCGGCGAGAGTTATGTGCTTTTTTGCATTTCTTGTTCTGCTGTGCGCGGCAGTAATGAGTTACAAACATCCGAGAGAAAAACAAACTGTACTTCCAAACCAGAATGTTACAGTTTTCGTTATAAATTCAGTTTCAGCAGTAATTGCACTTACATTTAAACCTTCAGTTTGGCAGGCACAAGTTTTTCTTCTATTTGTACAGGCAGTTTCAACAACTTTAACAGGATACAATACTTTGGGAACATTTTTGTATTCCGCATTTATTATCCTGTGCTTTGCAAACGGTTTCTTTAAGACAAAGGTAAGGCTAAAAATCACCTGCATACTTGTTGTGTGGATTGCAGTTCTTGTTGGTTATGGTTATTACGCATTGCAATGGGGCGTCCGCGGAATAATGTATATCCATATTTCTGTTGCAACATCCCTTTTCTTTTTTGCGTTTTATTTTTATGTCTACAAAAATCTTGAGACATTGCTGGTACCGCTTGTGCCGGTAAAGCCCCTGAAATCAGATATAAAATTGCCGCCAAAAGGAACAACTTTACATCTTTCAAAATATGGACTTACAGAAAGACAAATTGACTTTGTAATGGAATATCTTGCCTCGCAGAAAATGTACAAAGAACTTGCAAACCAGTTTTTTGTAAGCGTTTCTACTGTAAAAAAAGATATGGCAGAAGTTTTTGAAATCTTCAATGTTCAAAATATAAAAGATTTACACATTCTGCTGCTTCAATATTTTGTAGAACGATAAAATCCTAAACGTTTTTTTTTATTTTCCGATACTCTACGTAGAAAATTATCTTTTTTACGTTAGAGGGGAAATATGACTAAAAAAATCAGTTTTTCACTTTTCACAGTTTGCCTTATTCTTTCTTTTTTTGGATGCACTTCAACTGAAAAAGAAGTTTCTATTCAGGAACTCATACGAAATAATAAAATTGAAGAAGCAAAATCAAAATTTGTCTCAAAATACGACATCAATGCAATAGACGAAAACGGAAACACAGCCTTGCACGCCGCCGCAGAAATCAACGATGCAAGCCTTGTGCTTTTTCTGCTTTGTTACGGTGCTGATCCTGACTTAAAAAATTACAATAGCCAGACACCTCTTCACGTTGCAATTGAAAATAACTCAAAAGCCTCAGCTCAACAGCTTGTAAATTATGGATGCAATATTTTTGCCAGAGACGCAGACGGAAAAACTGCAATGGAAAATGCATTCCAGAAAGACTCAAGCTACTATGATATTTTTATTACAGAAAAAACAGCCGAACAACGCGATTCCATAACAGGAAAATCAATTCTTCACTATTTTGTGGAAGACGCTGATGAAATGGCGATTTTTACATGCGTGCGAAAAAATATTCCGCTCTCTCCAAAAGACAACGAAGGAAAAACACCGCTTGACCTTGCGTTTGCCGACATAGAAAACGGCGGAATGGCCGAAATTGCAGCTATACTTATTACAAACGGTGCAGAGCAAGTTTCTTCAGACTTTGACTATTTTCAGACAGCAGTTGCAAACCGGAATATAAACTATCGTTTCGAGGATGGACAAACACCTTTGCATTATGCGGCAATAGCCGGTCATAAATCAATCACAAAATATCTTCTTGAAAATAACGCAGACACAAATGTCCAGGACAGTTCTGGGGCAACTCCATTACACGAGGCAGTCCGCTACGGCCACACAGAGATTGCAAAAATGCTTCTTGACGCAGGAGCTTCTGTTGACGCAAAAGATAATCTTGGAAAAACACCGATTCTTCTTATAATCCCGGAAAAACAGCAGCAGGAACTTTACAGCCTTCTTATTTCCCACAAGTCAGACATATCCGGAAAAGATATGTACGGTGACACAGTTCTGCACACAGCCACAATGACAAATGTTTCCACACAGATTCTTTCTATTCTTGTAAATGCCGGCGCAGATGTAAACGGAAGAAACAAAGATGGAGTCACACCGCTTGAACTCGCAATTGAAAACAAAATCACTGCCCACATAAAATTTTATGCAGAACACGGCGCTGATATAAATTCAAAAGACCAAAAAGGAAACACTCCTTTAAAAATGGCTTTAAAACCAACCGACTCATCAGACAAAACGCTTGAAATCATTCTGAACAAACAAAATATCGACAGCCTTGACTCAGATGGAAACACACCGCTTATTACAGCAATAACCGTGGACGCAAGCCAGGAAAAAATTCAGTACATTTTAAGCCTTACGGAAGAAGTAAACGCACGAAATTCCGCAGGAAACACAGCTCTTTACATTACAGTCCTGAAAAACCGAAAATCAATCGGCGAAAAACTTCTTGCAAAAAACGCTGACATTTTCTCAACAAACAACAAGAACAACTCGCCATTAAGCCAGGCACTAAAAAATCCACAGGTAATGGAATGGCTCATAACCTCAAAAACAATAAAAGACACAGACGGAATCGGAAACACCGCACTTCATTACGCAACCGAATGGGGGCTGGAAAACGCCGTTGAAACGCTTATCACAAAAGGCGCAAACAAAGAGGCTAAAAACGCAAACGGAGAAACTCCAATTTTCAGCGCATGCAAAAACAACAAACCTGAAATAATATCTCTTCTTGCAAAAAAAGGCTGCAAAATCAACGTCAGAGACAACCTTGGAAGCACACCATTGCACGTTGCAGTCCGCTGGGGAAACATCAATGCGGCGGAACAACTTATATCTCTCGGAATCAACATTGACGCGCAGAATGTCACAGGAAAAACTCCGCTTGCAGAAGCAGTTCTTGGCGGAAAACCAGAAATCGCAAAAATGCTGCTTTCAAAAGGTGCAAATCCAAACACAAGCGACATCAACGGCAGAACAATCCTTATGGATGCCGTAAAAGCAAAAAACACAAAAACAATCTCAATGCTTCTGGAATACAACGCAAACCCGCAGGCGCAAGACCTGAACGGAAGAAATTCCTACCATGAAGCAGCATTGACCGAGGACGAAAACGTAATCAACCTAATAAGAAACGCAGGCGGAAACCCGCTCAGCCGCGATAAAAACGGAAACACTCCATTCAGCCTTTGTCTCAGCAAGCAAGATTCAATCATCAAGGCAATCCTTGGCAAAGACACAAGCATTTCAGACAGCGACGGAAACACACCGCTTCACATCGCCGTTCAAAACAACAAAGAATCCATACTCAAAATGCTGATTTCTTCCGGCTATCCTCTGAACACAAGAAATTCCGACGGATACACACCATTAGCTATAGCAGTAGAAAAAGATTACAACCAACTCGCGCTTATACTATTAGAAAACAAGGCAAATCCATTCATCCAGATAGACAGCAACGGAAACAACGCGGCATTAATCGCGCTTAAAAACAACAACGTGTCAATTCTTGCCGGAATCGCAAAATGTTCAAGCACAATGAGCGACATCCAAGGAAACACAATTCTTCACTATGCAGCCCGAATCAGCAACGCCGCAACAATCCAAAACCTGCTTTCCTACGGATTAGACAAAAATGTAAAAAATATCTACGATGAAACACCATACACCGTCGCAGTCCGCTGGAAACGAAGCGAGGCCGCAAACATCCTAAAACCAACCGAATCAAAATAAAAAACTTTCGGGCGCTTCCTGAATTATGCCGCACCGCGTCATAATTCAGGTCGGTTGTTCCGGCATTCCGCTACGCTCAGCCTCCTCACTACGTTTGCCACGCAAACTCCGTTCCGGTGGCCGCCTTCAGCGTGCCTCCATAACCTAGCGCATCCGCATAAAAAAATTATTTTTCCAACAAAGCCAAAAGCTTCAGAAATCCACTGTCTGATTTTTGCAGTTCCTTTGAACCACGGGTAATCTTGCAAAGCGACATATTATAAGTTCTAGCAATCTCTCGCTGAGTTGTTCCAGCCTTAAGTTCCTTTACAATCTGCCAGCGCTCCGCAAAATCGCGTCGCTCATTTGGAGTAAAAAGGCAACTGAACACCGATTTCAACTCATCTTTATCTTTTATTTTTAGCAAAAGCCCACAAAGCTCATCATAACTTTCCAAAAGCGCCGGATTTTCCACATTGCCGTTCTTATTCATAGAAACATTATATCACATTTGACATTAATGTCGAGTTCCTAAATTTCACGAAAAACCGCGTCACTGCTCGCACTTTTGCAACCGCTCTTTCCGCAGTTCGATTCTCAACAATCCATTTAAAATAAAAAAACAGCACCGTTCCAGTGCTGTCTAAAAATTAAAGGGGCCAAAAAAACGAGGCTGACCGCAAAGATTATAACTGCCGAAATAATCCGTCAACAGTAATAATTTTTCCGGTCAGCCTCGTTATAGTTCCCCAAGGAGGATTCGAACCCCCACAGTCAGAACCAGAATCTGAAGTGCTACCATTACACAATCGGGGAATGCAATGTTCTAAAACTATAAAAGTTTTCATAAATCTTGTCAAGTGAAAATATTCAAAATTAGTGATTTTCCATTTTTTTCTTTCGTGCTACACTCTTTATATGACAGACGACGAACTTCTTGTTGATTCATATAAAAAAATTCTTACGCAAATAAAAGAAAATTCTGCGTATCTTTCAAAAGACAAATACGACTACACAAAAGAACTTACTGATGAATGTTCTGATTTGACTGCGATTCTGAGCGATATTCTCCCAGAAATCACCGGAGTTGAATCCATGAACGTATTGGATGAAGAAGATTATGCTTTTATGTACGAAATGTTGAATTCCTATGCGGAAAATTTTATTGTTGACGGCAGAACACCAGAAACCTTAAAAAAAGATACAGAAATTTACGAGCAGCTGATGGATATTCTTGCAGTTCTTGAAAAAAATTACGTTCCGCAAGATTATGATTTTGACGAAGAGGATGAGGATTAAAATGGCTAAAACATTGGCTGGAACTCAACAGAAAAAAGAACACAAAGCAGATTTTGGACGCGAAAAAATAGAGCTCCTTTACGAAGACGAATTTATTGCAGTAATTTTCAAACCAAGCGGAATGTTAAGCGTGCCTTACCCAGGAAGCAACAATAAAACCGCCCAAGCAGCCCTTGAACAATTAATGAGAAAAAAGGGAACTTACAATTCAAACCACAGACCATTTGTTGTTCATCGCCTTGACCGTGACACTTCAGGGGTCATGATGTTTGCGCTTAACCAGGACGCACAGAAAAAAATCATGGAAAATTGGCAAAAAATGGTAACAGAACGCCTTTACCGCGCAGTTGCAGAAAACCCAAAAAATGGATTTCTTCCAGAAAGCGGCACAATTGATGACGAAATTGCATACAACGCCCACAATATCGGTTTTGTTCCAAAAAAAGATGACCATCCCGCACTAAATAACGCAACAAAAAAAGCAATCCATGCAGAAAAAAATGCGAACCGCAACGAAAAATCAATTTACGAAAGAAATCTTCTTATAAAAAACGGAAAACCCGAATTCAAAACCATTTCCGCACGGACTCACTACAAAACAATCGCACGCGGAAAATACCACACTCTTTTTGAGCTAAGCCTTGACACAGGCCGAAAAAACCAGATTCGCGCGCACCTTGCAGGCAAAGGCTACCCGCTCGCAGGCGACGAAAATTACCGCGCACAGACCGACCCATTCTGCCGGCTCGCGCTTCATGCCAGAACGCTGGAATTCACACATCCTTACACAGGAAAAACAATGAAATTTGAAATTCCTGAACCACAAGAATGGCTTGAAACAGTCCAGCAGAATTCAGGAAACATTCCGGCTGTCTGGGCAACGAAAACGCAGCGCACACACAACCACGAAAACAAAAAGGATATATACAACGAATTTTCCGGGCAAAAAATCCCAAGCCACAAAAAACTTTCAAAAATGGATTTTATTTCGCGCGGAAAATACCACAAATAACAAACAAAAAGGACTTTTTATGAACGAAAAAAAAATAATTATTGCAATGATTGCTTTCATAATCGCAGGAATTGTATTTCTTGCCGCAGGATTTTACTTCTCTTCCAAAAACTATCAAAAAGCTCTTGCTGACAGCCACGAAAATCCTGAAGAAAAACGCAAAGCCGTCATCATGGGAAAACTCTGTGGAATAATCGCGCTTGCACTCGGCGGCTTAACAATCGCATCTGGAATCATACTCAAACTTCTTCCGCAAATGTTCCGCTATCTTTCATTCGTTTACGTTCTTGCATTAATCGCCTGTTTTGCGGCATTGACTTTTTCTTTTGGGCGCAAAAAATAACCGCAAACCGGCGTTTCAGGGTTCCGCTAACGCTCATTAAAATTATGCGTCATTTTTCAAATGCCACATAATTTCAACGCTACGCGCCCTTCCATGCCGGCGCAAGTTATATTTTGTAAACTAAAATTTTATCCGCACTTAAAAGGACTTCCTTATCTTTTGCAAAAACAGAAATATCTTTTCCGCTAGAACCGCAGTCAACAGCAATACCAATTTTTTCAGAGCCATCTTCCGCACTCTTTACAATATGAACAATTCTATCAGCGCCAACTTTATCCAAGTCAGAATAAACAAATTCATAATCACAGCTTCGCATCGCAGAATGTTCTTTCCGCAAGGCAATAAGTTTTTTTGTAAAATCCAGTTCCTCAGAAAATTTACCTTCCTCAATTTCTTTCCAAGGCATACAACGCCTGTTGTCCGGATCAAAACTTCCCGGAAGTAGAATCTCTGTTCCATAATAAATACAGACTGAGCCAGTCATTGCAAACAGCAAAACCAAAGTCTGAAGCGCAGTCGTCTTGTTTCCACCGCAGCGATTTAAAATTCGGATTGTGTCATGGCTATCCATCTGGTTAAAAAGAACGCGGTTTGTCTGCTTAAAATACATTGAATAGCAGCGGTTTATTGCATATTCAAATTTTTTAACATTCCATCGGTCTGAGCAACAAAAATCCGCAATTCCATTTTGTAAAGGATAATTCATAACAGAATCATATTCGTCACCACGGAGCCACGGCAATGAATTGTGCCAAATTTCCCCGATAATATAAAAATCAGGCTTTATTTCGCACATCGCTTTTTTTAGTTCCTTGCAGAATGAATGAGAAACTTCATTCGCAACATCAAGGCGAAGCGCATCAATATCATAATTTTTTACCCAATTTCGGCAAACATCGATTATATATTTCTGACATTCCGGATTATTTGTGTTCAGCTTTGGCATATAATCAACAAACGCAAATGAATAGAATTTTCCTAGCCCTGCGTTTCCTTTCTTATAACCAAACCCAGGTTCAACAAAATCAAAATCGTTTACCATAAACCAGTCTTTATATTTTGATTTTTCCCTGTTTTTCCAGACATCCTGCCATTTGTCAAAAAGCCAGCCGGAATGATTAAAAACTCCATCGAACATAATTTTTATTCCGCGTTTGTGCGCTTCCTGAACATAAGTCTTTACAGTTTTAGCCGTACCAAATTCTTCATCAATCAGATTGTAATCATCTGTATTGTATTTATGCTGACTAGAAGATTTATTTATCGGCGTTGTGTAAATTCCAGTGATTCCAAGTTCCTTCAGATAATCAAGTTTATCGATTATGCCCTGAATGTTTCCACCGTAAACTGGCTCTGGCCCATGATGGTCGCAAGGAATCTGTTCACCATATTTAGGCCACGGCAAAAGGTTTTTCGGCACAAAATCGCTTTTTCCACGGCAGAATCTTGCCGGAAAAATCTGATACCAAACAGTATTTTCTGCCCATTCTGGAGTTTTATTTATGTCTGCAGAATTCATCCACGGAAAAATAAAAAATCCGTGCCGGTTTCCACCGTTCTCAAATTCAGATTTTGTAAAAAATCCATCATAAGAATAAAAAAATTCTTCGCTTCCACTTACAAGACGAAAATAATATGAAAGCCGCTTGAACTCAGGCTTCAAGGCAATCGTCCATCTAAAATGCTCCTGAAGCTCTTTCCTTTCAATAATTTCAGATTCTTCACCATTCCAGCTCCAGTCACCGCCCAAAATTCCACCGGCAAACGGATCGCCGCTAACAATAAAGACACGCTCAACATCTTTTCCTGTAAGAATATTGATTTCCAAAGTATCTTCATCCAAAGGATAACAAAAATTATCAAACGCAAAATGCTGTACTGCCGCTAAATTCATATTTTCATTCTATTCTAAAGATTCGCATTGTGCTATAGTAAAATAGATGAAAACAAGAGAATTTAACGGTTCAATAGAATTTACAAACGATGGGCAACTTTCACTTTTCTTTTTGGGAACCGGCGGTGCCTTTTCAAAAAAATATTTCCAGAACAATGTTCTTGTCATAAAAGGAAAATCCCATATTCTTATTGACTGCGGAACTTTATGTCCATTTTCATTTTCGCAATTTAACTCAAAAATAACACAGGTAAGGAATTTTTTGCTTACTCATAATCACGCGGACCACATCGGCGGAATGGAAGAAGTTGCTCTTTTAAATATGTATGGAACCAGACAGATTCCAAATATTGTAATAACTGATGAATTTAAAAAACTGCTCTGGAATGAATCATTAAAAGGCGGATTAAAAACCAAGGGCGAGAATTCTTCAAAGTCAAAAATGACTTTCAGTGATTACTTTCTCCAGATAAAACCAAAAAAGATAAAGAATTCTCCACGTCCATTTTATGAAACTAATATCGGTGATATAAATTTAAAAATCTTCAGAACAAAACACGTTTTTACAGACAAGAACAACTGGAAAAACAGCTATTATTCTGTTGGTGTCCTTATTGACAATAGAATTATTTTCACCGGTGACTCACAGGCGGATAAAACTCTTATAGACTGGCTTACTTCATCTTTTAAAATTGATTACATTTTCCATGATTGTCAGTTTGGAAAAAATGCGGTTCATGCCAGTTATGAAGAACTCTTGCAAACCATTCCATCCGACCTGCGAAAAAAAACTTACCTTTGCCATTACAGCGACAATGCCGACCAAAATATTTCACGAGTATTAAACGATGGATTTGCCGGCTGCGTAAAACGCGGCATTTATTACGACTGTGATTAAGACTAAACGCAAACAAAAATCTTAACCTAAAAAATCAGTTTAAAAAATATCTTACATAAAAAAAGAGTGCGTTTGTCAACGCACTCTTTAATGTCCCGAGCGCGAGTCGAACGCGCGACCTTCCGCTTAGGAGGCGGACGCTCTATCCAGCTGAGCTACAGGGACTAATTTTTGCCACCATTTCTGATGGCTTTTTTACAAACTAGAACAATCCAGAAATCACACCATCATCATCAACATCAATATTGAGTGCGGCAGGCACTTTTGGAAGTCCAGGCATTGTCATAATATCACCGGCAAGAGCAACAACAAAACCTGCCCCTGCATAAAGCTGTACATCACGAACCGGGAAAACATAACCACTCGGAGCACCAATAAGTTTTGGGTCATGACTTATAGAATTCTGAGTTTTCGCAATACAAACAGGAAGTTTTCCATATCCTTGCGCTTCAAAATCCTTAAGTTTTTTCAAAGCCTTGCTCTCAAATTCCACTGAATTAGCATGATATATTTCTTTTGCAATTTTTTCAATCTTCTTGTCCAAAGAAAGTTCATCTTCGTAAAGATAATGGAAATTTGCTTTTCCGCTATCTGCAATTTCACAAACAGCCTTTGCAAGTTCAACCGCACCTCCTCCGCCTTTTCCCCAACCTTCGCATAAAACAGCCTTAGAACAGTTTTCTTTGCAAAGTTTTTCAAGAAGAGAAATCTCCTCATCTGTATCTGTGATAAATTTATTCACCGCAACAACACAAGGAACTCCAAACTTAGAAATATTTCCAATATGCGCCTTAAGATTTTCAAAACCTTTTTCCAACGCGACAACATTCGGTTTAGAAAGTTCAGTTTTTGCAACACCACCATGCATTTTCAACGCGCGGATTGTGGCAACAATAACAACCGCACTAGGTTCAAGTCCAGCCGCACGGCATTTTATGTCCATAAATTTTTCTGCACCAAGATCAGCGGCAAAACCTGCTTCTGTAACAACATAATCTCCACAAGCAAGAGCGCTCAAAGTCGCATTCACAGAGTTACAACCGTGTGCAATATTTGCAAAAGGACCGCCGTGAACAAAAGCAGGATTTTTTTCCAAAGTCTGAACAAGATTCGGTCTAATCGCATCCTTCAGCAAAGATGCAACTGCGCCAGTACATTTCAAATCACCGAATTTCACATTTTCTTTATTGTAATTTTTTCCAATAATGATATTAGAAATTCTTTCCTTTAACTCAGAAATTGAGCGACTAAGACAAATAATAGCCATAATTTCAGAAGCAACAGTAATCTGAAAATGATCTTCACGAGGAGTTCCATCAGTTCTGTTTCCAAGCCCGTCAACAATATTTCTAAGCTGGCGGTCATTCAAGTCAACACAACGCTTCCAAGAAATTGTGCGAGGATCAATTCCGAGTTCATTTCCCTGCTGAATGTGATTATCAATAAGAGCCGCAATCAAATTATTTGCAATGGAAATAGCATGAATATCACCTGTAAAATGCAGATTTATATCTTCCATAGGAACAATCTGGGCATAACCACCGCCACAAGCACCGCCTTTTACACCAAAACAAGGTCCAAGAGAAGGTTCCCGCAATGCAATTACAGATTTTTTCCCGATTTTTCTGAGTCCATCGCCCAAACCAATAGAAACAGTCGATTTTCCTTCACCAGCAGGAGTTGGAGTGATTGCTGTAACTAGAATCAATTTTCCACGTTTAGCAGAATCAGAAGCCTTGCTCTGGAGTTCCCTCAACTTTTTCATTGTAAGTTTAGCTTTGTAAGGTCCGTAAAGCTCAAGTTCCTCAGGTTTTATTCCAATCTTTTCAGCAACATCCGCAATCGGAACCATCACATTTTTCTGAGCAATTTCAATATCTGTCATCAAACCAACCTCATGGAAGAAATAATGTTATTATTCTACAGAAATACCGTGTTATTTTCAATTATATAGAATATTATTCAAACCAATTTTCAACGCAAAGTGAAAAATGTTCCCTAATCGGCTCATAATCTTTTACATTCCGGGTAACAAGAATCAGGTTATTCGACATTGCTATGGAAGCAATCATCGCATCTATAGTAGGTGGAGTTTTTCCATATTTTTTTAATTCTGAAAAAATCTTTGCATGCATACTTGCAGCATGTTTATCATACTCAACAATTGGATAAGTTCCTTGAATATAATCATAAGTAATAACCTCCGCAGTCTGTTTTTTCTTTCCTTCAGGCATTGTTTCAAGACCTTTTAGAGCCTCATACCAAACAGGAGCAGATATACTGCAAAATGCTGTTTTTGATTCTAACATACTCAACATTTTTTCACTTGGTTTTGGTTTTGTAAGCTCAGAAATTATATTTGTATCCAGAGTATAAATTACAGACATAAACACCCCCTTTCTTTTTCAAGTCGGCTTTCTTTTCTTTGTTGTTCCAAAATCTGGGAATATTCATCACCAAAACATTCTTCTATATCTTTTTCAGACAATCCCGCCCGCCACTTACGCAATTCCTCCACAGGATTCTTTTTCACAGGTTTTTTATAATTTTCATCAAAATTCTTTTTGCTGATTATGACTGCAGAAACCGTTCCATGCTTTGTTATCTCAACAATCTCGCCATTTTCAGCATACGTTATATATTCACTCAATTTTGCTTTTACATCATAAAGTGGAGCTGTCATCGTGCCTCCTATAGAAAACCTTTCTGACTATCAGATAGTTATATTATAGTCATAAATAGTCATAAATAGTCATATTGTCAAAGTAAAAACAAAGAAGGAAAGAAATTACGTAAAAAACAATATTATATTGCAGTCAAAATTTAGTATTATACGTTAATAAAATTCAGTCTACACGTTAACAAAATTTAGTCTATACGTTAACAAAATTTAGACTACACGTTAACAAAATTCAGTCTACACGTTAACAAAATTTAGTCTGAATTTTATCTAAATTTCCCCTTGCTTTCCATATCACTATTTTTATCGGATCAGTAACAAAATATAGTACTGTCTCGTACCCATGTAAAAGCCTTAGTATGTGCTTTAGTTTTTTAGGAGATTTTTAAAAATAATAATCGACAATTTTAAGCATTCATCAACGCAGCCACTTCCTCATCCGTTAAATCGCGGTATTCTCCAATGGCAAGTTTTTCATCTAATTTTAGAGGGCCGATTGAAATGCGTTTCAAATAAACAACTTCATTCGCCTCTGCCAAAAACATTCTTTTTACCTGATGGAATTTTCCTTCATTTATGGTAAGAATGCATTCGTTTTCGGTTTTCCACTGGATTTCAGCTGGTTTTGCAAGGAAGCCAGGTTCGTTTCCTTCCGGCGGAATTTCAATTCCGTTTTTAAAATCCTGTGAGATTTTTTCCTGATTTTCAATTGTTTCTGAATTGCTTAGTCGCACAAAATATGATTTTGGAAAATGAGTTTTTGGGCTTGTGATTCTATGTGTCAGAGCGCCATCTGTTGTAAAAAGCAAAAGCCCTTCGGTGTCAATATCAAGCCTACCAACAAGATGCAGATTTTCTTCCAGATACGGAGTATGAAAACGTTCGTCCAAAAGCTCAAAAACAGTCTGATGAAGGCCATCTTTATTTGCGCTTACAAAATCTTTTGGCTTGTTCATCATAATATAAAAATTCTTTCGTAGATTTAGAACTTCGCCATCGATTTTTATTTCATCTTTATCTGGATTCACAGAAAAACTCGTGTCAAAAACACGCTCGCCATTTATCATAACTTCTGATGAATACAAAAATTTCCGAATTGCCTTGCGGCTTCCAAAACCTTCATGAGAAAGAATCTTATCTAATCTTGCAAAACTCATTTTTGTTCCAGAATATTAAAAAAATTAACGCTTGTCGATTGGAATATATTTTCGTTCCTCGCATACATTTTTATAAGCAGGACGATAAATTCTTCCGCCGGCAACAAGCTCTTCAATTCTGTGCGCAGACCAACCGGCAATTCTGCTGATGGCAAAAATCGGTGTGTACAGTTCACGAGGAATATTCAGCATTGTATATACAAATCCAGAATACAAGTCAACATTTGCGCAAATCTGCTTATCTGAATGATGAACTTCCATAATGATTTCTGGAGCAATTTCTTCTATCATGCGGTAAAGATTGTATTCTTCCAGGCAATTTTTTTCCTTTGCAAGTTTTTTTGCCTTTTCGCGGAGAAGCAAGGCTCGTGGATCGCTGATTGTATAAACCGCGTGTCCCATTCCATAAATTTTTCCGCTGTGGTCAAATGCTTCTTTTTTTGCAATTTTATAGAGATATTCGCGGACTTCTTTTTCGCTTGACCAGTCTTTTACATTCGCCTTGATTTCATCCATCATTTCTACAACACGGATATTCGCGCCACCATGGCGGCGACCTTTCAATGAACCGACAGCAGCAGCAATTGCCGAGTATGTGTCTGTGTCCGCAGAAGAAACAACATGAACAGTTAAAGATGAGTTGTTTCCACCACCGTGTTCTGCGTGAAGAATAAGCGCAAGGTCAAGAATTTCGGCCTCAAGTTTTGTATACTGGCAGTCAGGACGAATCAAATGCAGGAAATTTTCAGCAGTTGAAAGTTCTGGAAGCGGATTATGAATATACATTGATTTATTTTCATAATAACGTCTGCGGGCCTGATAACCGTAAGCGGCAAGCGTGGAAAAACGTGAGATAAGCTCAATGCACTGACGGAGATTATTTGCAACTGAACGGTCTTCCGGATTTTCATCATACGAATAAGAGGCAAGCACTCCACGTGCAAGTTTATTCATAATGTCCTGGGAAGGAGCTTTCATAATCATATCTTCGGTAAAATTCGGCGGAAGAGTCCTGCTTTCTCCAATAAAAGCGCGAAACTCATCAAGCTCTGATTTTTTTGGAAGTTCACCGAACAAAAGAAGATAGGCGCATTGCTCGTAGCAATAATCATCATTTGCCTCTGCGTCGCGAATCAAGTCAACAACATCATATCCGCGGTAAAGCAAACGCCCTGGAACAGGAATTTTCTCTTTATTTGCACCGACTTCGTAACCAACAACATCACCAATCCGTGTAAGTCCAACAAGAACTCCAGTACCATTTGCATTGCGAAGACCGCGTTTTACATCATACTTTTGATAAAGATCAGGATTGATAGGGTCATTACGTTCTGCAAGTATCGAAAGTTTTTCTATAAAATTTTTGTGTTTCAAATCTGCCATACTTGCCCCCATAAAGAAACTGCATAAAAAATGTATATTTATTCATTGCAATTTTGCATATCTTTATAATTATACAAATTTCTTGGGCGGTGTACAAGAGTTGCAAAAAAATATAAGAATTAATACATTTTTAAAAATAATTACGCCATTTTGACTTTTCCGCTTCCGTTGCGGAATTTTTTATTTCTTCAGTTTTACAATATATCAATCTAAAAATATCATGTATTCTCGCTGATTGTGAAAAATCCTGTTTCGGTTTGCCAATTAAAAATCTGGTTTTGGACTGCATTTTCAAGTAAATCAATCAGTTTCTGCAAGTCTGGAACACCCAATGCCTTTACCATTGCCCTGCCGTATGCAGAAGATTCTGTGTTGAACCAGCGTTGAATCTCTTTTTGCGAGATTCGTCTTTTTTCATTTATAATCTGAGTCGCACTTAAAACTTTGAATCCGGATTTTCTGAAGGTTTCGGCAATGTATTGCGTGTTCCAGCAAAAAAATGGATTTGTCTTGTCGCCAAAAAATTGTGATTCCGCATATTCCATCTTTTCCAGAATATCCAAATACGGCTCCCGCGTTGTTTCCGTCAGAATCTGATTTTTTATCAGCTGGCCAATATGCTGACCGCTGGAAGGAATCTTCTGTGAAACAATAATGCTCCAGCCTGGCGCAAACGGACTTTCCTTTGAAGGAATATTTTCTACCGCATCATTCTCCTTTTCAACATTCGAATTAAAATCTGAATCATAATTCATTCCATCAAAAATCTCTTTTTCAAGTTGAATTTCAGAGTCCTTCTGATCTGTAAAAATCTTGCCTTTCTGCTTTTGCGGATTCAGCATTTCAAAAACAGCTTTCGCAAGGGCGTCAATCGATTCAACGCTTACAAACGGATCGCGGAAAAAGATTCTGTCAAAAATTGTTCCATTATATTGAAACTTTAAAATCAGATTCTTAAAATTTTCAGAAGACATAAAATCCGGTGAACTTGTTTCTGGTCGGAACTGAAGCAAAGGCTTGTCCAAATCGCCAAGAGTCCGCGAATATTGCTCCAGAATCTGGCAGCCTTTTTCAGTGCGGCACAAACCACACGTAACACCTTCTGGAGTTTTTCTGGCAACTTCCCAAAGCAAAAGTCCATCGTCGGCATTCCAGACAAGACAACGGTCATGACGCAAAAGATTTGCCATTCCTATCATTGTGTCGCGGATTTTTAAAAGAACTTCCGCACGGTTTGAATCAATACGGTTTTTCCATTGACGGTCGGCTTTATCCAGCGCAGATTCCCGTGCACTATCAACAGGACTAAAGGTGAGATTTTCGCCTTCTCCTGAATTTTTAAAATGTTCGGCAATCCACCATTCACTTATCGGATTTACACCGAATTCTGATTTTGTTTCTTTCGCTTTATTAATTTCTTCTATTATATTCTTGCTTCCAGTCTGAGCTGGAGCATCTTCCGGCTGCTGCTGTTTTTCTAGAATCGCGGCAATTTGCAGTTCACGGCGACTAAGAACTTCATCACGAATTTCTTTTTCATAACCTTGTGTGCTTGGCGTATAAAAAACTCGTCCCATCAATGAATCTGGCAAATATTGCTGGGCAACCCAATGGTCGCGGTAAGCATGCGGATACAGATAGCCCGAACCATGTCCAAAGCCTTCTGCATCGCGGCTTGAATCTTTCAAATGATTTGGAACTTCAACGTTTTCTTTTTCAACAGAAGAAAGCGCGTCAAAAAATGCCATGCTTGAATTTGATTTTGGAGCGGTCGCCAAATACAATGCCGCATGCGCCAAAAAATAACGGCCTTCCGGTAAACCGACGCGATCAAATGCGGCGGCGCAACTTTCAACAATCTGAATAGCCTCTGGATCGGCAAGTCCGGTATCTTCACAGGCTGAAATCAACATTCTTCTGAAAATAAAATGCGGGTCTTCCCCTGCGCTGACCATTCTTGCAAGCCAATAGCAGGCGGCGTCAGGATCTCTGCCGCGCAAAGATTTAATAAATGCGCTGATTATATCGTAATGGTAATCTCCGTCCCGGTCGTAAAGAACAACTTTTTTCTGGATTGACTCTTCGGCGGCTTCTTTTGAAATATAAATTGTCGAGCCGTAAGCTGGAACTGGAACATCTGCATCAGGTTCCCATTTTTCCGGAGTTGTTTCAACAGCAAGCTCAAGCGCATTCAGAAGGGAGCGGCAATCTCCTCCGGCAGTTTCAACAAGATGCTCAAGCGCGCCTTTTTCAAAAACAACTTTCCAGCGGCCGTAGCCTCTTTCTTTGTCCTCAAGCGCCATGCGCGCCGCTTTCATCAAATCATCATAGGTTAAAGATTTCAGTTGAAAAACGCGGGAACGACTTACAAGCGCGCGGTTCACTTCAAAAAACGGATTTTCAGTTGTCGCACCAATCAGAATAATTGTTCCATTTTCAACCCAAGGCAAGAGCGCATCCTGCTGACTCTTGTTCCAGCGGTGAACTTCATCAACAAAAAGGATTGTCCTTCGACTGTAAAGATTGTAATAATCCTCCGCCTGCTTGATTGAATTTCGAATGTCGGCAACTCCAGTAAGAACCGCATTTAACGTAATAAAATTTGACTTTGTATGATTTGCAATAACCCGAGCCAAAGTTGTTTTTCCTGTTCCTGGCGGTCCATAAAAAATCACAGAAGTGAGCTGATCCGCAGCAATCGCACGACGCAAAAGGCGTCCCTTTCCAACAATATGGTCCTGCCCGATATATTCATCCAGATTTCTAGGTCGCATCCGAGAAGCAAGCGGCTCACGCAAACTTCGCGCCATGCTAAAAAGTGATTCATTTTCCATAGCGACAATCAGCCTTAATTTTAGTTCAGCAGCAAAAATAATTGAATATTGCTACTAGAAAAAGCGTTTCTTTCACAATAAACAAAACTCAAAATTAACACTAATTATATCACATTGTTGTTTTTATGATACAATTAGATTATGAATAAAAAATGGTTTGAAATTATTGATTTTTACAGGCTCACGGGAATTGTATTTATTTGGATTTCGGCGTGGATTTTTATGATTCCCTGGAAAGCGGACATCACCTCGCCTTATTTTGACAATGTCTGGGGCGCTTTTTTTGCATTCTTTGGTGCGGTTGCGGAAAAAACTGTAAAAACTCAGCAAATGCCAGACCTTTTAAGCGGACTTTTTGCACTTGCATTTATATTTCTTCTTCATCTTAGAGGAATTTTAAATATCACAGACAACGAGAAACTTTCAGAAAAAGATTTAAAAAATCACAGGCTTCTTATCGTCTGCATGAATATTCTTAGCATAATAGTTCATACACTTTTCTTTGCAATGCTGATAAAAATTTTTCTTTTTCCAGACAAGGGAAATTCCGCAGTCTTGGCGCGCCTTGAGCAAAATTTTACGGTTACAGTTCTTTTTGCGGTCTGCATAACAGGAATGCTTTTGGGCGGAGCGGCAGTTTCTAAAATACTGATGATTATTTTTTCGCTTGCGGCAATTTTTTTCAACGTAAATTTTGTGAACAGCACAATGGGAATCTGGGGATTTATTGCAATCATTTTTGCGGCAACAGGATTTTATCTTGAATTTTGCGTGAATGGCTTTAAAAAAGAAAATCTGATGATAGATTTGGCCTACATTTCCGGAAAATATGAAAAACTGGAACTAAAGGCAAAAAACGAAATTTTGGAAATAAAACAGTCCGCAGGAACAATGCAGAAAATTCAAAAAGGAAAGAATAATGACAAAATCAAAAGCAATAATTCTTAGTTCAATCCTAGGCATTCTTTTTCTTGCAATGCCGACATTTGTAATAATAAAAGCCGCAAACATAAAAAGCGGCTACAAAGGTCTCGTCTGGGGACAAACTGAATATCAAGTTAAAGAATGGATAAAAAAGAACAACAACAACATAATCTGGACAAAATGTCCGCTAAGCCATTACGGAGTTTCATGCTCAAAATTAACATGGAAGCAGAACGAGCAGTCGCCATTTGAATACATTGAATTTCAATTTAAGAATGGAAAACTTGCCGCAGTAATTGAAACTGGACATGAAAAACCATTCACACCAGAAGTTCTTTATTCTTACGGACGCTCCGAAAACGGAACCGACCTTGCCGTGGAAATCTACAAAAATAAAGGTGAAAAAATTCAGTTGCGCGACTATGTGAACTATTACTCGCCATCACAAAAATTTAACGGAACAAAAAAAAGATTTGCCGTAGAAATTCTTTTCAGAAAAAATCTTTCAGACACAACAGTTCCAGAAGAAAAAGTTTTCTATCTTTTGACAACGGGCTATTATTCGCCAGAATACTACGAAGAAGCAAAAAAGCACACCGAAAACTTTCCATCGCACCGTTTTTTAGCGAACTAAGATGAAATTGCATTTTTTTGAGAGACGAATATGAAATATTTCTTTTTTACTATTTTTGCCGCAGTTTTCCTGTTTTTTTCCTGCAAGACAACTTCCTCGCTTGTTGAATCCACAAATTCTTCAGCCGGGGAAGAATTTTTTGCCCACGAACAAAAAAATTATTTTATTGCAGAAATTGACCTTTCTTCACCGGAAATTGAGATAAAAACCTACCCAAAAGCCAAAGGATTCTCTAAACCGATTTCTGTAAAAAAATTCGCGGAACAAAATAACTGTTTCGCCGCAATCAACACAAATCCATTTATAACAAGCTCAAAACTGAATCCATTTTTTTCAAAAAGAAAACCTGTCGGACTTTATGTTGACAACTTTTCTCAATTTTCTGAACCACAAGAAAAATATGCGGCACTCGCCTTTTTTAAGGAAGAAATCGGATATTCAGCAAAAATTTTTGATTCTCAGTCTGAAATTCAAGGCAAAATTCCTGCATTCGCAGTCGGAGGATTTTGGACAATTCTTCGCGGTGAAAAAATCTATTCTTTTAAAGACATAAAAGATTTTCGTTCTGCGGCCGGAATTTCTGAAGACGGAAAAAAACTTTACCTTTTCTGCGGCAAAAATCTTTCATACGAAGAAACTGCAAAAATTCTAAAAGAAAAAAATGTTTTTTGCGCAATGCAACTAGACGGCGGACCTTCAAGCCAGCTTTATTACAACGGAAAAAACAGGCAAAAATCCACAAAGAAGCAGCTTCCATCCGTAATCCTAGGATTTTCTCATAAACCGAATAATAAAATTGACGAATAATTTGATATAAACTAAAATTAAATTTATGAGTTTCTCAATAACGACAAATCAGCAAATCAACGAATATTACAACAAATATCGGGAAAACGAAATAATATTCACAAAAGATATAATAAGATTTTTACGCCTTGATCCTAGACAAATATACGTAAAATGTGCAGGTTCCCAGTGGCCATGCATAATAAATTCAACATCTTTTCAGCAGGCAAAAATAATCATCGGAACAAACGGTGGAGCTTTTCAGCAGATAACAAAAAAAGATGCGCCACCGGTAAATCTTCGCTATTGCTTTATTGAACCAGACAACCAGCCTTTGATTTTCTTTGTAACTTGCCGCGTAACGGATGTAACTCCATACATGAACTCAAAGGAACTTGCGATTGTAACCCTATCTTTTACTCAACGACCGTCAGATGACCTTATCTATAAACTCGGCTCTTTGATTGACGCAAATGAAGGCTTTATATATAGAAAAGAAGAACGAATCGTTTTGAACGAGGACTCTAAACGACTTTTGGGAATCAACAAAAAAGAATCAATTGTCTACATTCAGTCTGTTCCGCGCCACTGCATTCTTTGGAATCTTTCGTTTACAGGCGCAAAAATTATTGTACTGGGCGTTCCAAAATTTCTTGCAAACAAAGACTGCATAATACGGCTTTTATTTTCTGAACCGAATGAAATCATTGATGTAAAAGGAACAATTGTTTCTGTAAACACTGTAGAAGGGCGCAAAGAACTTGTTGAAGCCGGAATAAAATTTGACGAAAATCAAGTTCCGCTCGCATATAAAATAAGAATCAACGAATATCTTTCCAACAGAAGAAAGAAATTCCTTGATTACGCAACAAAAAATTCAGCTCAAAATAAAACTGAAGAAAAAACACCGGAAGAACAGGCTCAAAAACAAGCTCCGCAAAATCCTTCAGACAAATAAAAATTTATAGGAAAAACAAATGAATCATAAAAATCCGCTCGAAACAGTTTATTTTGTAAATTTGCCAGAAAATTATAATTTTTCAAATGCGGCAATGAAAATTGACTCAACAATTCCGCTGCCGATCCAGAAAAAAATGCAAGGCGACCCGGACGATTACGACATGAACGATATTTCGCCGGAACAAGTTCTTTCTGGCATTCTTACAGTTCTAGCTTATGACCACAAAAATGAGCACAAAGATTATTACCGCTCGATTATTTTAAAAGCGCGTCCAAATATCAAGAAAGAACTTTCTGAAGCGGCAATCCTTAAAGCAAAAAATGAAGACTGGGATTTGGCAGAAGAACTTTTTCTTTCATTAAAAGGAATTGACCCGGAAGACAAGGCAATCACGCTGAATTTTGCGCTTTTTTTGGATCAACGTGCCGAAAGCTACCGCCGCTCAGAATTAAACGAGGACGCAGATGCTTATGACAGCGACGCGGAAAGTTACTACAAAGATTCCATGGACGCAGACCCACCGATTCCAGACGCATTTTTTAACGCAGGATTCTTTTATTTAAAATCGCACGACTTTAAGAACGCAAAAGAATGTTTTGAAAATTACGTTGCGCTTGTCTGCGACACAACAGACGAGGAACTTGGTGAAAACGGACTTTACAAAAAAGAACGCGCCCAGGAGATTTTAAACAGAATCAGCAGCGAAAACATGGATAATGACGCATTTTCTCAGGCATACAAACTGATTCAATCTGGTCAGGAAGAAAAAGGGCTTGAAAAAATCAGAAAATTCATTGAGTCAAATCCAAAAGTCTGGAACGCATGGTTTCTTCTTGGCTGGGGATTAAGAAAACTTGGGCGCTACGAAGACGCTCTTACAGCTTTTAAACAGGCAATCGCTTGCGGTGGCGACAAAAATTCCGACACATTCAACGAAATGGCAATCTGCCTGCTTGAACTGAACCAAATAAAAGAAGCAAAAGACGCTTTGATGAACGCATTCAGAATCTCGCCGGAAGACACGAAAATCATCTCAAACCTTGGATATGTCTGCCTAAAAGAAGGAAACAAGGCTGAGGCGCAAAAATATTTTACCGCAGTTCTGGAATTTGACCCGAATGACAAAATTGCAGCCAGCGAACTTGCAAAACTTGAGCAGCAGGATAACTAATTCCAACTGAAAAAACTAAAAATCGATTTTTATGGCGTCTCCAACAGAGATGCCATTTTTTTTGAACCATCCCTGAGGAACTTCCAGCGCATAGCGGACATAACCGGAACTTGTAATATCCGCAAGGCTGAACGGCTGCATATCAAGAATATCCTTGATTTTTCCGTCTTTTGAAATATATGCAATTGAAAGCGGAGTCGGTGTATTTTTCATCCAGAAATTAAGAATCTGGTCATTTTCAAAAACAAAAAGCATTCCTGTTCCCTGCGGAATATTTTTCCGTTCCATAAATCCGCGGTTTCGGTCTTCTGGTTTTATTGCAATTTCTGCCAAAACTGAAATTTCAGTTCCATCAGCCTTTAAAATTGTAAGATTTCGCTTCTCAAGTTTTGACTGGCAAGAAATATTCACAGCAAAAACAAAAAACAATCCGAAAGAAACAGCAAGATTTCTAAAAAAATTAAAATTCATCATATAAAATTCCTATCAAAGTCCTTCCAAAAACATTTCCCGTGTAATTTCTGTGCCGTTCGGACCGACCATCGATTTATTTTGAAGCGACTCAAATGTTTTTTTGTCAACATATTTTAAGGTCAAAGGACGTTCCAGGCTCATCGTTACATTATTTCCGTTCCAAACGGATTTTTCAGGACTTACAGAATCGGGCATTCCGTATTTTTTGCAGAGAGAATCAAAAATGCTGAAATGATCCATTTTTTCGCGGTTTACATTTATCGTAATTATGTAAAGTTTGTCGTTGTAAAACTGAAACCAACATCGCTCCAAAAAAGAAAATCCGGCAAATGCAGAAGTATCAGTTTCAATAAGAACACGATTTTCACCAGGAAGCAAAGAAACATCCCTGTCGCCATGGTAACCAAAATCAGGATTATCTTTTAAGGCTTTTTTTACCTGCTCAACAGACATTCCCAGTTCAATGCCACCATAACCTGATGCGACTTTTTTCTCTGCAAAAAGAGAAGATAAAAAAATTGCGCTAAAAACAAGAAAAAGAATTTTTTTCATAAAAGCCTTTTATTTTGATTGGGCTGACAACTGCTTGTCTTCAAGTTTTCTGTAAAAAGCCGCCACTTTCAAAAGCTCGGCGCAATCTGGAACAACGATTTTATTATCAACAAAACGAATGCAGCGTTCCTGTCTAAGCTGAAAATTTGCCTTGTTGTGCTGTTCAAGCGGAATCGAGCACATATTCGCAAGGTCGTCAGAAGTAATATCCGGCTCAAAGATTCCAGAAGATTTCCGCGATTTTTCAGCCTGAAGAGCAAGCATATCTATCATTTTATGAACAGGATTCACAAGGCACGCATTGTCAAGCTGGCGGTAAGAAGTCCAGAGGCGTTCCGCCAAAGTTGTTGTAAGACGCGAAATCAGCTGTGGCTGCGTTGAAACCATCATATCAAAGTTATTTTTGTTAAGAACAACAAGTTTGCACGTTTCATGGGCAATTGCGCTTGCAGAACGAGGCTTATTTTCAAGCAGAGCCATTTCACCGAACATATCACCAGGTTTTAGCACTGCAAGAACAACTTCGTTTCCATTTATTACTTTTGAGATTCGTACTTGTCCAGACTGGATTACAAACATATCTGCACCGGACTGGCTTTCTGAAAAAATCATCCTGTCTTTTTCGTAGATTCTGGTTCCTTCCGCCGGCGGCTCAAAATCCCGCAGCCTAGAACGCGTGCTCAGCGCCCTGAACGAACCTTGAGCCTCTGAAAGATGCGCGCCGTTTCTGTTTTCTTTCATATATTGATAATATGCGAAAATCGCAATGTCATAAGCCTGAATTTTTTCGTAATATTTTGCGACTTCGTAAATATGCTCTGCAGATTCAACGTTGACCGCCTTGTTTGAAAAATTCGTAAGCTGCTCATTCATTGTGCGCATACGGTTTGCAAAAGTGCGGATAATTTTTAGCGCAATCGGAGTATTTTTTTCAATAAGTTCAGGATATTGATCTCTGCGGACAGAAATACATTTCACATCTGTAAGTGCAATCGCGCTTTCTATCTGGGAATGTCCGGACATACAAGGAATTACGCCGACAAAGTCTCCCGGTCCAAGATTTTTTACTGAAAGTCCTTTTAAATCATTTTGTTTAAAACAACGGACATTACCGCTCTGAATGATATAAAAATGATCGTTATTTTCTTTTCCTTCAACAAAAAGATATGAATCTGGTCTGAAATTTACGAATGACAACTGTAACATTCTATACCACCTTGGACATTAACTTTTAAAGTATAATGGTTAGATTTTTTATTTGTCAACGAAGATTATCTCTGGCTGCAAACAAAATCCGGTCTTCGCCTTAACTTCTTTAACGGTGAATTCAACAAGTGCCTTTACGTCTTTTTGCGTTGCTCCACCCAAATTTATAATAAAATTTCCATGAAAAGGTGCAATCTGCGCCATTCCAATTTGTTTACCGCGCAAACCACACTCATCGATTATCTTGCCGCTCGGCGCGCCGAATTCCCGGTTGTTCCTGAAAACACTGCCGGCGCTAGGAAAATTAAAATGTCCCTTGGATTTTCGTTCCTCAATATATTTTTTATTTTCAGATTTCAGCTCTTCTTTTGATTTTACATTTTTTTTCAGCCTGAAAGTCGCAGAAAGAATCAGCGTATGCGAATTTTGAAACGGAGAAACTTTATAATCCCAATCTGATGAAGAAAAAATCTTGTGCTGTTCCGTGTAATCATTCAAATCAATGTAGTAGGCTTCCACAAAAAGCTCGCTGATTGAAAGGTCAAAGCATCTTGCGTTCATAAAAAGGGCGCCCCCAAGCGTTCCGGGGAGCCCCGCAAACTTTTCCGCGCCAGAAAAACCGTTTTCCGCACAAAAATTAACAAACGAAGCCATTGTCGCACCGGCTTCCGCAGAAACAAGAACGTCATTTTCTTTTGTCTGCGCATTTTCCAATGCAGAAATTCTGTTGATTTTTAAAAGTGAAAGAACCACGCCATCAAATCCGGTGTCGCAAAAAACAATATTTGAACCGCCGCCAAGAATAAAATAATTTATTTTTTCTGATTTTAATGCAGCCAAAAGAACTAAAAGTGAATCAAGATTTTCCGGCTCAAAAAAAACTGGAACTGCTCCGCCAATCTTAAAGGTTGTATGTTTTGCCATCGGTTCGTCAAATAAGACTGAACCGCAAAAATCGCCGGAAGAAATAATTTTTTGCGCAAAAGATTTATAGTCGTTCATAAAAGCTATTATATAGAAAAAAACAAATAATTGTAATTGGAAAATGTATGCTGGAAAAAGCCGGAACTTTTACTTTTTTCCAAAAACTTGAAATCACCGCTGATAATTGAAACACGATGTTTTTTTCATTAAAATTGTATAGATAAAGGGGGCGTTGCGGGGTCTCCCCGCACGGTGGGTAGGGCGCAACGAAGTGCGACCGCAGGGCGGTTGGCCGCCCTTTAGACTAAATAAAAACAGGAGTTCTTATGCCGTTAAAATTATTTAATACGATGGGACACAAAATTGAGGAATTTAAACCGGTTCACGATGGTTTTGTTGGTTTTTACGGTTGTGGTCCGACTGTTTACAATTATGCGCACATTGGAAATCTTCGTGCTTACGTTTTTTTGGATATTCTTGATAAAACACTGACTTTTTTGGGTTACGACATAAAACACGTTATGAACATCACTGATGTTGGTCACTTGACTGGCGACAACGATGATGGTGATGACAAAATGGTAAAAACTGCGGAAGAGCGGCATCAGTCTGTTCTGGAAGTTGCAAAATTTTATACGGACGCTTTTATGCAGGACATTGACGATTTGAACATCCGGCATCCGGATGTAATCTGCAAGGCGACAGAACACATTCCAGAAATGATTGAGCTTATAAAAAAGATTGAGGCAAACGGTCATACTTATATGGCTGGCGGAAATCTTTATTACGATATTTCAACTTACCCGGATTATGGAAAACTTGCGAATTTAAATCTTGACGAGCTGAAAGAAGGGGCTGGCCGCCGAAAGGAAGTTGTAATCGACGGAAACAAGCGAAATCCTGGAGACTTTGTGCTCTGGTTCACAAAATCAAAGTTTGAAAACCAGGCGATGACTTGGGATTCTCCTTGGGGACGCGGTTATCCGGGCTGGCACATTGAATGTTCTGCAATGAGCATGAAATATCTTGGAAAGCACATTGACATCCACACCGGCGGAATTGATCACGTTCCGGTTCATCACACAAATGAAATCGCACAGTCTGAAGGTTCGTTCACACCGGAAGAAAGAGCGGAAGGTCCGTGGGTAAAATATTGGCTTCACAACGAATTTCTGGTTGTTGAGGGCGGAAACAAAATGTCAAAGTCAAAGGGAAATTTCTTGCGGCTTCAGACGTTAAAAGACAAAGGCTACAGCGCACTTGACTACAGATTTTTCCTTTTGGGCGGACATTACCGCAAGCAGATTTTCTTTAGCTGGGACGCAATGGATTCCGCAAAAAACGGACGGGCAAGCCTTATTCAGAAAATTGCAAAACTTGCACAAAAAGCCGGCGTAAAACTTGAAAAAGGAAAATCATACAAAAAAGGTGAAGCGGACAACCGCGAAGGACTTTCTGAAAAAGCTGTTCAATACATTGACGCATTCAAAGCGGCTCTTGAAAATGATCTTCTTGTTCCTGTTGCGCTTAGCCAGGTGAACAAAGTTTTAAAGGACAATTCTTTGGACGCAAAAGAAGCTCTTAGTCTTATTGACAGAATGGACAGCGTTCTTGGACTTAAAATGATTGAAACTGCAGGAATTGCGCAAAAAGAAGCGGAAAAAAATGCGACGGCAAACGTGATTGACCATTCAGGCGACCCGGAAGCCACGGAAATTGACGCGCTTGTTGCAGAAAGAACTGCCGCAAAGAAAAACAAGGATTTTGCAAAAGCAGATGAAATCCGCGACACACTGACAAAACGTGGAATCACAATAATCGACACGCCAACAGGTCCAACCTGGAAAAGAAATTAAATCTGCATGATCATTTCGACAAGCTCAATGACCACGCATTTGCTACTATAATGAATTAAGAATGTGAAGGTTGAGCTTGTCGAAACCTGTTATTGCAAATTGAACATTTCGTTATGTTCAATAAATATAATTTTTTATTTTTATGTAACCAATCAAAAGGAGCGTTGTTTGCTAAATATGGACGGTCAGACAGAAAAAACTAAGCCTCTTAATGCAGCAGATTCTGTTGACTTTAAAACGATTTATAGCGCGACAATGCAAATGCTGTTCAAAATCTCTTACAGAATTGTAAATGAGGAAGAAGCAGCAGAGGATTTAGCCCATGACTCGCTAATTAAAGCCAACGAAAAACAACTGACTTTCCCTACGATGAATGACGCTAAATTCTGGTTGATTCGTGTTGTAAAAAACGCTTCGCTGAATTACGTCAAAAGAAAAGCACGGGAAAAACGAGCCTACGAAAAAGCTCTTTACGAAGAAACCCGCATTTTTCATTCTGGTGAAACAGAACTTCTTAGGGAAGAATCTATAAAATCTGCACAGGATGCTTTGAACAAACTGCCACCAAAACTAAAAGAAGTTGTTGTGCTCGCTGAGTACAGCGACTTAAACTACAAAGAGATTGGTAAAGTTGTGGGAATCACAGAGGGAAACGTAAAAGTCCGTATCTTCCGCGCCCGCAAATTACTTGCAGAAATGCTAGGAGCTGAAAATGTATTCTTGCCCAACTGATGATATTCATTCAATTTATCTTGATAATGAGCTTCCTTTTGCTTACATAAAGGAATACGAATCTCACATTGTGAATTGCCCGGCTTGCAAAGCAAAGCTTGAATCTTTAAAAAGAATCAAAAATGCTTTTCAGGCAGACAGCAAAAATATTCAGCTTGACAAACAGTTCATGGATCAAAGTTTTGAGCGCCTTAAAACAAAAATGCACTATTCAAAAAATGCCGCAACGCACTTTGAATTTCCTTTCAGCGAAAAAACTGTCCGCTGGGGAATGGCAACCGCTGCAGCTGTGCTCATTGCCGCGATTCTTCCTGTTACAATTTCAAACGCAACAAAAGCAAATCATTCAAATGCAAATATTGCATCAATCACTCCTGTCACCCGTCCACAAAATGCACCGATTTCAAATCAAAATGTTGTAATCAACGGAAATTTGAACCACAATCTGGCGCAGACAGTCGGCACAAGAAATATTTCAAACTCTGCGCTGACAAATGTTGATGTTCTTAGACCGGAATTTGATGATGCGAAAAAAATTCATGTAAACATTACAGTTCCGGGGCTTGAAGACAATCAGGAAACAATTGAAATCAAACTGCCGGTAAACTCTAATGAAGGGCAGCTAGAGTGGACTCGTCATCGGTAATAAATTATTTTTTTAGAAAATCTCCTGTAATCAGAACCCTGTGCTGGATAGCGTTAGCTTTGATTTTTGCGCTCGGTTCTCTTTTGTTCGGACTTCACGTGAATCAAAAGCCGGTAATTTATTCAATAAATCCGCCGGTAGGTTCGCCGGGAGACCTTATAATCATAACTGGAAAAGGATTTGGAAACACCCGCGAAACAAATTATGTTGAATTTGGCGGTTCAAAGCTAACTTCCTCATCTTATATCTCGTGGACAGATTCAGAAATAAAAGTCGTTCTGCCGGCAAACGTAAGAGATGGACTTGTTGTTGTTGAAACAAAAAGCAACCGCTCAAAGCCAGCATTTTTTGCAAATGCAACAGCTGCTCCAATCGCAGTAACGCAAAATCCTCAGACAACCGCACCGATAATCACAAGCCTTTCTCCTGAAAAAATTTCTGTAGGAACATTGATTACAATTTCAGGCGTGAATTTTGGAAACGCAAAGGATAATTCAAAAGTATTTTTTTCTGTAAACCGTGAAAAACCTATAAATGATGAAAATTTTGCCTCAAAATCACAGGATGACCTTGCTTTTACAGAAGCAAACGAAGATGATTTTGACTACGAATATTGGTCAGACAATGAAATCAGGCTTTATGTTCCGGACGGCGCTGTTTCAGGAGATATTTTTGTTTCAACAAACAAAGGAAAATCCCCAATGCGCCACATTGATATAAATAAAAAAATCGGCACAAAAAGTTTTATTTCACCAAAAACTTATGTTATTCAAGTTGCGGTTGACATTGATGATACCGCCGGCGACAAGGACTCCCAGATAATTTTGCGCTGTCCACGGCCGTTCACTTCGCCAGCCCAGCCAGTTGTGCTTGTTTCAGAATGTTTACCAGACCCTATAATTTATGATTTTCAACATACAATCATCCATCAGACAAGCGGCGCACGCGGCTCTGGAAAGACAAAATTCAAACAGAATTTTGCTGTAACTTCGTATGACACCCGCACAGAAATTTTTCCATCGGCAATAAATTCTTCTGCCCCAATAAACAAAAATTTAAAGGCAAGCGCAACAAAAGCTGACAGTTGTATTCCTTCCGATGATGAAGAAATCATAAAACTTGCGCGCTCGATTGCAAAAAATGAAAAAAATCCGTATACAATCGCGGCACTTACATATAATTATATGCTGAAAGAATTTGAAATTCTTCAGGATATAAGAAAAGGGAATATTTCACCACTAGACCTTTTGCAGACAAAACACGGTGATGCTTACGATTTTGCAGTTATTTTCACGGCTCTTCTTAGGGCTAATGGAATCGCGGCTTTGCCTGACAGTGGAATTCTTGTTGAAACAGATTTAAAGACCCGCCCTCATTGGTGGAGCGAATTTTTTATTCCAGGATTTGGATGGCTTCCTGTAGACATTGCGCTTGCCGCAGGACTAGACTATCAGCCGTGGCAAAAAGATATTGTGCCTCATCAGTTTTATTTTGGAAACCTTGACAGCCAGCACATTCTTTTTAACCGGGGACGGAACGAATTCAAACCAAGCGCACCAAACAACAAAACAGTTTCTAGACCACGAAGCTATTCCTTGCAGTCAATCTGGGAAGAAGCCAGTGGAAAAACTATAAAATACAGTTCATACTGGTCAAATCCGACCGTAATAGGAGTATATTGATGACTAAAGTATTATCAGTTGGCGGTTCAATTGTTGTACCAAACCAGCCAGACACAGAATTCTTGACAAAATTTGTTTCAATGGTAAAAGAATGGCTTGAAGAAGACGCAAGCCGCAAATTGATTCTTGTAGTTGGTGGCGGTGCACCTGCACGAGTTTACCAGAACGCATATTCAGAAATTTCAAAAAACGTGAACTCAAATTCAGCAAGCGACGCAGCCGACTGGATTGGAATTATGGCAACAAGATTGAATGCTCAACTTGTAAAAGCATGTTTTGGAGAACTTTGCCAGAACGATGTAGTTTACGACCCGACTGCACCAATCGACTTTAAGGGAAGAATTCTTCTTGCCGCAGGATGGCATCCTGGATTTTCAACAGACAACGATGCGGTTCTTCTTGCAGAAAAACACGATGCAAAAACTGTTGTAAATCTTTCAAATATTGAAAAAGTTTATACAGACGATCCAAGAAAAAATCCGGACGCAAAGCCGATTGACGAAATTTCCTGGAAAGACTTCCGCAAAATGGTAGGAAACGAATGGACTCCGGGAAAAAACTGTCCGTTTGATCCGATTGCCTCAAAAAAAGCAGATGAATGCAAAATGACTGTAATCTGCGCAAGCGGCAAAAACATTGAAAATATCCGTGCAATTCTAAACGACCAAGAATTTATTGGAACAAAGATTAGCGGTTAATGTTCGCAGTTTAAAATTTGAGTTTTATAAATTCTGAAAGAACGCTTACGGCGAATTTCCAATTTGCTCCAGATGGTTAAGCTCGCGCTTCGCTTGTATTGGTTCGGGTGCTCCGCACTTTAATCGGTTCAATCGCTCAAAATCTTCACAAATTGTAAATTCGCCTGCGCTTTCATTTCTTTTGCCAAAACTCAAATTTTCAACTTAAAAATATTCCATTCTATCAAGGATTGCATCGATTTTTTGACCGTACAGCTTATCGGTTGCCCAAACGCCTGCCAAATCAAAAATTGTTTCAGCGTATTTTGCCTTGTGAACCCAGCTGTAGCGCGGATCAACCAATTCTTGCCTTAACGGAACATCCTGAGTCGTTGCATAAGCCTGAAGATGCTGAATGTGCGCACGAACGCCAATCTGTTCTGTTTCAAACCATTCCCCTGGATGAGAAGCGTCCATTGCACCTAGTCCACAATAATTGTGCATTTCCGGAACAACAAGATTTCCAAAAGAAAGATATCCTGTTTCAAGGCACATCTGCGCAAAAGCGACATCAGAATTTATTCCTTCAATTGCGGCTTCCTGAACATAAAATTCTGCAAGCCGGCGAATTTGAGCACGATTGCAGTTCGGTTTTACAGAAATAAAATATCGGTACAAATCTTCAGATGACAAAACTGGAGTTCCTAATAAATTTCTTGAAATTGAAACTCTTTTTCTTGGAACAGAAACACACGAAAACAAAAAAATCACCGATAAAAAAATACCGACGCTTATAAAAATCGAACTTAACTTTTTCATACATAAATTTTCGTATTTTTTTTGTGATTCATTACCGAATTTGCATTTTTTTTGCGTTAATAAAGTATGTGCAAAATAGATTGTACCCCGGACATCCGTGAACTTACATTAAAGCACGGAATTGAATATCCTTCGGATGTGGAATTAGTAATGATGATTCTTGGCTCAGGAATAAAAGGAATTCCTGTTGAAAAACTTTCTGAACAGGTTGTGAAAATTCTAGCAAAAACAAACCGCGAATCCTTGATTACAAATTTGCTTCAAATAAAAGGAATGGGAGCTGGAAAAGCCCTTGCCGTTGCGTCCGCAATTGAACTTGGAAGGCGACGGAACAACCATAAAAATGTTCTTCTAAAAAAGCCGAAAGACGTGATTCCGTTTATTCAAAATTATTCAATGCAAAACCAAGAGCATTTTTTGTGCATAACACTGAACGGCGGACATGAAATTCTGCAAATACGAGTTGTAAGCGTCGGCACAATAAACCAGACAATCGTTCATCCGCGCGAGATTTTTTCAGAAGCATTAATTCAAAATGCGGCTGCAATAATTGTTGCGCACAACCATCCGTCAGGAAACTGCGAACCTTCCGACCAGGACATAAAAACAACCAGAACTCTGCTAGAATGTTCAGAATTTCTAGGAATTTCACTTTTGGATCACATAATTTTCAGCAGGACATCGTACTACAGTTTTCTTGAACACGATATGATGTAAAAAATGATTTTCCGATTAAAATAATTTTTTTGAATATCGATTTTTAGAGTTTGATAAAAGACGCTCACAGCGGATTTCCAATTTGCTCCAGACGGTTGTGCTCGCGCTTCGCTTGTATTGATTTGGGTTGCTCTGCAACTTTAATTGTTCCAATCGCACAAAGTCTTCACAAATTGTAAATTCGCTTGCGCTCTTATTCATTTTGTTGAAAAAATCGATATTCAAGGTATATAATTTTACTATGCCGTTCAAGAAAAATATTTTTTTCCTTATAGCTACATTGATTTTCTCGTTTTGTTTTGCAGATGAAAATGAATTTTTCTCAGAAGAAGAAATTCCTGCCGCCGAACTTCCACAGGAATTCAGCAAAAAAGGATTTTTTCCGCTTGAACCGCTAAAACCTGAAAAAACAAATGAAACGCAAAAAAAGAACACTGTAATTATCAAGACAAACGCACGGAACGCAAAAGTTTTCTTGAACGGAATATACAAAGGCACAACTCCAATTTCAATAAGCAATCTTGAACCGGGAACTTACAGACTCAGGCTTGAAAAAGCAGGTTTTCTTACTGCGGAAAGATACATTTCGGTTTCAAAAAACACGACTTACAATTATTTCTACGAAATGACAGAAATAAAAGGCTTTGTTGACATACGAGGAATTCCAAACGTTGAAAAAAGCCTGATTTTTGCAGACGGAAACAAGATTTTCGCGCCATTTTTTGAACTTTCAGAAGGATTTCATACAATTCAGGTAAAAAGTTTTGGCTACGAAGATTTTTCAGCTTCAATTTTTGTAAAACGAAACCACATAAAAAGAATTTTATTAAAAATGCAGAAAGCTGACTTTAAAATCCTGGATTTTTATTCCTCAAGAAAAACAATAAATCCAAAATATAGCGGTTCTATCGGAAATTGCCAGCTGACTGCAAAAGTTTCCGCACCGGGAACAGGAAAAATTTCCATAAAAAATATGTCTGGGGAAGAAATTTTTTCCGCGGAATTTCCAAAATTTTCAACTTGGGAACAAAATGTAACTTGGAATGGAACAGATTCTTCAGGGAATGACGTTCCTTCCGGAAAATACATTGCGACTTTTTATGCGGACGGACAATCCGCCGAACTTGAAATAAATATTGACCGCACGCTTATATTTCCGCTCGAAGATTTAACTGCCGGGGGAACAGGAATCGGTTTTGTTACAACCGCAAGCATGCTTCCAAAAAGCACAAAAATGCTGAATTTTTCAGCCGCTCCGGTTTCAAGTTCAAAAGAAGGATTTTATGCAACGCCAATAACGTTTGGATTTGCCGATTCAATTTTTGAACAACTTGAACTTTCCATAAAATTTTCAATTTTTGCCGGAATCGAAGAAACTCCGCTACAAGTTTCTCTTGCCGCAAAATTTGCGGATAAAACAAAAAATGAAAATTCTCCAGTTCAATTCCGCTATGGAGTTTCAGCTAGATATGGAGTTTCCGAGAAAAAAGTTTTTCCAGAATACGGAGCGGATTTTGGTTCAGGATTAGGCATTTCTGGATTTTTAGGGCTCTGCAATTCTGAATTTTCCGCAGATTTTTCTTCAGAATTTATTTTTGGCGCAAAAAGTTCAAATCCTTTCAACGGCGACAATTCCTGGAAAAACGGACTTGCATTCAGTTATTCGCCGCTCCCGGAATTTTCCGCAAATATTTCGTGCGCGCTCATAAGCAACTCAAACTTTTTTGACGCAATCCAACCAAAAGCGGGATTCAGCTATCTTATTCCTGGAACATCATTCATATTCAGCGCAGATTTTTACGGAATCATTTATTTTGATTCACCATATTATCTTGGCGGTTTCGCAGGCTTTGGCTATTTATTCTAAATCAATCCAAAATCAGTATTAAATTCATTTTCAAACTGAAATAAAATCACTATTATAGAAAATATGAAACTTTATTCACGCAGCCAATTAATAAAATTCAGCGCAATCGGAATGGTTTTTGCGGCAGTCGCAGCCTCTCTTATCACTTCAGTTTCTTTAAAGAAATCAAAATCTGCAATGCCAGAAACTACTGCGCAAAATACAAAAAATCAGGACTCAGAATCTAAAGATAAAAATGAATTCACGCTTCTTCAGTCCGAAAATAATGATGAAAAAAACGGAAAGAATGCGGCTTTCACAGTTTCTGCAACAGAAACAAATTACACGCAGGATGAAATTCAGAATATCAACGTTTACCAGAAATGCGCGCCAGGAGTTGTGAACATAAATACACAGGTTGCCGGAGTTAACTGGTTTTTGGAACCGGTTGTTCAAGACGGCGGAAGCGGCTCCGGCTCAATAATCGACAAGCGCGGCTATGTCCTTACAAATGGGCATGTTGTAAAAGGCGCGTCGAAAATTTATGTCTCACTTTCAGATGGAACACAATACGAGGCAAAAATTATCGGTCAAGACAGAGATTCTGACCTTACCGTAATAAAATTTGATCCGCCGGAAGGTCTTGTGCTGCAGACAATTTCTTTTGGTGACTCAACAAAACTGAATGTTGGTCAAAAAGTTATTGCAATCGGAAATCCGTATGGTTTCAACAGAACAATGACAACAGGAATCGTTTCTGCTTTAGGGCGACCGGTAAAAAATCCAAACACACAGAGAATCATTAGAAATATGATTCAGACAGACACTGCGATAAATCCGGGAAATTCCGGCGGTCCGCTTTTGGACACTTCCGGAAAAATGATTGGCGTAAACACAATGATTTATTCCTCATCTGGTTCTTCGGCAGGAATCGGTTTTTCTGTTCCGGCAGAAACTGCAATCCGCGTTGTAAGCGACCTTCTTCAATACGGAAAAGTACGACGAGGACAGCTTGATGTAACTCTTGTTCAACTGAACAATACAATCGCAAATTACGCAAACCTTGACATTTCTTCCGGTCTTCTTGTTTCTAGAATCCAAAAAGGAGGAAACGCAGAAAAAGCTGGTATTATCCAAGGAACACAAGCCGTCCGCTACGGATATAACCAGAACATAATTTATCTTGGCGGCGATATAATTACAAACATTGATGGAATAAATATTGCTTCTTACACGGATTATTATTCCGCATTGGAAAGCAAAAAACCTGGCGACACAGTGACTATAACAGTTCACAGAAATGGAAAAGACAGAAAAATAACAGTAACTCTTTCAGAAGAATCGGCAGTGCTCTAAAAATGAGAAAATTTGTAGTAGAATCACCTTTTAAGCCAAGCGGCGACCAAGGTCAGGCAATTGAAAAACTCAGCGAAGGATTTTTGCGTGGCGACAAATTCCAAACGCTAAAAGGCGTAACTGGCTCAGGAAAAACTTTTACAATGGCAAAAATCATTGAAAAAGTTCAACGTCCAACCCTAATTATAAGCCACAACAAAACTCTTTCAGCGCAGCTTTTCCGCGAATTCAAGTCATTTTTTCCGCACAACGCAGTTGAATATTTTGTTTCATATTACGATTATTACCAGCCGGAAGCTTACGTTCCCGCCCGCGACCTTTACATTGAAAAAGATGCCGCAATCAACAAAGAAATTGACCAGATGAAAATGGCGGCAACCTACTCTCTTATGGAACGCCGCGATGTTATTGTAATCGCTACGGTTTCGTGCATTTATGGTCTAGGAATGCCGGAACTTTACAAAAGCATGAGAATCCATATTGAAAAAGGAAAGCCGCTCGACCTCCACAAGCTGGCAATCGAATTGGCACATATTCAATATGCGCGAAATGATATGATTCTTGACCGCGGAAATTTTAGGATTCGCGGAGATGTAATAGAAATTTATCCGCCTTACATGGAATTTGACGAAGCTTACAGAATCGAACTCGACTGGGACACAGTTTCCAGAATCCGCAGATTCAACGCAATTTCAGGGCAGACAACCGAAGAGCTTGATGAAACAGTAATTTATCCGGCAAAAAACTTTGTCGTTCCGCAGGATCAGCTGGAAATCGCAACAAAACGAATTCAGGATGAACTTGAGCAGCGGCTGGAAGAATTGAACGCCCAGCACAAACTTCTGGAAGCAGAAAGACTAAAAACCCGCGTAACATACGATATTGAAATGATGAAGGAAATGGGCTACTGCTCTGGAATTGAAAATTATTCAGCACCAATCGCTGGTCGCGCCCCTGGAGAACCGCCGGCAACGCTTCTGCATTATTTTCCATCAGATTTTTTGTGCATGATTGATGAAGCACATATCACAGTTCCGCAGATTGGCGCAATGTACGAAGGAGACCGAAGCCGCAAACAGAATCTTGTTGATTTTGGATTCAGACTTCCTAGTGCGCTGGATAACCGTCCGTTAAAATACGATGAATTTTCAAAAATGATGAACCAGGTTATCTACGTAACCGCAACGCCTCGAAAAGAAGAGATAAAGCAGTCAACCCAGATTGTTGAACAGCTGATTCGCCCAACCGGCCTGCTTGACCCGATTGTAGAAGTCCGCCCAAGCGAAGGTCAGATGGAAGATATTTACAAGGAAATCAAAGAACGAATTGCCAAACACGAGCGAAGCCTTGTCCTGACTCTTACAAAAAAGATGGCGGAGGATTTAACCGCATACCTTACAGACCTTGACTTAAAAGTAAAATATATTCATTCCGAAATTGACACTTTTGAACGGGTTGAAATCCTAAAATCACTCCGCCTTGGAGAAATTGATGTCCTAATCGGAATCAATCTTCTGCGAGAAGGAATCGATTTGCCGGAAGTTTCGTTCATTGCCCTGCTTGACGCGGATAAAATCGGTTTTTTGCGCTCAACAACTTCTCTTATTCAGATTATTGGACGGGCCGCACGCAACGCGGAAGGAAAAGTTGTTATGTATGCAGACAGAATGAGCGACGCGATGAAAGAAGCAATTGATGAGACAAAACATCGCCGACAGATTCAGAAAGCATACAACAAAGAGCACGGAATCACTCCGCAGACAATCAAAAAAGAAATAACAGACATTCTTGAACATCAAAAAGAAGAAGCAGAAGAAAACGCAAAAACAACTGTAGAAACGCTCAAAAAAACTGCAAATCTTTTTGACAAAAAACAACGAACAAAACTGATTAACGCGCTAAAACAGGAAATGTCAGAATGTGCAGAACGCCTTGAATACGAGCAAGCCGCCGCGCTTCGCGACCAGATAAAAGAGATAGAAGTGCAATATGGAAAATAAAAAGGCAGAATGAATTATAATTCTGCATTATTTTTACTTATTGACATAGCGCATAAAATCTTATAATCTGTTAAAACTCACGTGAAAAACATAAGGTAGGTATAGATATGTCTAGAGCTTGTGACATTTGTGGAAAAGGTGTTATGCACGGAAACCATGTTTCTAAATCTTTCAATCACCTTCGCAGAACTTGGAAACCAAATCTTCTTACTGTAAGAGCTGTTTTTGACAACGGTCAGGTAAGAACTATTAAAGTTTGCACACGTTGCTACCGCAGTGATTTCCTTATCAAAAAGGTAAAGACACCAAAAGCTGCTGTTGAAACAAAATAAACAAACTTTTCCAAAGAAAAACCGCTTTTGACGAAAAGCGGTTTTTTTATTTTTCTTTCAATTTATAAAATTAAGATTCCAGAACTAGCCCATCATAGGCAGGTCCAACAGAACCACCATTTTTCACAATTTCGCTAAGATTCGGATAATCAAAAAGTTGAGTTTTTGTGTATTCCTGAATTTCAATATGGGTCATCAAATGGCAAATATGAATAAACCAAGTATGCCGTGGCTTTATCTGCTCTGCAACATCCATTGCCTGCCTAAAACCAAAATGCGTTGAATGTGGCTTTACGCGAAGTCCGTCAATAACGCAATGCTCAATAATTCCACCCTTCTCTTTTAAAAGCTGAATACTTTCTGGCGGCACAAAACTTGTGTCTGTAAGATACGCAATCGAATGAATTTTTCCGTCCTTTTCATTTTTGCGGGAAATAAGCCATCCAGAATCATCAAGTTCTCCATGCTTTAAAGGAACTGGAGTGACTGTTAAATCACCAAATTCCTTTGGAGGATTTTTTTCAATTTCTGTGCAGTCAACAAGATTGAGTTTTGGCTTTCCTCCACCAATCTGCGTGTTTGGCTTAAAAATATAATCAAAGCGGTTTTTTACATCCTGAATCGTCTGACGGTTTGCATAAAGACTGATTCCTTTTTTGTTTGCAGAAATTTCCAGCATTTTCGGCGGAATTCCTGCATTTTCAGGATTATTTTTTAACTCTTCAATTTTATCGCTTCCAAGAGTGTGGCTAAAAACACGAATGTCATCCAATCCGTGCAAATGATCAGCATGCGAATGAGTTAAAAGAACCGCATCAATAGCTTCAATTCCATATTTTATACATTGCAGTCTGAATTCCGGTCCCATATCAATCTGAAGATGTGTGACAGTTCCATTTTTATTTTCGTTCGTTACATAAGCGCTGCATCTAAAACGTTTATCACGCTCATCTTTTGAAGTACAAACATGGCAATGGCAGGCAATACATGGAATTCCGTGGCTTGTGCCGGTTCCCAAAAGAGTCATTTTCATCAGATTATGCCTTCGTAAACAAGACCTTGCTCGCCATCAATTGTTACAGAAAGATCGTTTTCAAGGATTTTTTGCGCATCCCGCACATCCTGAATCCAAACCAAATCAGGATTAATCAGAGCAAGCTGTTCCGGAGCAATGTCGCTTCCTGATTCAGAAACAACGCCATGGACAACTCGCAAAGCTGGAATCAAATCTTCGGTTATCCGCCAGCAAACAAGAATCGCATTGTTGTTCATGCGCACCTGGTTTCGGATTTCATTCATATCTTTTTCGTGGACAATTCTTCCAGACGCTTTTGAAACATCTTTGTTTGCAAAACCAAAAGCTGTTCCGCGCGCAAGAATATTTCCAACCACAAGAACTTTTATCGTATTTATCATCATCGGGCTGGAAATTGGAATTCCTGCGCAAATCAGAACTTTATCGCCTTGCTTAACGGCTCCGCAACGCACACATTGAGTAATCGCGCTTTGAACCATCATTTCTGAATCGTCGGCAACCTGACAAAGAACCGGCAGAACGCCCCATTGAATCATAAGCTGATTTGCAACTTTTTTATCCGGCGTTACGGCAAGAACAACCTGTTCCGGGCGGTAACTTCCAATAATCCGGGCTGTGTTTCCGTGCAAAGTCGGCACAAGAACCGCCTTTGCTCCGATATTTCTTGCAAGTTTATACGCGCTGTGGGCAACCATGTGACCAACTTCAACGCCAGGCTTGTATTCCGAATCAAATTTCCGCATCTGGAAAAGATATTCCTGACTCTGCTCTGTTGTGCGCGTAATCAAAACCATTGCCTTTACAGATTCAATCGGATATTTTCCTCCGGCAGTTTCACCGCTAAGCATAACCGCGTCTGTTCCATCAAAAACTGCGTTGGAAACATCCGTAAGTTCAGCGCGCGTCGGGCGAGGATTTACAATCATTGAATCAAGCATTTGGGTCGCGGTAATAACAGGTTTTCCAGCGGCACGACAAACGCGGATAATCGCTTTTTGCGCTAAAGGAATTCGTTCCGGCGGAATCTGAACGCCTAAATCTCCGCGCGCAATCATAATTCCGTCCGCTTCTTTTACAATTTCTTCTATATTATTAAGCCCTTCTTCGTTTTCTATTTTTGCAATAACACGGGCATTAGCTCCAACTTCCTTTAAAAAAGTTTTTATCTGAACAACTTCTTCTGGAAAGCTGACAAAACTTGCGGCAACAAAATCAATGTCCTCTTCTGCGCCAAAACGCAAATCGTCCTTGTCTTTTTCAGACATTATCGGAAGCCCTGCGTGAAGCCCAATCAGATTCACATTTTTTTTGCTTCCAAACGAGCCGGAATTTTTTGCCTCACAGATTATTTTTTCACCGTGAATTTCAACAACATCAATTTCAACAAGTCCATCTGCAATCAGAACTCTTACGCCAGGTTTCATTTTTTGCGGAGCTTCTTTCCAGGAAATACTTATGTGGCAAGGATTTTCACCATCCGCAGCAGTACAAAAACTGTCATCCGCAACAAGTTCAATCTTATCGCCAGTGTTGATGGTAATTTTTCCGTCATTTTCAACAAGTCCAGTCCGGATTTCAGGACCTTTTGTATCAAGAAGAATTGCCACCGGAATCCGCAGAGCCTCAGCCACTCTTCTAACGCGCTCCATAGCCTGTTTGTGCCATTCATGAGTTCCGTGGCTAAAATTGAAGCGGGCAATATTCATACCTGCAAGAATCATTTTTTTTATAGTTTCATCATTGTCGCACGCAGGTCCAATCGAACATACAATTTTTGTTTTTCTTGAATACATACTTCTATTATACAAAGATTAATTTGATTTGTGAATTTTTTTTCATTCTTATTAATAATTTTAACAACCTGTTTTATTCTCTACATCCCGATTTTTAATTGAACTTAAACTCAAAAGATAGTATATTTAGAAGCAAATGAATTTTTGGGGAAAACCCGATTTCACAAACAGGAGTTATAAATGACACTTGATGAAATTAAAAATTCCAAGATTAAAAATTGGATTGAAGAATGCGTTAAGATGTGTGAACCTGACAATGTAGTTGTATGCGATGGTTCTACAGCTGAATACGATCGTCTTATGCAGAAATGCGTTGATGCCGGCTTGGCTACAAAACTTACAAAGAAAGAAAATTCTTTCTTGTTCCGCTCACTTCCAAGTGATGTTGCACGTGTTGAATCACGTACATTTATTTCTTCTGTAAAAGAAGAAGATGCTGGTCCTACAAACCACTGGATTGCACCAGCTGAACTTAAAGCAACAATGAAAGGTCTTTACAAAGGCTGTATGCACGGAAGAACAATGTATGTAATTCCATTCTGCATGGGTCCACTTGGTTCTCCAATCGCAAAATACGGAATTGAACTTACAGACTCTGAATATGTAGTTCTTAACATGGACATCATGACTCGTGCCGGTGAAAAAGTTTGGGCTTACCTTGGAGACGACTTTGTTCCATGTCTTCACTCAGTTGGTAAACCGCTCAACAACGGCGAAAAAGACAACGGTGTTTGGCCTTGTGCAGATGTTGAACACAAATACATCAGCCAGTTCCCAGAAGAACGCCTTATCTGGTCTTATGGTTCTGGATACGGTGGAAACGCTCTTCTTGGAAAGAAATGTTTCGCTCTCCGCATTGCAACTGTAATCGCACGCGAAGAAGGCTGGCTTGCTGAACATATGCTTATCCTTAAGCTTACAAACCCACAGGGCGAAGTTAAATACGTTACTGGTGCATTCCCTTCTGCATGTGGAAAAACAAACCTTGCAATGCTTATTCCTACAATTCCTGGCTGGAAAGTTGAGACAGTCGGCGATGATATTGCATGGATGAAATTCGGAAAAGATGGACGTCTTTACGCTATCAACCCAGAAGCAGGATTCTTTGGTGTTGCTCCAGGAACATCTGCTGAATCTAACAAGAACGCTCTTGAAGCTGCTTCAAAGAACACAATCTTCACAAACTGTGCTCTTACAGAAGACGGCGACGTTTGGTGGGAAGGAATCGGATATCCTGCAAAGGGTAACCTCGTTGACTGGAAGGGACAGACTCGTCCAGCATTCCCTAAGGACAAAGCTCCTAAGGGCGAAGAAATGGCTCACCCAAATGCACGCTTTACAGCACCTGCTAAGCAGTGTCCATGTATCGCATCTGACTGGGAATCTCCAGAAGGTGTACCTATCTCTGCTATCCTCTTTGGTGGACGCCGTCCATCTACTATCCCTCTTGTACACCAGGCTCGTTCATGGAACCACGGTGTATTCCTTGGATCTATCGTAGGTTCAGAAATCACAGCTGCTTCTACAATCAACGCTGCAGAAGTTGGTAAGATTCGCCGTGACCCATTCGCTATCCTCCCATTCTGTGGATACAACATGGGTGACTACTTCCAGCACTGGATTGATGTTGGTAACGCAGCAAAAGATAAAGATCTTCTTCCAAAGATTTTCTACGTTAACTGGTTCCGCAAGGACGAAAATAACGACAAACTTCCAGGTGGATTCATGTGGCCAGGTTACGGTGACAACAGCCGCATCCTTGCATGGATTTTCGACCGCTGTAACGGCGTAGACAATGCTGTAGACACACCAATCGGACTTATGCCAAAAGATGGTGCTTTGAACACAGACGGTCTTGCTGACTACTACAAAGAAACTCTCCCAGAAATCCTCAAAGTTGACGTTGAAGGTTGGAAGAAAGAAGTTAAGGATGTTCGCGAAAACCACTATCCTAAGTTCGGTAAGCATCTTCCAAAAGAACTTAACGAAATTTTGGATGATTTGGAAGCACGTCTTAATAAGGCTTAGTCAGACACCTCGGTGCTGACTAACCCGTCATGATAACGACAAAAGGGAAGCCCTCGGGCTTCCCTTTTGCGTTTCAAACCAATTTCATTCCCGACAAATCTCGCATTCGCTCGATTTGCGGGATAAATCATATCGTAAACAAATATTTTTCTGGTAATTTTATAAATAATTCTGTATTTCCAGAAAAAACATGATCAACTTTCATATACGCTGTAAAAATAACTTTTTCACTTTCTAATTCAGAATATAACTTAAACAAACCGAAACAAGGATCTTTATTTCCGCAAACTAAATACAACTTTTCGCCTTTAAAATTTACAAGAGCTTTTTGGATTAAATCCGGACGGTCATTTAAGGGGGCACCAATAAGCAAGGCCTTTTGAATAACAGGATATTGTTCAAAAGCAAAAAGCCCTTGTACTCCCCCATTTGAAATCCCTACAAAATATACACCATATTGTTCTATATGACGTGCTTTACAGTAATTTTCAATTATCTGCAGGCCATGCCCAATTGAATTTCCACTTCCTTCCGGATTAGAAACCACAAAAACCGTAACACCATATCGTTCAAAAAGATTACGTGCCATTTTCAGATATTTATTCTCATACCCATAAATTGAACCTGTAAGACCAGCTTTTATGAATACAATGATATGTGAAGATTCTTGATTGAACTTTCCGTTTATAATTCCGTAATCAATTTGAACAGAATTACAAAGGGCTGAAACTTTTAGATCAAAATCGGGCATAATATTAACAGTTGACATACTTAATATAACGCGGTTTATCTGATATCTTTTTTGCCCCCGAAATTGTATTTAATACATTATCTAGCTTTTCTTTATTTTTAAGTATTAATTCAAGTTCCTTTGAATCAGTCATATGCCATCCATTATATTCTTTGGTAAAACCAGGACATGGAGATTCTCTTTCTCGTTCGTAAGCATCAATTACTAATAATTTTTCGTTTTCACGCAAAATTATACCAGTTACTAAATCTAATTCATTACAGTTTGAAACTACTTTCCCATTTTCTAAAATAATATCACCAATATTGCACTGTTTAGACACATCAGAAAAATCTTCTTCCAACTTATAACCATAGAAATATCGTAGGATTGACTTCGCTTCGGCATATTTCTTTATTATTTCAAGTTTTTCTTCTCGACTTATTTCTTCAATTTCAAGAAATTGTCTGCAGAAATCTAATTTTTTTGTGTAGAATTCATCTTCAGAACCATGGATAAATTCGGAATCTATTTTTTCTTTCAAATTGGAAAGACATTCCTTTTTGTAAATCAAATATTTTTGCCTAATTTCTTCTGGGGCAATTTCTATTTTGCTTAGTCTCTGAAAACAGTTAATATGTTTAAAATAAAGATATTCATCAACAAATTGGGAATTAAAATTATCAAAATAGGTATTTGCAGCTTTTAGAATATCGATGTAGCATGCTTCATTAAATTCTAAGTCATCAGATAAATCAATTGATTTGAAAAGACAGCTTGCATAACTAAAAAAATCATGTATTCTTGAATAACAAATTCCTTTCCAAAAATAAAAATCAGAAATCTCCGGATTAATTCTAAGAGCCTTTTCAATGAAAACTAAAGCAGTCATAATATCCTTACTTGAATAATGACACTTTGATATTTCAAAAAAAATATATGCTTTGTCATTTTCTTCCAATTCTTCATTTAAAAGGTTATTTAAAATTTTTAATGATTCATTAATTCCATTACTCTTTCGCAAATCAATTGCTTTTTTTATTTCTTTATTAACAAAATCCGTCATTATTTTCCCTTAAAAGTAGATTAATAAGTAATAAGGGTGTACAGAATTCTAATAAACAATTATGCACACCCTTACTTCTTTTTACCTTAAATTAAAAATATCTAATAAATTATTTCCAATTTCATTTAGATCTTTATTAATCGATGCCATAGTAGCATCAATACCAGTAATTTTATAATAAGCCTCAGATTTAGACATGGAGGAGAAAAAATAACGAATTTGTGCTAAGGTCAAGGCAGGACAAATTCATGGGAAGAAAGAGAAAAGATT